>DAOPOS010000051.1:0-4355 GCA_035358035.1 Syntrophales bacterium | reverse complement strand
ACGGAACATTTATGTCGCCGATTTCGGACGGGGCGGCAAAATTGAAACAACTTTGTGCCCGGTTGGAATGGCCGAGGCGCGCCGGATTCCCTCAAGCCCCGGCGACGATCCGCGCGCCGGCCTTCGGACGACCTTGCGGTGGAATGCATAATTGCATGAATTTATAAAGGGATGGACCGTTGAGCCCCCACCTGGGGTCCGGCCTGTCGAAAAGGGACGGTCGCCCCACCCGGATGCAGGGCCTCGCAAGATCGTCCTGGCATCGCGCTTGCTTTTTCTACAGGGGGGATGTGCCGGCCGTCATCCCCCGACACGGCGCCCCGGCGCCGCGATGCGGAGCACAGGAAGCGCGAAAGCGACCGAGACGGCGGGTCGCCGGCGGAACGTCCCGAGGGGGCGACGCCGAAGGCGGGGAAGGAGGACCATGGACGACAGAACGGTGACCAGCGGTCTGTCCGACCTGGACGCGGTGGTCCAGGGGCTGCGGCTGGGCGACAACGTCGTCTGGCAGGTGGACCATCTGGACGATTACCTCCATTTCGCCCGGCCCTTCGCCGCTCGGGCCATCGCCGACGGGCGCCGTTGCGCGTACATGCGCTTCGCCCCCCATGCGCCCATCCTGGAACCCGTGCCGGGGCTCACCCTCATCGATGTCAATCCACACGACGGCTTCGACGCCTTCAGCGGCGAGGTCCATCAGATCATCGAAACCCTGGGCAAGGAGGCGTTCTACATCTTCGACAACCTGTCCGCCCTCGTCGACGAGTGGGCCACGGACGAGCTGCTGGCCAACTTCTTCCAGCTCACCTGCCCCTTTCTCTATGAACTCGACACGGTGGCCTTCTTCGCCCTGACCCGGGGGCACCACGCCCATAGCGCCGTCGCCCGCATCCGGGATACGACGCAGGTGCTGATCGACGTCTACCGCGTCCAGGACGAGACGTACATCCATCCGCTCAAGGTCTGGGCCCGCTACTCCCCCCAGATGTTCCTCCCGCACGTCCGCACGGAGGAGGGGTGGTCCCCCGTCTTCCAGAGCGGCGACGCGGCGGCGATCTCCGCGCGGGCCAGCCGGAAGCCGCTGCACGTCAAGGAAAAATCGACGGCCCCCTGGAAGAGTGTGTACCGGAAGCTCCTGCAGTACCACGAGGCCGGCGAGCCCCTGCCGGAAAGCACCCCGGAGATCACCGCGCTCCGCCAGGAGCTCACGCGGATGATGATTGGCAACCATCCGGAATTCAACCTGCTGGCCGACCAGTACTTCACGATCGGCGATCTGTTCACCATCCGGGACCGTCTGATCGGATCGGGCCGGATCGGCGGCAAGGCCGCGGGAATGCTCCTCGCACGGCGGGTCCTCGCCTCCACCGAGGGCGCCTTCGATTTCCGCGAGATCCTGGAGGAGCACGACTCCTTCTACATCGGCTCGGACGTGTTCTTCACCTTCCTCGTGAACAACGAACTCTTCCGCCTGCGGCTCAAGCTCTCGCGCAGCTCCCACATTTCGCACGAGGAATTCGCCGACGTGGAGGCGCGCTTCCTCGAGGGCCGGTTCACCCCCGAGATCCTGGAGCAGTTCAAGGACATGCTCGATTACTTCGGCCAGGCCCCGATCATCGTCCGGTCGAGCTCGCTGCTCGAAGACAGCTTCGGCAACGCCTTCGCCGGCAAGTACCGGAGCGAGTACTGCGCGAACCAGGGAAGCCCGGAGGAACGCCTGGAGGCCTTTCTCACGGCGGTGAAGCTCGTCTACGCGAGCACGCTCAACCCCGACGCCTTGACGTACCGGCGGATGCGGGGACTCGGGGAGAGCGACGAGCAGATGGCGATCCTCGTCCAGCGGGTCTCCGGCATGCCCTTCAACCGCTATTTCTTCCCGACCCTGGCCGGCGTCGCCTTCTCCCGGAACCTCTACGCCTGGACGAACCGGATCGATCCTGAGCAGGGCATGATCCGCCTCGTCCTCGGGCTGGGCACGCGGGCCGTCAACCGGGTGGGCGACGACTACCCGCGGATGATCGCGGTGAGCCATCCGCAACTGCGGCCCGAGACGGGCACGCGAATCGCCAAGTATTCCCAGTGGGAGATGGACGTGATCGACCTGGAGGAGAACCGGCTCGCGACGAAATCCGTCCGGGAGGTCTTCCGCGACGGGGAGTACCCGAACCTGCCGATGCTCGTCTCGCTGATGAAGGACGGCTACCTCTCCGACCCCTTCACCGGGCGACTGCCGCCGGGGACGAACAAGTTCGTCCTGACCTTCAACAACCTGATCAACCGGACGGCGTTCGTGAAGATCGTGGGCGAGATGCTCTCCCGCCTGGAGGCGGCCTACGGCCACCCGCTGGACACGGAATTCACGGCCGCCGTGGACCCCGAGGGCCGCGTCCGGGTGAACCTGCTCCAGTGCCGGCCCATGCACCTGCCCGGAACGACGGGGCCGCTGACGCTGCCCGTCGACCTGCCGAAGGCGCGGGTCCTCTTCCGCTCCAGCCGGACGATCAGCGGCGGGGTCGTGGAGCGGATCCGCTACATCCTGTACATCGATCCGAAGCGGTACGCCGCCATCGCGGACGCCGACGTCAAGAAAACCTTGGGCCGGGTCGTCGGCCGGATCAACGAGCATCCCGAGATCGCCGGTCAGCCGCTCGTCATGATGGGGCCGGGGCGCTGGGGAAGCAGCAACATTGACCTCGGCGTCAATGTGAGCTATGCAGACATCAACAACACATCGGTGCTGGTCGAGATCGCCCGGGAGGAGGCGGGGCACGTCCCCGAGGTGTCCTACGGAACCCATTTCTTCCTGGACCTCGTGGAGGCCCGGATCATCTATCTGCCCGTGTACCCGAACGATCCGGAGGCGGATTTTCAGCACGCCTTCTTCGCGGAGGCCGCCAACGCCCTGACGGACCTCCTGCCGGAGGCGGACCGGTACGCCCCCTACGTGCACCTGATCGACCTGCCGGCGGCAACGGGGGGACGTTGCGCCCGCCTCGTCGCCGATCCCGAGAGCCAGCAGGCGGTGTGCTATATCGAATAGGCGTTTGCGACGGGCGTCGGGATGATCGGGAATCTGTTCCGATGCCTGACGCTTCACAACAAGGAGGTCCTCGCATGATCGAGTTCTGCAAGATGAGCGGCAGCGGCAACGATTTCATCCTGATCGACAACCGGGCGCGGACGCTTCAGGTTCCCGACATCACGGCCTTTGTCCAGACCGTCTGCACCCGCAAGATCGCCGTCGGGGCGGATGGCCTGATCCTGATCGAGCCCTCCGACCGGGTCGATTTCCGCTGGCGGTTCTTCAACGCAGACGGCTCCGAGGTGGAGATGTGCGGAAACGGCGGCCGCTGCGCCGCCCGCTTCGCCTTTCTCAAGGGCATCGCGAAGGAGCGGATGTCCTTCGAGACGGGGGCGGGCGTCATCGACGCCGAGGTCCGGGGCGACGTCGTGAAGCTGCGGCTGACGGACCCCAGGGACCTGGCCATCAACCAGAGCCTCACCGTGGAGGGGAAATCGCTCGAAGTCCACAGCATCAACACCGGCGTCCCGCACGTCGTGCACTTCGTCAACGACCTGGAGCACACCGACGTCTTCCATCTCGGCCGGATGCTGCGCCATCACGCCCAGTACCAGCCGGCGGGAACCAACGCCAATTTCGTCGCCGCCATCGATCCCCACGCCCTCGAAATCCGGACGTACGAGCGCGGCGTGGAGGACGAAACGCTGGCCTGCGGGACGGGCGCGGTCGCCTCGGCCCTGATCTCCGCCTGGAAGGGGCTCGTCGAATCCCCGGTGGAGGTCCGGGTCCGGAGCGGCGAAACCCTTTGCATTCATTTCACAAAGAAGGCGGGGGGATTCGAGAAGATTTATCTTGAAGGCCGGGCCAAAGTGGTTTATGAGGGACGCCTGTGGGAGGAGGCATATCGCCCTTAGGAGGTTCCCCTTGCAGACCGCCGACCGCTTGACGAAGATCCCGCCCTACCTGTTCATGGAGCTCCGCAAGAAGATCAACCAGGCCAAGGCCGACGGCGTGGACGTGATCAGCCTGGCGATCGGCGACCCCGTGGAGCCGACACCCGCCCCGATCATCGCGGAGCTGTGCCGGCGGGCGCAGGACCCGGAGAACCACCGCTATCCGACGGACGAGGAAAAGGGCATGCTCGCCTTCCGCCGGGAGGTCGCCCGCTGGTACGAGACCCGCTACGGGGTCGACCTGAAGCCGGAGACGGAGATCCTGGGCCTGATCGGGTCCAAGGAGGGCTGCCACCACTTCGTGCTCGCCCGGATCAATCCGGGGGACGTCGTCCTCATGACCGATCCCGGCTATCCCGCCTACCGCGCCAGCATCCTGA
>DAOPOS010000050.1:0-5511 GCA_035358035.1 Syntrophales bacterium | reverse complement strand
CGCGATGTCGACGGCGTCCTCGGTTCCGGTCCGGCGGGCCGCAAGCACCAGGATGTTGGCGTCGTTGTGGAGGCGGCTCAGCCGTGCCGCCTCGGCATCGAGGCAGAGCGCCGCGCGGATGCCCGGGAAGCGGTTGGCCGTGATGCTCATCCCGATGCCCGAACCGCAGATCAAAATGCCCCGCCCGCCGGGTCCCCGGGAGATTGCACGCGCGACGCGGGCGGCGAAATCGGGGTAGTCCGCCGGTTCCGCGTTCAAGGTTCCCGCATCCGTGATGTCATACCCTTGCGCGGCGAGGGCGGCCTTGAGGGCCTCCTTCAGGGCAAAGCCCGCGTGATCGGCGCCGATGGTGAGTCTGGGACGGGTTTCGGTCATGACCGGAATTCCTTCAGGATCACCACGGCGTTGACGCCGCCGAAGCCGAAGGTGTTGGACATGGCGGCACGGACGGCCTGCCGGCGGGCCGTGTGGGGGACGTAGTCGAGGTCGCAGTCCGGGTCGGGCCGGTCGAGGTTGATCGTCGGGGGGACGACGCCCTCCCGGATGGCCAGCGCGGCGAACAGGGCCTCCACGCCGCCGGCGGCCCCCAGCATGTGTCCCGTCATGGACTTGGTGGAGCTGACGGCGAGCCGGTCGCTGTGCGCGCCGAAGACGGTGCGGATGGCCTGGGTTTCATAGGCATCGTTCAGCGGGGTGGAGGTGCCGTGGGCGTTGATGTAATCGATGTCCCCGGGGCCGAGCCCCGCGTCCCGGAGCGCGGCCTGCATGCACCGGACGGCCCCCTCGTGTCCCGGAGGCGGCGCCGCCATGTGAAAGGCGTCGCACGTGGAGCCGTAGCCCGCCATTTCCGCGTAGACCCTGGCGCCCCGGTCCAGGGCCGCGGTCATTTCCTCCAGGATGAGGATGCCGCCGCCTTCGCCGACGACAAAGCCGTCGCGGTCGCGGTCGAACGGCCGGCTGGCCTTTTGCGGCTCCGCGTTCCGGGTCGAGAGCGCCCGCATCGCGTTGAACCCGCCGATCCCGAGGGGGGTGATGGCGGCATCCACCCCGCCGGCGATCATCACGTCGGCATATCCGTCCTGGATGAGGCGGAAGGCGTCCCCGATGGCGTTCGTGCCTGCGGCGCACGCGGTCACGGGGCAGGTGATCGGCCCCTTGGCGCCGAAGCGGATGGAGACGTGGCCGCCCGCCAGGTTGCAGAGGACCGCCGGAATGGCGAAGGTCGAAATGCGCCGGGGGCCGGCCGCCGTGAGGGTTTCCTTCTCTTTCTCGATGGTGGCGAGCCCGCCGATGGCCGAGCCGATGATCACGCCGGCCCGCTCCGCGTTGGTCCCGGTGATGGCCCCGCCCGCGTCGGCCACGGCCATTTCGGATGCGGCGATGGCATAGAGGATGAAATCGTCGAGGCGCCGGTGCTCTTTCTTGTTGACGTATTGCAGGGGATCGAAGGTCTTCAGTTCAGCGGCGATTTTCGTATCGAAGAGGGTCGCGTCGAACCGGGTGATGGGAGCGACGCCCGACCGTCCAGCGCAGGCGGCCTCCCAGGTTTCCGGGACGGAGCAGCCAAGCGGCGTCACGGCCCCGAGGCCGGTGATGACAACCCTTCTTTTCAATGGACACCCCCTGACGGCGTATGGCGAAGGGCCGGTTACTTTACGCCCTTGCTGTGCAGAAAATCGATGACGTCGCCGATGGTGCGGATCTTCTCGAGTTCCTCATCCGCGATCTGGATGCCGAAATTTTCCTCCATTTCCATGATCAACTCGACCAGATCGAGGGAATCTGCACCCAAATCGTCGATGAAGGACGCCTCCAGGACACACTCCTCCCGCGTGACATCCAACTGCTCCATGATGATTTCGATAACCTTTTCTTCGAGCGACATGAATCCTCCCTCCTCGTTAAAAATGACGGCGTGCTTTTTCCACGCCTTCATATCATCAACTGTTTAAAAAATCTGCCGTTTTTTTCAGGGACGCCGCGTCTTCCACGTTCAGGAGCTTGAGCCCCCGGTGGATCCGCTTGCCCAGGCCGGACAGGACCCGTCCGGGTCCGACCTCGATGACGGTATCCACGCCCAAGGCGACCATCCTCTCGACGGTCTCCTGCCAGCGGACGGGCGAGGTGATCTGACGGGTCAGCAGCGCGGTCGCGCGGTCGCGGGTATAAAAGACCTCCGGGTCGCAATTGGGAATGACCGGGACGGCGGTGTCCCCGAAAGTCACCGTGCGCAGGTGCTCGGCCAGCAGCGCGGCGGTCGGGTCGAGCAGCCGGCTGTGGCAGGGGACGCTGATGGGGAGCCTCACCGCCTGCAGGGCTCCCGCTGCCGCGGCCATTTCGACGGCCGCGTCCACCGCCGGGGTGTGGCCGGAGACGACGAGCTGGTTCGAACTGTTCTGGAGGGCGAGGGCGACCACGGTCCCCGGTGACGACGCCTCGCGGCAGATCGCATCGACCCGCTCGCGTGTGAGGCCGACGATCGCGGCCATGGCGCCGACGCCCACGGGGACGGCCTGCTGGTGGTATTCGGCGCGCGCCTTGACGAGGGGGAAGACGTCGTCCAGGGTGACGGCGCCCGCGGCGTACAGGGCGGCGTACTCGCCCAGGCTGTGACCGGCCATGACCTCGGGCGTCACGGGGGCCGCTTCGCGGAGGGCCTCCCAGCAGGCGATGTCGACGGTCAGAACGGCAATCTGGGTGAAGACCGTCAGGCTCAGACGCTCCCGCGGTCCCTGGAAGCACAGGTCGGCCACATCCATCCCGAGCAGGCGGCCCGCTTCGCGGAACACGCGCCCCGCGGCGGCGCTTCCCTCGCAGAGGTCTTTGCCCATGCCCACGTACTGGGTGCCCTGTCCCGGAAAGACAACCCCCACCCTGATCATGATGATCCCTTCCTCAGGCGGAATCGACGCTTCAGGAAAGCTTCTCGATGGGAACGATTTCCCGCCCCTTGTAGGTGCCGCAATTCGCGCAGAGCCGGTGGGGAAGCTTGGGCTCTCCGCACTGCGGGCAGGCCGAGGTCACGGGCGCCGTCAGAAAATCGTGGGACCGCCTCTTGTCGCGTCTCGTGCGCGAATGTCGTTTGACTGGGTTTGGCATAGCGTATCCTCTCTTAAGGTGTCAGATCTTCAATTTCTTCAAGACGGAAAACGGTCCGTCCGACGCCTCTTCCGGGCAGCGGCATGGCCCGTCATTCAAATTCGCGCCGCAGTGCGGGCACAAACCGCGGCAATCCTCCCGGCAGAGGATCTTGAGCGGGATCTGGAGGAGGATCTGCTCGTAGACGATCGGGTCCAGATCGAGGGTGTCTTCTGTGTAGAAGACCACTTCCAGATCTTCCGGCCGGAGCTCGCGCTCCTCCGCAAAGCGCTCTTCCTCGGGCACGCCGGTGTAGGCGAATGCCGCCGCCAGGGGCAGGCGGGCCGCCTCGAGGCAGCGGCAGCAATCGGCCGTGACCGTCGTCTCGATCGTGCCCTCCAGGTAGACCGTATCCCCGGTCCTTCTGGCCTTCAGGGAGACCTCCACAGGTCCCAGTTCGACGGGGAGGTCTTCGCGCCCCCGCCCGAACTCCCGGAACCACTCGCCCGGGCGGGTAAACCCATACTTCAGGCCCTCTTCGGGAATCTTGGCTACGGTGATCTTCACGGTCACCCCCTGAATAAAGTGCGGAAGTAAATTACAAATCCCCCCTGTTGTCAAGCATAATTTGCGAAATCCGGCTTGACAAAACCGGAGGTGCGGACCTATAAGAAGTCGCCTTTCAGGCCGTTCGCGGTTTGGCGGTGCCCGGTGTCCAGGGAGACGCGCCGGCGGTTGTCCGCTGCGAGGCCTTATGGAATCTATCGTTAGCAAGGATCGCTCATGACCGCACCCGAAACCCTCCGCACGCGTTTTGCGCCGTCGCCGACCGGATATCTCCACATCGGTGGGGCGAGGACGGCCCTGTTCAACTGGCTCTTTTCCCGGCATCACGGCGGAAAGTTCATCCTGCGGATCGAGGATACGGACCAGATGCGTTCGACGGACGAATCGACCCGGGCCATTCTCGATGCGATGACCTGGCTTGGGCTTTCCTGGGATGAAGGTCCGATTTTCCAGGCGGAGCGGGTGGAGATCCACCGGGCGCAAGTACAGCGCCTAGTCGACGAGGGGAAGGCCTACTTCTGCACCTGCTCACAGGAACTCCTCGAGGAAAAACGCAAGCAGGCTCTGGCGGCCGGCCGCAAGCCGAAGTACGACTTCACCTGCCGCGACCGCGGCCTGACGCGTACCCCGGGCTCCGTCGTCCGCTTCCGGTGTCCGGAAATCGGGACCACCATCGTCCACGACCTCATCAAGGGGCCGATCCAGTTCAGCAATGACGAACTGGACGACCTCATCATCGAGCGCGCGGACGGCTATCCTACGTACAACTTCGCGGTGGTCGTGGATGACGCCCAGATGGGGATCACGCACGTCATCCGAGGGGACGACCACGTGAACAACACGCCCCGCCAGATCCTGCTCTATCAGGCGCTCGGGTACGCGGTGCCCCAGTTCGGCCACGTTCCCATGATCCTGGGCGCCGACAAGGCGAGGCTCAGCAAGCGGCACGGGGCGACGTCCGTCATGGCCTACAAGGACATGGGCTATCTCCCCGAGGCGCTGGTGAACTATCTGGTCCGCCTGGGCTGGTCCCACGGGGATCAGGAAATCTTCACCATGGATGAACTTGTCGCCCTCTTCGATCTGGACGCGGTGGGGCGGTCGGCGGCCGTCTTCAACCCCGAAAAGCTGCTGTGGCTCAACCAGCACTACCTCAAGGCGTATCCTGCGGAGTTGCTCGTGGAAAACCTCAAGCCCTTCTGGGAGGCGCGGGGCTATCCGGTGTCGGACGATGGATTCTCCGCCCGCGTCGTTTCCGATCTGAAGTCCCGCGCGAAGACCCTGGTCGAACTGGCCGACAGCGCCGCGTTCTACTTTGCCGATGCGGTGGCCTATGAGGCCGAGGCGGCGGCGAAGTTTCTGACGCCGGAGACGGCGCCGCAACTGGCGGCGGTCGCCGAGGCCCTGCCCGGACTGGCCGATTACAGCCGGGAGGGGATCGAGGCGTTCCTTCGGTCGTTCGTCGAGGCGCGGGGGATCAAGCTCAAGGCCATCGCCCAGCCACTGCGCGTGGCGCTCACGGGCCGGACGGTCAGCCCGGGGATCGACGAGATCATGATCACCCTGGGGCTGGCCAAGACGCAGGACAGAATCCGGAAGGCCATCGCCTTCGTCGGGCGGCAGTGAGCGGTCCGGGCACGGATTTCATGAAGCCATTTTGTAGGGGCGCCGGTCCGGGCGCACCCGAATCCCCTGATTTTCAACTTGACTTTAAGACGGTTTTCCCATAGGAGGACACTTTCAAATTTCGATCTCCTGCGGATCGATCATCGGGAGGATGCCGGAGGCAGGATCTCGTCGCGTGGCGTTTCCCATTCATGGTCCCATCGTCTAGTGGTTAGGACGCTGGCCTCTCACGCCGGAAAC
>DAOPOS010000049.1:0-6422 GCA_035358035.1 Syntrophales bacterium | reverse complement strand
TTCTTCAGGAGATCGTAGCCGGTCGCCGCCGCCATGGTCGGCACGGCGAGGAGGAAGGAAAACTCCACGATGGTCCGGCGTTTCAGTCCCAAAAGGAGCCCCCCGACGATGGTGGAGGCCGAGCGCGAGACGCCCGGGATCACGGCGATGGCCTGGAAGAGGCCGATGATCAGGGCCTGCCGCCAGGTCATGTCCTCCGTACGCGCCACGGCATCCCGCCCCTCCCGATAGCGCCATTCAAAAACGATCAGAAAGAGCCCCCCGGCGGCAAGCGCCCACAGGACGATGGACGGCGATCCCAGGAGGCAGGACTTGATGACCGGGTAGAGCGTCAGCCCGATCACGCCCGTCGGCAGGAAGGCCAGGGCGACACGCTTCATCACCGCTGGCTTCACGAGGAGGTCCCGCCAGTACAGGACGCAGACGGACAGGATCGCCCCCACCTGGATCGCGATCTCGAAGCTCTTCAGAAAATCGGTATGCCGAAGCCCCAGCAGGTGGGACGTCAGGATCAGATGGCCCGTCGAGGAAATGGGCAGAAACTCCGACACGCCTTCCACAATTCCCAGAATCGCCGCGATGAACAGGTCCATGGCGCCTTCTTCCCTATTTTAGGCCGCGTGTCAATGAAAACTCGCCCCTCAGTCCGCGGAAGACGGGAGAAAAAGCCGAGGGTTCATGCGGACCTACTTTTCGTGGCGGATGACGTGCACGGCGGTGGCCTTGAAGGCCGCCTGGACGCCGGCCCCCTCGCGGAGGTTCAGGTCGGAGATGGATTGGGACGTGACGTAGGCCGTCAGAGGAAAGCCGCAGTCCAGAAGGACGCGGTGGAAGAGCCCCAGCGGCTGGATTTTCTCGACCCGGGCGGGGAACAGGTTGCGGGCGCTGGTCTCCTCGCGGGCAGCGGGCAACTGGAGGGTGACGTTTTCCGGCCGGATGCAGCAGCGGACGGCTTCCCCGGGCCGGGCCTCCCCCACGGCTTCGAGTTCGCCGACACCGAGATCCACGCGGATGGTCCCCGGCCCGCAGCCGGAAACCCGCCCGGTGAGAATGGTCTCCATCCCGACAAAGGACGCGACGAATTCATCCGCCGGGTGATGGATAATCGTGTCGGCGGGGCCGATCTGCACGACCTCGCCGTCCCGCATCACCGCCATGCGGTCCGAAAGGCGCAGGGCCTCCAGACGGTCATGCGTGGCCATGACGGCCGTGGTCCCCGTCTCCTTCAGGATACGATGGAGATCTTCCAGCAGGCCCTCGCGGGTGGGCGGATCGAGGGACGAAAAGGGCTCGTCCAGAAAGACGATCTCGGGATCGATCGCGAAGGCCCTCGCCAGGCTCGTCCGCTGGGCCTCCCCGCCGGAGAGCTTCCGGGCCGAGCGGTTCCGCAGGTGCTCGATGCCGAACTGTCCGAGGCGGCGGGTCACCCGTTCCCCGATCTCCTGCCGGTCCAGGTGGCGGATGTCGAGGCCTGAGGCGACGTTCGCGTAAACCGTCGTGTCGAACAGGAGCGGCTCCTGGAAGACGACGGCGATCCGCCGCCGGTAGGCGAAGGTCTCACGCCGCGTGGACACAACTTGTCCATGGAAGAGAATCCGCCCCCTTTCCCGCTTGATGAGACAGGCCAGGGCCAACAGGAGGGTGGATTTCCCTGCGCCGTTCGGGCCGATCAGGCCCACCGTCTCGCCTTTTCGGATCGAAAATGCGGGCAGGTCGAGGACGGGGACGCCGCCGCGCTTCACGAAGAGATCCGAAACGGAAAGGATTGGGGCGTCCGTCGTCATCGCGGCCTCTGTCGCTGCTGGACTTGGGTGAGGACGGCGTTGATGATGAAGGCGAGCAGGAGCAGAATGAACCCCAGCGCCAGGGCGATCTCGAAATTCCCCTTCCCCGTTTCCATCACCGTGGCCGTCGTCAGCACGCGGGAATACCCCTTGATGTTTCCACCGACCATGATGGAGGCGCCGACCTCGGAAATGACGCCGCCGAAGCCCGCCATGACCGCCGCGAGCAGCGGCAGTCTGGCCTCCTTGATGAGGATCCAGACCATCTGAAGACGGTTCGCCCCGAGGGCGAGGATCTGAAGGCGGAGATTCCGCGGCAACTGCTGGATGGACGCCAGGCTGATCCCCGTCACGATGGGCGCCGCGATCAGGGACTGGGCGATGATCATGGCCGTCGGGGTGTAGAGGATCTCGAGGAAGCCCAGGGGCCCGTTCCGCCAGAGGAAGATCGTCACGATCAGACCCGCCACGACGGGCGGCAGCCCCATCCCCGTATTGATCAGACTGACGACGAGCCGCCGCCCGGGAAACTCCGTCAGGGCCACGACGGTCCCGACGGAGATCCCGAAGAACAGGCTGAAGAACGTGGCCGTCCCCGAGATCTTGAGGGACAGCCAGGTGATCCCCATGACCTCCGGATCGAAGGTCACGAGCAGGTAAAAGGCCTGTTTGAGGCCCTCCAGGATCATATCCATAAGATCTTACTTCCCGAGGTCCTCGACCTTCTTGCCGGCGTCGGGGAAGAATAGGGGCGAGCCGTACTTGTCTACGCCGAACGTCTTGATGATCTTCTGGACTTGCTTCGAGACCATGAAATCGGCGAAGGCCTTGGCCCCCGGGGCGTTGACCTTCGGCCACTTGGCGGGGTTCACCTCGATGACGTGATAGATGTTGAGAAGCACGCCATCCCCTTCACTCAGAATGTCCAGGCCCAGGTTCTTTTTCATGGCCAGATACGTGCCCCGGTCGGACAGGGTGTAGGCCTTCTTCTCCGCGGCGACGCCCAGGGTCTGT
The DNA here is from genome assembly GCA_035358035.1 of Syntrophales bacterium. Lineage (GTDB taxonomy): Bacteria > Desulfobacterota > Syntrophia > Syntrophales > UBA2251 > UBA2251. Next base: position 3,624 of record DAOPOS010000049.1, on the reverse strand, counting down.
CCCATCCCCAGGCCCGTCTGCTGGTACCATTTCTGTCCCTCCGGATTGACGCCGGCGGCCTTCCAGATGGCCATCTCCTTGGCGTGGGTGCCGGACTTGTCCGCCCGGGTCATGAAGAGGCTGCCGGCGGCGGCGAGTTTCTTGAAGGCCTCGGTTGCGGACTTCATCCCCTTGATGCCGGCCGGGTCGGATGCCGGTCCCAGAATCACGAAATCGTTGTGCATGACGAGCCGCCGGTTGACGCCATAGCCCTCCTCCACCAGTTTCTTTTCCGCGGCGGGCGAATGGACGAGGAGCACATCGGCCTCCCCCTTCTGCCCCATGGCCATGGCCGCGCCGGAACCGACCGCGATCGTCTTGACGAAATACTTGGTCTTCTTCTCGAAGATCGGGATGATGACGTCGAGCAGGCCCGTGTCCTGGGTGCTCGTCGTGGTCGCGAGAATCAGGTTCTTCTGCTTCACCGGCGCCGCCTGCGCGGGCGAGAAACCGGCCATCAGGATCAGCGCGGCCATCAGGCCCACTGCCCAGGTCAATCCTTTGCGCATCTTCATGTCGTCTCCTCCTGTCGATTGAGGGTGTCGCCGCTCCAGGCACGCCGGATCGCCTCCACCCGGATTTTCGCTCGTCGGAACCATCGGCGCCCACCCTTCAGGGATGCCCCGCTCCGCCCCGGCTCCCCGTTCAGGGTCGCTTCGCTATTTCTGCTGCGCCCGCTGCCACTCCCGCGAATTCGGGAAGAACAGGGGGGCGCCGTACTTCTCCCTGCCGAAATCGCGGATGATCGCCTGCCCCTTGTCCGGCGCGGTGAGCCAGCGTATAAAGGCCTGCGTGTCTTTTGCATTCACCCGTTCAATCTTCTTCGGGTTGACGGGGATCAGCGAAATGTAGTTGAGCAGGGCCTGGTCGCCCTCAACCAGGATGCCGATCGCGATCTTGTCCTTGAGGGAAAGGTACGTCGCCCGGTCGATGACGGTATAGGCGCCCTTTTCGTCCGTATACTTCAGGGTCGGGGCATTCCCCTCGGCGCCTCTGGCATAAACCTGATACCAGGCGCCCGCCGGCTGGATCCCGGCCTTGGCCCAGAGCTCCGTCTCCGCTACATGCGTCCCCGACTTGTCGCCCCGGCTGATGAAGGGCGCGTTCTTGGCGGCAAGGGCCTTCAGGGCCGCCGTCGCCGAGGTCATCCCCTTGATGCCCGCCGGGTCGACCGCCGGACCGACGATGACGAAGTCGTTGTACATCAGCGGGATCCGTTCCGTGCCATACCCCTCGGCCACGAATTTCTCCTCAAGGGACTTCGCATGGACCATCACGAGATCCACGCTCCCTTTGCGGGCGATGTCCAGGGCCGCCCCCGTTCCGGCGCCCACGTGGCGCACACGGATGCCGGTGTCTTTTTCGAACCGATCCTCCAGCGCGCCGACGATCCCCGCATCGACGGGACCGATCGTGCTGGACAGAAGCAGGAATCCGCCTCCCTTGGCGAGACCGAGCCCGGGACAGCACAACAGTACGCCCAGAAGCACGCCGATCAGCAACCTTTTCATCTTCCCATACCTCCTCCTTGATGTTCGCGGATCACGTCAGAAGCCGTCCCGTCCGCGCAAAGTCGTACCCCCCCAACCCCCGCACGCTCTCCTGGAACGCCTCCCCCTGGAGGATGTCGAGCAGGGATTGAACCGTCCGGGAAAAGAAGGTCTCCCGGTCGAGAATCATGTCGAAGCTCTCCTCCGTCAGCGGCACAAAGGCGAGGCCGAGCAGACGCGCCACGGCCCCGACCGCGACACCCGCGTCGGCCCGTCCGGCGCGGACGGCAAGCCCCACCTCCACGTGCGTGCACACCGACCGCTCGAACCCCTGGATTCGCCCCGGATCGATCCCCTCGGCCCGGAGACGCGCCTCGGTCAGGAAGCGGATGCCGGACCCCTCCTGGCGGTTCACGAAGCTGACCTCGGGCCGGACCAGATCGGAAAACGCGGCAATGCCCTTCGGGTTCCCGGCCGCGGTCACGAACCCCACCTCCCGGTTGAACAGGTGTACGGTCGTCGTTTCCCGATCGCCAAGATAACGGCCGATCACGGCGGGGGTATTGTAGGATCCTGCTTCCGCATCGAGGAGATGGCTCCAGGCGACGTCCGTGTAGCCCTCCCCCAGCGTGCGGAGACCTTCCGCACTGCCGGTGACCGCCGAAAAGATGGCGCCGCCCGGGACGGACCGGCCAGCGGCGGCGATAAGCATCGTGAGCAGGGGGTCGTCGCTCCCCGCGGCCAGCAGGGCGCCTTCGCTTCTGCGGCTCCGCTGCCGGACGTCAGCCAGGTTCCGCCGGGCCCGATCCTCCAGCCACGCATCGATGAGACGCCTGGAAAACAGCCATTTCCCCGTGGCCTTGGTCCCCGGCAGGCGGCCGGACTTGAGCAGGGCATAGACCTGTTTTTCGTGGATATGGAGATACCGGGCAAGGCCCTGCGTGCTCATCCACTGGTCCTGAACGGCGCGGGCGCCGTCGTCTTCCATGATCTCACCCCCGGGTTGACAGGACATTTGACCCTTCGCTCAAAATGCGGGCCGATCATAAGAAAATGAACGGAGAAATTCAAGAAATAAATTCCCAAAACCAACCTTATCCGACTATAATATCCTTAAAACAACAGATGTACCGACGGAAAGGGACGATCTCTGTCGGTAAAGGAAAGGATGTGCCATGCCTCTCATTTATGTCGGCTTCGACGACACCGATTCCCTGACCTCCGCCGAAGGGACGGGCCGGATGACCCGCCGCCTCGAGGATGTCCTCCCGCCGGAATGCCGGCTGATCGGCGTCGTTCGACAGCAGTTGCTCGTCGATCCGCGGATTCCCTACACCTCCCATAACAGTGCGGCATGCGCCATCGTCGAGGCCCCCTCCCGGGACTGCCTCGCCGGGATCGTGTCCCGCGCCGTCGCCCACGTCGAGGCGCATCATGCCCCTAAGAGCGATCCGGGACTGTGCGTCGTCTGCGCGGACGATCCCGCCATCCCCCGCCTTACGGTCTTCGGCGCGCGCTGCGCGACGGAACTCGCAACCCAGGAGGAAGCGCAAAGGGCCGCCCGGGGGGGTCACCTGTCGGGTCACGGCGGCACCGAGGACGGCATCATCGGCGCCGCCGCCGGCGTGGGCCTCACGGCCGGGGGCTGGTGCGGGCGCTTCATCGAATTCGGCCGGCTGAGAGCCATCCCGGAGACCGTGTCCGTGAAAGAGCTGGAAAATCTCGGGATAACCGTGGTATCCTCCGACCGCGAGGCGAAATATCCTCCACCGGCGGACAGGGTCCTGACGGGAGCGTGGGTGCGCCCTTTCCTGTGGGCGGGAAGACCCGTGCTGCCCCTGCTTCCCCTCGGGGACCACCAGTGGAAACCGACCATCGGCAAGGCGAGAAAGACCTGAAGGAGGTTCATCATGGCAGGGATGATTTTTTACCGCGAGAGACGGAAAATCAAGGAAGGGGAGAAGAAGCCCCGCTTCAAGCTGGTCGCCGTTGCGGGCCTGGATCTCGACATCTACGCCGATCACCTGCGCAAGACCGAGCTGGAGCAGATCGCCCAGGCCGTCGGGGCCGAGCTTGTCCAGTTGAAGGGCGGGGA
>DAOPOS010000048.1:0-6447 GCA_035358035.1 Syntrophales bacterium | reverse complement strand
GCGCCCGCGCCCGGTCCCGGTGGACGATCTGGGAAAGGGCGTCCACCTTTTCCCCGTTGACGAGGATGTCGAGGAGCACCAGGTTGCTTTCGCGATAGTCGATCAGGTCGTAATCGAACGAGCCGTAGCCCTGGGTGACGGACTTGAAACGGTCGTAGAAGTCGTAGATCACCTCGGAGAGCGGCATTTCGTAGGTCAGCTCCACGCGGCCCGGGCTCAAATAGTTCATCTGCGAGTTCACCCCGCGCTTTTCCATGCAGAGTTTCATCACCGCGCCGAGGTAGCGGTCCGGGAGCATCATGTCGGCGCGGATGTAGGGCTCTTCGCTCTTGACGATGGAGACGGGATCCGGGTAGTGCATCGGATTGTCCACCCAGACGGAGGCGCCGTCCTTCAGGGTGAACCGGTAGCGGACCGAGGGAACGGACAGGATGATGGACAGATCGTACTCCCGCTCCAGGCGCTCCTGCACGACGTCGAGATGGAGCAGCCCGAGGAAACCGCAGCGGAATCCCTGGCCCAGGGCGGCGGAGGAATCCTTCTCGTAGACGAACGAGCCGTCGTTCAGCTTGTACTTTTCGAGCGAGACGGCGAGGTCCTCGTAGTCGTCCGAGGCGATGGGGTAGATGGAGGCGAACACGACCGGCTTGATTTCCTTGAAGCCCGGGAGCGGCGCGGCGCAGGGCCGGTTCTCGTGCGTGATCGTATCGCCCGTCCGCACGTCCGAGACGGTTTTCACCCCGGCGATGATGTAGCCCACCTCGCCGGCCCGGAGGGTGTCGGTCTTCTCCCGCTGCAGGCGGAATCGTCCCACCTCCTCGACGCGGTAGGTGGCGTCGTTGTAGTGAAAGCGGATGATGTCCCCCGCCTTGAGGGCCCCGGCGAAGAGGCGGCAGTGAATCACCGTGCCTCGGAAGGCATCGTACTTGGCATCGAAGATGAGCGCGGCGAGCGGCGCCTCCGGATCGCCGACGGGCGGGGGGATCTGCCGGACGATGGCCTCCAGGATCGCCTCGATCCCCGTTCCCTCCTTGGCGGAGCAGAGGATCGCCGTTTCGGGGTCGAGGCCCAGCTCGGCGTCGATCTGCTCCTTGACCCGCTCGATGTCGGCGGAGGGGAGGTCGATCTTGTTGATGACGGGGATGATCGCGAGGTCGTTTTCAAGGGCGAGGTAGAGGTTGGCGAGCGTCTGGGCCTGGACGCCCTGCGCGGCGTCGACCAGGAGCAGCACGCCCTCGCAGGAGGCGAGGGAGCGCGAAACCTCGTAGGTGAAGTCGACATGCCCCGGCGTGTCGATCAGGTTCAGCGTGTAGTCCCGGCCGTCCGCCGCCCGGTAGGGAAGGGCGATGGCCTGGCTCTTGATCGTGATGCCCCGCTCGCGCTCGATGTCCATGTTGTCCAGGATCTGGTCCTGGAAGTTCCGGGCGTCGACGACCCCGGTGATCTGGATGAGCCGGTCGGCCAGGGTCGATTTTCCGTGGTCGATATGGGCGATGATGCTGAAATTCCGAATGCGGTTCATAGGTTACCCGTCATCCCGTCCTCGCCCGACGCGTGTCGGCGCCGGCCGGGGCTTGACGTTCACGGCGTTCGGGAGCGAACGCCCCGTCGGACCCGGGGGAGCGAAATTCGGCGGCTTATAGCATATTCGGGGGGGAGAGTAAAGCGGAGGGCGGGGCGCAGGGGCGCCGGAGGTCACCCCTGCGGATTGAACCGGCGGATCGCATCCGCAACCCGGTCGGGTTCCCCGACCATAAACAGGATATCCCCGGCCTGAAAGACCGTTTCGGCGGGGGGATTGGAGAGCGTCTGGTCCTTGCGCCTCAGGGCCAGGACGGACACCCCCATCTTTTTCCGCAGTTCGGTCTGGGCGAGCGTTTTGTCGATATAGGGAGATCCCGCGGCGATGCGGAACGATTTGATTTCCACGTCCGGCAGGCACAGCTCGAGATCCGTGCAGGACGTGGCCTCGCGGGAAAGGCTCCGAAGCATCCCGTAGCGTTCCGAACGGATTTCCGCCACGAACTTCTCGATCTCGTCCTTCGGCAGCAGATATTTCGCGAGGACGCGGCTGAAAATTTCCACGGACGTCTCGAATTCCTCCGGGATGACTTCGTCTGCGCCCAGGTCGGTCAGGGGGGCCATCTCCTGGATGAACCGCGTGCGGACCACGAGGTAGAGCTTCGGATTCAGCCTCCGGGCAAGCTCCGTGATCCGGCGCGTCGCGGACGGATCGTTGATGACCACGACGAGGGCCTTGGCTGCCTTGACGTTCAGGTGCTGCAGGATCGCCTCCTGGGTGGCGTCCCCGTAGTGAATCGGCGTTCCCTTGGCCCGCTCCTCCCGCACGACCGTCGGGTTCATTTCGATGACCGCGTGGGGAATGCCGCTGGACCTGGCCGCGCGGGCCAGATTGCGGCCGTTGAGGCCGAAGCCCACGATGATCAGGTGATCTTTGTCGCGCACGCGCTCTGCCCGGCGCGAGGGGTAGACCCCCCGTTTGATGTTCCGGGGCAAGGGCAGTCTGAGGGCCAGTCGCGCGATCCCGGGGGAAGCGGTTAGCGCGAAAGGCGTCGCCATCATGGTCATGACGGAGACGGCCAGGAAGATCTGATGCGTATCCCCCGCCAGCAGGCCGTACTGGAGGGCCTTTTCCGACAGGATGAACGAAAACTCCCCCACCTGGCTCAGGGCGACGCCCACCAGGATCGCCGTCCTCAGGGAGAGGCCGAGCAGGATGGCGACGACGACCACGATCAGCGCCTTGACGAAGAGCACCCCCAGCGCCAGCGACGACAGGGTGAGGGGGTGATCGAAGAAAAATCCGACATTGAGGAGCATACCGATGGATACGAAGAAGAAACTCGTGAAGACGTCGCGAAAGGGGAGGATATCGCCGAGTGCCTGATGGCTGTACTCCGATTCCGAAATGATCAGGCCCGCCAGGAAGGCCCCGAGGGCAAGCGACAGACCGGCCTGGTAGGTCAGCCAGGCGACGGCCAGACAGATGGCGATCACGCTGAGCAGAAAAAGTTCGCGGCTTTTGGTGCGGGCGATGTTGTAGAAGGCGAACGGCACGATCCAGCGTGCACTGACGATCGTCAGCGCCAGGATGGAGATGACCTTGGCGATAAAAATCCAGAGCGCCGCCCGGCCGCCCCCGTTTGGGTCGCCGGCCAAAAGAGGGATCAGGAGCATCATGGGTACGACGACGATGTCCTGAAAGATGAGGATGCCGAGGGCCGCGCCCCCGTGCGGGGTTTCGACCTCGGCGCGGTCCTGCATGATCTTGAGGACGATGGCCGTGCTGCTCAGGGAGATCAGGAAGCCGATCAGCACCGATACCCCCGGGGGCAAACCGAAGAGCCGGGAGACGGCGAAGCCGAAGAAGACCGTGATCGCCACCTGAAGAGAGCCGCCGATGAGGACGGGCCGCTTGATGTGGAGAAGGCTGCGGAAGGAAAACTCCAGGCCGATCGTGAACAGAAGCAGGACCACGCCGACTTCGGCCAGGAGTTTGACGGCGGCGATGTCCCGGACCAGGCCCAGCCCGAAGGGTCCGCAGATCAGGCCGGTGGCGAGAAACCCCACGATGTTGGGCACCCGGATCAGATAACAGACGTACAGGACCAGGGCCGAGAGGCCGAGGATGATCAGGATATCGTTGAGCAGGTGCATGCGGTCGTTTTTCCGGCGCCGGGGTCCCGGCCCTTGTCGGAAGTCCGAACGTCCCGGGGCAGCTGCTCCGGGGATTTGGCCGCCCCGCGGGGGAATCCGCGGGCAGTGAGCGCTCCCCGCGGAACGGCATCCGTTTGCGGACACCATAAACGCAAAGCGACGGGATGTCCAGAACAGAGATGCGCCGGCGACGGGCGAACGATCTCCACAAAAAAGCCGCACTCCCGGAAGGGGAGGGCGGCTCATGAGCGGATCGTTAAATCCTAAGGCCGGGACCTTAGACGAGGTTCAGGCGAGTTTCTTGAGCAGGTCCTCGGAGACCTCCTTCACGCCGGGGGCGCCGTCGACGCCGATGACCCGGGTTCGTTCCCGGAAGTAGTTGACCGCGGCCAGCGTGCCCGTCTTCGTGTCGTAGTAGATCCCGTGGCGCTTGTCGATCGCGGCCTCGTCCTGATCGTCGGCGCGCGTGGTGAGCTTGTCGCTGCCGCAGACGCGGCAGACGATCTTCCCGTCCTTCTCCGCCGGCTTGATCGCGTCGATGTAGATGTTGTTCGGATGGTTGTTGTCGGTGGCGCAGAGGCGACGGCCCATGATGCGCTGTTTGGCGATGGCGCGATCGAGGATGATCTCGATCACGTAGTCGAGCTTCATGTTCGCCTGGTCAAGGGCCTTGTCCAGGGCCTCGGCCTGCGCCAGGTTGCGGGGGAAGCCGTCGAGGAGCCAGCCTTTCGCGCAGTCCGGCTGCTGAAGGCGGTCCAGGATCATGGGGACGGTGATCCCGTCGGGGACCAGCTCACCCTTATCGATGAATTCTTTAGCCTTTTTGCCAAGATCCGTTCCACCCTTAATGTTTTCTCTGAAGATAACGCCGGTTTCGATGTGCGGGACGCCGTACTTCTTCTGGACAATCGCGCCCTGGGTGCCCTTGCCGCTGCCGTTCGGTCCAAAGATCAGAATGTTCATCCTCGTGGTGCTCCTTTCAACGGAAAATGGATTCGGGACCGGCGCGACTGTCGGGATCGAATCGGGTTTCATGCGCGCCCGCCCGTGATGGGAGGTCGGGGACCCCCGGATCGGGACCGGTCCCGCCCGGGGCTTTCGAGCCCTCCGAAAGCCGACCCCTTATAATGGATCGTCTCCGATTTGGCAAACGGAATTTGCGCGCGGGGCGGACCGCCCCGGGATCAGTGGCCTCAGGTGGGTCCGCAGGAGGTGGCGGAGCAGGTTCCGCAGCCGGCGCCGCCCGCGGTGTTGCCGATCTTCCCGGCGAAGGCCGACATCAGGCGCTTTGTGCGGCGGGAATGGCAGGCGGGGCAGGGGGCGCCGGTCTGGGCCTCCCCGGGGCGGAAAAGGACTTCGAAGACATTCTTGCACTTTTTGCATTCAAACTCGTAAATGGGCATGATCGTTCCCCTCAACTTAAAAATTGTTCAGCGCACCCAGTCTGCCACACGCGGACACGCGAAATCAATCTCTTTTCGCCCCCGGCATCCCGGGTCAGCCCGCGGGCGTCATTCACGGGGCCGGGGACCGGCCGTCGGTACGGGGGATTGACCCCGCCCCGACTCTGTGGTAGCACGGGATCAGCGAAAAACAGGGCAGGAGGCTCGAGATGGCCATTGCGGACAAGATTCACGGGTTCATCGATCAGGCGTCGTGGATTCGGCGGATGTTCGAGGACGGACTCCGGATGAAGCAGGAATTCGGGGCGGACCGGGTCTACGACTTCAGCCTGGGAAATCCCAATATCGAACCGCCCGACCTCTTCCGGCGGGTCCTCCGGGACGTCGTGGACGAGGAGGTTCCCGGCCGCCACGCCTACATGGCCAATGCCGGCTATCCGGAGACCCGCGCGGCCGTCGCGGCGCACGTCGGCGCGGAGCAGGGGGTCCCGCTGACCGCCGAGCACGTGGTGATGACCTGCGGCGCCGGGGCGGCCCTCAACGTCGTCCTGAAGACCCTCCTCAACCCCGGCGAGAAGGTCCTCGTTCCGGTTCCCTACTTCGCCGAATACCGGTTCTACATCGACAATGCGGGTGGCGTCCTGTGTCCCGTCGAGACCGCCGCGGACCACGCCCTCGATCCGGGCGCCATCGGGCGGGCGCTCGACCTGAACCCGGAGGTGAAGGCGGTCCTGATCAATTCTCCAAACAACCCGACGGGCAGGGTCTACCCGGCGGAGAGCCTCGCGGAGCTGATCCGCCGGCTGACCGACAAAAGCCGGGAATGGGGCCGGGAGGTCTACCTGGTTTCGGACGAGCCCTACCGGGAAATCGTCTACGACGGCGTGAAGACGCCCCCCGTTCTGTCGGCCTATCCGGACAGCATCGTCGTCAATTCCTACTCCAAAAGCCTGTCCCTGCCCGGGGAGCGCATCGGCTACATCGCGGTCAGCCCGGAACTCCGGCCCTTGAAAGCGCTCCTCGACGGGATGATCCTCTGCAACCGGATCCTCGGATTCGTGAACGCCCCGGCCCTGATGCAGCGGGTGGTTGCCCGTCTGCAGGGCACGCAGGTCGACGTGGAGGCCTACCGGCGGAAGCGGGACCTGCTCTGCGACGGCCTGGCCGACGCGGGCTATGCCGTGTCCCGGCCGGAAGGCGCGTTCTACCTCTTTCCGGAGACGCCCGTCGCGGACGATGTCGCCTTCGTCCGCCTCCTGCAGAGCAAGCGCATCCTCGCCGTTCCCGGCGTGGGTTTCGGCCGGCCGGGGCACATGCGCATCGCCTACTGCGTCGCCGACCGGACGATCACGGATGCCCTGGAGGG
>DAOPOS010000047.1:0-7060 GCA_035358035.1 Syntrophales bacterium | reverse complement strand
TGCTGCCGACGTTGCAGCGGCCGCATTTGCCGATGCCGCATTTCATCCGCATTTCAAGGGAGGTGACGATGTTCTCCTTGGAGAAACCGAGATCGAAAAAGACCGGCAGGGTAAAGCGGATCATGACCGGCGGGCCGCAGATGACGGTCACCGCATTCTCGGAACTGGGCGCCACTTCCTTGCAGACGGTGGGGACAAAACCCTCCCGCCCCTTCCAGGAGGCGTCTCCCTTGTCGACGGTGACGTTCAGGTTGATGTCGGACCGTTTCTGCCATTCGGCCAGCTCATCCTTGTAGATGAGGAGCCCGGGGGTCCGTGCGCCGTAGATGACGGTGATCTTCCCGAAGCGCTTCCGGTTGTCGTCGTGGATCATGTAGTTGATGAGGGAGCGGAGGGTCGTAAAGGCAAAGCCACCGCCGACGACCACGATGTTCTTTCCTTCCAGATATTCGATGGGCCAGGAATTCCCGAGGGGTCCGCGCACGCCCATATGGGTCCCCTCTTCGATCTCGTGAAGGGTGGAGGTCACCACGCCCGCCTTCTGGACGGTAAACTCGATATAGCCCGGCTGCGTCGGCGATGAAGCGATCCCGATTGGGGATTCCCCCTTACCGTAAAGGGAAAGTTCGGCAAATTGACCCGGCAGGTACTTGAAGCCGGCCTCGTCTTCCTTGTTGAGAAACTCCAGCCGGAAGGTCTTGATGTCCTTCGTTTCCACTTCCGTGATGATCTTCGAGACGACGACCGGAATGGGTAAATATGGATTCTGCATTACACGCTCCCGATTCTATAATTTCGAAATATCCGTGACGATTTTTCTGATATCGATGTTCACCGGACAGTACATCACGCAACGTCCACATCCGACGCAGGCAATGGCGTTGAAGTTGTCCACGTAATACTTGAACTTGTGCATGGCGCGCTGACGCCAGCGCTCCTTCTGCGTCGGCCGCGGATTGTGCCCGGACGTCTCGAGCGTGAACAGGGGGAACATGCAGGAATCCCAGTTGCGCAGGCGGATCCCGTCGTCGCCCTTCTGCTCGTCGCTGATGTCGAAGCAGTGGCAGGTGGGACAGAGGTAGGTGCAGGTCCCGCAAGCCAGGCATTTCTGGTGAATCGTGTTCCAGAAGGGATGCTCGAAATTGACGTCCAGGATCGGCTTGATCTCCTTGGCCGGGATGCGGGAGGTGATTTCCTGCTCGGCCTGGGCGGCAATGGCCTGCTTCTGGGCATCCGCCTCATCGCCCGCCTTGTCACCGGCGAAATGGGCCTCCAGCTTCTCCCCCTTGGGCGTGAGGAACTCGACCAGATAACGGTCCCCCAAATCCGTCAGGAGGATATCCGCGCCCGCGGCGTCCGTCGGTCCGCCGGCCACGGAGGTGCAGAAACAGGTGGTATAGGGCGGGTGGATACAGGCCAGGGAAATGACGGTGGTCTTCTCCCGCCGGGCGATATAGTAGGGGTCACGGTATTTTTCCTGATCGAAGAGCATGTCGAGAAGAACGAAACTGCGGGCATCGCAGGGGCGGACGCCGAACAGGACGGCCTCCGTCGCCTCCGCCAGTTCGCCGGAAAACGCCATCCCCTTATCCGTCCGCGTGTACTTCATCAGCTTTTCCGTGTGCGGGAAGAAGAAGTTTTTCGGGGCGTTCTTGCTGTTGGCATACGCCGTCAACGGCTCCATGCCCGGCTTCAGAACCTGGAAAAGGACGTTGTCTCCATCCTTCACCGGGGCGTAAACCCGTCCCGCCTCCGCCATCTTCTTGACCCTGCCGTTCAGGCTGTCTTTCTTGATGTACCGTTTTTCCATATCCGTCCTTGCCTGCATTTTTTCTCCCCCGCGAGGGGAAATGTTTCGTCTTCTTCGGGGGGCTGTCCCCGCCCCATACCCGCGCGGGATGCCGCTCCCGGCGTCCCGTTCCGGCGGTAGCCGGTCAGGCCAGTCCCAGTCCGGCCAACAGGGGCCGCGGATCGATGTTGTGCAGCTTGAACCATCCCTCCGGCCCCTCGAGCCCCATCGCCAGGGCCATCAGCTCCGTAAAATAAAAGACCGGCAACCGGACATGCTCCGAGGCCCGCATGTCGAGGTTGGCCATGCAGACCGGACAGGCGGTGACGAGGCAGTTGGCTTCCGCCTCACGCGCCATGGTCATGAGCTTGTCGACCATCTTGACGACAATGCCGGTCTTGCTGATGGTCAGACTCCCACCGCAGCAATCCGTCTTGTAGGACCAGGACCGGACCTCCGCTCCGAGGGCGCCGAGAATGCCGTCCATCAGGACGGGATTCTCGTAATCGTCGAACTCGCACACCTCCGGCGGCCTCAACAGGAGACAGCCGTAATAGGAGACGGGCTTGAGTCCCGTCAGTTTGCGGACCACCTTTCCGGCCAGCGTGTCGAGACCGACATCGTTCGAGACGATATCGAGGGGATTCCGCACCCGGATCCCCCCCTGGTACCTCGCACCGACGATGCTCTCGATCTCCGACCTCAGCGCCTTGTCCTTGTCCAGGTGGTGTTGCGCCGTCTTGAAGCGGTTGAAGCACGCGGCGCACGGGACCATGACATCCATGGCGTCGCGCTCGGCGGCGATCAGGTCTCGGGCCGGCAGGGCGATGGAAAGCTTGAAGTTGGTGCTGTGCGCCGACGTCGCGCCGCAGCATGACCAGTCATCGATCTCCTTGAGTTCGATCCCGAGCGCCTTGCTGACCGCCCGGACCGACTGGCCGTATTCCTTGCCCGTGGCATGAAGCGAGCATCCGGGATAGTATGAAACTTTCAAAAGCGTGCCTCCTTAAAGCAGTTCTTTACGGCTTCGTTTTCGCGAAGATGTCTCTCACGGCCTTCATGTCCCGGGTCCTGGGAGAGAGCAGGGAGAGCTTTCCCTTCATAAACATGCCCATGCCCATGGCCATGTCGGAGAAGAGGTCGCCGGAGGCCAGTTTGTACTGGACCATCATGATGGGCTCGTTGATCCGGCCCCCCAGGCGGATGTTCATGAGAAACGCGTTGTGGAATTTCAGGACGTTCGCCTCCTTCGCGGGGCGGCCCGATTCGATGCTCATCTGCCGGAGCGCGTCCATCATCCGCGCGATGTCCACCTGATTCGGACAGCGGGTGACGCAGGTTTCGCACGAGGCGCACATCCAGATCGTCGAGCTTCCAAGCACCTCTTCCTTCATCCCCATCTGGATCATCTTGACGACCCGGTTGGGGTTGTATTCCATGGCGAAGGCCAGGGGGCAGCCCGCCGTGCATTTGCGGCAGTGATAGCAACGCTGGATGGGAACCCCGCCGATCATTTCATTGACTTCTTCCAAAAAGGTTTTCATGCCGACTCCGTTACGGGATGTTTGGTCTTGAACGTTATTTCGCCTTCTGAGGATCGTAGATGAAATCCTCCCGGTCATCTTCCTTGAACTGGGCCAGGGGCGGCAAGTCCTCGAGGGACGATCCGGCGCGGTTGCCGAAGAGCTCGAAGGCGTCCTTGTCGAGTTTTTTCAGGAACGTCCTCAAATCCACCCCCATGGGACAGACGGCCACGCAGGACCCGCAATCCACGCAACGCCCCACCATGTGATAGAGGCGCATGACCTGAAAGACCTGCGTATCGGTTTCGTCTTCGCTGACGCCGACCCATTGCGGCTGGCTCTGCTCGGCAAAGCAGACCCTGCAGTAGCAGGACGGGCACGCCTGCCGGCAGGCGTTGCAACGGATGCACTTGGCCATCTCTTTCTCGAAATAGTCCCAGCGGTCCGCCGGAGAGAGACTTTCGTGCGCCTCGACGCCGGCATACTCGGACTCGGGCGCCATCGCCGGGGCCGGGCTGCCGATCATGATGTCCGACAGGACCGGGTTGTTGAAGCGGCAGGTCAGGCAATTGTCGGCCAGGATCCCGCCGAGGGAAAGGGTCTTCGCCTCTCCGGCCGTCTTGACGGAGAGCTGATCGCCGGCGAGAGACGCCTCCCGGACCTCCTGCCCCGCCACCTGCGCCGCGACCTTCCGCCTGTCCACGTAGCCGCTGCAGGGAACGCCGATGACGAAGACGTCATCCCGGTTGAACTGCCGCTCCTGAAGCTGGATCACCAGGGATCGTGTCGTGCATCCGCGGGCGACCACGCCAACAACCTTTCGGGTCCGCGCCTCCGGTTTGACCCGCTGCTGCGAATCCCTGTGGAGGCTGATCAGATCCTGGACGAACTTGGCCAGATTCTGCACGCAAAAGGCGTTCCACACGAGCCGGTCCGCCTCCTCCGGCGCGGTGATGAAGCAGGGGGTGGCCGTCATGGGCAGCGTGCCCGCTTCATACCCCACCAGGACGTCGATCTTCTTTTCCGCCAGCAGCAGCTTCGCTTCTTCCCGGAGTTTCTTCTCTACATTTTCCACCGTTTTGATTTCCTCACTGGTCTGGAGTTCATGATCCCAAGCGGGTTGGCTCGACCCCGCGTTTTTCCTAGAGTTGCTTGACGAGCTTCCGGGCCGGCCCGAGGGCCCGCACGGCCTCGGTCACCCCTTTGATGACCTGGGAGAAACGCTCCCCTTCGGAGGCGGATACCCAGGTGAACATCGTCCGGTCCCCCTCCACGCCGATATAGCTCAGGAAGCGCTTGAGGGTGGCAAATTTCCGTCTCGCGGAAAGGTTCCCCGTCAGGTAGTGGCATTCGCCGGGGTGGCACCCCGAAACCAAAACCCCGTCCGCCCCGGCCTGCAGGGCCTTGACGACGTAAAACGGATTGATCCTCCCCGTACACGGAACGCGGATGATGCGGACGTTCGGGGGATACTGAATACGGCTGATCCCGGCCAGGTCCGCGCCCGCATAGGTGCACCAGTTGCAGACAATGGCGATGATCTTCGGTTCCCAGCTGGACGGTGCTTGATTCTCAGACATAGTATCTCCATGGAGTCTTAGTTACATCGCGAAGGCGGCGATTTGCGCCATAACCTCCTCGTTGTTGAAGCCGTTCAGATCCACGGCGTTCATGCGGCAGGAAGCCGTACAAACCCCGCAGCCCTTGCACAGAACGGTGTTGACGACGGCACAGCCCTCGTTCAGATCCACCGCGATGGCCCGGAACGGGCAGTTCACCTCGCACAAACCGCACGCCGCGCAGCGTGACTTGTTGACGTAAGCCGTCTTCCCCTCCGCCTCGATGAAGTCCTTGGTCAGGATCGTGCAGGCACGGGACACGGCGGCATTGGCCTGGGTGATGGCCTCCTCGCTGAGCTTCGGCGCATGCGCCATGCCGCACATGAACACGCCGTCCGTGGCAAAATCGACCGGGCGGAGCTTCACATGGGCCTCGAGGAAGAATCCGTCCTGGTTCGTGGGCACCTTGAGCATCTTGCCGATCTCCTCGTTGCCCGGATTCGGCATCGTGCCGACGCTCAGGGCGAGCAGGTCGGCCTTGAGCTCGACGGCCCCGTTCAGGATCGGATCGAAAACGTTGAGGACCAGCCCCGCGCCGTCGGCGCGGACCTCGGGCTTGCGATCCTCGTCATAGCGGACGAACTTCACGTTGAGCTCCCGGGCCTTCTTGTAGAAGTCCTCCTTGAGGCCGAAGGTCCGGATGTCGCGGTAGAGGATGGTGACATCCCGGCCGGGATTCATTTCCTTGAGCTTGAGGGCGTTCTTCATGGCCTCGCTGCAGCAGTAGCGGCTGCAATAGGGACGCTCGGGTGATCGCGAGCCGACGCACTGGATCATGACCACGCTGCCGGCGCGCTTCACCCTATCGTCCTCGGCGGCGATCATCTCCTCCAGATCGCGCTGGGTCAGGACGTTGGGGTTCTGCCCGCAGAGGTACTCCTCCGTCTTCAATTCGTAGGCCCCCGTGGCCACGATCACCACGCCGTGTTCGAACTGCTGCTCGTCGGATTTCATCCGGATCGTGGTCTTGTAGTTGCCGATGAAGCCCTCGATCTTGACGATTTCCGCACCGGTGTAGGCGGTGATCAATTCCGATTTGCGGACCCGGTCGAGCAGCCGTGTCAGATGTTCCCGCGTATCGAGCCCCTCGAGGGTGTAGTGCAGCTTCCGGTAATTCCCGCCGAGTTGACCCTCCTTTTCCACGATATGGGAGGCGAACCCCTGGTCCGCGAGCGCCAGGGCGGCGGTGATGCCGGCCAGTCCCCCGCCGATGATCAGGGCGGCATGGTTGACGCTGAGCTGGCCGGGCTTGAGCGGCTTCAGGAACTGCGCTTTCGCGATCGCCATGCGCACGAGGTCCTTGGCCTTTTCCGTCGCCGCGTCGGGTTCGTTCATGTGCACCCAGGAATCCTGGTCCCGGATGTTGGCCATCTCGAAGAGGTAGCGGTTCAGCCCCGCCTTCTCGCAGTTTTCCTGGAAAAGACCCTCATGGGTCCGGGGCGAGCAGGAGGCGACGACGACCCGGGTCAGGTTCTGCTCCTTGATGACTTCGCCCATCTTCACCGCGGTATCCTGCGAACAGGTGAAGAGGTTGTCCGCCGTATAGACGACGTTGGGCAGCCCCTTGGCGTACTCGACGACCTCCGGCACACGCACGACACCGCCGATGTTGATGCCGCAGTGGCAGACAAAAACGCCGATGCGGGGTCCGGTGCCGCGCATGTCCATCTCCGCCGGGAGGTCGACCTCCGTGACGAGGGTCCCGCGCCGGGAGGCGAGCAGCCCTTCCGCACAGGCGGCGGCGCCGCTGGCCTCCATGACGGTCTCCGGGATGTCCTTGGGTCCGCCGAAGGCGCCGCAGACGAAGACGCCCGGGCGCGTCGTCTGGATGGGATTCTCCAGATCCGTCTTGCAGAAGCCGTGCTCCTCCAGCTCGATCCCCAAAGCCTTGGCGAGGGGCGCCGCCTCCTTCGGGGGCGTCAGGCCGACGGAGAGGACCACCATATCGAATTCCTCTTCGACCAGCGTTCCATCCTCCTGGACGTACTTGAGCATCAGGTTACGGGTCTGTTGCAGCTCCTTGACGGTGGACGGAATGGAGCGAATGTAGCGGATGCCGTACTCGTTCTTCGCGCGGTTGACGAACCGGTCGAAGTCCTTGCCGTGGGCCCGGATGTCCATGAAGAAGA
>DAOPOS010000046.1:0-7436 GCA_035358035.1 Syntrophales bacterium | reverse complement strand
GCGCCGCGTCCGAACGACTCTGCCAGAGCCGGTACAGTCGGGCTGTGTCAGATCCGGGCCTGGTGTTCGATGTACACCAGACCCAACCCCCGCAGGAATTTCTGATACGTGAAGCACTCTTCAAGGTCCATGGCGGCGCTGCCGACCGACGCGATTCCCTCGGTGCGGTTGACCACCTCGCCCTTGTCGTTCCTGAATTTGAAGCTCTTGTCCCGGCTCTGCTTCGTGAGGTGCGCGATGCGCTCCAGGGCCCATTCCCACTCGACCTCCTTCCATTCGGTCGCGTTCGGGGCCCGGTAGAGGGGCTTCGTCAGTCGGTTTTCGTTGACGGCCATCTGGTAGATCGATCCGCCCTTCGAGCACAGGGACCCCTTGTTGATCGGGCTGTCCGGGTCCCCCTCCGTGTTGACGACCTTGCCGTTGCGCACGGATACGATGATGCTGCACCCGACGGAGCAGTAAGGGCAAACCGTGGTGGTCTCTTTGGCGTACTGGATCTTCAGCGGCTGGGCATAGGCGGACACGGGCTTGAGGCTGATGCCGATCCCGCTCGCCGCCAACGTTGCGCCGGAGATCTTCAAGAAACCTCTTCTGCTAACGTCCATAACAAAGCGCTCCTTTCTGAGAAGTGGTAAGATCGTGTCTTACCCCGTTTCATCTGTTGCCCATCCTCCCGGCCGGCCGCAGCGGACGGCGACGGTCGCGCCGGCATTGCGCCTTGGCCCGCCCAAGCGCCATCCCACGCAAAACGGCGGCGGGGAGGATGTTTTGACCGGTGGGGCTTCCACGTTTTTATCTGACCGGCAGTCAGCCGTTCAGCGAGACGGAAGCGACGTTTTTTAAAGACCTTAAACGACCGCTGCCGTATATATTTTTCTCGGTTGAGTGTCAAGAAAATTCATGATATCAAGCACTTATGCCATTTATGACATAAGTGCTTCCCGCGATCCCCCCCTTATTTCACAGACATGGGCAGGCCCCGTTCCCCGGGGCGGGAAGCGAGGATCGGGGTTGACATCCGGCTTCCGGAGGTGTATGAAGCCATTTCTGATATATGTCATTATTGACATCAATCATGGTCGTATCGGCCCCGGCGCCGATCGTCATTCCGAGGAGGCAGCATGTCCAGTCAGACGTTTTTACTCGACGGAAAGGAAACGGCCTTCGTCCCGGGGCAGATGATCCTCGAGGCGGCCCGGGCCGCGGGCACCCTCATCCCGACGCTCTGCTACCTGAAGGGGGAGACGCCCACGGGAGCCTGCCGGGTTTGCCTGGTGGAGGTCGCCGGCGCCCGATCGCTGGTGGCGGCCTGTTCGACGCCGGTCACGGCGGGCATGGAGGTCCGGACGGACAGCGAACGGGTGCTCAAGACCCGAAAATTGATCGTCGAACTGCTTCTGGCGAGCGGCACGCATGACTGCCTCGTCTGCGAGAAGAACGGCGACTGCCGCCTGCAGGACCTCGCCTACGCCTGCGGGATCCAGGAAATGAAGTTCCCCCGCCGCGACGTCGGCCATCCGGTCGAGAACGCCAACCCCTTCATCGTCCGGGACTTCAGCCGCTGCATCCTGTGCGGCCGCTGCGTCCAGGCCTGCAACGAGGTCGTCGTGAACCGGGCCATCAGCTTCGGCTACCGGGGCTCGGCGAGCAAGATCGTCACCGGCGGCGATCGCCCCTACCACGAAAGCGAGTGCGTCTTTTGCGGCCAGTGCGTCGAGGTGTGCCCCGTGGGCGCCCTCACGGAGAAGAAATCCCGCTGGACGGGCCGTCCCTGGGAGACGGAGAAGATCCGGACGACCTGTCCCTACTGCGGCGTGGGGTGCCAGCAGTGGCTCCACGTCAAGGATGGCCGGATCGGGAAGGTCACGGCCGTGGAGGATGCCGAGCCCAACCAGGGGCGCCTGTGCGTCAAGGGGAGATTCGGCTACGACTTCATCTACTCCGGGGAGCGCCTGAAGACCCCGCTCATCCGCGAGGGAGAGGGGTTCCGCGAAGCGTCCTGGGACGAGGCCCTGGATCGGGTGGCCGGGACATTCAAAAAAATCATCGAGAAAGACGGGCCGGACGCCATCGCCGGCGTCAGTTGCGCCCGGAGCCTCAACGAAGATTCCTATCAGATGCAGAAACTCTTCCGCGCGGTGATCGGCACGAACAACATCGATCACTGCGCACGGACCTGACACGCCCCCACCGTCGCCGGTCTGGCGACCTCTTTCGGCTCGGGCGCGATGACCAATTCATTCGCCGATTTCAAAAAGGCGAAAATGATCATTCTGGTGGGCACCAACATGACCGAGGCGCATCCGGTGGCCTCGACGTTTGTCAAGGATGCGGTTTTAAACGGCGCCGAATTGATCGTCATCGATCCGCGGCGCACGGAACTGGCCAACATGGCGCATGTTCACGTGCCGCTCCGGGTCGGATCGGACGTCGCCCTGATCAATGCGCTGATGAACGTTCTCATCGGGGAAGATCTTTACGACCGCAAATACGTGGAATCCTGCACGACCGGTTTCGAGGAACTGAAAAAGAAGGTCATGGAATATCCGCCGGAGCGGGCCGCCGAAATCAGCGGCATCCCCGCCGATGCCATTCGCGAGCTGGCCCGCCGGATGGCGTCGATCAAACCGGCGATGCTCATGTACACCCTGGGCATTACCGAACACATCTGCGGCGTGAACAACGTGATGTCCTGCGCCAATCTCCAGATGCTTCTGGGCAACGTCGGATTCGAGTGCGGCGGCGTCAATCCCCTGCGCGGACAGAACAACGTCCAGGGCGCCTGCGACATGGGCGCGCTGCCCAACGTCTTCCCCGGGTATCAACGGGTGGACAATCCCCAGGCGCGGGAGAAATTCATGAAGGCGTGGAATGTCCCGTCGCTCCCCGAAAAACCCGGCATGATGATGCCGACGATGATGGAGGGGCTGACCACCGGCAAGGTCAAGGCCCTGTATATCTTCGGCGAGAACCTGGCCAACACCGAGCCGGACATCCACCATGTCGAGCATTGTCTGCAATCGGCGGAATTTCTGGTTTGCCAGGATATTTTTCCGACGGAAACGACGCGTTTCGCCCATATCATCCTGCCGGCGGCCGCCTGGAGCGAAAATGACGGCACCTTCACCAGCAGCGAACGGCGCGTGAACCGCGTGCGGACGGCCAGCGCCGCGCCCGGCGAGGCCAAACCCAACTGGTGGATCTTCAAGGAACTGGCGAAGCGGATGGGGCACGAATGGCCCTCCGCCAGCGCCCGGGAGATCTGGGACAACGAACTGTCCGTGCTGGCGCCCTCCATGGCGGGCATCAAGTACGCCCGCCTGGAAAATGACGGCCTTCAGTGGCCGGTGCCCACGGAGGATCATCCCGGCACCCCGACCCTTCACCGGAACGGGAAATTCACCGCCGGTCTGGGCGTCCTCAAGGCCATCGACTGGATCCCGCCCGCGGAAGTTCCGGACCAGGACTATCCGCTGGTTCTTTCCACGGGCAGGCGGTTATATCACTATCACACCCGAACGCAAACGGGACGGTGCGAGGGGCTGAACGATCTGTTGAGCGAGGAGACGGCGGATCTTTCGGCCGCCGACGCCGACGCCTACGGCATCGCGCACGGGGAGAGGATCTCCGTCCGGTCACGGCGGGGCGAGGTCGTCGTCCGGGCCAACGTGACCGATGCGGTGCCGCCGGGCCTGGTCTGGATGGCCTTCCACTTCCGCGAGGGGTGCGCCAACTGGCTGACCAATCCGGTTTACGATCCGATCACGCAAACGGCGGAGTACAAGGCCTGCGCGATACAGATCGCAAAGCTGCGCTGACGGGTAGAGGCCTTCCCCCCGAAGCCGGTCGCCCCGACGAGCCCCCCATCACAGGGGGGGGGAGCGGGGCAGGGAGAGGCGAGGGAGCGTTTTGTTCTATGCTAAACATAACATATGTGTTATGAAAATCATGAGGTTGAGGAAAATGGCGCGTAGATCAGGGTGTGGGTGGGTTCTTCTGCTTGTCTCGGTCCTGTGGCTGATCCCCGGGTCCGTATCGGCCCAGGAGCGGCTTAACGCCGCCGTCGCGGCCAACTTCATCCAGGCGTTCACGGAAATTTCCCAGGCGTTCGAACGGAAGACCGGCGTCAAGGTCGAGGCGACCTTCGCCTCCACGGGGAGCCTGTACGGCCAGATCGCCAACGGCGCGCCCTACGATCTGTTCCTGTCGGCCGACGAGGACCGGCCCGGCCACCTGAACAGGGAGGGCGCCGGCGAGAGGCCCTTCGTCTATGCCCGAGGCCGGTGCGTCCTGTGGTCGGCCCGGAAGGACTTCTGCCGCGCCAGGGACTGGCGAACCGCGCTCCGGGGGGATGAGGTGAAGCGCGTCGCTATCGCCAATCCGGAGACGGCCCCTTACGGGACCGCGGCCCGGACGGCGCTCGTCCAGACCGGCCTGTGGGAAGCGCTGAAACAGAAGTGGGTGTTCGCCCAGAACATCGCCCAGGCCTTCCAGTACGCCTCGACGTCAGCGACGGAGGCGGGCTTCTGCGCCTATTCTTCCGTCATGTCCGACGAGGGGAAGAAAGGCTGTTTCTACCGGATCGAAGAGGCGCCGGCGATCGTCCAGTCGGCCTGCATCCTGAAACGCACGCCGCATCGCGCTTCCGCGGAGGCCTTTGCTGCCTTCCTCGCCTCCCCGGAAGCGGACGCGATCAAAGCAAGATACGGATATCGATAGCGTGGACTGGCAACCCTTTTACGTCACCCTGAAACTGGCCGTCGCGACCACGGGCCTGCTCATCGTCCTGGCGGCGCCCCTGGCCTATTTCCTGGCCTATGCACGCTTTCCAGGCAAGTCCTTGATCGAGGCCCTGGTCAATCTGCCCCTGGCCCTGCCGCCCACCGTGATCGGGTTTTATCTGGTCGTGTTCATGGGACCGAAGGGAGCGGCGGGGCGCGTGTGGGAGGCCGTCACCGGCGGATCACTCCTGTTTACGTTCCTGGGCATCGTCGTCGCGTCCACCCTCTACAGCCTCCCCTTTGCCGTCCAGCCCCTCAAGGCCGCCTTCCAGAAGATCGACCGGCGCCTGATGGAGAGCGCCTACATCCTGGGCCTCTCGCGAAAGGCGACCTTCCTCCGGGTGATCATCCCCAACAGCGTAAGCGGCATCGCCGCGGCGGCGATCCTCGTTTTCCTGCACTGCATGGGGGCCTTCGGCGTGCTCCTGATGGTCGGCGGCAGCCTGCCCGGAGAGACCAAGGTGGCGTCCATCGCCATCTACGAGGCGGTGGAGGCCATGAAGTACCGGGAGGCGGGCCTGATGTCCCTGTGTTTCATCCCTATCAGCTATGCCTTTCTCCTGCTCGTCAATCGCCTGAACCGAGGTGCATGACATGTCGCTTCAAATCCGCGTCCGGAAGAAACTGAGATACTTCGAGATCGATCTCGATTTTTCCTGTCCCGACGACCATTTGCTCGTGATGATCGGTCCCTCCGGCGGGGGCAAGACCACCCTCATCCGCATGGTCGCCGGCCTGGAGACCCCCGACGCGGGACGGATCGCCTATCGGGGGGAGACGTGGTTCGATTCCGAGCGGGGGGTCGACCTCCCGCCCCAGAAACGGCGCCTCGGCTATGTCTTCCAGGAGTACACCCTCTTTCCGCACCTGAGTCTTTACGACAACGCCGCGTTCGCCGCGGCGGACCGGGCGGAGGTGGACGATCTCTTTGCGCGCTTCGGCATCGATCATCTCCGCGGGAGGAAGCCGCACCAGGTCTCCGGCGGCGAGCGCCAGCGCTGCGCGCTCTGCCAGGCGCTGGCCCGGCGGCCGCGGCTGCTGCTGCTCGACGAGCCGTTTTCCGCCCTCGACGTGGTCACGCGCCGCTGCCTGCGCGAGGCGGTGAAGGGGCTACGGGAGGGGCTGTCCTGCCCGATCCTGTACGTCACGCACGACATCAACGAGGCGCTGTTCCTCGCCGACGAGATGGTGCCCATCGTGGAGGGCCGGATCGACCGGGGCTGGATGCAGCGGACCATCGCCCCGATCCCGGACTCGGAAGAGGCCCCGCTCCGGGCGACGCGGCAGCCGCGCCTGGCTTTGGTCTATTAGAAGACGGCACGCGATCCGGCCGTCCAGCCACGGTCGGCGCGCAGGTTCGATTCTTCGCGGAGGGCGGCCGGCCCTCCCGACTCAACAGGGTGTCGAATAACACCCGAATCAGGCAGACGGTTCAAGAATGTTCGGATGCAAGGCGCGCAAGAACGTCAAGAGCGAGACGTATATGGAAATACGTCGAGCGATGGGGTTTGCAGCGCCACGCCGCAGATGAGCGTTTTCCAACAGCCTGCCAAGGAGTGAAGGTTGATGAACATCGGTTCCTACGCCTATGAAGAGTATGTCCACCTGGTCAAATCCTTTCACGGCAGCCTGGCCCCGGGGCTCCTGATCGGCGGCTTCATGGTCGATCTCGCCCTGAAGAACCTGCCGGAGGGGGAGTTCTTCGACGCCGTCTGCGAAACCCCGATCTGTCTGCCGGATGCGGTGCAGCTGCTGACCCCCTGCACGATCGGGAACGGCTGGCTGACGGTCCTCCCGTTCGGGCGCTTTGCCGTCAGCCTCTACGAGAAGACGGGCGGCCGCGGGGTAAGGGTCTATCTCGACATGGAGAAGCTCAAGGCCTGGGACGAGGTCCACGCGTGGTACCTCAAGCTGAAGAAGAAACCGGAGCAGAACTACGAGCGGCTGATGAGCCAGATCAAGGAGGCCGGGCACGGGCTGCTCAGCGTCCAGCGCGTACGCGTCGAGCCGGAGACGCTCCGGCGGAAGAAGCTCGGCCCGGTGGCCGTTTGTCCGGTTTGCGGCGAGGCCTACCCCGCCCGGCACGGCGAGCGCTGCAAGGGCTGTCAGGGGGAGGCGCCGTACCTCGAGATCGAAAAGGTCGAGGCCCGCTAAACCATCGGCCCCCAAAAACGCCGCTCCCGGTCGCTGGAAACGGCGGACCGGGCATGGGAGGGTTTTCGGAAATCTTCCCGTTTGGCGCGAAAGGGACCTGACTATTTCTTTTTGGGTTCAATCAGGGATTTGAACTCGCGATTGGCCTCTTCCAGGAGCGCCTCGACGTCCCGCTCCAGCCTTTCGAAGCGGTCGATGATGGCCTGGGCCCGGGCGGTCAGATGCATCCCCTTTTCGGTCGCATCGATCTCCACGAGCTTCATGCCCATCCGCTCCTCCGAGGCCTTGAGCCGGCCCCAGGCCGCCCGGTAGGACATCTGCAGCTTCTTGGCGGCGGCGTTCAGACTGTGCGCCTCCTGAATGGCCGTCAGGATGTCGTCGCGCCCCCGGCCGAAAAGCACCTTTCCGTCCTTCTCGAGCCAGATCTTGTATTTGATCTCCATGCCGGGATTCTAAACCAGCCCCTCCGTAAATTCAAGGCAAAATCAACGATCTTTTCCA
>DAOPOS010000045.1:0-7853 GCA_035358035.1 Syntrophales bacterium | reverse complement strand
GGGCCGAGAGCACCAGCGAAGCCTTCGCCTGGAGCAAGTTCCTGGCCGACAGCCCCCTGCCCGCCGGGGAAAACGCCGTCATCATCACCAACGGCGGCGGAGCGGGCGTCATGGCGACAGACGCCTTCGAAAAATTCGGCATCGGCATGTTCGACGACGTCCAGGTTCTCAAGGACGTGTTCACGCCGGCCACGCCGAGCTTCGGATCGACCCGGAATCCGATCGACATCACCGGTCAGGCGACGGCCCAGGATTACACCCGGGCCTTCGATGCCGCGCTGCAATGCCCGGAAATCCATTCCGTCCTGGGCGTTTACTGCGAGTCGGCCCTGTTCAGCTCCGAGAACCTGAAGGAAGCGATCGAAGACAACTATCGCCGTTTCAAGAGCGCCGGCAAACCGATCATCTTCTCTCTCTTCGGCGGGGAGAAGACCTCCGCTTACGAGGCGTCCGCGCGCCGCAGGGGCATTCCCGTTTCCGACGATGTGTATCCCGCCGCCGCTTCGCTCGGGGCGATGTACGCGTATCACCGGTACCTGCACGCCCCCCCCGGGGCCATCGCCGACGCGGCGATCGACGTCGAAGCCATTGAACGGATCGTCGAGGACGTCAAGCGGGAGGGCCGCTATTTCCTCCTGTCGCACGAGGCCCGCACCATCATGACCCTGGCCGGAATCGCCATCCCCGAGAGCCTCGTGGCCCAGAACCTCAACGGCGCCGTCCGGGGCGCCGAGAAAATCGGCTATCCCGTCGTCATGAAGATCGTCTCGCGGGACATCATCCACAAGAGCGACGCGGGGGGAATCGCCCTCGATCTGGACAATGCCGGCGAAGTCATGGATGCCTATGGCGCCATTCTGAGGAATTGCCGTGCAAACGTACCCCAGGCCATCCTCGAGGGCGTAGAGATCTCGGAGATGGTCCGCCCCGGAACGGAGATGATCGTCGGGGCCCGGATCGACCCGGCGTTCGGACCGATCCTGATGGTGGGCCTGGGCGGCATCTATGTGGAAGTGATGAAGGACGTCTCCTTTCGTTCCCTGCCCCTCGAGCGCAAGGAGATCCTCGGAATGATCAAATCGATCCGCTCCTACCCCCTTCTGCTCGGCGTGCGGGGGGAGGAGACGAAAGACATCGACAGCCTGGTCGACACGATGATCAAGCTCGGCGCGATCATCCGGAAGTGCCGGGGCATTTCCGACATCGAAATCAACCCGCTGGTCGTCTATGAACAGGGCTCGGGCACCCGGGCCGTGGACGTCCGGATCATTCTTTCCAAGGGATAGCGAGAGGTGAGATCCATGAACAAACTGGTCGTGGCTTCAATGCGGCAGGGAGCGGGAAAAACCAGCGTCATCATTGGGATGGCCAAGGCACTGGGCAAGAAGATCGGCTACATGAAGCCCTTCGGCGAACGCCTCCTGTATCGCAAGAAGAGGCTCTGGGACTACGATGCCGCCCTGATCACGAGCCTTTTCAAACTGGAGGAAAACCCAGAAGACATGAGCATTGGGTTTCATCATGCCAAACTCCTGTACATGCTCGATGAGCAGGCGACCCGGGAAAAGCTCGGCGAAGTCCTGACCAGCATCGGCGAGAATAAGGACCTCGTCTTCATCGAGGGCGGCCGGGACTTGAGCTACGGCGTCTCCGTCCACCTCGATCCGCTCTCCGTCGCGGCCGCGCTGGATGCGGACTGGCTGGTGGTCGTCAGCGGAGACGGGGATCTGGTCCTCGATGACGCGACCTTTCTCAAAAAGCGCCTCGGCCTCCCCGCCGGACGCTTTCGCGGCGTCATCATCAACAACGTCCCCAACATCGACGATTTCCGGGACACGCATCTTCCGAAGCTCGCTCAGCTGGGAATCCCCATCCTGGGCGTGATCCCGTATGAAAAGCGCCTGACCTACCGAACCGTTGGCTATCTCGCCGATCGCCTCTTCGCCAAGGTCCTGGGCGCAGAGGCGAACCTCAACCGCGTGGCCCGCTCCCTCTTCATCGGCTCGATGTCCTGCGATGTCGCCGTCCGGAATCCGCTCTTTCACGAACCCGGCAACCTCGTCCTCACGACCGGCGACCGCAGCGACATGCTCCTGGCCGCCCTGGACGCCCGTGCCGCGGCCGTGCTTTTGACCAACAACATTCTGCCCGCGCCGCATCTCATTTCCCGTGCCGAGGAACTCGGCATTCCGCTGCTCCTCGTCACCGCGGACACGTACGACGTCGCACGCCAGATCGACTCCATCGAGACCTTGACCACCCGGGACGACGCGGAGAAGATCGCCCTGATCGAGGCGGTCTTCCGGAAGCACGTCGATCTCGCCGCGCTCGATTTCGCCTGAAGGAGGGGCCTGGCCATGGGAACGTCCCCCGCCATCAATCCGGAGGTCTTTCGGGAATACGACGTCCGCGGACTCGTGGGCCGCGATCTCAATCCCGACTTCATTTACGGCCTGGGCCGGGCCATCGCCACCCTGGCGCGGGAGCGCGGGGCGAAGGTCATGACGGCGGGGCGGGACTGCCGCCTCAGCTCGGAAGACTATCAGGCCGCCGTCGTGCGCGGCCTGATCGACGGCGGCCTGACGGTGCTGGACATCGGCCTGTGCGCCACGCCGATGCTGTACTTCTCCATCCGCCACCTGGACGCCGACGGCGGGGTCATGGTCACCGGAAGCCACAATCCCCCGGACTTCAACGGCTTCAAGATCTGCGTCGGCCCGGACACCATTTTCGGCAGCGACATCCAGCGCCTCCGCACCCTCATGGAAGGCGGGCAATACGTCGCGGGGGCGGGACGGGCCGAAACGGCCAACATCCGTCAGGCCTACGAAGACCACCTGTTCGGGAACGTCGAAATCGCCCCGGGACTCTCCGTGGTCGTGGACGGCGGCAACGGGGTCGGCGGCCTGTTCGCCCTGCCGCTGCTCCGCCGTCTCGGCTGCCTGATCGAGGACATCTACTGCGATCCCGACGGGCGCTTTCCCAACCACTTTCCCGATCCGACCGTGCTCGAAAACCTTCAGGAGCTTATCGCCCGCGTCAACGCAAGCGGCGCCGACGCGGGCATCGCCTACGACGGCGACGCGGACCGCCTGGGCGTGATCACCGACCAGGGAAAGATCCTCTGGGGGGACGAGCTTCTCCTCCTGTTTTCACGCTTCATCCTCGAGAAGAATCCCGGGGCGGCCATCATCGGTGAGGTGAAGTGCTCCCAGAAGCTCTACGACGACATCGAGCGGCACGGCGGCCGCCCGATCATGTGGAAGGCGGGACACTCCCTGATCAAGGGAAAAATGAAGGAGGAAAACGCCCTGCTGGCCGGCGAGATGAGCGGGCACCTGTTCTTCGCCGACCGCTATTTCGGTTTCGACGACGCGATCTACGCCTCCCTGCGCCTGCTGGAGATCCTCTCCAAGACCGGCCGGCGCCTGAGCGATCTTCTGGCCGACGTCCCCAAAACCTTCGTCACGCCCGAAATCCGGATCGACTGCCCGGACGACCGCAAGTTTCAGGCCGTCGAGGCCGTCAAGGAGCGATTTCGAAAAGACTATCCCATCATCGACGTCGACGGCGTCCGCATCCCGTTCGCCGACGGCTGGGGTCTGATCCGCGCCTCCAACACGCAGCCGGTCCTCGTCCTGCGCTTCGAGGCCGACACCGAGGCGCGCCTGGCCGCCATCCGCCAGCTGATTGAAGGCGCGCTCCGGGAAATCATGGGCGCCTGAAGCGGAATTCTATCCGAGCCACCCGCCGAAGGCGGCGGCGAACAGGATCGCGGGGAGCAGATGGCCCACCGGAAGCCCGGCGATGCCCATCCCGTTCGGGGACCGGCGGACGGGCGGAACAATCCGCCGCTCCGGATGAAACTGGTCGGGGCGGGGTGATTTGAACACCCGACATCCTGCTCCCAAAGCAGGCGCGCTACCAGGCTGCGCTACGCCCCGTCATTTTTTGTTCCCTGCGCACCGCGAACCGCCTCCAGGTGGCGCTTCAGCTGCCGGATCGCCTGCGCGCGGTGGCTCCGCCGGTTCTTCTCCTCCACAGACAGTTCGGCGACGGTCTTCCCCTCCCCGTCGAGATAAAAGACGGGATCGTAGCCGAACCCCCTGCGTCCCCGCATGACTTCGCTGATTCGTCCTTCCCATCGCCCCTCGAAGGCCTGATGGCGTCCGTCGGGATGACAGAGGACCAGCACGCAGCGGAAGGCCGCCCTCCGCCTTTCCGGGGGAACGCCCTCCAGGTCCCGGAGCAGTTTCTCGATGTTGCCGAGGTCGTCCGCCCCGGGTCCGGCATAACGGGCCGAATGGATGCCCGGTGCACCCCGCAGCGCCTCCACCTCCAGCCCCGAATCGTCGGCCAGGGCGGGGCAGTGCGCATACTCGGCGATGGTTTGCGCCTTCTTCAGGGCATTGGCGTAGAAGGTTTCGCCATCCTCGACCACCTCCGGCGGATGGTCGATGTCCGCCAGGGAGACGAATTCGATTCCCAGCCCGTCAAGAAGTTCCCGGATTTCCCTCAGCTTTCCCTGGTTCCGCGAGGCGAGGACGATCTTCATCGGAAATATTCTGAGAGGGCGACGGACAGGGCCCGGGCGATCGCTTTCTGTGTGGCGGGGTCGAGAAGCCGCTTCCTCTCTTCCGGGTGAGTCGCAAAACCGACCTCCACCACCACCGCGGGGACCGCCAGCCCTTCGAGCAGCGGAACCGGGGCCTCCCGCAGCCCCCGGCCCTTCCGCGGGAATACCCGCTCCAGATGGCGGGCGGCCACCTGCGCAAAACGGACGCCCTCGTTCAGGTGGGCCTGCTTCGCGGTGTCGCGGGCCGCGGCCTGCGGCGCCCGGTTGTCGGGCGCGGTCGCTCCGAACCCGGGGAAAATGAGCTCGTAGCCGGCGGCTTTCGCGCCAAAACCCGCGTTCACGTGGAGGCTGATCAGGAGCTGGGGCTTGAGCCGTGAGGCCAGGGCGGCGCGTTCCCGCAGGGGCATGCGGCGATCCTCCGTGCGCGTCAGTTGCACGTCGATCCTGCCCGACTCGTTCAGGTCTTTCTGCACCATCCGGGCAATCGCGAAGGTTACGTCCTTTTCGTAAACCTGTTCGGACAGACGGATGCCACGCTCGCTCCCGCCGTGCGCCGAATCGATCAGAACGAGCGGGGCCGCCCAGCACGGACGCCACGCGGCGGACGCGGCCAGGACCAGCAGGGCCGCGACGACGAGACGGAAACGGGTTTTACCTAGCGGATGTCGCATTCCTTCCCCTCTTTGCATGCCATGGCGTCTCCTCGATGCCGGCAACGCCGTTGGCTTATTACCGCAATTGCCCGCCGGCGTCAACACGGTTTGTCGCTCAGACCCCGCGGACCCGCTCGGCGGACAGGACCTCGGTGATCTTTCTCAGAGCGGCCACGACCTGGTTGAACTGCTGAAGATCGTTGACGTCCATTCGAAAGGTGCAGACGGCCTGCATTTCCGTGGAGTGTGTTTCCACCTCGGCCTGGCTGATGTTGACATCCATGGCGGCGATCACGGAGCTGATCTCGGCCAGGATGCCCTTCTTGTCCTGGCACACGACGCGCAGCGACACCGGATAGGTGTGCTTCTCCCGGATGCTCCACGTGACCTCCACCAGACGCTCGGTATCCATATCCCGGAAGTTGGGGCAATTAACCGTATGAACGGTAATGCCGCGCCCGCGGGAGATGTAGCCGATGATCTCGTCGCCCGGGATGGGGTTGCAGCACTTGGCGAAACGCACCATCACGTCCTCCACCCCCGTGAGCGAAATCCCGAAATCCTCGTGACCAGGCGCCTTGCGCCTGACCTTCTCCGGGACGGCCTCGTCGGCCTTGAGGTCCTCTTCCGGCAGGAACAGGTTGACCACATGGCGGGGCGAGATCCGGCCGTAACCGACGATGGCCAGGAGGTCCTCCAGAGAGTTCAGCGAGTGCTCCTCGCAGATCATCTTCAATTCGTCGCTCTTGGCGATCTGGCTGAACTTGAGGTGGTGCTTCCGGAACTCCTTCTCCAGGAGGTCCCGGCCCAGGGTGACGCTCTTTTTGCGCTCCTCGGTCTTGATCCATGCCCGGATCTTGGAGATCGCGCGTGAGGTCACGGTGTACTTCAGCCAGTCCTTGCTCGGGTGGTGGCCGCTCTGGGTGATGATTTCGACCGTATCACCGTTCTGGAGCTGGTACTTGAGCGGCACGATGCTGCGGTTCACCTTCGCCCCGATGCATTGATGCCCCACGTCCGTATGGATGCTGTACGCGAAGTCGATCGGCGTCGCCCCCTTGGGAAAGGAGCGGACATCGCCGCCCGGTGTGAAGACGTAGACCTCGTCGGGGAACAGGGCGAGCTTCAGGTTGGACATGAACTCGCGGGGGTCCTTGAGCTCCTGCTGAACCTCGAGAAGCTCCCGCAGCTTGCGGACCTGCTGATCGTCGTCCTTCCCCCCCGGAGACCGACCCTCCTTGTAGCGCCAGTGCGCCGCGATCCCCTCCTCCGCCCATTCGTGCATCTCCCGCGTCCGGATCTGGACCTCGACCCGTTCCCCGTAGGGGCCGATGACGGTGGTGTGGAGGGAGCGGTAATTGTTCGCCTTGGGCATGGCGATGTAATCCTTGAAGCGGCCGGGCACGGGCTTCCAGAGGGCGTGCACGACGCTCAGGGCCTCGTAGCACTCCTTCTCCCGGTCGGCATCGAGAATCATCCGGAAGGCGATGAGGTCGTAAACCTCGTCAAAATCGATGTGCTGCTCCTCCATCTTCTTGTAGATGCTGTAGAAATGTTTCGCCCTCCCTTCCACCACGCCCTTCAGGCCGAAGCGTTCCATCTCCTGGAAGAGGACGTTCTTGACCTGTTCGGTGTACTGGTTCCGCTCGTCCTTCTTCATGGCGACGCGCCTCGCGATCTCTTCATAGGCCATGGGGTGGAGATAGGCGAAGGAGAGGTCCTCCAGCTCCACCTTCATCCAGTTGATGCCGAGACGATTGGCGAGCGGGGCGTAGAGGTCGAGGGTTTCCTTGGCGATGTAGTGCTGCTTTTCCGGGGTCTGGAACTGCAGGGTGCGCATGTTGTGGATCCGGTCGGCCAGGCGGACGACCAGGATCCGGATGTCCGCGGACATGGCCAGCATCATCTTGCGGAAATTCTCGGCCTGCCGCTCTTCCTGGCTGCCGAACGTGATCTTGCTGATCTTGGTCAGGCCGCTGACGAGGAAGGCCACTTCTTCCCCGAAGTTCTCCTCGATCTGCTTCGGCGTGGCGAGGGTGTCTTCGACCGTATCGTGCAGAAGGCCCGTGATCAGCGTGGAGGCGTCCATCCGCATGTCGACCAGCATGCCCGTCACTTCCATGGGATGCGTCAGGTAGGGTTCTCCGGACAGCCGCACCTGCCCCTGATGGACGGAGGCCGAGAAAACGTAGGCCTTCTCGATCATCTCGAGCTCCGCCGGCGCAAGGTACGCCTGGGCCTTGTCAAGGATGTCGGTGATGCGCAGCATGGTCCACGGTCCGCCTTCCGGCCGGTCTATCCTCCGATCCGCTCCGACTCGGCGCGGATCAGGTCACACACGCCGTCCGCCGCCTCGCCGAGCGGAAGCGTCCGGACCTCCCCCGACCGGCGGATGCGGAGTTCGACGCGGCCTTCAGCCAGTTTCTTCGGTCCGACCGTGATCCGGAGCGGAATCCCGATGAGGTCGGCATCCTTGAACTTGACCCCCGCCCGCTCGTCCCGGTCGTCGAGGAGGACCTCCACCCCCCGGACCGACAGCGCCTGATAGAGGGACTCCGCCGCGCGGGAGAGGGTTTCCTCGTTGCTGTTCACCGGGGTGATGATGACCGCGTAGGGGGCGAGCG
>DAOPOS010000044.1:0-10912 GCA_035358035.1 Syntrophales bacterium | reverse complement strand
CCTCGGCCGGGCCCTGGGGCGGTTCATGACGCGCCACCCCTGTCCGGGGATGGAGATCGACGCGGATGCCCGCATCATCCCCGTTCCGCTTCACGTGGACCGGCTCCGGGAGCGGGGGTTCAACCAGGCGCTGATCCTCGCGAGAGAACTGGCCCGGCCCGGCGGCCAGACGGTGGACTTTCTCAGCCTGAAGCGCCGCCATGCGACCGACCCCCAGGTCCGCCTGGGCAGGGACGCCCGCCGTCGGAACATCCGGGGGGCGTTCGTCGTGACCCGCCCGGAGCGCGTCGCCGGCCGGAAAATCCTGCTCGTGGACGATGTCTACACCACCGGCAGCACGGTCGGGGAGTGCGCCCGCGTCCTGTTGGCGCACCAGGCCGCGGAGGTCGCCGTCCTGACGCTGGCCCGGGCATAGCGCCGGCACAGACGACGGTTTGGGCGCGACGACGCGGGTTTCGTCTTCCTCGCGCCGCGGGGAGGCGCGGGGGCGAAAACGGGCCGGCAGGCCGGGGAGCAAAGTGTTCAGGGCACATGCCGCAGGCAAACCCGTCCATCGAAGGACGCAAGGAGTGACGCGAACCATGGAAAAGATCCTGTCCCGTGAGGCCCTCGGGGAGGCCGTCGACCGTCTCCGCCGCGAGGGAAGGAAGATCGCCTTCACCAACGGCTGTTTCGATATCCTCCATGTCGGCCACGTTCAGTACCTCGAGGCCGCCCGCCGGGAAGCGGACGTCCTGATCGTAGCCGTCAACAGCGACGCCTCGGTGCGGGCCATCAAGGGGGAGAAACGGCCGCTGGTCCCGGAGGGCGAGCGGGCGGCGGTCGTGGCGGGGCTGGCCGCGGTCGATTTCGTCACCCTCTTTTCGGAACGGACCCCGCTCGACCTCATCCAGGCCCTGCGGCCGGACGTGATCCTCAAGGGCGGGGACTGGAAAGAGGAAGACGTCGTCGGCCGGGACGCCGTCCTCGCCTGGGGCGGCCGCGTCGTCATCATTCCGGAAACCGCGGGCGCCTCCACGACGAATCTCGTGGCGAAGATCCTCGAGACGTACGGCCGGCCATGAGGAACGCCTGAAACCGCGACAAACCATGAACACGCCTCCTCCTTTCGATGCGGCCGCGACGACGCCGGGACAACCCTGGCAGCGGACCCTCTACATCATGTTCGCGGCGCAGCTCCTGTCCATCATCGGCTTTGCCTTCGCCCTGCCCTTCATCCCCTTCTACATCCGGGAGCTGGGCGTGACCGACGAGCGTCTCGTGCCCATCTGGGCGGGCATCATCGCCGCCGCATCGAGCCTCGTCATGGCCTTCTTCTCCCCCCTCTGGGGGTGGCTCGCGGACCGGTACGGCCGGAAGATCATGGTGGAGCGGGCGATGTTCGGGGGCGCCGTCCTCACCTTCGCCATGGGGCTCGTGACCGACGTCTGGCAATTGCTGTTTCTCAGGCTGCTGTCCGGCGCCACGACGGGCACCATCGCGGCCTCCATCGCCCTGGTCTCCACCGTGGTCCCCCCCAAACGGCTGGGTTACAGCCTGGGGATCATGCAGGTCGCCGTCTTTCTGGGCATGACCCTGGGGCCCTGGATCGGGGGCCTTTTGGCCGACACCGTCGGCTACCGCGTCACCTTCATGACCGGCGGCGTCATCCTCCTGCTGGGCGGTTCGCTGGTCCTCTTCGGCGCCCGCGAACGTTTCAGCCGCCCCGAGAAAGGGACGCCCGGAACCGGCGACCGCCTGCTCTCCCTGCTGGCCTATGCGGGATTTCCCGCCATGATGGCCCTGTTCTTCTTCTTCAACTTCTCCCTCCACTTCGTGATGCCCATCCTGCCGCTCTTCATCGAAACGATGTGCGACCCTTCCCGGGGGGTGGCCTCGACGACGGGCCTCCTGTTCGCCATCAGCGGCGGCGCCGCCGCCCTGTCCGCGGGCGGCATCGGCGCCCTGAGCGACCGGCTGGGGTACAAACCGATCCTCGTGGCGATGCTCCTGTTGACCTCGGTCACCCTCTTCCTGCACGGGCTGGCGCAGGGCATCACCCATCTGGTCCTGCTCAGGATCCTCTATGGAATCGCCGCGGGGGGGATCCTTCCGACGATGAACGCCCTCGTCGGTCGTCTGGTCCCGCCGTCCGGCTACGGCAAGGCCTACGGCCTCACTGCGGCGACGACCTGCCTGGGGATGGCGGCCGGCCCGTTCTTCGGAGGGTTGATGGCTTCCGGGTGGGGCTATCGCTGGCCGTTCGTTTTCATCAGCGCGATCATGGCCGCCGTGACGCTTCTGGTGATCCTTGGCCTCCGGCGCCGCCGGACCCCCTGAGGAGGCGTCCCGCAACGGCGACCTGAAACAGACCCCCCACGATCACGCAGAAACGGCTTTAACCGGCTTGCGTCACCTTTTCGCCCTGCCTTGAGCCGGACTCACCCTTCCTAAATTCCGGGAGGTTGAACGGATTATGTCCTGTTCCGGGGTCATCGGGTTTCAACGCCTTCACGCGGGAGGGGGTGTTCGAGCGGTAATTTTTCC
The DNA here is from genome assembly GCA_035358035.1 of Syntrophales bacterium. Taxonomy (GTDB): domain Bacteria; phylum Desulfobacterota; class Syntrophia; order Syntrophales; family UBA2251; genus UBA2251. Next base: position 8,386 of record DAOPOS010000044.1, on the reverse strand, counting down.
CGCATTTTTTCATTTTTGTGTTGACAAATCAGGAGAACACAAGCACGTTCCCCGTATCCTAAAGCACGTCATATCCGTCAAACACCCTGCCGTCACGGGGGGTGATTGAGGGTGGAGCATCTGCCGGGTGGAGTGGCGCGGTCTGTGCTTTTGAACCGCGGCAGGGGACGCGGCAACGGCGAAGCCGTTTTCCCGCGCAAACAACCCTGGGAAGAAGGGGGGTGATGTTCGGAGGCGGATCAAGGATAGGGTCTGAGCCCGGGACAACGGGATCTCGTTCACGCGGATGACACGGCGTGCAGCGGTGATTTCAGCCGGGAAAATCGGCGGGGGGCAGGTTTGCCGTTAACCAAAACACCATGTCAGTTAATCAAGGAGGAACATGATGGGTGGAAATAACACGCTCGAGTTGGTCGATGAAACATTGCGTGATGGGACACAGAGCCTGTGGGGAATGATGATGAGCTACCACATGATCGAGCCGGTTCTCGGCGAAATTGCCGAAGCCGGTTATTATTCGATCAACGGTCCGTGGCATGGCGCCCAGCCCATGATCAGCGCCCGCTTCTTTAACGAAGATCCCGGCATCCTGTATGGCATGTTCAGGGAAAAGCTGAAGAATTCGGATACGAATATTATTGTAAACACCATGGGCATGATGATGTTTCTCACGAGCCCGCCTGAAAATAAAGCGACGGTACGGATCAGTTACGGGGTGATTAAAGACTGGTTGCCGAACATCAACCAGGCCTCGTGCATCTGTTGCACCCGGGATGAGATCAAGAATGAATTCCCGATTCTATACCCCATGTTTCGCGCAATAGGGATAGAACCCATCCCCTATTTCGCCATCGGGCACGGCCCCCGGCACACCGACGAGTTCTACGGCGCGCAGGTGAAGGAGGTTGTCGAAAAATTCAGGCCGATCAGCCTGTGCATCAAGGATGTGGACGGGTTGCTGACCTCGGAACGTCTCCGGACGCTCATCCCCGCCATGGAGAAGCATGCCGACGGTATCCCGCTCGAGTTTCATGCTCACGGCATGAACGGCCTGCACACCTACAACGCGACGGTCGCCATGCAGTTGGGGGTGAGGAGGATCTCCACCTGCGTTCCGCCGCTGGCATACAGCTCCTCCCATCCTTCGGCGTTCGACATCGTCCGCAATGCCGAGGAACTCGGAATCAAGCACACCATCGATGTGGAAAAACTGAAGGTCGTATCGGAGCGGCTGACGAAAATCGGGAAGGCGTTCGGCCATCCCGTCGACAACTACCCCCTGCCCTTCGATCTGACCTACTACAAACACCAGATTCCCGGGGGCGTCATTTCCAACACCACGACCCAGTTGGCGGCGTTGGGCATCCCGGAAAAACTCCAGGAGGTGCTGGACGAGATTCCCCGTATTCTGGAAGAGCTGGGGCATCCCATCATGATCACCCCGTTCTCGCAATACATCGTGACCCAGGCGGTTCTCAACGTGCAGCTGGGCCGCTGGGAACAGTGCATCGACTCCATGGTCGAGCATGCCGCCGGGCTTTTCGGTGTCGAGGATGCCGGGCTTAACGATATGGACCAAAACCTCAAAGACAAACTTTTGAGTCTTCCCCAGGCCAAGAAAATAAAGGAACGAGCCGACCATATCGTCGAGCATCTCAATTCGGAACCGCCGGTTGAAGAATTGAAGAAAAAATTGGGTTTGCCGCCCGACGCTTCCGACGAGGACTTCGTTCTGACCTATATATTGATGGGCGAGGCGATGAAGGGAATCACCCCGGGGGGACCCGATTCGTACAAGAAATACCTGTAAGACCGCCCGCAGCGGACAGGCGCCCGCGGCAGCGCATCGGAAAACGGTCCCGGCTGCCTGCACCCGCTTCAGCTCAAACAAAGGGATATCAACCCGTGTCACGCAAAAAAGAGGAGGTAAGGTTTTATGACAGCAGCAAATGCGGATGGTCTCGTGCCGGTTGTCGCGGCGGTAAACAGCGTCTTCTATCGCAGACCCAGTCCCGGAGAGCCCCCGTTTGTGGAGGAAGGGGATCAGGTCAATGAGGATACCGTCGTCTGTTTGCTCGAGATTATGAAGTGTTTCCGTTCCGTCAGTGCCGGCGTCAAGGGGAAGGTGGAAAAGATTCTGGCGGATAGCGGAAGCATGGTCAAAAAGGGGGAAGCGGTGATGTTCATCCGGCCGGAGTAACCGGACCGGCCCGGAAGGAAAGATTGGGGCTGGTGGCCGCGGGCAGCGGCCGCCGGCCCCCTTTTGAGGTGAAGGGGTTTATGAAGAAAAGAAAAGTGCTGGTCGCCAACCGAGGCGAGATTGCCGTCCGCATTATCCGGGCCTGTCAGGGGCTGGGGATAGACACCGTCCTGGTTGTCTCGGAAGCGGACACGGACTCCCTGGGGGCGAGACTGGCGGACGAGGTGGTCTGTATCGGCCCTCCCCAGGTCCGTGAGAGTTATCTCAACCTGTCGAAGATCATGAACGCCGCGTTGAAGACCGGCGCCGATGCCATCCACCCGGGATACGGATTTCTCGCCGAGAATCCGGAACTGCCCGAGGCCTGCGAGCAGAACGGGATCATCTTCATCGGTCCGCGCTCGGAGACCATGCGGCAGCTGGGGGACAAGATCCGGGCGCGGAACCTGGCCGGCAAGAACAATGTGCCCATGACCGTGGGCAGTGAAGGTCTCGGCGGTTTCCATGCGGTGGAAGCCGAGGTTCAAAGAATCGGATTCCCGGTTATTTTCAAGGCGGCGGCCGGCGGCGGCGGCCGGGGGATGCGCATTGTCCTGGAACCGAAGGACCTGAAGACCGCCTTCGATATGGCTTCCAACGAGGCCCGGCAGGCCTTCGGCGATGCGACGCTGTTTGTCGAGCGGTATGTCCGGAATGCCCGGCACGTGGAAGTCCAGGTCATCGGGGACAATTCGGGAAAAGTCATCCATTTGGGACAAAGGGACTGTACGACGCAGAGGCGTTACCAGAAGGTCATCGAAGAGGCCCATCCGCCCAATCTTCCGGATGATCTAAGCGACAGGATCCTGGAAGCGGCCGTCGCGCTGACGTCGAGCATCGGTTACAACAGCGCGGGCACGGTGGAGTTTCTGGTCGACAAAGACCGTCATGAATTCTATTTCATGGAAGTGAACACGCGGATCCAGGTTGAACACCCGGTAACCGAGGAACTCACCGGCATAGACCTGGTCCGGGAGCAGATTCAGATCGGCTTCGGCGCCCCCCTCTCTCTGAAACAGGAGGACGTCCGCTTCAAGGGCCATGCGATCGAATGCCGGATCACCGCCGACGACGCCAGGGACGATTTCATGCCGTCGCCTGGAGATATCACCTGCTTTGCCTTGCCGGAGGGCGATCATGTCCGGATAGACACCCACTGCCACCCGGGATGCACGATCAGCCCGTACTATGATTCATTGCTGGCCAAGCTGATCACGACCGGGGACACCCGCGCAGAGGCGCTGGCCAACATGAGGGCCGCCCTGACGGATTTCAGGATCGAGGGGATAGAAACGAATATCCCCTTCCTGCAGTTCCTGGTGGATCAGCCCGAGTTCGTTGCCGGGGATATCCACATCAAGTGGATAGAAAATACCGTCCTGCCCAGGTTTGTCGAATCCCTGAAGCAGGCGCGTTAGGGATTCGGCAGGGATTGTCCCCGTCACGGGTGGACGGTCACGATCCGACAAGGGCCGGGGAAGCGGGTGACGAGAGAGACGGCTTCCCCCCGCATGTTGTCCGAGGGAAAAATGGCCAAGGGCCCCTATCGGCAGATCGAGAAAATCGAAGCGCAGGAAAAGGGCGGCCCATACGGGGCCTGGCGCAGGGACTTTTGCGGGAAATATCGGGAGCTCCTCGTCCAGGCCCGCAATCACAGTTACACGGCCCTCGAAAAGAAGCTCGCCGCCACAGGCGGGAGGATCACCTGCCGGAAGGGGTGCACCTATTGCTGTTTCCACTATATTTCGGTGCCGCTGGCGCACGGCATCGTGATTGTGGATGACCTGTACGGCAGAAAGAATCTGCTGAGGACGTTCATCCGGAACTACGAACGGTGGCGTCACAAGGGGAACGCGATCTCGAAGACCCTCGATGAAACCCGCGTCCGGGCCTTCTCGTCGTCGATGTCCATCCACGAGATCATCGCCGTCACCCGGCCCTTGTCCATGCGTTATCTTGAGAGCAACATCCCCTGTCCCTTTCTCGAAGAGGAGGCCTGCCTCATCTATGCCGTCCGGCCGTTGCCCTGCTCGGGACAATTTTCCGTCAGCCCCCCCGAGCGGTGTTCTCCCGACGCGGCGGAAGAAGCGGTGATTCACCAGCTCGTGGCCGACGACGAAGACCTCCTGAAATTTCTGGAATTGGCCGGTCCCCGGCTGATGGTGTATGAAATGACCCTTCCGACCCTGATCTACCGGCTCCTGACCGAAGGCGCCTCATCGATGATTCGCGCCTGTCTTCCGACAAAATAAAGCTTGACAGGGGGTCGGATTCGCCGTATAAGCCGTCCGCACCCCAAACTGATCTTCGTCAAAAGGGTGCGCAGTTGGATATAGACATTTTGAAGTGCAAAGGCGGGCTGCCGTGCTCTTAAAGAGTCTTGGCGGCCTTTTCTTTCTGTCATCTTGTTCATCCGACTTAAGCGAAATTTATGAAAGGAGGAGCAAAAGATGGCAGAAGGTACCGTGAAGTGGTTCAATGAGCAGAAGGGCTTCGGATTCATCGAGAATGCCGAGGGCGGCGACGTGTTCGTGCATTACAGTGCGATCCAGGCCGGTGGTTTCAAGACGTTGGCCGAGGGCCAGCGCGTCAGTTTTGACGTCACGCAGGGCAAAAAAGGCCCGGCGGCAGAAAACGTGAAACCCCTGTAAGGGTTAGCGGCAGTCCAGAAGAGGCATCCCGGCGTCTGTTACAGGTCACGGGGTGCCTCTTTGTTTTTTACGGGAGAAAAGGAGGTCTTTGAATGGCCAGGACAAAATATACCTTCGAAAAAAGGCAGAAGGAACTGGCGAAACGCCGCAAGAAGGAAGAGAAGGCGGCGCGGCGCGCCGAAAACCGGCGGCCGGCAGGGGACGAAACGGGCGCCGGCACGGCCGGCGAAGCCCCCGATTCCGCCGCCGGGGCGTCGAACTCCGGGGCGGACGCCCCGACGCCCGACCCGGCTTAACGTCCCGGCCGCGGCCGTCGCGGCCCTCTCCGGCGCTGCCCTTCCCTGCGCCGGGGCGATTTCTTCACTTCCGCGGCAGGCGCCGCTTCCGTTTCCGCCATCCCCTCCCCGTCCTCCCCGGCCGCCAGCGTCTGGGGCGGGGCCTGCAGCATCCGCTGATAATAATCGTCCAGAAGCATCGCAATCAGGGGGGATTCGACCTCCGCCTCGGCCAGGCTCCGGCCCAGGTGGATAAAGCGGCGCATCCGCTCCTTTTCGAGGCTGTCGCGCGACCGCAGGTCCGCCTCCAGGGACGCGATGACCCGCTGCGAGACGATCGCCTCGACGTCCTCGTCCGTGGGGAGCGTCTTTTCCTGGATATTGATGTTGAAGCTCCGGGCGATCGACCGGAGGCTGAACTGCTCCATCCCCGCCACCAGCGTAATCGCCGTTCCGGTCGCCCCGACGCGTCCCGTCCGCCCCGCCCGGTGAATGTAAAGCTCCGGATCTTCGGGCGGCTCGTACTGGAAGACGTGCGACAGGTCCGGGATGTCGATGCCGCGCGCGGCCACATCCGTGGCGACGAGAAAGCGGAGCGCCCCCCGGCGCACCCGGCCCATCACCCGCTCCCGCGCCCCCTGGGCGAGATCGGAGCTGAGTTCGTCGGCGTCATAGCCGAAACGCTTGAGCACCACGGAGACGAAGTGCACGGTGGACTTCATGTTGCAGAAGATGATCGCGGAGACGGGATTTTCCATCTCGATGATCCGGACGAGGGACCGTTCCCGCTGCATCCCCGGTACGATGTAGAAGACGTGGTTGGTGCCCGTCACGTGGACGTGCTCCTGGCTCAGGCTCAAGAACTCGGGATGGCGGAGGAACTCCCCGGCCAGGCGGATCACGTACGATGGGAAGGTGGCGGAGAACATGTAGCCGCTGATCGGCCGGTGCGGGAGGAACTGCTTGACCCGCTTCATGTCGGGGTAGAACCCCATCGAGAGCATCCGGTCGGCCTCATCGAACACGATGATCCTGAGCGCGTCCAGGGAGAGGGTCCCCTTGAGCAGATGGTCGAGGATGCGCCCCGGCGTCCCGACGACGAGATGCGCCCCCCGGCGGAAGGCCTCCAGCTGGGGTTCGTATTTCACGCCCCCGTATACGACGGCCGTCCTGAGGCCGCGATCGCCCTGGAGGATCTCGGCCTCGTGCGCGACCTGCTTGGCGAGTTCGCGGGTGGGAACCAGGACGAGCGCCTGGCAGACGTTTTTCTGCGGATCGATCCGCTCCAGGATCGGCAGGATGAAGGCGCCGGTCTTCCCGCTCCCGGTCTGCGACTGGACCATCAGGTCCCGCTCGGCCAGCACATAGGGGATCGCCCGGGCCTGGACCGGCAGGAGCTTCGTCCATCCCGCCCGCGCGCAGGCCGCCTGGAGCGCCTCGGGCAGCCCCGCGAGGGCCGCCTCCGGCAGGGCGTTCTCCGGCTCGATCACGCCCTCCATCCCGTCAAGTCCGGAACCCGCGGCCTCCATAGCCGCCGCCGGCGTCGGTGTCCCGCCGCCGTTTTCCATCTCTTCCGACATACGCCCTCTCTTTCGCACTTTCTGCTGAAATATCAAAATTTTTGCGGGGCGGAGTATAGGCAGAAGGGCGACGGGTGTCAAGGGAAATCCTTGAAAATTCCGGCCAAATCCCTTGACAGGCCACGGATGTTTCCGGTACTGAAAGGTGCCGTCCGCGCGCGGCCGGATCCCCGCGATCTTCGGCAGGCCGTTCTTGCCCCCGAAGACGGGAGGCCGCCCGCCCGGGGGCGGCCGGATTCCCGCCGCGGCCGGCCCTCGCGTTCGACGGAAGGCGGCGAAAGGTCAAGGCGCGGGGTTTCCAGGGATCTCGAACGGGGAAGCCGGAGACATGATCGCACAGGAACCCCGCCTCACGGTGGGCATCATCTCCCGGGCGACCGGGATCAGCGGAACTCTGAACGGCGTCTTCCGGGTTGATCCGGAGCAGGTCCCGGCGGCGGAACGGACGGCGCCTCTCCAGGGCCCCTTCGGGGTCGTTCCCGACGGCGGGAAGCCGGTACTGAGAGCCGGTTCCGTCGAGATCCGGCCGGCGGGCCGGACGCTCTCCCTCGTCCCGGAGGCCGGGGGCGACTTCACCCTGAACGACGTGACGATCGGCGTCGCCTTCCACTGGGAGCGGCGGGAAGCGCAGACCTTCTCCGGGGGGCTCACGCTGCTCTCCCCGGACGACGGCACCCTCACAGCGATTAATGTCGTTCCGCTCGAGACCTACCTCGCGAGCGTGATTTCATCCGAAATGAGCCCCCTGGCCCCGCCGGAATTTCTCAAGGCCCACGCCGTCGCCTCCCGGAGCTGGCTCGGCGCCATGCTCGCCCGGCGGACCGGCCCGGAGCCGGCGGCACGTCCCGAACCGGGACCGGGCGATGTGTCCCGCGTCTCGCCCCTCCCGCCGGCGGAGGACGGGGAGCTGCCGGAAATCCGCCGCTGGACCGACCGGGAGGCGCACGTGCACTTCGACGTCTGCGCCGACGACCACTGCCAGCGCTACCAGGGGACGACGAAAATCGCCTCCCCCGCGGCGGCCGCCGCCGTCTCCGCCACCCGGGGCGCCTTTCTCACGCATGGGGGGCGGATCTGCGACGCCCGCTACCACAAGGCCTGCGGCGGCCTCACCGAACCGGCCCGCAACGTCTGGGCGGAGGTCCCCATCCCCTATCTCACGAGCGTCGCCGACGCGGACGGGCCCGTTGCCCCCGTGCGGACGGAGGCGGAGGCGGCCGCCTGGTTCGGCGACCGACCCGACGTCCACTGCCGGGTGACGGATCCCGGCCTGCTGGCGCGGATCCTGCCGGACTTCGACCGGGAAACGGCCGATTTCTTCCGGTGGTCCGTCTCGTACGCGCGGGAGGAACTGGAAGGCCTCCTCAAGGACAAGTCGGGGATCGATTTCGGCACCCTGCTCGACCTGACGCCCCTGACGCGGGGACCGTCGGGACGGATCAGCCGCCTGCGCGTCACCGGCACGAAGCATACCGTGACCGTCGGCCGGGAGCTGGAGATCCGCCGCTGGCTGTCGACGAGTCACCTCTTCAGCAGCGCCTTCGTCGTCCGGACCGAACGGGATCGCGGCGGCACCCCCGTGAGGCTTCACCTCGCCGGCGGCGGCTGGGGTCACGGGGTCGGCCTGTGCCAGATCGGCGC
>DAOPOS010000043.1:0-12896 GCA_035358035.1 Syntrophales bacterium | reverse complement strand
AGGAGGAGGACGTCCTCGACACCTGGTTCAGCTCCGCCCTCTGGCCCTTCTCCACGCTGGGATGGCCCGACGGGACGGCGGCCCTCAAGACCTTCTATCCCACCTCGCTCCTCGTCACCGGGTTCGATATCCTGTTCTTCTGGGTGGCGCGCATGATGATGATGGGCCTGTACGTCATGAAGGACGTCCCCTTCAAGGACGTCTATCTCCACGCGCTGGTCCGCGACGAGAAGGGCGACAAGATGAGCAAGTCCAAGGGGAACAGCATCGATCCCCTGGAGATGATCGACAAATACGGCACGGACGCCTTCCGCTTCACCCTGGCGGCCTTCAGCGCCCAGGGGCGCGACGTGCGCATGTCGGAGGAGCGGATCGAGGGCTACAAGTATTTCGTCAACAAGATCTGGAACGCGACGAAGTTCTCGCTCATGAACCTGAAGGGCGAGCCGGAGGAGGCCGCGCCGGTTCCGCCGCGGGACCTCTCCCTGGCCGACCGCTGGATCCGTTCGCGCCTCAACCGGACGACCGCCGAGGTCATCCGGGCGCTCGACGAATACAAATTCAACGAGGCCGCCGCCGCCGTGTACCAGTTCGTCTGGCACGAGCTGTGCGACTGGTATCTCGAGCTGATCAAGCCGGTCCTCTACGGGGGCGGGGAGAGCGCGGCCGCCGTCGCCGCCCGCCGGACGCTCCGCCAGACGCTCCAGACCTCCCTCAAGCTGCTGCATCCCTTCATGCCGTTTCTCACGGAGGAGATCTGGCAGACCCTCGTGGCGGACGGCACGTCCGTCATGGTCAGCGCGTTCCCGCGTGAGGACGAATCGCCGGCCGATCCGGAAGCGGAGGCGCGCATGGGGCTCGTCATGGACGTGATCAGCGCGATCCGGAACATCCGGGGCGAGGTCAACATCGCCCCCTCCAAGCAGGTGAACGTCCGGATCTTCGCGCCGGAGGCCGGGGCGGCGGACGTCGTCGCCGCCGAGCGCGGCCATATCGTCAACCTGGCCAACCTCCAAAGCCTCGAGATCGACCGGACCCTCGCGGAGCCCAAGGGGGCCGCCACGGGGGTTGTCGGCTCCCTGCGCATCTTCGTCCTGCTGGAGGGCGTGATCGATATCGGCGCGGAGCGGGCCCGGCTGCAGAAGGAGCTGGCCAAGGTGAACCGGGATCTCGAAGGGGTGGCGAAGAAGCTCGCCAACCGGGATTTTCTCGCCCGGGCGGCGGCCGCCGTCGTTCAGAAGGAAGAGGGAAAACACCGGGAATTGACGGACAAACACCAGGCCCTGGAGGCGGCCCTGAAGCGGTTTGCCGACCTGGGCTGAGCGGACGGTTCCCATGCTGTCGAGAGCGGCGCTCGATCCCATTCTGAGACAGGCCCTGGCCGAGGACATCGGCCCCGGTGACGTGACCACGGAGGCGGTCCTGACCGGCGACGAGCGCGGCCGGGCTCGCGCGATCGCCAAGTCGGACCTGGTGGTGGCGGGCGCGGAGGTGTTCCGGGAGGTTTTCACCCTTCTGGACACCTCGCTCAAGGTCGCCCTGTCCCGCCGGGACGGCGACCAAGCCCGTCCCGGGGACACCCTCGCGGAACTGAACGGCCGCCTGGGCAGCATTCTGACGGCCGAGCGGACCGCCCTGAATTTCTTCCAGCGCCTCTGCGGCATCGCCACGCTGACGCGGCGCTTCGTGGAGGAAATCGACGGAACCGGGGCCCGGATCCTGGACACGCGCAAGACGGCGCCGGGCCTGAGGCTCCTCGACAAATACGCCGTGCGGGTCGGCGGCGGACGGAACCACCGGTTCGCCCTGTTCGACGGCGTGCTCATCAAGGACAATCATATCGCGGCGGCGGGCGGGATCGCCGACGCCGTGGCGAAGGTCCGTTCGACCGTCGCGCATCTCATGAAGATCGAAGTTGAATGCAAAAATGCGGCCGAGGTCGAGGAGGCGCTGACGGCCGGCGCCGACGCCGTGATGCTGGACAACATGGACCTGCCGGCGATGCGCGAGGCGGTGGCCCTGGTCCGGGGGCGCGTCCCGCTCGAGGCCTCGGGCAACGTGACCCTGGCCAATGTCCGGCGCGTGGCCGAAACGGGGGTCGATTTCATCTCCGTCGGCGCCCTGACCCATTCCGTGGCGGCGGCGGACATTTCGCTCGACATTCAGCGGGGGACATGAGTCCGTCCTTGACCGCCGCAAGCCTGTCGGAGCGCCTCGCGGGCGTCGGTCTCGCCCGGCGTGTCCTTTTTTATGCGGAGCTCGGCTCCACGAACGACGAGGCCTTCGACCTGGCCCGGCAGGGCGCGCCGGAGGGGACCGTGGTCGTGGCCGACCGCCAGACCCGGGGGCGCGGGCGGATGCAGCGGGCCTGGGTTTCGCCGCCGGGACGGAATCTGTACCTGTCGCTCGTCTTAAGACCGGATATCGCGCCGGAGCAGGCGCCCCAGTTGTCCATCGTGGCCGGCGTCGCCGCGGCCGAGGCGCTTTGGGGCCTGTGCCCCGGCGTGACCCTGAAGTGGCCGAACGACGTCCTGGCCGGGGGGCGGAAGCTCTGCGGGATCCTCGCCGAGATGAAGGCCGCCGCCGGGCGGCTGGACTTCGTCATCCTGGGGATCGGCGTCAACGTGAACCTCCTCAGGGAGGAGTGCCCGCCGGAGATCGCCGAAGTCGCCACCTCCCTCCGGGAAGAGACGGGAGGGCCGCTCTCCCGCGCCGAGGTCGCCGCCGTGCTCCTCCGCTCCCTGGAGGCGGCCTACCGGACCTATTGCCGGGAGGGCTTCGCGCCGCTCCGGGCGCGCTGGCTCGAGCGGACGGACATGGCGGGGAAGCCCGTCCGGGTCGTGGCGGGGCCGGATGTTTACGAAGGCCGGATGGGCGGACTCGATGACGCGGGGGCCCTGCTGCTCGAGGAGAAAACGGGGAACGTCCGCGCGGTGATGGCGGGCGACGCCTCGCTGGTGAAAGGATAAGCCTATGCTGCTGGTGGTGGATGTCGGAAATACCAATACGGTCCTGGGGCTGTTCGACGGCGACAAGCTGATTCACGACTGGCGGATCCGGACGGAGGTGGATCACACCGTCGATGAATACGGAATGCTGATCTACAACCTCTACAAGAGCGGCCGGGTCGGGTCGCGGGAGATCTGCGCGATCATCATTTCCTGCGTCGTCCCCCCCATGCTGAACATTCTGGAACCGCTGTGCCTGAAGTACTTCAACCTGAAGCCGATCATCGTCGGGCCCGGGATCAAGACGGGGATGCCGATCTATTACGACAATCCGAAGGAGGTCGGGGCCGACCGGATCGTGAACGCCGTGGCGGCCTTCGAGAAGTACAAACGGGAGCTCATCATCGTCGATTTCGGGACGGCGACGACCTTCGATCACGTCACGGCCAAGGGCGAGTACATGGGGGGCTGCATCGCCCCGGGGATCATGATCTCGAGCGAGGCCCTGTTCCTGCGCGCCGCGAAGCTTCCCCGCGTGGAACTCTCCCGGCCGAAGTCCATCATCGCCAAGGATACGGTCAGCAGCATGCAGGCGGGGATCATGTTCGGCTATGCCGGGCTCGTGGACGGCATCGTCGAGCGCATGAGGGCCGAGGCCAGGTCCAAGCCCTACGTGGTGGCGACGGGCGGGCTCGCCAAGATCGTCGCCGCGGAAACGAAGACCATCGACACCGTCGACGAAATGCTGACCCTGGAGGGCCTGAGGATCATCTACCACCGCAACGCCGCTGCCTGAAACGGTCCCGCGCCGCGGTCACGACCGGTCGAATACCCTCCCCCACGCGAACAGGATAGGACGGAATGCTGAATGTCGGATTGACGGGCGGAATCGCCTGCGGAAAGACCACCGTGGCGGAGATGCTGGTGGCACAGGGGGCGCACCTCATCGATTTCGATGTGCTGGCCCATGAGGTCGAGGCCCCGGACCGGCCGGCGTGGCGGGGGATCGTCTCCGCCTTCGGCGAGGGCGTCCTCAACGCGGACCGGACGATCGACCGCCTGAAGCTCGGGGCGATCGTCTTTGAGGACAGGGCCAAGCTGCAGACGCTGAACGGGATCGTCCATCCGGCGGTCTTCGACGCGTGGCGGCAGCGGATGGATGAGATCGTGCGCGATGACCCGCGGGCCGTCATCCTTTCGGACGTGCCCCTGCTTTTCGAGGTGGGGATGGCGCCCCTCTTCGACCTGGTCGCACTCGTCTATATCCCCCCCGCGGAGCAGGTCGAACGCCTGATGAAACGGAACGGCTTCAGCGCCGAAGAGGCCCGGGCGAGGCTGGCGGCCCAGATGTCGATCGACGAGAAGGTCCGGCGGGCCGACGTCGTGATCGACAACCGGGGAACCGTGGCGGAGACGCGGCGGGGAATCGCGGCGGTCTGGGCGGATTTCGTGCGCCGCGAGGAGGCGAAGCGCATGACCTGAGCCGCGGCGGACCGCACGCGCCCGCGGCCCGAACGCGGCGGATGCACTCATATCAAGAAAGAGGAGGTTCCAGCGTGATCCACAAGAATGTCAAAACCGATTTTTCGCCAGCGGCCGTGACGCCGCAGATCGATCCGACGACGTACGTCCACCCCCTGGCCGCCGTCATCGGAAACGTCATTTTGGGGAAGGGCATCATGGTGTCCCCCTGCGCCTCGATCCGCGGCGACGAAGGGCAGCCGCTCTACGTGGGGGACGGGTCGAACGTCCAGGACGGCGTCGTGATCCACGCCCTGGAGACGGAGCTGAACGGTGCGCCCGTGGAGAAGAACCTGCGGGAGGTGGACGGCGGGAAATACGCCGTCTACGTCGGGCGGCGCGTTTCCCTGGCGCATCAGGTGCAGGTCCACGGTCCGGCGGTGATTCTGGACGACACGTTCGTCGGGATGAAATCGCTCGTCTTCAAATCCGTGGTCGGCCGGCAGTGCGTGGTCGAGCCCGGCTGCATCCTGATGGGGGTCACGGTGGCGGACAAGCGCTACGTGCCCGCCGGATCGGTCGTGAAAACCCAGGCGCAGGCGGACGAGCTCCCCGCGATTACCGATGATTATCCGATGAAGGACATGAACAAGGGCGTTGTCCACGTCAATACGGCTCTGGCGCGCGGCTATCTCGCCGCCGGCGAGTAGAAGAATCGATCGGGGCGCCGGCCTGAGCGGCCGGCGCCCCGCGAGACGGTTCAGGGGGTTCGGTTCCTATTTGAAGATCGAGAAGACGGCCTTGCGGACCTTCTCGATGCTGTCCCGATCCTTCAGGATCGCTTCCAGCTCTCCGGGATCGAGGTGGACGGCGCCGCATTTGTCGTTGATGCACACGTCGATCTTGACCGCTCCATAGCTGATTTCCGCCAGGCTCGGCGTGCCGCAGCGGAAGCAGTGATTCTTGTGTTCCTCCCGGTACTTCTGGTCCGACTCCTGGGCCGCCTTTTCTCGCAGCTTCCGGATCTTCTCCTGCTCCTGTTCCTTGAAGAACAGGTCCTCGTGATCCCCCGTACTGATCGTGATGAACGTCTTTTCCTGAGCCATGGCATCCTCCTTGATGAAACGGCGGCGCTTGCGGGTCCGCTCTATCCGTGACGCGCCTTTAGCATAATTCATTCAAGGATTCAACCTCTCCGATCAACGGGCGCGTTTCACGGTCGCCGCCGGACGGCCCTCCCCGGATTGCCCGCGGGCGCCGCTGGGGGGAGCGTTCATCAAGGCATCCGGTCAGGGATCCCTGCGCCCGATCCACCGATAGACGGTTGCACCCAGGATCGCGCCCACGATGGGGGCCACCCAGAACAGCCACAACTGGGCCACTGCCCAGCCGCCGACGTAGAGGGCGACGCCGGTGCTGCGCGCCGGGTTCACGGAGGTGTTCGTGACCGGAATGCTGATCAGGTGGATCAGGGTCAGGCACAGGCCGATCGCGATCGGGGCCAGGCCCTGCGGCGCGCGCTTGTCCGTCGCGCCGAGGATCACGATCAGGAACATCATCGTCATGACCACTTCGGTGACCAGGGCCGCGAGCAGGGAATAGCCGCCGGGGGAATGTTCCCCGTAGCCGTTGGACGCGAAGCCCGCGGCCACGTCGAACCCGGCCTTGCCGGTGGCGATCAGGTAGAGGACGCCACCGGCGACGATGCCTCCCAGGACTTGGGCGATGATGTAGGGCGCCAGCCCCTTCGCCGGGAAGCGGCCGCCGGCCCAAAGACCGATGGACACGGCCGGGTTGAGGTGGCAGCCGGAGATGTGTCCGATCGCGAAGGCCATGGTCAGGACGGTCAAACCGAAGGCCAGCGCGACGCCCAGCAGGCCGATGCCCACGTCCGGGAACGTCGCGGCCAGGACGGCGCTGCCGCACCCGCCCAGCACGAGCCAGAAGGTTCCAAAAAACTCCGCACCGAATGCTTTCATGTTTTTCCCCTCCTTCGTCTTGGTGTGCGTCCAATGCCCTGCGGATGATGCCGTTCGACCCTCATCCGCTCCGGAAGCCGCCGCCGGGCGGGACTCCTGGGTTTGATTTGCGGCCTACGCGGGGGATCGATCGGCCGCCCGTTCGACGAACGGACTTCGTACAGTTTTGTATCAACGGAGATATCATATTCGCTTGCATCCAAAATTCAAAGAATGATTTTTGGACCCTGGACCATCGCGTCGCCCGCCGCCAGTTCGTAATTGACCAGGCGGTCATGCCTGCACACGATGCGACTGTCGTGCCTGGAATTTCCGGTTGATAAAAACCTTGACATGAGATAGGGTGTTCGTCAAATAAAAACCATATAGGGTTCTCTAATACAAGGTTGGATGGCACCGGCCCGAGAACGCAGCAACGATCCCGGGTGTCTTGACCGATGCATAAAAGGGGGGGGGGATGAAGAGCGGAGCGGGGCAGGGACGGTACGCGGACCAAAACGTGTTCATCACCGGCGGCTCCAGCGGGATCGGCCTGGCCGTGGCCGAGGCCTTTGCCGGCGAGGGCGCCCATGTCGCGATCTTTGCACGCAACCCGGGACGGCTCGAGGAGGCCGCGGCGCGGATCCGCCGGGCCCGGCGCCGGGGGGATGAACGGGTCGCGGGCTTTCCCCTCGACGTGGCCGACCCCGCACGGGTCCGGGAGGCCATGGCGCAGGCCGTCCGGGAATTCGGCGCCCCGCACGTCCTGGTCAACGATGCCGGCGTCACCCATACGGATTACTTCGAGAACATCACCTACGAACAGTTCGACGAGATCCTCCGCACCAACCTCTACGGGATGTGGAACACCATCGCGACCCTGCTTCCCGCCATGAAGGAAAAAGGCGGCCTGATCGTCAACGTCTCCTCGATCGTGGGATTCCTCGGCGTTTTCGGCTATGCCGCCTACGCGGCGTCGAAGTTCGGGATCGTCGGGCTCTCCGAAACGCTGCGCATGGAACTGAAGCGCTACGGCATCCGGGTTTGCGTGCTGTGCCCCCCGGATACCGACACGCCCCAGTGGCACGGGGAGAACCGCACGAAGCCGAAGGAGACCTGGGCCCTGGCGGGGAACGCCAGGGTGATGAAGCCCGAAGAGGTTGCGCAGACGCTGCTGGCCGGCATCGGGAAGGGGCGATTCATGATCATCCCCGGCGCGGAAGGAAAATTCATCTACGTCATGAAACGGCATTTTCCCGCCCTCGTTGCCTGGATCATGGACCGGGACGTCCGAAAGGCCGCGGCAAAGGGAGCCTGAAAGGCACGGAAAGGATGGGGACATGGCGAGGGTTCTGATCACCGGCGGAACGGGGTTCATCGGTACGCATCTGACGCGGCGCTGCATCGCCCAGGGACATCGTGTGACCGTCATGGCGCTCCCCGGCGATCCGGGGATTCCCAATGTGGCGACCTGGCCGTGCGACGTCGTTACGGGGGACATCGGCGACGGCGCCCTGATGGAGACGCTCTGCCAGGGCCAGGAGATCGTCTTTCACTGCGCCGCCGTCGTGAGCGACTGGGCGCCCCGCGCGCTCTTCAACCGGGTCAACATCACGGGGATGGAGAACGTCTGCCGCGCGGCCCTGAAGGCCGGCGTTCGCCGTCTGGTCGAGATCAGCACCAACGACATCTTCGGCCTGCGCGAGGACGTCGTGATGGACGAAAGCTTCCCGCTTAGGCCCTGGGGCGAACCCTATCCGGATACGAAGATCGCGGCCACCCGGATCGCCTGGCGCTATCACCGGGAGCATGGCCTGCCGGTGACGATGGTCTTCCCCTGCTGGGTCTACGGTCCCGGGGACAAGACGTTCGTGCCGCTGACGGCCGACGCCATCGTCAAGGGCGACATGCTCTTCTGGCGGCGGGACGTGCTCGTCTGGCCGACGTTTGTCGGCAACCTGGTCGATCTGCTGATCCTCATCTCCGAGCGGGACGAGGCCGTGGGGCAGGGCTACCTGGTCCACGACGGCGAGGCGACGACCTTCCAGGAATTCTGCCGCGGCATTGCCGCGACCCTGGATGTGCCGCCGCCCAGGCTGCACATCCCCTACGGGGCGGCCTACGCGGCCGCCTGGCTGATGGAAGCGGCCTGGCGCACCCTGGGGATCGAGGTGCGCCCGCTGCTCACGACCTATTCGGTGAAGAACCTCGGTTCGCGGCTGCAGTTTTCGATCGCGAAGGCCCGGCGAGAACTCGGCTGGGAACCGGCGGTGTCCTACGCGCAGGGGTTCGCCGAGACGATGGCGTGGCTCAGGCGGCAGGACCGGACGTCCCTGAAGGGGAAGTGACCCCCGCCATCAGCACCTGCGCGGGAACCACCTTCTCGTGCGCGTACCTTGCCCGCCTGACCAGCTCGCGGGCCTGGCCGCGGCAGACCCGCACGCACTGCCCGCATCCGTAACACTTCCTCCCGTCCACGCGGACGGCCTGGTCCCGGACCGAGTTTGCGCCGAACAGGCAGATCTTCACGCACTGACCGCACGCCTCGGGGCCGAGGCAGCGCTCGCGGTCCTGTTTGACGATGAACGGACCGGGGTAGATCATCTTCCCCGTGAGCAGGAAGGTCCGCACCAAAACGCAGATCTCGCGATCGCAGTTGCAGATCACGAAATGCCAGCGGCCCGACTGCATGCAGAAGTCCAGCGAGTGGACGAGCCCGGCGTCCCGGCACCGTTCGAGGATCGCCGCGGCCTCGTCGGCGGTGATGATGCGGTAGCCCAGATCCAGGTGCAGGTAGATCTCGGCCCCGTACAGCACGACGATGTCCTTGCAGGACGGCTCCTGCCAGCGGTCCAGTGCCATCTGGCATACGCACGGCCCCACCGCCAGTTTGGGTGCATTTTCTTCGCCCTCAAGGCTCTCGATGAACCGTACGAGGCGGACGGCCGACGCCGTGGGCACGACGATGCCGTGCGGCAGAAAATGGGAGGCGGTTGCCAGAAGCGTCAGAAAGGCCCGCCCCGGTCTCGTCTCCGTGATGAATCGTTTGCGGAGGAACCAGTCCACCAGGCGCAGGATCCAGGGTTCGTACTTCCCGTAAAGCCAGTGCAGGACGTAATGAAGCCGGCCGATCGGCACCAGTTTATCTCCGCCGAAGGCGACGTGCCCCGCCAGCAGAAGCGTAAACCCGTCGAGAACCGCCCCCTGGAAAACGGCCGGAACAGGGATGAGATCCAGGATCATCGCGCTCTATCCCTCCTTTCACGAACGGAATCCAACGCCAAAACGGGACCGATGACCGATTTCGTGAACCGGCCGCCGCGCCGGTTCACACGACGAAATCCGGCGCCTGCACCTGATCGCGCAGCTCCCGCCGGAGGATTTTCCCGGCCATGTTGGCGGGAAGCTGGTCGGCAATCACCAGCCTGCGGATCTTCTTGTAAAAGGCGATGTTTTCATTGGCGTACGCCAGGAGCTCCGCCTCCGTCACCGTTGCACCCGGCTTGAGCTGGACGAAGGCCACCGGCGCCTCCCCGTAGCGCTCGTCCTTCTTCCCGACCACGGCCGACTGCATCACGTCCGGGTGGGCGTTTAAGACCTCCTCCAGATCCCGGGGGTAGACGTTGTGCCCCTTGCACAGAAGCATGTCCTTCTTGCGGTCCACGATGAACAGGTAGCCGTCTTGATCCATATACCCGATATCGCCGGTCAACAGCCAGCCGTCCTTCAGGACCTCCGCCGTTTCCTCGGGGCGTCTCCAGTAGCCCGCCATGATCTGCGGCCCCTTGATGCAGATCTCCCCGGTCTCGCCCAGGGGCAGCTCGATCCGGTCGTCGTCGGGGTCCACGATCCGGATCTCCGTGTCCTGAACGGGCAGTCCCGCGGAACCCAGGCGCAGGCCGTCGCGCGTCGCCGGACTGATCGTGGCGACGCTGGTGGCCTCCGACAGGCCGTAGGCCTCGCAGATGATGCCGGGGATCCTGGCCCGCAGCTTCTCCAGCAGCGCGAGGGAGATCGGCGCCGCGCCCGAAACGACGAGTTTGACGATGGACAGGTCCGTTTCCTCGAAGAGGGGATGGGCCACCATCGGGACGAACAGCTGCGGCGCCCCGCCGAACACGGCCGGGCGGTATTTGGGAATGGCTCTCATAAACTCCTCGAGATCGAAGCGGGGAAAGACCACGAGCGTACTGCCCTTCATGAACGGCTGGTTCAGATAGCCGTAGATGCCCATCACGTGGAACCAGGGCGCGACGACGAGCGACGTCTCCAGCCCGATGGCGAACGCATGGTCTTCATCGCTGTCCCCTTCCATCCGCTTCAGGCCGAGCATGCCGTTTTCGTAGGTCACGTCGCCGCCCACGAACCAATGATTCATCTGGCAGCAGGACACGACGCCCTTGTAATGCGTGATCATCACGCCCTTCGGCGTGCCGGTCGTGCCCCCCGTATAGGCGATATGGGCGAGATCCGTTTTCGGGTCGATGGCGACGTCCGGCGCCTGCGCGGGATAGCGGGCGATGAGCGTCGTAAAGTCGAGGACGCCTTCGGGAATGGGAAAACGCGGCAGGGGCTTGACGGGGGCGGATAACGGCGGATAGCAGTCCGTCATGTCCGTCAGGATGATCCTTTTCACCGGCGTCTCGGGCAGGATCTTCTGGGGCGCGGCGTAGAGCAGGTTCAACCCGATGAAGGTCTCCGTCCCGGCGTCGTTCATCTGCATCCTGAGCTCGCGCTCCGAAAAGAGCGGGCTCAACGGGACGAAGACCGCGCCGCATTTCAGAAGCCCGTAATAGGCGATGGCGAACTGCGGACAGTTCGGCAGATGGATCGCCACCCGGTCGCCCTTCACGACCCCCAGGTCGGTCAGGGCCGCGGCGAAACGGTCGGACAGCTGGTCCAGTTCGAGGAAGGTGATCTCCATGCCCCCGAAGATCAGCGCATTGCGCGTCGGCCAGCGGCGCGCCCCGGAACGGAGGATCTCAAAGAGGGGAATCTCGGGGTACGTCAGGTTCTTGAAAACGCCTTTCGGCCAGCGGGTGTAGATTTTCTCCATGGGTGCTCTCCTTTTTTCACGTCAATCGTTTTCTGATGTACGCAGCCGCATGGCGATCCAGAGGCCGAAGACGACGCACCAGAGATTGATGAAGGCGTTCAGGACGAGGTCGAGGGTCGAGATCGCGTACAGGCCGTTCTGGAGGTTGAAGCTGAAGTCGAGGACCCCGAGAAAAATGAGGGCGCCGGCACAGACGAGCGACAGCGTCCTGCCCGCAGCCTTGCCCTGATAAAGAAGCCGGGCCGCGACGAGGAGCGCCGCCGCGAGGATCAGGTCGGGCAACGGAAAAGAGTGCTCGTAGACGAAATACCCCGGCGGGGGCGTCTCCGGGGCCAGTCCGATCGTGAAGAACCCGATCCAGAAGAGGATCAGACCCAGCGCCGTCAGCGCCTCGAAGACGACGATAGGCTTCGTCCCGCGTTCCATCTCCACCTCCTCGTTCAGACGTCGTTGACGTCGAACGGTTTTCGATTGCCGGCCGGCGGCGTTTTCCCCCGTTAGCGAAACACCTTCGGGATCAGCATGGGGGTTTTTCGTTTATATTCACGGTAAGGGTCGCCGAGTCGCTTTTCGAGTTCGGGCTCTTCGATGAATTTGAATTCGAGCACGCTGACGACCACGAAAATCGGGGTGAAGACAAAGACCAGGGACGGAGATCCCGCCATAAACCCGATCCCGAAGAGCATCAGAAAGACGCCCGAGAGCATCGGGTTTCTGGCGTAGGCGTAGGGACCGGTGTCGACCAGCTTGGGGGGAGGGCTGATCGGGACAGGGGTTCCCTTCGCTTTCGCAAAATGCAGGACGGACCAGATCCACAGAAACGCGCCGATCGCGACGAGCGGAACGGAAAGAATGTAATTCAAGGGATATCCGAGCGGTCCGGAAAGATTGAAATAATCATCGAGCTTCAACGCGAGAAAGATCGTCAGCAACAAAATGCAAAGGAAGAATGCGGCAAAGATCGGCATGAAGATGATCCGGATAGGCCGCGCCCCCGTGACAACCCGATAAATGAAATCGACGACGGTTTTCATGACCTGGCCTCGCAAAACTCCACCTATTTTCAATTTCCCCTTACATCATTTTCAAGCCCGATGCCTGAATGAAGCCGCGCCGCGAAACGGCGTCGGCTCGAATGAATGGTTCGGCCTGCTTGAGACAGACCTTTCTGTTGATGGCACGGATAACGAGACCGTAAGAAATGAATTCAGTCGCAATCACATCTCGGCGAGCCATCCGCTGTTGCGCGGCACAGCCGTTGACGATCCGCCGGATGCGCCAAAGCCATCACCGCGGCATCAGCGCGAACACCCCCCAGCCCATGTATTCACGTGTGTAAGCGGCGTGGCGCCCGGGTTCCGAGGTCAGTTGGGCTCGAACCTCCTGGGCCAACTCGTCGCCGGGATTGGCTTCAAGCCATCGGCGCATGGTAAGCCATTTGGCCGCCTCGTATCTGTCCCAGCCGTCCTGGTC
>DAOPOS010000042.1:0-12902 GCA_035358035.1 Syntrophales bacterium | reverse complement strand
AACGAAGGAAAAATACGAAGAGGCCCTGCGCAGGCTCGTCCCGGACCGTTGACGGTCCCGGGGTTGACATTGCCTCCGGCGGTGACTATGTTAGCCGCATTTGAGCGCCGGGGCACGGCGTGCGTCATGTTAAGGATACCGTGAAACGACCCGACATTCCGGATTACCGAAAAAAACAGGCCCTGCTCTACATTCAAAAAAGCGCCACCGCCGACCTGACCGTCTACGGGAACCGTTTTCTCGCCGCCGGCCGGATGGCCGACGCCCTCGAATTTTTCGAGGCCGCCGCCGATCGGGAGGGTCTGGAGAAGCTCAGGACCTGGGCCGAGGGCGAGGGGGATTTCATGATATACCTGAACTGCGGCAAGGCCCTCCGGGAGGAGCCGACACCCGACGGCTGGGCCCGGATCGGCCGCGCGGCCCTGGCGAAGGGCAAGCTCCGGTTCGCGCGGGAAGCCGCCGACCGTAGCGGCGATCCGGCGCTTCTGGAAGACGTCGAACAGAGCCTCCGCGAACAGGCCGGGGGTTAAGCCATGAAACGCTGCTATTACGAGATCCTCGAAATCGAGCGCGGCGCCTCGGACGAAGAGATCAAGAAGAGTTATCGCCGCTTGGCCATGCAATACCACCCGGACCGGAACCCCGGGGACCGCGAGGCGGAGGACCGGTTCAAGGAAGCGGCCGAGGCCTACGAGGTCCTGAGCGACCCCCAGAAGCGCTCCATCTACGACCAGTACGGTCACGAGGGCCTGTCCGGGGCGGGCTATCAGGGGTTTTCCGGCTTCGAGGACATCTTCAGCAGTTTCGGCAGCATCTTCGAGGACATTTTCGGATTTGGCGGCGGACGGGCGCGCGGACGAACGGCCCCCCGGGCCGGCGCCGACCTCCGCTACGATCTCAAGATCTCCTTCCTGGAGGCGGCCTCCGGGACGACCCGGGACATCGACGTCGAGAAATACGAACGGTGCGAAGGCTGCCGCGGAAGCGGCGCGGCGCCCGGTGCCTCGCCGGAGGTCTGCCGCTACTGCCAGGGGCGCGGTCAGGTGACCCAGTCCAGCGGCTTTTTCAGCGTCCGCAGCACCTGCCCGCAGTGCCGGGGCCAGGGAAGCGTCATCACACAGCCCTGTCCCGAGTGCCGGGGAACGGGTCGAACCCGGATCTCCAAGACGGTGCAGCTGAAGATCCCGGCCGGCGTCGAAACGGGCTCCCGCCTGCGTCTGCGCGGCGAGGGGGAAAGCGGCGACCCGGGCGGCCCCGCGGGCGACCTGTACGTGTTCATCTACGTCGAGCCCCACGAGTTCTTCGAGAGAAACGACGACGATCTCTACTGCCGGGTCCCCATCTCTTTCGTTCAGGCCGCGCTGGGGGGGACGGTGGAGGTGCCGACGCTCAACGGAAACGAAAAGCTGAAGATTCCCCGGGGAACCCAGAGCGGCAAGACGTTCCGTCTCAAGGGAAAGGGAATCCCCCACCTCCGCGGTTTCGGCCGCGGCGACCAGATCATCGAAACCGTTGTCGCCATTCCGACGAACCTCACGCGCAAGCAGGAAGAGCTGCTCCGGGAGTTCGCGCGCCTCGGGGGCGCCCCGGGATAAGGTCTGACGAAGGGGTGGACAATTCGGGCGGGATCGATTATAGAATGAACCCGTGGCCGGGAGGTCATCCCTCAACCTCAAGGAAAGGAGTGCCCCTGTCGATGAAAAGAAAATCGCTGCTATCCTTCCTCATGATGTCATTGATGCTTCTGGGCGGCTGCGCCGCCATGGCCGTCGGGGTGACAGCCGTGGGGGTCGGGTCGGGAACCTACCTGTACATCAACGGGGATCTGAATACGGATTACTACGCCTCGTTCGACCGGGTCTGGGCGGCCTGCGAAAAAACCGTTGCCGACATGCGGGGCATGGAGGTCAAGCCGGACAAGGACATCGGCAAGGGGACGATCACCGCCGTCATCAACGACGAGAAGGTCCAGTTCTCCGTCAAATACAAGACCAAGGACCTCGTCACCGTGGGGGTCCGTGTCGGGCTTCTCGGCGACAAGCTCTCGTCCCAGCTGATTCACGACAAGATCGCCGACAACATCTCCAAGAACTGATCCCCTCAACAGACGGGGGCGATCCCGCGAACCCCGGCGGCACGCGGCCGAGGCGCGCGGTTCCGCGTCCGTGCGCCCCTGCCGCGCCGGACGGGGCGGGCGCCTCGAACAGGGCGGGTGCATGAAAAAAAACATCGCGGCCGGAATCCTCGTGAGCCTCGCCCTCGTCTATCTGTCCGTTCGGGGCATCCCCTGGGCCGGCGTCCGCGAGGGGGTGGCAGCCATGCATTGGGGGTTCGCCCTGCCGTCCCTCGCCGCCATGCTTCTCATGCAGGTTTTCCGCTCGATTCGCTGGGGGGTCATTCTGGGCCCCATGGAGAAGATCCGCCAGCGGACCCTGTTTCCGATCACCAGCGTGGGATTCCTGGCCATCGTCTCCCTGCCGGCCCGGCTGGGCGAGCTGGCCCGCCCGTACCTGATCTCCCGGCAAAGCGGCATCCGGATGAGCGCCGCGCTGGGAACCATCTTCGTCGAGCGGGTCTTCGACGGCCTGGCGGTTCTGTCGCTCTTCGCCCTGACGCCGCTTCTGACGCCCCTGCCTCCCTGGCTGCTCCGGTCGGGAGCGATCTTTTTTGCCCTGACGGCCGGATTGCTGGCCGCGATGATCCTCCTGCTCCTGAAGCGCGAACGGGCCCTGGGGCTGCTCCGGCCGCTCCTGGCGAAGCTCCCGGCGCCCTACGGCGCCAAACTCGCGGGTCTGACGGACCGGTTCGTCGACGGCTTTCAGATGATCACCGACGGGAGGCGGTTCCTGGCCGTCGCGGCCCTGTCCCTCGTCATCTGGGTCCTCGACGTCTTCGCCATCTACATCCTCTTCCCCGCCTTCGGGCTGGCGCTGCCCGTCGGCGCCGCCCTCGTCGTCATGATCATCCTCGTGGCCGGCATCGCCCTGCCCGCGGCGCCGGGCTTTGTCGGCAACTGGCACTTCGCCTGCATTCTCGCCCTCGGCCTGTTCGGCGTCGCCAAGGCGGACGCGCTGACCTTCGCCATTCTCTACCACGTCCTGTCGCTCGGGGTCGTGATCGGCCTGGGCCTTCCCTTCCTCCCCTTCCAGCGGTTCTCCCTGGCCGACGTGCGCCGCCAGACCTGACGCCGCACCCCGCGAGCCGCCCGGACATCGGCTGCCGCGGGCGCGGACGCCCTATCCCGCGTCCTTGACGTCCAGACCGTAGGCCTTGATCTTCTTGTGCAGGTTGCTGCGCTCCAGGCCGATCGCCTCGGCGGTCTTCGAGATGTTGCCTTCGAACTCGCGGAGCTTCTTGACGATGTAGCTCTTCTCGAACTCCACCTTGGCCGCCTTGAACGAATCGGAATCGTAGAAGGAGCTGTCCAGAACGACTTCCGCATCCTTGATCAGCGGCGGGATGTCGCGGGCGTCGATGACGCTGCCGGAGGTCATGATGACGAGCCGCTCGACGATGTTCTTCAGCTCGCGCACGTTGCCCGGCCAGGGGTGTTCCATGAGGACGCCCAGGGCCTCCATCGTCATCTTCTTCTGTTCCTCGCCCTCCTTCTGGGCCAGATCCTGAAGAAACCGGTTGACGAGCAGGGGGATGTCCTCGCGGCGCTCGCGGAGCGGGGGGACGCGCAGCGGGATCACATTGAGCCGGTAATAGAGATCCTGGCGGAAGCGACCGGCCTCCATCTCCTGCTCCAGGTCCTTGTTCGTCGCCGCCAGGACACGTACGTCGGTCGGAATCAGGCGGGTGCCGCCCACCCGCTCGAACTTCTTCTCCTGGAGAATCCGGAGGACCTTGGCCTGAGCCTTCAGGCTCATGTCCGCCACCTCGTCGAGAAAAATGGTCCCTTCGTGGGCCAGATCGAACTTTCCCCGCTTCTTGGCCGTCGCCCCGGTGAACGCCCCCTTTTCATGGCCGAACAGCTCGCTTTCGATGAGATCTTCCGGAATGGCCGCGCAGTTGACCTCGATGAAGGGCTTGTTCACGCGCCGGCTCTGGCGGTGGACGGAGCGGGCCACGAGCTCCTTGCCCGTCCCGTTCTCCCCCATGATCAGGATCCAGGCGTTGGTGGGGGCCACGATGCCGATCGTCTCCTTCAGCTCGGTAATCGGCGGGCTCTCCCCGGTCAGTTCATACTCGCGGCCGAGCTTCTGCCGGAGGAGGATGTTCTCCTCCTCGAGGTTGACCATGTCCAGGGCATGGCTGACCAGCAGGATGACCTTGTCCAGGGAGAGGGGCTTTTCGATGAAATCGAAGGCGCCCAGCTTCGTCGCCTTGACGGCCGTCTCGATGGTGCCGTGACCCGACATGACGATCACGCGGACCTGGGGATACTCCGACCGGATCCGCGTCAGGACCTCGATGCCGTCCATCCCCGGGAGCCAGATGTCCAGAAGAACCAAGCTGGGGATCTCGTCGTCGATCATCCGGAGCGCTTCCTCGCCGCTGCCGGCGGTCAGGACTTCATATCCCTCGTCATTCAGCACGCCGCCCAGCGACTGGCGGATGCTCTCTTCGTCATCCACAATCAGGATCGTTTTCCGCATGCTTCCTTCCCGAACCGTTTATGCCCCGTCCGGCCGGGGGCCCCTTCCTCTCAGACGGCCACCCCCTCCGGCACGGGAATCTCAAAGGCCACCACGGTTCCCCGCGGCACGTTGTCGCGGACGCTGACCTTTCCATGGTGATCGGCGATGATCGAGTTCACGATGGCCAGCCCCAGCCCGGAGCCGGCCCCCTTGGTGGAAAAATAGGGCTCGAAGATCTTCAGCTTGTAGCTGGGCGGAACGCCCGTTCCGTTGTCCGCCACCTCCACCCTCGCCTTCTGGGCAGCCGGATCGTAGAACGTGCGGATGGCGATGCACCCGTCATGTTCCCGGAGGGCGGCCACGGCGTTGTCCAGGAGGTTGACCATGACCCGCTTGATCTGCTCCGGGTCGATGTTCACAATCGGGAGCGCGTCTTCCGTCTCGAACGTGAACCGGATTTCCTTGTGGGCATCCTGAAAGAGGACGACCGAATCCGTGATGACCTCGTTCAGGTTGTGCGGCGCCGGGTTCGTGACGGGAATCCGGGCGTAGCGGGAGAATTCGTTCACCAGGTTTTTCAGGACCTCGACCTGATCGATGATCGTCTTGGTGCATTCAAAAAACACCTCCCGGTCCCCGCCCAGCTTGTCCCCGTATTTCTTCTGCAGCCGCTGCGCGGAGAGCTGGACCGGGGTCAGGGGATTCTTGATCTCGTGGGCCATCCGCCGCGCCACCTCCCGCCAGGCGGCGGCGCGTTCCGCCTTCTGAAGCTGGGTCAGGTCTTCAAAGACGACCACCATGCCCAGGTCGCGACCGTCGTCGTCGTGAATGACGTTGGTCGTCATGAGGAGGGTCAGGGCCCGGTCCCCGATCGTGAGGTCGACCTGCTTCTCCAGAAAGCCGTCCCGGTTGCTCCGCATCTCCTGCAGGTAGGCGTTCACCATCTCCAGATGCTCCCCCGCCAGCACCTCCTCGTAGGGACGATTAAGGATCGTCTCGGCGCGGATCCCCAGCATTTTTTCCACCGCCCGGTTGATCGTCGTGATCACCCCGCCGGCGTCGATGGAAATGACGCCGGCCGAAACATGCCGCAAGACGGCCTCCATATAACGGCGGCGCTGTTCGAGGTCCATATTGCTCTTCCGGAGATCCCGCGTCATCTGGTTGAAGGAATCGACCAGAACGCCGATCTCGTCATCGGCCTCGATCTCGATCTGGTGCTCCAGATCCCCCTGGGCGATCCGGTTCGTGGCCTCGGCCAGATCCTGGATGGGGACGGTGATGCCCTTCGCGAGAAACATCCCGAACCAGGTTGCGGAAAAGATGATCAGCAGGGTCACGATGAAGAGCGTCACGATGTAGCTGAACTTGATGGGATTCTTCAGGAGCGTCAGCTGCCGGTACTGCTCCGACGATCGGGAGATCGCCTTGATCTTCTCGACGATCGCCCCGGGGATGAAGCGGCTCACCACCACGATGCCGATCACCTCGTGGGGGCCCAGGGCCGCGAAAACCGGGACAACGCCGCTGATCATGTCGCCGCCGGCCGCGGCCTGTTCGCGCGACACCTCCCGGCCGGCAAAGACCTCCTCCCGCAGTTTCGGCGAGAGCAGAATCGGCTCCTGACCGGGATGTTCGGGATCCTGGAACACAACACTGTCCCGCTCGTTCTCGAAGTAGACCTCCACCATGCCCAGCCGGCTGGAGCGCTGCCGCTGTTCGACCAGCTGGCGGAGGTAGGTCATCCGCTCCCGCTCGTGCAGGCGGTGCGTGGTGATGTCGGCGCTGATCTGGCGGGCGAAATACTTGGCGTTGTCCGCGGCCTGCTGGTAATAGACCTGTGCGACCTCCTCGGTCTTGTTCAGCGTGTCGCCGAAACGGATGCTGAACCAGGTGTCGATGCTGTAGGACAGAAAATTGATCGACACCAGGAAAAGGATGATGGTGGGAATGAGGGACAGCCCCACAAAGGCCGCCACCAGCTTCGTGCGCAGCCGGGAACCGATGACGCCGCTGCGCCGCTCGAACACGAGCTTGACGACGTTGCGCACGATCAGAAAGATCAGCAGGATGATCAGGATGATGTTGATGTTGATCAGGCCGAAGATCAGGATGTTGTTGGAGGCGGGCAGCACCCCCTGCTGATGGGACAGCTGGCTTTCCAGATAGGTCAGCCCGGCGATCACCGCCATGGTGATGACGATGATGATGCGCTCGCGGCGGCGGCGGCCGGCTTCCGGAATGTCGAGCGGGGGGCGGGCCTTTTTCATGGGGTGATGGAGAGCCGGTAACGATACCAGTCGGTCTCAAAGTCCCAGAGGGACGCGAAGAACAGGATGTACTCCAGGCGCATGGGCAACCTGACCTCCTCCAGCTTGGCCTTCAGTTTGAGGTAATACGTCCGGTCCCGCTCCAGCCTCGAGACGGGAAACAGGGCGACGCCGTTCAGTTCCGCCATGGCCAGCTTGGCCGTACCCAGATCCTGAAAACCGACGGGCTCGCCGCCGTCGCCGACGGACACGAAAAACAGTTTTCTCACCCGGTCGTACTTCAGGGTATGGTGGACCTCCACAAAGGCGAGCCTCCGGTCCGGCCACCAGGACCGGACCTGGTAGAGGTTCAGGAAAAAGGTGAACGTGGTCGGGATGCCGGCATAGATCGCCTGCTCCATCTTCGGGGTGAAACAGTTGGTCACCTTGGCATAGACCAGCACCTGCCGGTTGTCGGTGAACCCCCGGATATCCGTGAGGCGCGCCTCCTGCGCCAGGACGCCCGACAGGCCCACCGATAGCAGCAGGATGACGCCGCATAAGGGAAGCAGACACTTGCGAACCACGTGCGGACTCCTTTCCCCGGGCCGGCCCCGTTTCCCCCGTGAGGCCGACCTGCCGCCGGAGAGGCATAACGCCTTATAATGCTTTGTTTTTCTTTTGCAAAACACCGAGGCGTATACTAAGAAACTGACGGAGAAAAAGCAAGCGGTATTTGCGGATCAGGGGGATGGGCGGACGGAGGACGGAAACGGGAGGATGCCCGGTTGCCTCAGGCGCGGACGGCTGCGGCGTCGAGGATCCTGAAGGCCGGCGCCTTCAGCCCCGTCCGCTCCGTGGTGGCATCCTTCCGCCCCAGGGCGCTAACGATCCGCCAGCAATCGCGGCGGTTCATCAATTCCCTGAGGAGCAGGTTGTTGAGCCGGTGCCCGGATTTTCTGGCGATCAAATGACCGATGACGGGCATGCCGAGCAGGGAGAGGTCGCCGATGGCGTCCAGGATCTTGTGCTTGACGAACTCGTCGGGGCAGCGGAGGCCCTCCTTGTTGAGGATGCGGGTTTCGTCCATGACCACCGCGTTCTTGAGAGACCCGCCCAGCGCGAGCCCGCTCGCCTGGAGGTATTCCACATCCTTGAGGAAACCGAAGGTCCTCGCGGCGCAGATCTCCTTTTCGTACAGCTCGTCGGAAAAGGTCATCGAGAAGGTCTGGTGCCCGATCACCGGATGGGCGAAATCGATCTCGCAGGTGATCCGGAATTCCGGGGAAGGCAGGAACGTGGCGCTGCCGTAGCCGTCCTCGACCGAGACGGGCTTCTCCACGACGAGAATCTTCTTGCAGCGGCCCTGGGCCCGCGTTCCGACGCTCTTCAGGAGGTCCACGAAGGGCTGGGCGCTCCCGTCCATGATGGGGAGTTCCGGCGCATCCACCTCCACCACGGCATTGTCAACCCCCATGCCGAACAGCGCGGACATCAGGTGTTCGATGGTCGAGATGCGCGTGCCGTTCAAGCCGATGGTCGTGGCCAGGGTCGTGTCGGAAACGCTGTCGTAACGGGCCCTGATCTCAGGACGGCCCTCGACATCGTTGCGAACGAAGGTGATGCCCGCGTCGGCGTCGGCCGGCCGGATGGTCATGGCGACCTTCCGGCCGGAATGGAGGCCGATATTCCGGCAGTGGATCTCGCGTTGAATCGTGCGCTGTAAAAACATCTCCAACATCACATCCCGGGGTACTTTCGTTGGGGAAATAAGCAACTTGCGTACCAGACATCCCCGCCCCGGCTTTTTATCCGGCACGGAATCTAACCCGATGGAAATAATCCCGTTTGGGGCCCCGGTCGCGGAAGCGGAAAAGGAACGCCCGCGGGGCGGTGTGGCGGGAAAGACACAATCCCGGCGGGCGCTGTTCCCTTCCGTCACGCCGGCGCCCCGGTGGAAGCGGCGCATCCCGGCGCGAGGGGACGGCGCCCGTAGCGTTCCTTTTCGCTGTAAAGACAGCCGCAGTAGGGCTGTCGGTACATCCCGATTTCCCGGGAAACGCGGACCCCTTCCTGCCAGCCTTCACGAAAATCGCGATAGACAAACGGAATCCCGTTCTCCTGCCCCACGCGGTCGCCCAATTCCCGGATCAGGTCGTGCTTCTGGAACTTGCTGTACAGAAGGGTCGTCGTGAAGCCCCCGCATCCCCGAACTTTCGCCATGCGCGCCGCCTCCGCCAGCCGGAGGGTATAGCAGTGCCGGCAGCGGTCGTCTTCCCGGCCGGCGACCGCCCGGAAGAACGCCTCCATGGCGTACCCCTCCGCCCACAGCATCGGGAGGGCCTGCGTCTCCGCGTAAGCGGCGAGCGTCTCGGCACGTCGGCGATATTCCAGAGAGGGGTGGATGTTGGGATTGAAGAAATAACCGACCGGTTCGCACCCCGTCTCCCTCAGGATCCGGAGAGGATAAATCGTGCAGGGACCGCAGCAGGTATGGAGCAAAACCTTCATGGGACTAAAACAGGTCCGACTGGGGCTGCCCCAGCCAGGTCCGGCCGAAGTGCTCGTAGGCGATGCGCGTGGCGACGCGCCCCCGCGCCGTGCGCTGGAGGTAGCCCTCCTGGATCAGGTAGGGTTCGTAAACGTCCTCGAGCGTGGTCTTCTCCTCGCCGATGGCGGCGGAGAGGTTGTCGATCCCGACCGGCCCCCCGTCGAACTTGTCGATCAAGGTCAGCAGGATCGTCCGGTCCATGTGGTCGAACCCCTGCGGGTCCACGTCGAGAAGCTTCAGGGCGTCGACCGCCACCCGGCGGTTCACGACGCCGTCGGCCCGGACTTCGGCAAAATCGCGGACCCGCTTGAGCAGGCGATTCGCGATGCGCGGCGTTCCCCGGGAGCGGCGGGCGATCTCCTCCGCCCCGGCCCGGTCGATGCCGATGTCGAGGATGCCGGCGGACCGCTTGATGATGACGGCCAGCTCCTCCGGGGTGTAGTATTCGAACCGGAAGGCCATCCCGAAACGGTCCCGGAGCGGCGAGGTCAGAAGCCCCGCCCGCGTCGTGGCGCCGATCAGCGTGAAGTGCGGGATCTCGAGCTTCATCGACCGGGCGGACGGCCCCTGGCCGATGAGGATGTCGATATGAAAATCCTCCATGGCCGGGTAGAGGATCTCCTCCACCACGTGCGAAAGCCGGTGGATCTCGTCGATGAAGAGGATGTCGTGCTCGTGCAGGTTCGTCAGAATCGCCGCCAGGTCCCCCGGACGCTCGATGACCGGACCCGACGTCACCTTGACGTCGACCTCCAGTTCCCGCGCCACGATGTAGGCGAGCGTCGTCTTCCCCAGGCCCGGCGGTCCGTAGAGCAGCACGTGATCCAGGGCCTCGCGGCGTCTGCGGGCCGCCTCGATGAAGACGGCCAGATTCGACTTGATCTTTTCCTGGCCGATGTATTCCGCCAGCGAGCGCGGACGCAGGGAGGTCTCGAACGCCCCCTCCGCCTCCGCCGCCTCCGGCTCGATCACCGGGTTCTTGTCCGACATCGCGCGTCTCTCCCTTTCCCCTTCGCTCCCGCGCCCTTCACGGGCCGGTTCGTCGTCATCCCGCGAGCCGCTTCAGGGCGTCCTTGAGCAGAACGTCCAGCGAGGGCGGTTCGGCCGCCGCCGCAATGACCGCATCCACGGCCCCCCGGGCGGCCGCCGGCTTGTACCCCAGGTTGGTCAGGGCGGACAGGGCGTCCTCCTTCAGGAACTCCAGGGAAACGACGCGGCGCTCCCCGGCGCCGGCCGGCAGCGCCGCGTCGAGGCGGGCGATCTTGTCCCGGAGCTCCACGATCAGCCGCTCGCCCATCTTCTTCCCCACCCCGGGGATGCCGACCAGGCGGGCCAGATTGCCCTGCAGGATGGCCGCGACGAACTCGGCGGCGGAAATCCCGGAAAGGATGTTCAGGGCCAGGCGCGGACCGATCCCCGATACGCCCAGCATGACCTGGAAGATTTCACGCTCGCGCTCCGCATGGAACCCGTACAGGCTGATGGCGTCTTCCCGCACCTGGGTGTGGATGTGCAGGGCGATCCGCTCCCCCGCTTCGGGAAGCTCGTAGAAGGTCGTCAGCGGCACGAAGACGCGGTAGCCGACGCCCTGGGCATCGATCACGATGAAGTTGACGGTCTTGTGAATCAGCGTGCCGCTCAGCCGGGCAATCATTCAGGCGGGGGGGTCCTTTCTGGTGTGGGCGTGGCAGATGGCGACGGCCAGGGCATCGGCGGCGTCCTCGGGCGGGACATCGACCAGGCCCAGAATCGCCATCACCATCCGCTGCACCTGCGGTTTCTCCGCGCGTCCGTACCCCACCACGGCCTGCTTCACCTCCAGGGGCGAATACGCATACACGGCGACGCCGGCCAGGGCGCCCGTCAGCAGGGTCACCCCCCGGACATGCCCCTGCCGGATGAGGCTCTTGACGTTCTTGCCGTAGAAGATGTCTTCGACGGCCAAGGCATCCGGACGGTGTTCCGCGACGATCTCCTGCAGGCGTTCATGGATGGCTTTGAGGCACGCCGTCAGGCGCGCCCCGC
This sequence comes from Syntrophales bacterium, assembly GCA_035358035.1. Lineage (GTDB taxonomy): Bacteria > Desulfobacterota > Syntrophia > Syntrophales > UBA2251 > UBA2251. The sequence goes on along the minus strand of DAOPOS010000042.1, from coordinate 1,494 downwards.
GGGCCGGTCTGATCTCCCCGTATGCGACGACCTTCAGTCCGCCTTTTTCGTGATCGACGAGGCCATAGCCGGTGACATGGCTTCCGGGATCGATGCCCAGGACGCGCAAGACGATTCCTCTCCGGATCCGCTAACTCAGTTTCTCCATGATCTCATCGGGGATGTCGAAGTTGGCGTAGACATTCTGCACATCGTCGTTGTCTTCGAGCTTTTCCATCAGTTTGAGCATCTGCTCGGCCCTGCCGGCCTCGAGCTCGACCGTGTTCTGCGGGATCATGCCGATGGAAGCCGAGAGGAGCTTGATTCCCCGCTGCTCGATGGCGCGCCGGACGGCTTCGAAGGCCCCCGGGTTCGTGATGACCTCGAACTCGTGCTCCTCCTCGCGAACGTCGTCGGCCCCCGCCTCGAGCGCCAGCTCCATCAGGGCGTCCTCGCCGATATCGTTCTTGTTGACGAGCAGACTTCCCTTTTTGTCGAACATCCAGGCCACGCAGCCGTTTTCGCCGAGGTTGCCGCCGTGCTTGGACAGAATATGCCGGATCTCGGCCACCGTCCGGTTCTTGTTGTCCGTGAGAACCTCAACGAGCAGGGCCACCCCGCCCGGGCCGTATCCTTCGTAGGTGGTCTCCTCAAAACTCGACGCCCCACCGATCTCGCCGACGCCCTTCTTGATCGCCCGCTCGATGTTGTCCTTGGGCATGTTTTCGTCCTTGGCCGCGAGGATCGCCGTCCGCAGGCGGGCGTTGCCGTCGGGGTCCCCGCCGCCCAGCCGGGCCGCCAGGGTGATCTCCTTGATGATCTTCGTGAAGATCTTGCCGCGCTTCGCATCCGCGGCGCCCTTTTTTCTCTTGATCGTGCTCCATTTCGAATGACCGGACATGCTGTCCTCTCTCCTTGTATTGCCCGTCCGCTGAACCCGGAACACGGCAAGATTACGCGCGCTTTCCTCATATCACAAGACGGAGGCTTTGCAAAACGGAAATCTTCGGGGCCAAAAAAAACCCCTCCAATCGCTTGAAGGGGTTCGATAAATATCTCGGCAGCTCCTACTCTCCCACACAGTCGCCCATGCAGTACCATCGGCGCCGGAGAGCTTAACTTCCGTGTTCGGGATGGGAACGGGTGGGGCCTCTCCGCTATAGCCACCGAAATGATTTCCTAAAAGAGCAACAATCGCATAGGGCATGGCGGGGCAAAACGGGAACAGAAAATGACAAAATTATGGTCAAGCCTCACGACCGATTAGTATCAGTAAGCTCAACACATTACTGTGCTTGCACACCTGACCTATCAACCTCGTGGTCTACGAGGGGTCTTCAGTCCTGATGTCTCCATCAGGAGGGATATCTCATCTTGAGGTGGGCTTCCCGCTTAGATGCTTTCAGCGGTTATCCCTTCCGAACATAGCTACCCAGCGGTGCCGCTGGCGCGACAACTGGCACACCATCGGTTCGTCCATCCCGGTCCTCTCGTACTAGGGACAGCTCCTCTCAA
>DAOPOS010000041.1:0-14372 GCA_035358035.1 Syntrophales bacterium | reverse complement strand
CCATTTGAGATTTCCATGACCGAAACGGCGAACATCGCGCAACCGACGACCGGCGGGCGTCCGGACTGGGACGAGTATTTTCTGGACATCGCCGCCCTTGTCGCGCGCCGCTCGACCTGCCGGCGGCGCCGTGTCGGGGCGCTCCTCGTCCGCGACAGGAGGCTGCTCACCACGGGCTACAACGGCGCCCCCTCGGGGCTCCGCCACTGCCTGGACATCGGCTGCCTGCGGGAGGAGATGAAGATCCCCTCCGGCGAGCGGCACGAGCTTTGCCGCGGTCTGCACGCGGAACAGAACGCCATCATCCAGGCCGCCCTCCACGGGGTCGGCGTCAATGGGGCCACGCTGTACTGCACGAACCACCCCTGCATCATCTGCGCGAAGATGCTCATCAACGCGGGCGTCATACGGCTGGTCGTCCGGGACGGCTACCGGGACGATCTGGCGCGCGGGATGTTCGCCGAGGCCGGCATCGAGGTGACCCAGGCATGAAGTGCCCGTTCTGCGCCCATCCCGAAAACAAGGTCATCGACTCCCGGGTCAGCAAGGACAACAACGCCATCCGGCGGCGGCGTGAATGCCTCAGTTGCGAACGCCGGTTCACGACCTACGAGTTCGTCGAGGAAGTCCTGCCGATGGTCGTGAAGAAAGACGGCCGACGCGAGCCGTTCGACCGGACCAAGATCCTGTCCGGAGTAAAGAAGGCCTGCGAAAAGCGTCCGATCAGCATGGACGACATGGAGGCGCTGGTGGACCGCATCGAGCAGTATTGCCAAGACACCCAGGCCCGGGAGATCCCGGCCGCCCTGATCGGCGAGCGCGTCATGGGCGAACTCGAAAAGCTGGACGGCGTGGCCTACGTCCGCTTCGCCTCGGTTTACCGCGAGTTTCGCGACGTCCGGGACTTCATCAACGAGCTCAAGGATTTCCTGAACGGCAAGGAAGACGTGAAATAGGGAATGCGGGTCCGGACCCGCATCTGACGCGGGGGGACGGGCCGGCGGGAGTGATTCAATGTTTACGGGCATCATCCAGGGAACCGGAATCATCCGCGCGCTCACGCGCCAGGGGGCCGACGCCCGCCTGGAGGTGGAGACCGACCTGTCCCTTAACGACGTCGCCCTCGGCGACAGCATCGCGGTTGATGGCGCCTGCCTGACGGTGACGGCCAAGACCGCCCGGACCTTCACGGCCGACGTCTCGGCGGAGACCCTCTCCCGGACGACCCTCGGGAACGCCCGCTCCGGAGGCAAGGCGAACATCGAGAAGGCCCTGCGGATCGGCGATTTTCTGGGCGGACACCTCGTCCTGGGTCATGTGGACGGAATCGGACGGATCGCCGCCAAAACCCTCCGGGCCAACTCCGTACTCATCGGGGTGGACGTGGACGCGGCGCTGACGCGCTACGTCGTGGAGAAGGGGTCGGTCGCGGTGGACGGCGTCAGCCTGACGGTAAATCGCTGTGAAAAAAACCGCTTTTATGTTAATATGATCCCGCATACGGCGGACGCGACCACCCTGGGTCGCAAACGGGCCGGAGAGACCGTCAACATCGAGACGGACATCATCGGCAAATACGTGGAAAGACTGGCCGCGCCCTATACGGGAACGGCGCCGGCCGGCGGCGGGTTGAGCAGGGGCCTCCTCTCCCGTCATGGATTCATCAAATAGACGTCCCGAAAAACGATTCAAGAAGGTGTTCAATGAGTGTCAGCACAATCCAGGAAGCCATCGAGGATATCCGCAACGGCAAGATGGTCATTCTCGTCGATGACGAGGATCGCGAAAACGAGGGCGATCTCTGCATGGCCGCGGAGTTCATTACCCCGGAGGCGATCAATTTCATGGCCCGCTACGGCCGCGGCCTGATCTGCCTCACCCTGACGGAGGAACATGCCGACCGGCTGGGGCTCACCCCCATGACGCGGGACAACCGCTCCCGCTTCGGCACGGCCTTCACGGTCTCCATCGAGGCGAAGCAGGGCGTCACCACCGGCATCTCCGCCTACGACCGTGCAACGACGATCCGGGCGGCCGTCGCCGACGGCGCCAAGGCGGAAGACCTCGTCAGCCCGGGCCACATCTTCCCCATCCGGGCCCGCAAGGGCGGCGTGCTGTTCCGCACCGGCCAGACGGAGGGCTCCGTGGACCTGGCCCGCCTCGCCAAGCTGAAGCCGACCGGGGTCATCTGCGAGGTCATGAAGGACGACGGGACGATGGCCCGTATGCCCGATCTGGAGATCTTTTCGAAAGAGCACGGCCTCAAGATCTGCACCATCGCCGACCTGATCGATTTTCGCATGCAGCATGAATCCCTGATCCGGCGGGCGGCGACGGCCGGCGTCCCCACCCGCTACGGCGGCGACTTCACGTTGACGGTCTATGAAAACGACGTGGACGACACCCTCCATATCGCCCTGGTGAAGGGAGAAATCAGGCCCGAGGACGAGGTCCTCGTCCGGGTGCACTCGGAGTGCGTCACCGGGGACCTGTTCGGTTCGGAACGGTGCGACTGCGGGGATCAGCTCCACACGGCCATGAAGATGGTCGAACAGGAGGGCAAGGGCGTCATCGTCTACATGCACCAGGAAGGCCGCGGGATCGGCCTGGTCAACAAGATCAAGGCCTATGCCCTACAGGAACAGGGGCAGGATACCGTGGAGGCCAATCTGGCCCTCGGGTTCAAGGCGGACCTGAGGGATTACGGCATCGGCGCCCAGATCCTCGTCGATCAGGGCGTGCGCAAGATGCGCCTGATGACGAACAACCCCAAGAAGGTCGTGGGCCTCGAGGGGTACGGGATCAAGATCGTCGGACGGGTCCCGATCGAGATCCAGCCCAACGAAAACAACATCAAGTACCTCACCACCAAGAAAAAGAAGATGGGGCATATGCTCAAGATCTGAAGGGTGAAAAGGAGATTTCCGTCATGCCGAAACTCATGGAAGGGAAGATTGTCGCCAAGGGGATGAAGTTCGCGATCGCGGCCAGCCGCTTCAACGACTTCATCTGCGGCCGGCTGATCGAGGGCGCGATGGATGCGCTGACCCGCGCGGGGGCGGACGAGAAGGACATCCAGATCGTCAAGGTCCCCGGGGCCTTCGAACTGCCCCTGACGGCGAAGAAGCTCGCCAAATCGGGACGCTTCGACGCGGTGATCTGCCTCGGCGCCGTCATCCGGGGAGCCACGCCCCACTTCGAGTACATCAGCGCCGAGGTCTCCAAGGGCATCGCCAGCGTCGGTCTGGACACGGAGGTCCCCGTCGCGTTCGGCGTCCTGACGACGGACACGATCGAGCAGGCCATCGAACGGGCGGGCTCGAAGGCGGGCAACAAGGGCTGGGACGCCGCCATGACGGCCATCGAGATGGTGGACCTGTTCAAGAAACTCTCGGCGCTATGATCTTTTCCAGGACGCAGCGGCGGAAAATCCTGACCGGCGGATTCCGGGAAGAGTCCCCGCGGCTGACAGGGGCTTGAATGAGGTACCGGAGAAAGGCCCGCGAGGCGGCCTTGCAGGTTCTTTACGCGCTGGACGTCCTGGAGTGGATCGATGTTCAGGATGCCCTCGGCCTCTTCTGGGCGCATTACGGCGCCCCGGAGGAGGTCAAGCCCTTCGCCACGGCCCTCGTCGAGGGAACGTGGTCGAACCGTCGATCCATCGATGAACTGATTCGGGGTTGCTCCGAGAACTGGAGCCTGGAACGGATGGCCCGGGTGGACAAGGGCATCCTCCGGATGGCCGTCTACGAATTTCTCCACTGCCCCGACATCCCCCCGAAAGTAACCCTCAACGAGGCCATCGATCTCGGCAAGATCTTCGGTTCGGAGAACTCCGGCGCCTTCATCAACGGCATTCTGGACGCCCTTTACGCCAAGCTTCGCGAGCAGAACCTCCTGGCCGACGTTCCCCTGGCGGGGCCGCTGGCCGGCGGGATCGATACGCCCTAAAAGAACCGGCCGCCGGCGGCGGCCGGTCGCGATACCATCAACGGAGGATAACGACAGCATGAATGCAAAATACGCTCCTCAGGAAATCGAGGAGAAGTGGCAGCGGATCTGGACCGAACGGAAAACCTTCAACGTCACGGAGGACCCGGCAAGGCGCAAATACTATCTGCTCGAGATGTTCCCCTACCCGTCCGGCCGCATCCATATCGGACACGTCCGCAATTACACCATCGGCGACGTCGTGGCGCGTTACAAGCGAATGCAGGGATTCAACGTCCTGCACCCGATGGGCTGGGATTCGTTCGGCATGCCGGCGGAGAACGCCGCCATTGACCGTGGCATCCATCCCTCCGTCTGGACGAACGACAACATTGCCAACATGCGCCGGCAGCTTCAGCGCATGGGCTTCAGCTACGACTGGGATCGGGAGATCTCGACGTGCGAGCCGGACTATTACCGCTGGGAACAACTCTTCTTCCTCAAGATGTTCGAGAAGGGCCTGGCCTACAAGAAGCGCTCCAGCGTCAACTGGTGCCCCCAGTGCAAGACCGTCCTCGCCAACGAGCAGGTCGAAGCGGGCCTGTGCTGGCGGTGCGGCGCCGAGGTCGGCGAGAAGGACCTGGAACAGTGGTTTTTCAAGATCACCGCCTACGTGGAAGAGTTGCTCGAATATTGCGACCGGCTCCCCGGCTGGCCGGAGCAGGTCCTGACGATGCAGAAGAACTGGATCGGCAAGAGCTACGGCTGCGAACTCTCCTTCCCGATGGAGGACGGGCGCGAGGACATCCGGGTGTTCACGACACGGCAGGATACGATCTACGGCGCGACCTTCATGCTCATCGCCGCGGAACATCCCCTGGTCCTGGAACTGGCGCGGGGAAAGGCCTGCGAGGCGGACGTCCAGGCGTTCGTGGAAAAGGTCAAGAAGCAGGACAAGATGATGCGGACCTCCGATTACTACGACAAGGAGGGCGTTTTCCTCGAGACCTTCTGCCTGAACCCCGTGACGAATTTCCGCATGCCCATCTATGCGGCGAACTTCGTGCTCGCCGACTACGGCACGGGATGCGTCATGGCGGTGCCGACGCACGACCAGCGCGACTTCGAATTCGCCGAGCGCTACAGCCTCGAAAAGATCGTGGTCATCCAGCCTCCCGGCACGACCCTCGACCCGAAGACCATGACGGAGGCCTACGTCGACGAAGGCGTCCTCATCCACTCCGGGCCGTTCGACGGCATGGAGAACCTGAAGGCCCTGGAGGCGATCGCGGAGCACCTCGAATCCCTCGGCCGCGGCAAGAAGACCGTTCAGTACCGCCTGCGCGACTGGGGCATCTCCCGCCAGCGCTACTGGGGGGCGCCGATCCCCGTGATCCACTGCGAGAAGTGCGGGTCCGTTCCCGTCCCCGAGCAGGACCTGCCCGTCGTCCTGCCGCGGGACATAGACCTGACCGGCACGGGGGAATCCCCCCTGGCGCGACACGACGCCTTCTGGAAGACGATCTGTCCCGTGTGCAGCGGGCCGGCCCGACGGGAAACGGACACGATGGACACCTTCGTCGAGTCGTCCTGGTACTTCGACCGTTTCTGCTCGCCCACCTGCAACGTCAAGCCGGGCCTGGACCGGAGGCAGGTGGACTACTGGATGCCCGTGGATCAGTACATCGGGGGGATCGAACACGCCATTCTGCACCTCCTGTACGCCCGCTTCTACACCAAGATGCTCCGGGACTTCGGCGTGGTCGGGGTGGACGAGCCCTTCACGAACCTCCTCACGCAGGGCATGGTCTGCAAGGAGACGATGCGCTGCGCCGAACACGGCTACCTCTATCCCGACGAAGCCAGGGACGGCCGCTGCGCCCACTGCGACCGGGAGGTCCAGGTCGGTAAGACGGAGAAGATGTCGAAGTCCCTGAAGAACGTCGTCGACCCGGACTACCTCATTCAAAAGTACGGGGCCGACACGGTCCGGATGTTCTGCCTGTTCGCCGCCCCGCCGGAGAAGGATCTGGAATGGAGCGACCAGGGGGTGGACGGCTCGTTCCGTTTCATCAGCCGGACCTGGCGGATCGTCATGGACTACCTGGACGACCTCCGCGGGACCTCCCCCTTCGCGGGCGACAGGGAGCTGACGGGGGACCTGAAGGCGCTCCGGCGCAAAACCCATCAGGTCATCCGCAAGGTGACCTCCGACATCGAGGATCGCTTTCACTTCAACACGGCCATCAGCGCCGTCATGGAGCTCGTCAACGTCCTGTACCAGACGAAGCGTCCGGAGAAGTCGGACGCCGTCGGCCTCGCCGTGGTCCGCGAAACCATCGAGGCGATCGTCGTTCTGCTCTCCCCCATCGTCCCTCACATTACGGAGGAGATGTGGACGCTGCTCGGAAAGACGGACGCCCTCGCCGACACCGTCTGGCCCGGCTTCGACGCGGGGATTGCCGCGGAGGAGGAAATCACCATCGTCCTGCAGGTCAACGGCAAGGTGCGGAGTCGCATCACGGTCCCCGCGGACGAATCGGAAGCGCGGATTAAGGCGGCCGCGCGCGCGGACAAGCGAATCTGCGAATTCATCGGGGACCGGCCGGTCATCAAAGAGGTTTACGTCCCGAAGAAGCTCGTGAACATCGTCGTTCGGGGATGACGGACGGGGACAGGCAGCGGGTCTTGACGATGGGCAAAACGATCTGGAAGCGAGCGGCGTTTCTGTGGATGATGTGGGCGGTCTGTGCGCTGGCGATCGGCGGCTGCGGGTACCGCCCGTATGGCGGCGACAACGGCGTCGATCCCGCCATCCGGGTCGTTTATGTCGCGCCCTTTGCCAACCGGACGGCGGAGGCCGATATCGAGACCGCGTTCCGCAACGCCTTCATCCGGGAATTCATCAAGGGCACGCGGTACCGCGTCGTCGCGGACCGGGACGAGGCGGACGCCATCCTGACGGGCGCCATCAACAGTCTGTTGACCGACGCCGTGGCCTACAGCCAGGCGGGGTTCGCGATGCAGCAGCGGATGACGGTTTCCCTGTCGCTGACCTTCACGGACGCCAAGGGGGGGCGTACCCTCTGGCGGACGGACCATTTCTCCTGGTACGTGGATTACCTGGCGAGCGATACGAGTCAGGTCCAGACCGACGCCAATCGCAAAAACACCCTCATCACGCTGTCCCGTGAGACCGCGGAGAGGGCGTTCGCGCTGATGACCGCCGGGTTCTGATCCGGGCTATTTTTTTGTCGCGTTAACCCGTTTCGTCAGGCGGGAGATTTTCCGGGAGGCCGTCTTCTTGGTAAAAATCCCCTTGGCGCCGGCCTTGGCGATCACCGGCACGGCCACGGCCAAGGCTTCCTTCGCCCCTTCCTGATCCTTCGCTTCCACCGCCGTGAGGACGGACTTGATCCGCGCCTTCGTGCTCGACTTGATCATGGTATTGCGCAGGGTTTTCTTTCCCGACTGGCGGCTTCGCTTTTCCGCCGATTTGTGTGATGCCAAAAGCTGTTCCTCCCGTTCCCGAATTTTCACAACTGGGCGTTCTTCCTACCCGAAAACCCCCGCACTGTCAAGTCCTAATCGATTCCCGCCGTTACCCGCCGCACGATCCGCCCCGCTTTCCCCTTGACAAACGACGGCCGAGTATTTATACTTTTGGAGTCAATAAGTACAAACATACAAACCCGTGGAGGGAGAGACATGAAGGCCAACATCAGGGACGCCATCCTGGAGACGGCCCAGCGCATGATCCGCCGCTACGGCATCCAGAAGACCAACCTCGACGACGTCGCGCGGGCGGCCAAAGTCGCCAAGGCCACGATCTACAATTACTTCGGCAGCAAGGAACAGGTCTACGCGGAGGCACTGGACCGCGAGATCGGCCTGCTGACCGCCCGGATTACCGCGGCGATGGACGCCGCCCCCTCCCCACTCGAAAAGCTGAAGGTCTTCCTCAGGGAAAGCCTGGCGATGGTCAGGGAGGAAACCCTCCTGTTCACCGGCGAACATGACCCGTCCTACCGCTTCCTGTCCCGGATCGCCACCGCCCGGGAGCGCCTCTTTTCGGTCCAGGTCCGAATCCTGCGGGGCATCCTCGAGCAGGGAGCACGAGAAGGGGTTTTCTCCGCCCCGGACGTTGCCAAGGCGACGCGGATCGTCGGATACGTGGTGCGGGGCTTCTCCACTTCCGCACCCCCGTCCGGCGAAGCGACCGCCCGGGACGCGGATCCCGGCGTAGAGGCCGCCGCCCTCTACCAGATCCTCTGCAACGGCCTGACCGTCAGGCAAAGAAAGGCTTGAGCGCCATGACCCTCGGACTGCTCGAGCAACTCTACGTTTTCGCCCTCTTTGCGGTTACGGGATGGGCTCTGGAGTGCGTCTACCGCTCCTGGCGGGCCGGGCGCTTTGTAGATCCGGGTCTGCTGAAAGGCCCGTATCTGCCGATCTACGGCTTCGGGGCGGTCCTGCTGAACGGGGTCCGGCTCCAGGCCCCGGACGCGCCGCTCCTGTTCTTCGGCGCGGCCTTTGCCTCCACCTTTCCCGGCCTGGGATCGCTCCTGTTCTCGAAGCCCGTGGTCGTGGCCGGCCATATTCTCGCCCAAGGCCTCGTCTTCCTCGTCGCGACGACGTCCCTGGAGTTCTTCACCGGCTGGTCCCTGGAGCGGTTTCTGAATGTGCGCCTCTGGGACTACGCGGACGAACGCTGGACCTTCGGGAACCACGTCTGTCCGAAGTTCGCCCTCTTCTGGGTCGCGCTGGCCTTCGCCCTGCAGTACGCCTTCCTGCCGGCCGCCCTGACCCTCTACGCCCTTTCCCCGCTGCCCTGGACGATCCTTGCGATCGCCCTGCTGGAACTCATGATGGTCGATTTTGCCGTCACCGTCACCCGGCTCCTCACCCAGAAGCGGGCAACGAACGGACGGCGCGACGCGCAAGTCCGTATGCAGGCCTTTCTGGAGATCGTCGCGTCCCTGCTCGACCATCCCGAGGTCCGCGCCCTCGAAGATTACCGCCACCACTACTGGAAGAACCGCCTGGAACACTCCCTGGAGGTCGCCTGGATCAGCTACTGCCTCGCGCGACGGCTGGGCCTCGACGCCGCCATGACGGCCCGGGGCGCCCTTCTCCACGACCTCTTTCACTACGACTGGCTGCGCGAGGGGCCACGCGGGCACGGTTTCCGCCATCCCCGGATCGCCCTCGAAAACGCCCGCGGCATTACGGAACTCACCGCCAAGGAGGAGAACATTATCCTCCGTCACATGTGGCCGCTGACGCCGGTCCCGCCCCTCTATCCCGAATCCTGGATCGTCTCCGCGATCGACACCCTCTGCTGCACGCGGGACTATCTGGCCGGCGCCTCCGGGGACCTGCGCCGGCGCGTCGCCGTCGCCATTCAGCCGGTCCGTCGTTGAGGCAGGGCCTCTGAAGGGTCACGCCGACCGCACCAGTTCGATCCTTCCCAGGCCGAAGGTGGTTTCCTCTCCCAGGTGGACCTGTTCGACAAAACGGAGCAGCGGGAAGAATTCCGCCCATCCGTCCCCGTACCTCACCTCGCCCGTCAGGCCGCCCTGGAGCAACTCCCGTTCCCGCCGGTTCGTGCCGTCGATTGGATTGACCGCTTCGAGCGCCTGGCCGAGCGTCTGCACCTGCGTGGCCCTTTCAGTCAGTCCCCGATAATCGAGGGCCGGTTCGCCGTTTCCGAAGGCATGACACAGCGAGGCGACCCGCTGGAGGGTCTCCCGGACAAGGGCGTCAAACGGCAGCGAAACGTTCTCCGGACGTCCCGACTTGAGCTTCAGGGGGGTGCGGAGACGCACCGTCAAGGACCCGGAAAGGTCGGCGGGCACCGTAGCCAGATCGTACAGCAGGCGCTTCTTCAAATCCACGGTCGCCGCCTCGTCCAGGATCGGCTGTCCTTCCCCCGCATACAGGACCCGTTCGGCCGCCCGGACCGTTTGTAGCAGAAAGCGGCCCCGGCGGCCCTCCACGGACCGGCCCACGCCCATCCGTCCCATCTGCTGGAAGGCTTGGACGAAATAGGGAATGCTCTCGTTGGCCTTGCCGAAGAGGAGCAGTTCGAAGGCAAAGGCCTCCCGGGGATGGAAGCGGATCTGCGCGCTGTCCGGCGGCTCGATGACACAGGGATGCGGGGACGTCGCCAGCCGGTCACGCGCTTCCTTCGCCCGCTCCTGATCCTGTCGTACCACGATCGTCAGGGGTCTTCCCGGCAGCCGCGCAACCGACCGTACGGGACGTGACCGGGCCGTCAAGGGCGCACGGCGGTCCTTGTGCTCGGCGCCCCCGAAGACGAGCGGGTACAGGCAGCGCCGGGACAGGGAACAGCCCGAGCAGTCCGCCTGTTTCAGGGCGCAAACCACCTTCTTCAAGGCCGGACCGAAGGCGCCACGGAAATCGATCCCCTTGAATTCGGAAAGGATCGCCTGATCGATGAAGACAAACTGGAAGAGATACCGGCCCAACAGCATGCTGAAAAGATCCTTGGACAAGGGATGAGAGAACTTCCTCTTTCCTATAGCACAAGGCCCTGGGCCGCACAACGAATAACGGGATGACGGACTCACATGCGCGATTTCCCGTCGCCGCTCCGGCCGATGTTCGGGAAAGGCCGGGCGGCGTTCGCGGCCGGAGGACGAACGGCGCCGCCGGACCCCCGGTCCTGTTTCCCGATAGACTTTTGGGAAATTTAGCGATAGGATCGCCGTCAACCCCTGTCCAAGGAGGAATCCATGCTGACGTCGAAGGGATTCTGGGTGTTCATGATGACGGGCACCGTCGGGCTCTTTCTCCTGATCGCCCTGGTCGGGTACGGGGTGCTGACGGACCGCGGGCTCGAGACGACGATCGTTCTGGCCCTCTTCGCGTCACTCCATGTCGCCGAGCTCCCCCACGGCATCCAGGTCGGCCGGTCGCGCGGCATCGGCGCGGGGACGGCGGCGTTCAAGACCCTTCTCTTCGGCTTCACCTGGTGGCTGCCCCTGAAGTGGGGCGTCATCGATGCCTGAGGCCGCGATGAACCTCTTCCGCTACGGACCGAATAAGAACTTCGTCCGCATCGCCGTCCGCCTGTCGTGGCCGCTGATGACCTGGGCGAGGAAGCTGAGCGACACCCCGGGGTTCCGGTGGATCATCAATCCCTTCTTCGCCTATCCCCACAACGAACTGACGACGATCCCCCTCAACGTCGCGATCCCGGCCCCGGACAGCGTCATCCTGCCGCGCCGGATCGTCGCGGAGGTCGTCCGCCGGGCTGGGGAGATCTTCATCCTCGACGAGTGCATCTGCCGGGGAAAATTCGACTGCAAAAAGCACCCGAAGACGATCGGCTGCATCGCCCTCGGAAAGGCCGCCCGGCGGATCCACCCGTCCCACGGTCACACCGCCACGGCCGAGGAAGCCGTCGCCCACGTGGAGAAGGCCGCCGCCGCGGGCCTGGTCGCCAACATCGCCCACGTCTGGATCGACCCCGTCGCCTTCGGTCTGCCGGATTTCCGCCGGCTGATGTTCATCTGCTTCTGCGACGACTGCTGCTGCCTCTACCGGACCCACATGAAGCGCCGGGGCCCGAACCTGGAGCGGGCGAGCAGGAAGCTGCCGGGGCTGGAGACGGTGATCGACGCCGGCGCGTGCGACGGTTGCGGCCGGTGCGTCGCGGCCTGCTTCGTCGGGGCCCTCGCGATCGAGGACCGCCGGGCCGTCATCGGCGCGTCCTGCAAGTCCTGCGGCCGGTGCGTGGACCTCTGCCCGACGGGCGCCGCCCGTCTGGTCGTCACGGAAAGCGAGGCCGGCATCTTCCGGCAGGTCATGGAGCGCATCGAAAGGGTGGCGGACATCTCATGAACGCGGACGCGGTTGCGCCAAACGGGAGCGGGATCGCCGGCATTGGAGAAGCGCGGGTCCGGATCTGCGAGGTCGGCCCCCGGGACGGCCTGCAGAACCTCGCGGCCTGCGTCCCGACGGCGCGGAAGATCGACCTCATCCGGCGCCTGGCGGATGCGGGGCTGAAGCACATCCAGATCGGGGCCTTCGTGCACCCGCGGGCGATTCCCCAGTTCGCCGACATCGAGGCCGTGGCCGGCGGCGTGCGGGATCTCGGGGAGGTGACGCTGAGCGCCCTCGTCCCCAACGTCCGGGGCGCGCGCCGGGCCGTGGCAAGCGGCATCGACACGCTCGTGTTCTTCTTTTCCGTCAGCCGGTCCCACAACCTCGCCAACGTCCGTCAGACCCCGGAGGAATCCCTCGCCGCCCTGGAGGTTATCCGGACGGACGTCCTGCCCGGCAGCGGGGCGACGCTGCGCGTGGACCTGGCCACCGCGTTCGGCTGCCCGTTCGAGGGGCGGATCGCCGCGGAGACGGTGCTGGCGTACGTCCGGCGCCTCGCCGATGCGGGCGTCGGCGAGATCACCCTGTGCGACACGGTCGGCGTCGGCAATCCCCGCCAGACGGAGGCGCTCGCCCACACCTGCCGGGAGGCCTTCCCGGAAATCGTCTTCGGCATGCATTTTCACGACACCCGCGGCCTGGCCCTCGCCAACGCCCTCAAGGCCTGGGAGGCCGGCATCCGCGCCTTCGACGGCGCTCTCGGCGGCCTGGGCGGCTGCCCCTTCGCCCCGGGGGCGACGGGCAACGTGGCCACGGAGGACCTGGTCTATCTGTTCTCTCAGATGGGGATCGAGACGGGCGTTTCCACCGAGGCGCTCCTCGCCGCGGGCGGTTTCCTGCGCGAGTCCGTTCCCGGTCTCGCCCTCACGAGCGCCCTGGCCCGGGCCGGCCTGCCGGTCCGTCATTCCTTCCCGGAACCCGAAAAAGAAACCCCGCGTTCCAAGCCTGGAAACGGTCGATGACGGATGCGGGGGGCTCCATTGTCACGACAACCCACCCACCCGATGCGAATTGCAGCTTTCTCCGACACCCACGGCAATAAAGACGACATGCGGGACGCCGTCCGCCGGTTCGGACCGCTGGATCTGCTCGTCCATCTGGGCGACGGCATCCGCGAAGGACGGCAGGCGGCCGAGGCGGCCGGGATCCCGTTCTGCGGCGTCCGGGGCAACAACGACCACGGCGGGCCCCTTCTCCCCGACCAGACCGCGATCGACGTCCAGGGCTGGCAGTTTCTCCTGACCCACGGCCATGAGACCGGCATGAACCCCTACAATCCGGAACCGGCCTGGCAGACGTACCTCCGGGAGATGGCCGCCCGGGCAAAGGATCTGGGCGCCCACGCGCTTCTCTTTGGCCACGCCCACAAGCCCGTGCTCCAGCGGGAGAACGGGGTCGTCCTGTGCAATCCCGGCGACCAGCATACCGGCACAAGAACCGGCCCGTCTTTCGCCCTGATCGAGCTGGAGGCCTCCGCGGCCCGCTTCCGGATCTTCAGGAAAAACAAGGCCAGCGACTGGGATCTCCTGTTGGAACTCCGGCACGTTCGAACTTTGCCGTCTACGCCGCGGTCCTCAGGCTCGACACCCGACGCCTGAAGCCCAGGCCCCATTCACCTGATCGACGCCACCTCTTCCAGGATGCTCATCTCCATCTTGCCGTCGAGAAGCCCCGCGATCCGCTTCGAGAAGGCGGCGAAGTGGGGGGTCGAGGAATGGGCCGTCAGCGCATCGGCGTCCTTGTAGCGCTCCACGACCACGATGACGTTGGGGGCGGCCGTATCCTTGTTGACCGTGTAGGAGAGCGTCCCCGCCTCCGTCCTGACGTCCGCGACGAGCCCCTTGAAGAGGTCGAGGGCCTCGTCCATCCGGCCTTCCTGGATCTTCAGTTTCGCGATGAGTCCGAGCATGTCTTCCTCCCTTTCGTTGGCGTTGTGGTCCGCTTCGATCGGCGGCCGCGCAACCCAGAGCCCGCGCGGACCCGACCCCGTTTCCTGCGGGACATATCACCGCCGTCCGTTGAAAACAAGCGGAGATCATGTTAAGGAGGGGCAAAAAGCGGGAGGGAAAACGGGATGCGGCTTTCCGAAGAGCGGGCGCTCCTCGTCGTCATCGACATCCAGGGGAACCTGGCCCGGGCCATGGACGAAAAGGAGGCCCTGTTCGCGAACGCGGCCCGGATCATCGCCGGGGCGAAGGTCTTCGGCCTGCCCGTCGTGGTCACGGAGCAGACCCCGGAGAAACTGGGACCGACGATCCCGGAGCTCGCCCCGCTCCTGGCCGGGACCGCCCCCATCCGGAAGGAGAGCTTCAGCTGCTCGGCGGTTCCCGCCTTCACGGACGCCCTCGCGGCTGCGGACCGCAGGCAGATCCTGCTCACGGGCATCGAGGCCCACATCTGCGTGTACCAGACGGCCCTGGACCTGATCGAGGCCGGCTACGAGCTCCACATTGTCGCCGACGCGGTCTCCTCCCGAACGGCCCGGAACCGGGAGCTCGCCCTCGAGCGCCTGCGCCGGGAGGGCGCGTCGA
>DAOPOS010000040.1:0-15187 GCA_035358035.1 Syntrophales bacterium | reverse complement strand
ACGCGTTTGCCTGAGGTCCGATTCGCCTTTACAGGCCTCCGGGCGAATGCTATAGGACGGTGGCAGGGGGTGCGCGGCGCCCGCAGCGGGAATGGATATGCCGATCGGAGGGATCCTGAAGAGAAAACGCCTCGCGCTTGCCGGGGCGGCCGTCGCGATCGTATGCGTGGGCGCGGTCGTCTTGATCCACTCCTTTTCCAGAACCCCGGAGCACGTCCAGCTTCAGATCAGACCCGGCAGCGCGGACCTGGAAATCCGGGACGTCCGCTTCCAGGAAGTGAGCGACGACGACTCCCGGTGGGAGATCCATGCGGCCCTGGCGAAATACGTGAAGAAGGAGAACCTGGCCCTGTTCGAGCGCGTCCGGATCCGGCTGATCCGCAGCGATGGCGACACCTACCTCCTGACGGGAGACCGGGCCCGGCTGAGCACCGACACCCGGAATCTGGAGCTGACCGGGCATGTGACGTTGGTGACCCACCGCGGAGAGACGGTACAGACGGATCGGCTGCGGTACGATCACGCCGGGCGCAGGATCTTGACGGACGACCCCGTCACCCTTCAGGGGAGGGGGATCCGTGTGCAGGGGGTGGGGATGAAGATTTCGCTGGCCGATCGGGACCTCAAGCTGTCCTCGAAGGTGAAGGCCGAGGTGAGGCCGTGAAGAAGGTCCTCTCGCTTCTCCTGGTCTGGATGGCGCTGTCGTCCCTGTGCATCGCGGCGGAGGAGCCCGCGGCGAAGAAGGGGATCCGGGTCGACGGGAGCCAGCCCATCCGGATCGTCTCCGACCGCCTGGAGGCCTTCAGCGAGAAGAAGATGGTGGTTTTTTCGGGAAATGCCGTGGCCGTTCAGGGCGAGCGGACGATCCAAGCCGACCGCCTCATCCTGTTCTACCGCAAGGCCGACCGGGATCCGGACCGTCCGGAAAAAGTCGAAAAAGGCGGAGAGGAGAAGGGCCTGGGCGACCTCGAACGGGTGGAGGCCAAGGGCCATGTCCGCGTGATCCAGGGTGCCCGGGTCGTGGCGGGGGAAGAGGCCGTTTTCTATCAGGAGGAGCAACGGGTGGTCATGACCGGAAACGCCGTCATGCGGGAAGGCGCGAATGTCATCCGGGGCCAGAGGATCGTCGTTTACCTGAACGAGAATCGCGGGGTCGTCGAAGCGGATCCGAACAAGCGGGTGACGGCGACCATCTATCCCTCCGAAAAGAAGGACAGGCGGAAATGACGTGATGGGGGCCCTGACCGCGGAGAGACTCATGAAGATTTACGGGGGGCGCCGGGTGGTGAACGGCGTCGATCTGACGATCCGGCCCGGCGAGGTGGTCGGCCTGCTGGGGCCGAACGGTGCCGGCAAGACGACGACGTTCTACATGATCGTCGGCCTCATCAAGCCCGATGACGGCCGCATCCTTCTCGGGGGAGAGGACATCAGCGCCTGTCCGATGTATCTCAGGGCGCGCAAGGGGCTGAATTATCTCCCGCAGGAACCGTCCATCTTCCGCAAACTGACCGTCGAGGAGAACATCCTGGCCATTCTGGAGATCCTGGATATCGACCGCCGGGAGCGCCAGCGGCGGCTGGGCGAACTGCTCGCCGAGCTGGACCTGACGCCCCTGGCCCGCAGTCCCGCCTATGCCCTGTCGGGGGGTGAGCGGCGCCGGGTGGAGATTACCCGCGCCCTGGTGACCTCTCCCCGGTTCATCCTTTTGGACGAGCCCTTCGCCGGGATCGATCCCCTGGCCGTCGCGGATATCCAGAAAATCATCTTTAAGTTGAAAGGAAAGGGGATTGGGGTTATCATTTCCGACCACAACGTCCGGGAGACCCTGACGGTGTGCGACCGCGCCTACATCGTCAACGAGGGCGCCATTCTCGTGGAGGGCGATCCGGATTCGATCGCCCGGAGCGAGATCGCCCGCAAGATCTATTTCGGGGAAGATTTCAGCTTCTCCGCCGAAGCGCCCCGAAAAACGACCGGCGTAACCCCTGCGAATGATCGTGTGTGATGGCGTTTGAATTAAGACAGAACCTGAAACTCTCCCAGCAACTCGTCATGACGCCGCAACTGCAGCAGGCGATCAAGCTGCTGCAGCTGTCCCGCCTGGAGCTTGTCGATCAGATCAATCAGGAACTGGAGGAAAACCCCCTGCTGGAAGAGGTAACACCGGACGAGTACCCGGACGAGGGGGGGGGTGGGCAGGATGTCGACGAGACCCGCCTCCACGAGACGGAGGAGACCAAGCCGATCACCCATACGGAGGAGTTGACCGGCGAGGGCGACGGCAAGTCGGAGTTCGACTGGGACAACTATCTCGAAGACTACGGCCCGATGGGGGTCACCTACGACCGGAGCGACGCCGAAACCCACACCTGGGACAACCTGCTGACATCCAAGCCGACCCTGACCGATCACCTGATGTGGCAGTTGAAGCTGTCTCCGCTGAGCCCGACGGAGATGCGGATCGGAGAGCAGATCATCGGCAACATCGATCCGAACGGCTATCTGGCGGCGACGCTCGGAGAGATTGCCGCACAGGAAAAGGTGGACGAGCCGGCGGTCGAGGCGGTTCTCCGGAAGGTCCAGGAGTTCGATCCCCCCGGCATCGCCGCCCGCAATCTTGGGGAATGCCTCCTGCTCCAGGCGCGCATGACCGGTCTCGCAACGCCGCTGATCGAACGGATCATAACGGGCCATCTCCGCGATCTGGAGATGAAGAACTACGGCCAGATCGCGCGGAAGCTCAAGGTCGACCTCGATGACGTCATGCGGGCCGTCCAACTGATCCGCAACATGGATCCCAAGCCCGGAAGCCCCTTCAGCGAGGACCGCACGCAGCCGATCACCCCGGACGTCTTCGTGGTCAAGTCGGGCGACGACTACAAGGTGATCCTGAACGACGAAGGGCTGCCGCGGCTGCGGATCAGCAATTTCTACCGTGAAGTCATGGCCGGGCAGGGGCATCGCCCCGACGCCGAGATTGGGAAGCGTTACATCAAGGACCGGGTTCAATCCGCCACCTGGCTCATCAAGAGCATTCAGCAGCGTCAGAGGACGATCCTGAAGGTGACGGAGAGCATCGTCCGGTTCCAGCGGGCGTTTTTCGACAACGGGGTCAACTTCATGAAGCCCCTGATCCTGCGGGACGTGGCCGACGACGTGGAGATGCACGAATCCACCATCAGCCGCGTGGTCACCAACAAATACATGCATTCCCCTCGCGGCATCTTCGAACTCAAGTACTTCTTCGGCAGCAGCCTCTACCGCACCACCGGGGAGGCCGTTGCCTCCAAGAGCGTCAAGGAGGATATCCGCACGCTCATCGCCGCGGAAAACCCCAGGAAACCCCTGAGCGACAGTGAAATCGCCAAGCGCCTGAGTGCCCGCGGGATCGGGATTGCCCGGAGGACGGTTGCAAAGTACCGGGAAATGATGGGCATTCTTCCCTCCTCCCGGCGGAAGAACCTGTTCTGACTGCAAAAAGGGGTTGACATTTAGCGGCAACCCCTCTATACAGCTCCCCTTTACGAAGCCGGGCCGCGGCTGAACCGGCGGGGTTCCGCGGCCGGCCATCCACAGGAGGTTTGGGATCATGAAAATTGCCGTGACGTTCAGGAACGCCGAAGGCGAGACGTGGCAGAAGGACTATGTTGAAGAAAAACTGTCGAAACTGAAAAAATACATCGACGGCTCCGTCGAGGCGCACATTGTCCTGTCCATCGAGAAATTCCGGAACGTTGCGGAGATCAGCCTGGCCGCCGACGGCTTGAACATCAACGGGCGGGAGGAGGCCAAGGACATGCGTCTGGCCATCGACGGCGTCTTGGACAAGATCGAACGGCAGCTCAAGAAACGCAAGGAGAAGAGTCGGGGCCATAAGGGCGGCGCGGCCCGGGAGGAAGCCGACGCCGGGGCGGCGACGCTCGACGAGGTGGAGGACACGACCGCCGCCGGCCTCATGGAGACGCGCAAGATGGTTCTGGAGCCCATGTCGCTCGACGACGCCGTCATGCGCCTCGAATCGGCGCGCAACCCCTTTATCGTCTATCGCGACGTTCTGTCGGAGCATGTCCATATCGTTTTCAGACGCGACGACGGACGGCTGGTCCTGATCGAAACGAATGCCTGAGGGGCGGTGGGCAGACATGAAGATCACGGATATGCTCCGCAAAGAGTACATGATCGAGCGGCTGCGCGCCCGCGGGAAGACGGCCGTTCTCGAGGAGATGGCCGCCCGGTTTCACCGCGGTCCGGAAACGTTCAGCGAGCCGGAGATGGTTCGCGTGCTCCTGGAACGGGAGAGACTCGGAAGTACGGGGATCGGGGATGGAATTGCCATCCCGCATGGCAAGCTGGAGGGCCTGGAAGGCATGATCGTTGCCTTCGGACGGAGTCCGGAGGGGATCGACTTCGAGGCGATGGACGGGAAACCCGTGCACCTCTTCTTTATGCTCGTGGCACCTGAAAATTCCACCGGGCAGCACCTGAAAGTCCTGGCCAGGATTTCCCGCATGCTGAAAGACGGCGACTTTCGGCAGCAGCTGCTGGATGCCGGATCGGTCGATCAGCTCTACCGGATCATCGCCGACAAGGATGACGGCTGCTGACGGCTTGCGGAGGGCCCATGGTCCGTCGCGGTGTGACGCCGAAGACGCTTCTGGTGGACGGTGCGGAGCGTCTGGGAATCGTGAGTGTTGCCGGCACCCGCGGATTCAACCGCGTTCTCGCGCCACCGGCCTCCGGCGGGCCTTTCCGGATCCCCGGTTTCGGCGGGGCCGGGCCGAAGGCGACTGTCCCGGGTCTGGTCATCCTCCCGCGCGGGGGCCTGCGGCGCCTGATGTCCCGGACTCCAGGGGAAGCGCGGTCCGCCCTCGCGATCTTCCGGGAGAGTCCCATCCGCGTCATCCTCTGTGCGGAGACCCGCAAGATTCCGGCGGGTCTACGGGCGTTCGTCGAACGACACCGGATGATCGCGGCAGCCTCGCGCTTCGATCCGCATCTTTTGCAGAGCCGTCTCGTCGGACTTGTCAGGGAGCGCATCGAACGGACGGTCGTTTATCAGGGGGGGCTCATCGAGATCGGCGGCCGGGGTCTCCTGCTGACCGGCGACAGCGGCTGTGGCAAGACCACCTGCGCGCTGTGCCTCGCGAAGCGCGGTGCACGCTGGATCGCCGATGATCGGGTCGAAATCGTCGGCCGGAGGCATCACCTCCTGGGTTGCGCCCCCCGGTCCATCCGCGGACGCGTCGCGCTGAAGACGCGGGGCGTGGCGGACGTCACGGAGTTTCTCGACCCGCGGACCGTCAAGGAAGCGGCGGACATCGCCGGCGTCGTCACGCTCGTTTCCCCGGGCGCGGGCGTGCACCCGGAAACCGGGGGACGGACAAGAGAAACCATCCTGGGAATCGAACTGCCGCGGGTGACGGTTTGCGTCCCGGCCGCCGGGGGCGCATGCGGGTGGTCCGCCCTTTCCGCGCTCGCTCCGTCCGCTTTGGCCATCCCGGTCCGCCGGCCCTGTCCGCTCGGGCGCGCCCGCCCGGAAATGCAAGGGGGAGGTTCGTCATGAAGCATCTGCGCGTGGTGATCATCTCCGGCCTGTCCGGTTCCGGGAAAAGTACGGCCCTGAAAGCGCTCGAGGACATCGGTTTCTACTGCGTCGACAACATGCCCGTCGTCCTCCTGCCGAAGTTTCTCGAAATCCAGTCCGATCCGGCCAAACAGATCGACCAGGTCGCCATGGTCATGGACCTGAGGGAAAAGAGCTTTCTCGAAAAGTACCCGCGCGTTTTCAACCGCCTTCGCCAGCAGGGATACCGGATCGAGGTCATCTTCATCGACGCGAACGATGAAATTCTCCTGCATCGCTTCAGCGAAACCCGCCGTGTTCACCCGGTTTCCGTGAAGGGCTCGGTGATGGAAGGCATCCGCCTGGAGCGGGAAATGCTCTTCCCGTTGAAGGAAATGGCGGATTGGGTGATCGACACCTCGTCGCTCAACGTACACCAGCTCAAGGACGCCGTTCAGCGCGCCTTTCTGGCGTCATCGGACAAGAAGCGCCTGATCGTGAACGTGGTTTCGTTCGGATACCGGTATGGACTGCCCGCCGACGCCGACGTCGTCTTCGACGTGCGGTTCCTTCCCAACCCCCACTTCATCGAGGAGCTGAAACCCCACGACGGACATCATCCCGGCGTCCGGGATTACGTCATGGGGACGGATGAGGCAAAGGGGTTCATCCAGCGCCTGTTCGATCTGATGGACTTTATCGTTCCCCTCTACGAGCGGGAGGGGAAGGCGCGCATCAACATCGCCCTGGGCTGCACGGGGGGGCACCACCGCTCCGTCGTGATGGCGAACCAGCTGGGCGGCTACTTTTCCGAGAAGGACTACCTCGTCAACATCACCCACCGGGACATCACGAAGAGCTAGAGCGACCCCGCCTGGAGTTTCTTCATCACGTCGTCCTCGATCCAGTGGGGATCCCACCATTCCCGCGGATCGACGAACTGACCGCCCACCAGGATGCTGAAATGGAGATGATCGCCCCCGGCCAGACCCGTGGTTCCGGAGCGGCCGATGACGTCTCCCCGCTGGACGGCCTGGCCGACGCGGGCGCGGATGGCGCTCAGGTGCCCGTACAGGCTGAACAGTTCCAGGCCGTGGTCGATCAGGACGGCGTTTCCATAGATTCCAAGGGGGCCGGTGAAGACGACGACGCCGTTGTTGGCGGCTTCGATGGAGGAATTGTTCAGGGAGGCCAGGTCTTCGCCCAGGTGCAGGCTCTGGCCGACGACCTGGCCCTGGTATTCCCACGTCCGCCGGTCGCCGAAGAGGGCCATGGGGGACGCGTTCTTCATCCGGAGGAACGGCCCCTCCCACAGCGCGTGGGGCTGCGTTTTCCGGCAGAGGTCGCGGATGGTCTGCTCGTTCTCCAGACGCAGGGTGCCGTTCACGTACCGGAAGACCTCGATGGCGGTTTTCCCCCGCAGGGCCGGAATGGCCGACTGGAATTCCGGCATCTTCTGCTGGAGGAAGGCGTCGCTCACGGTCATTTTGTCCGAGCGGAACTTCCGGGATTTCATCGTGCGGGGAATGGCGC
The DNA here is from genome assembly GCA_035358035.1 of Syntrophales bacterium. Taxonomy (GTDB): domain Bacteria; phylum Desulfobacterota; class Syntrophia; order Syntrophales; family UBA2251; genus UBA2251. Next base: position 8,088 of record DAOPOS010000040.1, on the reverse strand, counting down.
TGGAGGCAGTGTTCCCCGCGGCGTCCCGGGCGGTGATGCGCATGTCGACGAGACGCTCCTGGGCGTCCATCGGGATGGCGAAGTAGCAGACGTAGGAGGCCTGGCCCGCGATCGAAACGGGATGGGCGGGGAAGAAGGCCTGATCGACCTGGACCCCAGTCTGCGCCACCGGTTTGGAGAGGCGGTAGGTGACGACGCCGGCCCCGCCGGGGAAGAAGATGTTGACGGGGTTGTTCGGAAAGATCTGCGGCGGCGACAGTTCGATCGTCACCGGTCGGGTGACGACGGTGGTGTTGTTCCAGAGGGAGCGGTCGGAGGCGGAGACCGTCAGGACGGCCGACCCTTCGCGGAGCTTCAGGGCGACCGGATCGATCGGGACGTTCACGGTCCGGCGGCGGAGGGGCTTGTCGTCAAACCGTACCGACGCGACCGGTAGGGTCAGGCTGCCCTGGGCGATCCGGACGCTTGCGGCGCTGAGGCCGCGGTTGTCGCGGAGCTCAAACGTGAGGACACCCTGCTGGCCGAGGCTGCGCAGGTCCTCGGCGAGCCGGATTTCGGGTTTCTGCCACTCGCCGGCGGTGCTGAAAAACCAGTAGAGACCGCCGGCGACCACGGCGAACGCACTGATCAGGGAGACCCAGAAAAGCGAAGATTTCTTCTGCATGGCGTTACCCTCCGGGTACGGGGATCGGATGTCGTGAAATCGGTAGACGAATGACGCGACCTTATAGCCACATTCCCGCTGTCATGCAAGCGGTTTGTTCGCGCGCCATTTGAGGTTGACACCATCCGGATTTGCCGATACTATCCCCCTCTGCCAAGCTGGTACACTTCGTCGCGAGAGGCCTGCCGCCATGTGGATGGGGAAGAGGGTTGTCCTGGGGATCACCGGGGGGATTGCCGCGTACAAGGCGGCGGAGCTGACGCGGGAGATCGTCCGCCGCCGGGCGGCCGTCAGGGTCGTCATGACCCGGCATGCCCGGGAGTTCATCACCCCCCTGACCTTGGAGACCCTCTCCGGCAATCGCGTCTGTACGGACCTGTTTGCGCCCGAGGCCCCGCACGAGATCGATCATATCGCCCTGGCCCGCTGGGCGGACGTCCTGATCGTCGCGCCCGCGACGGCCAACCTGATCGGGAAGGCGGCCGGCGGGATCGCCGACGATCTCCTGACCACCACCCTCCTGGCCACGCGGGCGCCGCTGCTCCTCTGCCCCGCCATGAACGACGCCATGTGGGAGAATCCGATCGTCGGGGAGAACCTCGAGCGGCTCCGTCGCCGCGGCTGCACCGTCGTCGAACCGGCCCGCGGGAGCCTGGCCTGCGGGACGGAGGGCGCGGGAAGGCTGGCCGATCTCGGCGATATCCTGGACGCCGCGGAGGCCCTGTTCACCCCCCAGGATTTCTCCGGCGAAACGGTGCTCGTCACGGCGGGTCCGACCCGCGAACCGCTCGATCCGGTCCGGTTCATCACGAACTATTCCTCCGGCAAGATGGGCTATGCCATCGCCCGCGCGGCCCGGAAGCGGGGCGCGTCGGTGATTCTGATCAGCGGCCCGACCGCCCTGGATTCGCCGGGCGGTGTGGAGCTCGTGCCGGTGCGGAGCGCCCGCGAGATGAGGGATGCCGTGATGGGCCGCCTCGAGGGGGCCACGGTGATCGTCAAGGCCGCCGCCGTGGCCGATTACCGCCCCTCCGTCTGCGCGGATCAAAAGATCAAGAAACAGCCGGGGGACCTCCGGCTCTGTCTCGAGCGCAACCCGGACATCATCGCTGAAATCGGCCGGAAGAAGGGCGGGCGCATCCTCGTCGGGTTCGCCATGGAGTCCGAAAATCTGCTCGAAAATGCGCGCCGGAAAATGCGTGCAAAGAAGATGGACATGATCGTCGCCAACGATCTGACGGAAGCGGGGGCCGGTTTTCAGGGGGACACGAACGTCATCCGCATCCTGAGTCCGGACGGCCGGGAGGAGGCGCTTCCCCTGATGGACAAGCGCGAGGCGGCCGATCGCATCCTGGACCGGATCCGGGACCTCCGCGCCCGCGGCGGGAGGTGACCGCGTGCGCGAGGCGTTCCAGGAGCTCGTTCATCATCTCAACGCCCGGCTGCGGGAGGACCGGGTGCGCGGCGGACGCCTTTCCTACCTGGTGACCGCCGGGGTCCCCGGGGCCGGGCGGGAGGCCGCGCCGCCCCTGGAGACGGCCTCACGAAAAACGCCGCGGGACAGGACGGCGCCCGTCCGTGCCGGCGAGGAGACCCTGGAGGCGGTCCGTCAGGCCCTGGGCGATTGCCAGCGGTGTCCGCTCGGCGAAAAACGGCGCCGGCTCGTCTTCGGTGAAGGGAATCCGCACGCCGAGCTCGTCTTTATCGGAGAGGCCCCGGGAGCGGACGAAGATCTCCAGGGGCGGCCGTTCGTGGGCCGGGCCGGACAGCTCCTGACGAAAATCATCGAGGCCATGGGCCTGAAGCGCGGCGACGTCTACATCTGCAACATCCTCAAGTGTCGACCGCCGGGAAACCGCAATCCCGCCCCCGGCGAAGTGGCCGCATGCGAACCTTTCCTGATTCGCCAGCTGGAGGCCATTCGACCGCGCATCATCTGCGCCCTGGGATCGGTCGCCGCGCGGACGCTGCTCAAGACGGAGGCGCCCATCACGGTCCTGCGGGGGCGCTTTCAGAGCTATCAGGGCCTCCAGCTCATGCCAACGTACCACCCGGCCTATCTCCTCCGGAATCCCTCGGCCAAAAAGCAGGTCTGGGAGGACATGCAGATCATCATGAAGGCGATGGACCTGAAGCTTCCGGAGCACAAGGGCGGGCTGCCCGGCGGGGGCGCCCCGGGTGGCGGCGCGGAGGGGATATGACGGAACCGGTCGAACGAAGCCGCTTTGCCTGGATCGTCGGGGTGATCCTCATGTTGCTGGCGGCGACGGCGGACGCCGTGCCGGGAAGGGCGCCGACCTTCACCCTGATCCGGGTGAACGCCGCCATCACGCCGCCCGTCGCCCAGTACATCCTGCAAAGCCTTGAAGAGGCGACCCGCACGCGCCGTGACGGTCTCGTGATTCAGCTCGACACCCCGGGCGGGCTGGACCTCGCCATGCGGGACATCGTCAAGGGCATCCTGGGCGCCGACATCCCCGTCATCGTGTATGTGTCGCCCGCGGGCGCCCGGGCCGCCTCTGCCGGCATGATGATCACGGTGGCCGCGCACGTGGCGGCGATGACGCCCGGAACGAACATCGGCGCCGCCCACCCCGTGGGCATCGGCCTGGGCGGGGGGATGGACAAGATCATGCAGGCCAAGGTGGAAAACGACGCCGTGGCCTACATCCGCGGGATCGCCGAGGGCCGGGGGAGGAATCCGGACTGGGTCGAACGGGCGGTCCGGAAAAGCGCCTCCGTTTCCGCGGAAGAGGCCCTCAAGCTCGGCGTCGTCGATGCGGTGGCGCCGGACTTGGCGGACCTGCTGGCCCGGATCGACGGGAAGGCCGTCACCCTGGCCTCGGGGAAGCGGGTGCTGAAGACCCGGGGGGCGGTCACGGTCGAAAGGAAGATGGGCGTCCGCCAGGGAATCCTGACCGTCCTCGCCGATCCGAACATTGCCTACATCCTGCTGCTGATCGGACTCGCCGGGCTGTACTTCGAGTTTTCCCATCCCGGCGCCATTCTCCCCGGGGTCATGGGCGGGATCTCGCTGATCCTGGCCTTTTTCGCCCTTCAGACCCTGCCGGTGAACTACGCGGGGGTCCTCCTGATCCTCTTCGGCATCGTTCTGTTCATCGCGGAGGTCAAGGTCATGAGTCACGGGATTCTCACCGTGGGCGGGATCGTTTCGCTCGTCATGGGGTCGCTGATCCTCTTCGATTCGCCGGAACCGGCCCTCCGGGTGTCCTTCCAGGTCATGATCCCGACCCTGGTCGTCATTTCCCTGTTTTTCGTGGCCGTGATCGGCCTCGTCGTCAAGGCGCACCGCCGCCGGAAATACACGGGCTCGGAAGGGATGGCCGGACTGGAGGGGAGGGCGGTCACCGAGGTCGGGCCGGAGGCGGGAACCGTTCTCGTCAAGGGCGAGTACTGGCAGGCGCGGAGCGACGAGCCGATCGCGACGGACCGGAAGATCCGCGTGATCCGGCTGGAAGGCCTGCGCCTGCGCGTCGCGGAAATTCACCCGGAAGGAGCGTGACGCGCGGGGCGCGCGATCGTCGACGCGGCCGCCGCCCGGGAGGCCCCGGAGCGCATCCGCTCCGATGCGGGCCAGGGCGTGCGCCGGAGACCATTCGAACCGTCAAAACACGGGCAAGGAGGGAATTATGTCTGTTACAGTGATCGTCATCGTCGTTCTGGTCGTGATGTTTCTGGCCTCGGCCATCCGGATCCTCAATGAATACGAACGGGGCGTGATCTTCCGCCTGGGACGCGTCATCGATCAGAAGGGGCCGGGACTCATCATTCTCATCCCCGTCATCGACAAGATGGTCAAGGTGGACATGCGGACGATCACCCTGGATGTCCCGCCGCAGGATGTCATCACGCGCGACAACGTGTCCATCAAGGTCAACGCCGTGGTTTATTTCCGGGTCATGGACGCCAATTCCGCCGTGATCGACGTCGAAAACTACCTCTATGCGACCTCCCAGCTCGCCCAGACGACGCTCCGGAGCGTCTGCGGGCAGGTGGAACTGGACGAGATCCTCTCGCAGCGGGAAAAGATCAATCTTCACCTGCAGGAGATTCTCGATCGGAGCACCGACTCCTGGGGGATCAAGGTCTCACTCGTCGAGGTGAAGCAGATCGATCTGCCGGAGGAGATGAAGCGCGCGATCGCCAAGCAGGCGGAGGCGGAGCGGGAACGGCGGGCCAAGGTCATCAACGCGGAGGGGGAGTTCCAGGCCGCCCAGAAGCTGATCGAAGCGGCGGCGCTCATGGAGACGCAGCCCATGTCGCTTCAGCTCCGGTACCTCCAGACGCTCAACCAGATCGCCTCGGAGAACAACTCGACGACGCTCTTCCCGATCCCGATCGACCTGTTCAAGCCGTTCCTGAAGCTGGCCGAAAAGTGAATCGGGGCGGAGGCGAGGCGCGAAGAACGTCCATGAAAGGAGAATTGAGCGCGTGCACGGTAAAGACAAGCGGCATCTGCTGACCGGGGGGCTCGTCCTGATCGCCCTCGGCGTCCTCATCATCCTCGACAAGACCGGGATCTACATCTTTTCCCACAGCTGGCCGATCCTGCTCATCGTCATTTCGCTGGGCGTCCTGCTTCAGCGCGTCAAGGATCTCGGCGGATGGATCATCGGTGCGGCCGGTGTGGTTTTTCTCATCACGGAGAACTGGGGGTACCACCTCTTCGAGATCGCCAAGTACCTCCTCCCCATCCTGCTGATCGTCATCGGCGCCGACCTGATCCGCAGGCGGCTTCGAAAATCCTGATGGGGACGCGATCCCCGGCGGGACGAAGGGTCCGGGCCGGGCGGGGGGACGCAAAGGCTCCGGGGGCGGACCGCTCAGGCACGACCCGGCCCGCGGGAGAAGGAAGATGAACCGGGTTCTGGTGATCAGCGACTTCGACGGAACGATTTGCAGCGTCGATGTCGGAGACGGACTCGGGACACGCTTCGCATCGCCCGAGTGGCGGGACATCGATCAGGCCTACAACGAGGGCCGGATCGGCTCCCGTCTCGCCTACCCGCGGATGGCGGCCCTGATGCGGGGATTGACCCGGGATCAGATGCTCGCCTTCGCGCTCGAGCGGGCGCGCCTCGATCCAGGTTTTCCCGCGTTCGTATCCTTCTGCCGGGAGCGGGGGTATGATCTCCTGATCGTATCCGACGGCCTGGATGTATACATCCGGGCCATCCTCGAGCGCGAGGGCCTTGCCGACATCGAATTTTACGCGAATGCCGTTTCGTTTCCGGAGCAGGATCGGATCGCCTTCGCGTTCCCGCATGCCAACCTCCGCTGCGGCAAGTGCGGGACGTGCAAGACCGGGCTTCTCGGCCGGCAGCGGCGACGCCATGACCTGGTCCTCTATATCGGGGACGGCCATTCCGACGTGTGTCCCGCGCAGCATGCCGACGGCGTCTTCGCCAAGGGCATTCTGCGCGAAAAGTGCCTCGAGAACGGGACGCCGTTCCGGTTTTACCGGAACTTCACGGATATACAAGCCATCCTCGCCGCCGCCGAACCGGGGGCGCTGGAGAGCATCTGGCAGGACGGGCCCGGGGAAGGACCGGAGAAAGGGGAAAGACATGTTTCAGGTGGCCTCATATGAGACCTATCCGGATGGAAAGGTCATCTTCGAAGAGGGGAGCCACGGCGACTGGATTTATGTCGTCGAGGAAGGCGCCGTGGAGATCTCCAAGAAGGACGGGGAGCGGAAGGTCGTCATCGAAGTGCTGAAACCCGGAGACCTGTTCGGCGAACTGGCCTACATCGCAAAGATTGCCCGCACCGCCACCGCCGCCGCCGTCGGGGAAACGGTCATCGGCATCCTGGACCGGGACTATTTCGACCGGGAGTTCAACAAACTGCCCGGCGATTTCCAGGTCATGTTCAAGACGGTGGCGCTGCGCCTCAAGGCCACCACCGAAAAGGTTATCGCACCGAACCACGGCTGAATCGCGGCGAAACGGGGAAGCGGGACAGATGGTCCCTCGATGGGCCGGGTCCCGCTCCGGGATGTATTCCCGATCTCAGGACAACAGGCGGGCGAGGAAGTCGGCGCAGGCGAGCCCCCGGCGCGTGGGTGAAACACGGTCCCCGTCCGACCGGACGAGTCCCGCCGCGGCCAGTTGACGGATCTCGCCGCCCCGCTCCGCACGCAGGTCAAGCCCGTACCGCCTCCGGAACGCTACGGTATCGATTCCCTCCCTCGTTCTCAACCCCAGGAAAAGCGCCTCCAGACGCAACTGGTCCCGCGTGAGCATTTCCTCTCCGGCGATCGGCCGCGCCCCCTCCCGCAGGGACCCGATCCAGGCGTCGAGGTCGCGGGGATTCCACCAGCGCCGGGTGCCGTCGAAGGAGTGGGCGGCGGGGCCCAGGCCGAGATAGGGCGTGTGGTCCCAGTATTTGCGGTTGTGGCGGGCCCGGTGGTCGTCGTCGCAGGCGTAGTTCGACACCTCGTAGTGCCGGTAGCCGGCGGCTTCGAGCCGCTCGGAGGTGGTCAGGAAGTACCGGGCCGACAGGTCGTCATCGGGAAGGGAGAGAGGGGACCGCGCGAGCGTCGCCGCGAGCGGCGTGCCCGACTCGAGGGTGAGCTGGTAGCAGGACAGGTGCTCGGGGTGAAAGGACAGGGCGGTCCGGAGGGTCTCCAGCCAGCCCCGGAAGGCCGCCCCCGCTTCGCCGCCGGGGTCGGGAAGGCCGTAGATCAGGTCGAGGCCGAGATGGTCGAAGCCCGCCGCGCGGGCGGCGAGAATCGCGTCGCGGCCCTGCCGGGCGGTATGACGGCGGCCGAGGAAGGCGAGGACGGCGTCGTCGAAGGACTGGCAGCCGAGGGTGATGCGATTGACGCCGAGCGCGCGCAGCGTTCGGAGAGCCTTTGCCTTCAGGTCCCCTGGATTGAGCTCGACCGTGATTTCCGCGCCGTCGGCGATGACGAACTGCCGTTGCAACGCATCCAGGATCGCCTCCAGGTGCGGCGCCTCAAGAACGGACGGCGTTCCGCCGCCCAGGTAAACGGTGTCGATCCGGGGGAAGGCCGCGCGGTAGAGGGTCATTTCCGCGCGCAGACCCTTCAGGAAGTCCGGGATGCGGGACAGATCCGTCCGGGAGTAGAAGCCGCAGTACGCGCACTTGCTGCGGCAGAAGGGGATGTGGAGATAAAGGCCCGGCAGCGTTTCCGTGTTCATGGCTCCGGCGATCCGGGTGCGGGGCTCGCCGGGAGGGTGCGCGCGACGCCCGGCGGGTCCCACCCCCTCAGTCCGTGTCCGATTTGAGGACGGCCAGGAAGGCGCTTTGGGGAATGGACACGTTTCCGATCATCTTCATCCGCTTCTTGCCCTTTTTCTGCTTTTCAAGGAGCTTGCGCTTGCGGGTGATGTCGCCGCCGTAGCACTTGGCCGTGACGTCCTTGCGGAAGGCGGAGA
>DAOPOS010000039.1:0-15479 GCA_035358035.1 Syntrophales bacterium | reverse complement strand
GGCGCCGGGAAACCGCGAGGCACGCTTCAGCGCCGTCGCATCGACATCGGAGACGGCGACGATCGGGTATCCGGACGCCTGAAGGAGCAGGCCCACGGCCGTGCCCACCTTGCCCAGGCCGATGATGGCAACCGTATCCTTTTCCATGAACGCTCACTCCGTGCATAGAAAACAAAAGGCCTCCCCAGCTTGCGGAAGGCCACAGATTCAACCTGCACCCAAATGACAGACCGTTCCGTCTCAGTCCGAAAGGGATCCAAGCGGTGCACCTCCCGTATCACGACTGCGTGCGGCGGTCAACAGAAATGAGGCCCGGAAACGCTTCAAGCCCCGGTTCTCCGCCTCTCCAGGCTTTTCATTCGAGCCAACCGACGCGCCGCAGGCTTGATATTCCCCACCGGCTCCGATATAGTCGGTTCGACGGCGGGGATGTACGGGCCGCCGGGTCCGGAAAAATCCCCGCCCTCCGGAGCGCGCATCGCGCGCAAAAGGGGCCTTGCGGATGAATGCAGAAAAACGGGCGGTCTCCCTCATGATCTTCGATCTGGACGGCACACTGATCCGCTCCGGAGACGACCTGGCCGCCTCGGTCAATTACACGCTTGAGGCGCTGTCCCAACCCCCGATCGAGAGGGAACGGATCCTCCGCTTCATCGGTGACGGCGTCGGGGTGCTCATCGAGCGATCCCTGGGGCCCACGGCACAGGAACTCGTCCCCAGGGCCCTGGAGCTGTTTACCGCCCATTACGCCGAGCACATGCTCGACACGACGGACCTCTACCCGGACGTGCATCCGGTCCTGACGCATTTTGCCCGTCATAACAAGGTCATTGTCACCAACAAGCGCGTCGGTGTAGCCCGGGCAATTGTCGACCGTCTTCGGATCAGGGGTTACTTCACGGAGATCATCGGCGCAGATACGACCCCCCACCGAAAACCAGACACGGGTGTGCTCGCACCCCTTTTTGAGGGCGTCGCCCCGGATCCGAAACGGACGCTGGTCGTCGGAGACGGCGTCAACGACATCCTCCTGGCTAAAAACGCCGGCTTCATCAGCTGCGCGCTTCTAAACGGCCTGAGCGACCGGGAGGACCTGCTCGCGCTCGAACCGGATCACGCCTGCGAGCGCCTGTCGGAACTGGTCGATCTCTTCGCATGATCGTACGCCATGAACCGCAGAACAGGCAAACGTCCGGGGCACGCTTGGAGGGACAGATGTTCGTCAGGGTTCTTGAAAAAACGGTCCGCAGGCGCGATCTTCTGGAACGCGGGGACCGCGTGCTCGTCGCCGTTTCCGGAGGTCCAGACTCCGTCGCGCTGCTGTGGGGCCTGATCGAGCTCCGCTCGCGGTATGATCTCTCCCTGACGGTCGGACACTTCAATCATGGCCTGCGGGCGGCGGCGTCCGACGCGGACGAGCGATTCGTCGCCGAACTGGCCCTGGAGGCGGGGCTCGAGCTGCGGACCGGTCGCATGCCGACCGCGTCCGTCCGTTCCCGCGGCCGCTCCCTCGAAGACTGGTGCCGCGAACATCGCTATGCCTTTCTCGATGAGACGGCCCGTGAAATCCAGGCCGGCAAAATCGCCCTGGGACATCACCGCCGCGACCAGGCGGAAACCGTTCTGATGAACCTCCTCCGGGGAAGCGGGATCGAGGGGCTGAAGGGCATCCTCCCCATCCGGGACGGGAGGTATATTCGCCCCCTGCTTGACATGGATCCTGCGGATATCGGGGCCTTTCTCGAAAGCCGGTCCCTTTCGTTCAGGATCGATGCGTCCAACCGGGACCTCCGACACCTCCGGAACCGAATCCGTCATGACCTGCTTCCACGGCTCGAAACGGACTACAATCCCGCCGTCGTGCGCGGTATCACGCGGTTGGCGGAGATCGCGGGACGCGAAAATGACTTCATGGAGTCGGTCCTTCCGGAGGCCTACGTCAGGGCCGGGGGCCGGGAAGGGCAGGGGGGAATCCGGTTCGACATCCCCGCGTTCCTGACCCTCCACGAAGCGATCCAGAATCGCCTGATCCTGCAGGTCGTCCGCCGGCTCGCCGGGACACCGTCGGGCCTCACGCATGCCCATATCCGACTCGTCCGGAACTTGATCGAGGGCTGCGGTCATGCGGAAGTCCATCTGGCGGGGGGGATCACCGCGACGCGCTCCTACGATCGCCTCTCGTTTCAGCGAATCGCCGACGTCCCGCCGCCGGCCTCACGAGCGCAACGCAGGCCTTCCCGCCTGCGAAGAAAAGCCGCGAACCTCGAAGCCGGTTTCCGGTTCAACGTCCCCGTTCCGGGCGTCCTGACCATCGCCCCGGGATGCCGCCTCCGTTTCGAGGTCGCGGACGTCACGCGGCCGGTACCGGCCGGAAGGGAGATCGCCTGCCTCGATTACGAACGGATCCGGTTTCCCCTCGTGTGCCGCAGCGTGCGGACAGGCGACAGAATCCAGCCCCTGGGCATGGCCGGAACGAAGCGGGTCCGTCGCCTGCTGATCGATGCCAAGGTGCCCTTTGACGAGCGTGAACGCATCCCGCTGCTCGTCGATGAAGGGGGCGTGCTCTGGGTTGCGGGGATGTGTTTGAGCGAGCGCGCCCGCGTTTCGGATAAAACCCAGACCGTCCTAAAAGTAGAAATCATTTGATAAATGACGCGTATTGGTGTAGGAGTGAGCACCCGTGCGAAGGCCGGATCCGCAGGGCCATCTGAACCCGGTTCATGGGCCGGAGCACACCCGGAAGCCGGTGAGTGAAGTCGATAACAGGAGTCTGATCGTTGAATCCCTTACAGAAGAATATTGCCCTGTGGCTGGTCATCAGTCTGGTCTTCGTCCTGCTCTTTCACCTGTTCAACGAGCCGAAGACGACGCAGGAAAGCATCGTCTACAGTGACTTTCTGACCCATGTGGAGCGAGGACAGATCGGCGAAGTGCAGGTTCAGGGCGAAAACATCACGGGAAAGCTGACCACCGGCAAGACCTTCAAGACCTACGCCCCCAAGGATGACGATCTCATCCCGCTCCTGAGGAGCAAAAGCGTGAGGATCGCGGCGAAGCCCGTCGAGGATTCCCCCTGGTACATGACGATCCTCATCTCCTGGTTCCCCATGATCCTGCTCATCGGCGTCTGGATATTTTTCATGCGGCAGATGCAGTCCGGCGGCGGGAAGGCCATGGCCTTCGGCAAAAGCCGCGCGAAACTCATGACCGACAAATCGAAGAAGGTGACGTTCGCCGACGTCGCCGGCATCGACGAGGCCAAGAACGAGCTCCAGGAGGTCATCGATTTTCTGAAGGATCCCAAGAAATTCACGCGACTGGGAGGGAGAATTCCCAAGGGTCTGCTGCTGGTCGGACAGCCCGGAACCGGCAAGACGCTCCTCGCGCGGGCGATCGCCGGAGAGGCCGACGTCCCGTTTCTCAGCATCAGCGGTTCCGACTTCGTCGAGATGTTCGTCGGCGTCGGCGCCTCCCGGGTGCGCGATCTGTTTACCCAGGGGAAGAAACAGGCGCCGTGCATCATCTTCATCGATGAGATCGATGCGGTCGGCCGTCACCGCGGGGCCGGTCTGGGGGGAGGGCACGACGAACGGGAGCAGACGCTGAACCAGCTCCTCGTGGAGATGGACGGATTCGAATCCAACGAGGGCGTCATCCTCGTGTCGGCGACGAACCGGCCGGACGTCCTGGACCCGGCGTTGCTGAGACCGGGCCGCTTCGACCGTCAGGTCATGGTGCCGCTCCCCGACGTCAGGGGCCGCGAGATGATTCTTCAGGTGCATGCCAAAAAGACCATCCTCGACGAAGACGTGAATTTTGCCGTTATCGCCCGGGGCACGCCGGGATTCTCCGGGGCCGACATCGAGAATCTCGTCAACGAGGCGGTGCTGTACGCCGCGCGCATGGGGAAGGAAAGGGTCGGCATGCGCGATTTCGAATTCGCCAAGGACAAGGTCCTCATGGGGGCGGAGCGCAAAAGCATGGTCATCAGCGACGTCGAGAAACGCAACACGGCCTACCACGAGGCCGGCCACACGCTGGTCGCCAAACTGCTGCCCGGCACCGATCCCATCCACAAGGTCACCATCATCCCCAGAGGTCGGGCCCTCGGATTGACCCAACAGCTTCCGATCGACGAAAAGCACACCTATCCCCGCAAATACCTCCTGAACAACATCGCGATCCTGCTGGGAGGGCGGGCCGCGGAGGACCTCGTTCTGAACGATTTTACCACCGGCGCCGGAAACGACATCGAGCGCGCCACCCATCTCGCGCGGAAGATGGTCTGCGAATGGGGGATGAGTGAAGCAATGGGGCCCCTGAGCTACGGCAAGAAGGAGGAGCAGATCTTCCTCGGGCGGGAATTCGCTACACACAAGGATTACAGTGAACAGACCGCCGAGAAGATCGACCGGGAAATCACGCGCATCGTCTCCGACGCTTATGAAAAATCCAAAACGCTGCTGATGGATCACATGGACATTCTCAACCGCATGGCAAACGCCCTTCTGGAGAAAGAGGTTCTGAACGCTGAGGAGATCGACGCCCTCGTCTTTTCACCCGATACGACCGACATGGCCGGAGGAACCGACGCGGCCCCTGCCTGAGTCCCGCCTATGGAACCGAAACTGAGCGCGAGATATTCCCCCCGACTCATCCACGCCTCCACGGAGCTTCAGGCCGGCCGGATGCTCGCGGAAATCGGCGTCGATCCGTACGGGATCCGCGCCATGCTCCCCAAAATGCGGAGCCTGCTGATCGCACTCGACAATGTCGAGTGCCGCGTAGCGAACATCCTGAAGCAGGAAATGCTCGCCTCGGGAGGGGATGCCGCCGTCCATCGCGAAAGCGTCGCCTGCGCAAAGCCGTCCACGGACGTGCTGATCATGGGAACGCCCAAGCAGATTCGGCTCCTGGCCTCCAAGCTCGCCGCCCAACCCTTTGGTCTCTCCGGACTCTCGCGGAGGCTGATTGAGATCCTCGAGAACTCGGAATGGACCGACTACCGCCTGCGGACCGGCCGCAGGGAGATGACCCTCGGGATAACGACCGCCGTCATGGGTATCCTCAATGTCACGCCGGATTCCTTTTCCGACGGCGGACAGTTTCCCACGGTGGATGCGGCCGTTCAGTGCGGCTGCCGGATGGTCGATACGGGTGCGGACTTCATCGATGTCGGGGGCGAATCAAGCCGCCCCGGCGCAGAGCCCGTTGCACCCGACGTCGAGTTGGCGCGCGTCCTGCCGGTGATCGAGACCCTCCGCTCGCGCGTCGACGTCCCGATCTCCATCGACACCACCAAGGCGGAGGTCGCCCGTCGCGCCCTCGCGGCCGGAGCGGAGATCGTCAACGACATCAGTGCGATGACCTCCGATCCGGCGATGCCGGCGGTCGTGTCGGAATCTGGAGCGGCAGTGATCCTCATGCATATGCGGGGTCTTCCCAAGACCATGCAGGAGACCCTGCCCGAGTACCGCTCGCTGCCCGGCGATGTCGTCCTTTACCTGACGGAGCGCCTGGAAGCCGCACAGAAAAAAGGAATCGGCTTCGATCGCATCATCGTCGACCCCGGCTTCGGTTTCGGAAAGTCTCTGGGGGACAACCTGGCGCTTCTGAACGGTCTGGAGGAGCTCCGGGTGCTCGGCCGGCCGATCCTGGCCGGGGTCTCGAGGAAATCGTTCGTCCGGCAGATCGCCGGCGACGCGCTCACGGTTTCCGCCGAGGGCACGACGGCGGCGATCGCAGCGGCCGCGATGAACGGCGCCGCAATCGTGCGCGTGCACGACGTTCCGTCGGCACGGAAGGTGGTGGCGATGATCGATGCACTGAGGAGGGCGCGGACATGATCGCCGGGATCGGCATCGACCTGGTCGAGATCGCCAGGATCGAGCGCATCACCGCTCGCTTTGGGAATGCCTTCCTCGGACGCGTGTTCACCAAGGGCGAGATTGAAGCCTGTTCGGGGCGGGCCCGGCCTGCGATCCATTTCGCCGGCAGATTCGCGGTCAAGGAAGCCCTCCTGAAGGCCCTGGGACTCGGCCTGGGCATGGGCGTTCGACTGCGGGAGATCGAAACGGTCAATGATAGGGACGGTCGCCCCACCCTCTGCCTGTATGCCAATGTGTTACGGATTCTCGAAGGTCGGGGAATCCGGCGAACCCATCTCACGATCACGCACACGAGGGACCATGCCGTCGCGGTCGTCGTTCTCGAAGACGACCGTCGTGGTACGTCCTATGCGGAACTGGACGCGGACCCCCATGAATGAACGGTTCGAGATCGAGAGCATTAGCCCGGAAGAGACGCGTCGCCTGGGAAGGGCGATCGGCCGGGCGCTGACGGCCGGATCGATCGTGGCCCTCAACGGCGAGCTGGGCACCGGCAAAACGACCCTGACGCAGGGAATTGCCCGCGGTCTCGACGTCCCGGAAGCATTTCAGGTCACCAGTCCGACCTTCACCCTCGTCAACGAATATCCGGGACGGTTGACGCTGTACCACGTGGACCTTTATCGTCTGAGCGGTCCCGCCGATCTCGAGACCCTCGGTTACGAGGAGTTTTTTTTCGCCGAGGGAGTGACCGTCGTCGAATGGTCCGAAAAGATCGCGGAGATCCTCGACGAGGGTTGTATTTTTATCGAATTGCGCTATATAGACGCGAACCGGCGGTGCATCGGCATTCAGGCGCCTGCATCGCTCGTTCACCGGATCGATGATATCTGGAAAGGGGGCATCAAGTAGCTCAATGGGTCTGATTGTTCAAAAATATGGCGGCACATCCGTCGCCGATATCGAAAAAATACGCAACGTGGCCCGTCGGGCCGCCCGCGTCCGGGAGGCGGGGAACCAGGTGGTCGTCGTTCTGTCGGCCATGGCCGGAGAAACGGACCGTCTGATCCGCCTGGCGCAGTCGGCCTGCCCGGATCCCCCGGGCCGGGAGTTCGACGCCCTCATCGCCACGGGCGAACAGGTGACGGTTACCCTCCTGTCCATGATCCTGAACGAGATGAACCATCCGGCGAAATCCTTCCTCGGCTTCCAGGTGAGGATCCGCACCGATTCGGCCCATGCGAAGGCGAGAATCCTCGAGGTGGAGACGGCGGAGATCGCAAAGGCCCTGCGCGACGGGATCATCTGCGTCGTCGCCGGATTCCAGGGCGTCGACGAGAGAGGCGATATCACGACCCTGGGGCGCGGGGGCTCCGATACGAGCGCCGTGGCCCTGGCGGCCGCCCTGAAGGCGGACGTCTGCGACATTTATACGGACGTCGACGGCGTCTACACGACCGACCCGAATCTTTGCGCGAAGGCGCGTCGGATCGACCGGATCTCCTACGACGAAATGCTCGAGATGGCCCGCACGGGGGCGAAGGTCCTGCAGCCCCGTTCGGTCGAACTGGCCAAAAAATATGGCGTTCCCATCTGTGTCAAGTGCTCGTTTTCGGACGAGGGGGGAACCTTAGTCACCAAGGAGGATAAAGACATGGAAAAGGAAGTGGTTTCCGGTGTGACCTACGATCGCGATCAGGCCAAGCTGACCGTGGTCCATGTGCCGGACCGACCGGGAATCGCCGGGAAGATCTTCACGCCCCTGTCCGCGCGGAACATCGTGGTGGACATGATCATTCAGAATGCCAGCCTGGAAGGGTATACCGATCTGACGTTCACGGTTTCGAAGAAGGACAGCCGGGAGGCCTGCCGCCTGCTTCAGGACGTCTGCCGGGAGATCGGCGCCGCCAGCGTCGATCTGGACGACAATGTCGCCAAGGTCTCCATCATCGGCGTCGGCATGGTCAGCCACTCCGGCGTCGCCTCGCGGATGTTCACGGCGCTCGCGCAGGAGGGAATCAATATCCTCATGATCAGCACCTCCGAAATCAAGATCTCCTGCGTCGTTCAGGCGAAATATACCGAATTGGCCGTGATGGTTCTCCACGATACCTTTGGCCTGGAGCAGAAAAGGGATTAGGTTCCTCCATGATGACCGGCCGGCAACAGACGGGCGGAATCGCCCTCCTCGTTGTCTGTCTCCTGTCGATCCTCGGGGCGATGGCGCTGATGTCCGGGGGAAAGAAGACCGTCGATCCCCCTCAGGAAGCGCGTTCGCCTTCCCTGGAGATCCGGCTCGCAGGGGATGTCCGCCGGCCGGGCGTCTACTTCGTCCCGGCGGGGTTCAACGCCGGTGATGTCCTGAAGCGAACCGGCGAGTGGGACGACGCGTTCCGGACATCCCCTCCGGAGGGACTCAACCGGCCGCTGAGGCGGGGCGATGTCCTCGATATGGTCGTCGCGCCGGACGGACAACGATCGATCCGGCTGCGTCAAATGCCCGCGGCCGAGCGCATGACCCTCGGCATCCCGCTCGACCTCAACACGGCCTCCGAGGAGGAGTTGGCGCTCGTTCCGGGAATCGGTTCGAAAACCGCGCTCCTGATTGTCCAGGAACGCAACCGGAGGAAGGTGTTTCACACGCTTGACGAGCTGACCGGCGTTTTCGGAATCAAGGCCAGGCGGCTGGAAGGCCTGCGGCCCTACCTGACGGTCGAATGAGATCGTGCCCGTCGCCCGGCGGTTTTCAGTTGCTCTGACGATACTGGCGGTAGAAGTCGAGAACGCGCCGGACGTAGGTCTGGGTTTCCGGATAGGGAGGGATGGTGTTTTGATAGCGGTTGACCGCCCCTTCTCCGGCGTTATAGGCCGCCACGGCCAGGGGGAGATTGCCGTTGAAGAGGTTCAAGAGGTACCGGAGGTAGCGGACGCCCCCCTCGATATTGTTCTCCGGATGAAAGGAATCGGCCACGTTGAGAGAAGACGCCGTCTGCGGCATCAGTTGCATGAGCCCCCGGGCGCCGACGGGGGAAACGGCCCGGTGGTTGAAGTTGGATTCCGCCTTGATGACCGCCTTGATCAGGGCCGGGTCGACGCGGTATTTTTCCGACGCCCGGTCGATGATGTGGTCGTATTTCTTGACGTCCGTTCCGGGTCGGAAGAGGACCCGCTTTTCCCGGATCAGCAGTTCGTAACGAACACGGTCATCGGTGGGCACGTTGGTCAGATGAATCACACCGTCAGGGTCGACATACTTGTAGATATCGGCGACGGCCGGGGATCCGGTCGAGATACCGGCGACGAGCACGGCGGCTCCCATCCATCGCCAGAGGGTTCTGTTTCGTTTCAAATTCAAAAGCTCCGTGATCTCATAGGGTTCATGCGCATGGCCTTAGAGGAGCTTTACAGGACAATTCCCCTTTTTGCAAGGAATATATGCCGCGATTGTCCTTGACAGCATCCCCCGATGGTGATAGGAAACACGCCGTTTCGCGAAAACGGGACAAGTCGGGGCGTGGCGCAGTCTGGTAGCGTATCTGAATGGGGTTCAGAGGGTCGGAGGTTCAAATCCTCTCGCCCCGACCATTAAAACCGCCGTAGGGCGGTTTTTTTGTGGAGGTTCCGGTCGCGCGACAGGGAACAATAACGTTGACAATCGCCGGGGGGAATGCATATATAAATCCGCAACCCGGCGAGAGTGGCGGAACTGGCAGACGCACTGGACTTAGGATCCAGCCCGCATTGCGGATAGGGGTTCAAGTCCCCTCTCTCGCACCAGTTAACATCACGGGTGCGGAGAACCTTTAGCTCGATTAAGGAGTCGAACAGTCGTGGAAGAACAGATGCTGGATGTAAAAGTCGAGGAAATCTCTTCTGTCAAAAAGAAGTTTTCGTTTGTCATCCCCTGGGAGGATGTTAAGAAAGAACTGGACCAGGTCTACCGTGACGTCGGCAAGAAGGCCAGGATCAAGGGGTTTCGCCCCGGAAAAGTGCCGCGGCCGGTGCTCCAGACCCACTACAAGGAGTACGCCGAGGGAGAAACGGTCCAGAATCTGATCAACCGTCACTATCGCGACGCCATTGAGCGCGAGCGCTTGACGCCAGTCAGCCAGCCGGAGGTCGAGCCCAAGCCGATCGAGCCGGAGCAGGCGCTCCTCTTCACCGCCACGGTCGAGGTCGAACCGGTGGTGGAGCCTAAAAACTACGCGGGGCTCGAGCTCGAAAAGATCCAGACGGACGTCACCGATGCGGACCTGGAGGCCCGTCTGTTCCAGATCCGGGAGATGTACGGAACCCTTGAAGACATCACCGAGGAACGTGAGCTTAAGGAAAAGGACTTTGCGACGATCGATTTCGCCGGCACCCTGGACGGTCAGGCCCTCGACGAACTCAAGTCCGAAAACTATTTCCTGGAGGTCGGGTCCCACACCTTCATCCCCGGGTTCGAGGAACAGATCGTCGGGATGAAGAAGGGCGAAATCCGGGACATCCAGGTTAAATTTCCGGAGGACTATGCCCAGGCGCAGATTGCGGGCAAGGATGTCCGGTTCACCGTCAGCCTCAAGGGGATCCGTGAAAAGAAGCTTCCGCCACTCGATGAGGAGTTCGTCAAGAACTTTGAACAGTTCGAATCGCTCGACGCCCTGAAGGCGGATGTCCGGTCCTCTCTCGAAGGGGACCAGAAGGGAC
The DNA here is from genome assembly GCA_035358035.1 of Syntrophales bacterium. GTDB lineage: Bacteria > Desulfobacterota > Syntrophia > Syntrophales > UBA2251 > UBA2251. Next base: position 4,962 of record DAOPOS010000039.1, on the reverse strand, counting down.
GGGACGAGGCGGCGTTCCAGGAGGTACTGGTGGACGCGCTGCTGAAGGAGAATCCGTTCGAAGTGCCCCTGTCCCTGGTGGAGCGGCAGACGTTCTACCTGATGGCGGATATGCAGCGCCGAATGACGTGGGCCGGCATGGACAAGCAGCAGGCGGCCGAACTGAGCTTCAGCATGCATGAAAAGCTGAAGGAGCAGGCGGAAAAAATCGTCAAGACCCTGTTTCTGATGAAGGCCATCGCGGACAAGGAGGGGCTGACCGTCACCGAAGAGGATCTCGAAACCCACCTTCGGGAGATGGCCACCAAATTCGGAAAGGACGTCCCGGCCCTGCGGTCGAAACTGGAGGAAGAGGGCAGCCTCGAACAGGTGCGCCTGGACCTCCTCCAGCGCAAGACGTTCCGGTTCGTTGAGGACAAGGCGACGGTAACGATACGCAAAACCGCCGTGGCGGAAGGGGAGGGCCGATAAATGCCGCTCATTCCCATGGTGATCGAACAGGACGGACGCGGCGAGCGGGCGTTCGACATCTATTCCCGCCTGCTCAAGGACCGGATCATTTTCCTGGGAACCGCGATCGACGATGACGTCGCCAATCTGATCATCGCGCAGCTCCTGTATCTTGAATCGGAAGACCCGGATAAGGAAATCTTCTTTTACCTGAATTCGCCCGGGGGTCATGTCAGCTCCGGGCTCGCCATCTACGACACGATGCAGTACATCAAGCCGACCGTGTGCACCGTCTGCATGGGGCAGGCGGCCAGCATGGCCGCTCTGCTGCTGGCGGCCGGACAGCGGGGCAAACGGTATGCCCTGCCGCACACCCGGATCCTGATTCACCAGCCCCTCGGCGGTTTTCAGGGACAGGCCACGGACATCGATATCCAGGCCCGGGAGATCCTGCGCCTGAAGGACGAGCTCAACAAAATCCTCGCCTCCGTCACGGGACAGGAGTTGAGCAAGATCATGATGGATACGGAGCGGGACTACTTCATGACGCCGGAACAGGCCAGACATTACGGCATCATCGACGAGATCATCGCCAAAAGGGCTTAGCCCGCAAGGAACCGTGAGGTTGGATCCATGACGAAAAAAGGGCGGACACAGCAGGAGGGACAGGGCATGCTGTACTGTTCGTTTTGCGGAAAGAACCAGAACGAGGTCAAGAAACTGGTCGCGGGCCCTTCGGCGTATATCTGCGATGAATGCATCGAGCTGTGCAAGTGCATCGTGGACGAGGACGCGTCCCCGGCTGCGGTGGAACAGGCCGGCCAGGGAATTCCCGAGCCCGCGGATATCAAGCGGTTTCTCGATCAGTACGTCATCGGGCAGGATCGCACGAAGAAGGTCCTCTCCGTCGCCGTCTACAATCATTATCGTCGCCTGTTCACCGATGTCGATATGGAAGGGGTCGAGATCGAAAAAAGCAATGTCCTGCTCATCGGCCCGACGGGATCCGGAAAGACCCTGCTCGCCAAGACGCTCGCCCGGATCCTGAACGTCCCCTTCACCATTGCCGACGCGACGACGCTGACCGAGGCCGGATACGTCGGCGAGGACGTTGAGAACATCATTCTGAGCCTCCTGCAGAATGCGGATTACGATGTCGCGCGCGCGTCCAAGGGGATCGTCTATATCGACGAAATCGACAAGATCGCCAAGAAGACCGGCAATCCGTCCATCACGCGTGACGTGTCGGGTGAAGGCGTGCAGCAGGCGCTCCTGAAAATCATCGAGGGGACCCTGGCGAACATTCCGCCGAAGGGCGGACGCAAGCATCCCCAGCAGGAGTTCATCCAGGTCGATACCGGCAACATCCTGTTTATCTGCGGCGGGGCCTTCAACAGCCTCGAAGACATCATCGCCAAGCGAACCGGCGTGAACACCCTGGGGTTCGGGGCGGACATCCGGAGCAGGAAGACGCAGAGCATCGGCGAACTGCTGACGGACGTTCAACCAGAGGATCTTCTGAAGTACGGCCTGATCCCCGAATTCATCGGTCGCCTTCCGGTGGTTGCAACGCTCAACGAGCTGAAGGAGGAGGATCTGGTCCGGATCCTGGTCGAACCGAAGGATGCGATCATCCGTCAGTACCAGAAGATGTTCGAGATGGAGAAGGTCAAACTCAAGTTCACCGACGGGGCGTTGCGGGCCATCGCCAGCCTTTCGGCCGGACGGAAATCGGGCGCGCGGGGATTGCGGGCCGTCATCGAGAACACCATGCTGGACATCATGTACGACATCCCCTCCCGCCTGGATGTCCGTGAATGTGTGATTAACGAGGATGTGGTGCTGAGCGGCGCTCAACCCATCCTGCTGTTTGAAAACAAATCGGAATCGGCCTGAACGCCGATCCGACCCCGAACGGATGAAAAACACGCATGAGTGATTTCATGACACATCGTGAAGACGGCTCCCTGCTGAAGATCCCGCTTCTTCCCCTGCGGGATGTCGTCGTATTCCCCCATATGATCGTGCCGCTCTTCGTCGGGCGCGAAAAGTCGATCGCCGCCCTGGAATCCGCCATGAAGCTGGAGAAGGGGATCTTCATGGTGGCCCAGAAGAACGCCCAGAAGGATGAGCCGACCGAGAACGACATCTATCGGGTCGGTACCCTGGGCATCATCATCCAGCTCCTGAGACTTCCCGACGGCACCGTCAAGGTGCTGGTCGAAGGCAAACAGCGGGCGGGTGTTCGCGAATACCTGCCTTCCGATGACTTCTTCTTCGTGGCCGTGGAGGAGATCCCGGACGTCGACGATCCCAACAGCGTCCGGGCGGAGGCCCTCATCCGCAGCATCCGGGAGGCGTTCGAGACGTACGCGAAGCTGAGCAAGAAGATCCACATGGAGATCATCGGAACGATCGCCTCCATCGACGAGCCGTCCAAGCTCGCGGACATCGTGGTTTCCCATCTCAACGTCAAGCTGGAAGACAAGCAGAAGATTCTCGAGATATTCAACATTACCGACCGTCTCGAGACCATTTACGAAATGATGCTGGCAGAGATCGAAATCCTCGAGGTCGAGGAGAAGATCAAGCGCCGCGTCAAGAAGCAGATGGAGAAGACCCAGAAGGACTACTACCTGAACGAACAGATGCGCGCCATCCAGAAGGAGATGGGCGAAAAGGACGACTTCAAAAACGAGATCGCGGATCTCGAAAAGAAGCTCAAACAGAAAAAGCTCTCCGAGGAGGCCCACAAAAAGGTCAAGTCGGAGCTGAAAAAACTCCAGATGATGGCCCCGATGTCCGCCGAAGCGACCGTTGTCCGGAACTACATCGACTGGCTGCTCGACCTGCCCTGGAGCGAAAAGACGGAGAATCGCTACACGCTCAGGGAATCCGAAGCGATCCTCGAAGAGGACCACTACGGCCTCAAGAAGGTCAAGGAGCGGATTCTGGAGTATCTCGCGGTGCAGACGCTGGTCCAGAAGAACAAGGGCTCGATCCTGTGTCTCGTGGGTCCCCCCGGTGTCGGGAAGACGTCGATCGCCAAATCGGTCGCGCGCGCGACCAACCGCAAGTTCGTCCGGTTTTCTCTGGGAGGCGTTCGGGACGAGGCCGAAATACGCGGCCACCGGCGAACCTACATCGGGGCTCTCCCGGGGAAAATCATTCAGCTCATGAAGAAGGCGGGGTCGAGCAATCCGGTGCTCTGCCTCGACGAAGTCGACAAGCTCAGCTCCGATTTTCGCGGGGACCCCTCGTCGGCCCTGCTGGAGGTTCTCGACCCGGAGCAGAACAACGCCTTCAACGACAACTATCTCGAGGTGGACTACGACCTCTCGGACGTCATGTTCATCACGACGGCCAACGTCCTGCAGAGCATTCCGGCCCCGCTTCAGGACCGGATGGAGGTCATCCGTCTGGCCGGCTACACCGAGATGGAAAAGCTCCGCATCGCCAAGAAATTCCTCATCGCCAAGGAGCGGGAGGCGAACGGCCTGCGCGAGAACCAGATCGCCTTTTCCGACGGCGCCCTGCTGACGATCATCCGCAAGTACACCCGCGAGGCGGGCGTCCGGAACCTGGAGCGCGAGATCGCTGCCATCTGCCGCAAGGTGGCCCGCGAAATCGTAACGGACGGGAGCACGAAGAAGCTTTCCATCACCTCGAAGTCTCTCGATAAATATCTCGGGATCCCGCAGTACCGGCATGGGGAAACCGAGGGTCAGGACCGCGTCGGCACGACCGTCGGTCTCGCCTGGACCGAGGTCGGCGGCGAACTTTTGATCATTGAGGCCACCACCCTGCGCGGCTCGGGCAAGATCACCATGACGGGCAAACTGGGGGACGTCATGCAGGAGTCGGTTCAGGCCGCCCTGACCTACGTGCGCTCCCGTTCGGACCAGTTTCACCTCGACGACAATTTTTATAAGGAAACCGACGTTCACGTCCACGTTCCGGAAGGCGCGATCCCCAAAGACGGCCCTTCGGCCGGCGTGGCGATGGTGACCTCCATCGCCTCGGCGTTCACCCGGCAGAAGGTCCGCGGGGATTTGGCCATGACGGGGGAGATCACCCTGCGCGGTCGCGTCCTGCCCATCGGCGGGCTGAAGGAGAAACTCCTGGCAGCCCATCGCGGAAACATCAAAACCGTGCTGATCCCGAAGGACAACGAAAAGGATCTGGCCGACGTGCCTCCTAATATCCTGAAGGCGCTGCATGTTGTCCTGGTGGAGCATATCGACGATGTGCTCGCCAACGCCCTGATTCCCGAGGCGGAGCCCACTGGGGGGGCGAGTCTTGACGTCCGGATCGTCCCCGGAACCCGCGGCGAGCGTCCGGCCGCCGTCCTGGCCCCCGTATCCCGGGAGACCCCCTCATCGTCCGGGCAATTATCGCTTGACAGGACGGGGGTTTACTGTTAGGTAGCGCTGCCACCGAGGAGAGGATGCCGCCGGGGGCGGGTAGCTCAGCTGGGAGAGCGCCACGCTTACACCGTGGATGTCACAGGTTC
>DAOPOS010000038.1:0-16023 GCA_035358035.1 Syntrophales bacterium | reverse complement strand
CTCAACGTTCGGGTCCGGGCGGCGGAGGTGCAACCGGTGCGACCCTATATCGAGGCCGTGGGTGCGCTCAAACCCTACGAGGAGGTGATCGTCAGCAGCGAGGTGGACGGCGTCCTCCGGCGCGTCCTCGTGGAGGAAGGGTCGCAGGTATCCCGGGGGACGCCGCTGGCGGTGATCAGCGAAACGGATTACCGCCTCGAGGTCAGTCGCACCGAAGCGGCCGTGCGCCAGGCGGAGGCGAACCTGGCCAACATCCGCCAGGAATTCCAGCGAAAGGAGGCGCTCTTCCAGGAAGCGCTCATCACACGCCAGCAGTATGACGACGTGACCGCCCGGCGCCTGGTCGCCGAAGGGGAGGTGGAGCGGTCCAGGCTGGCCCTCGCCCTGGCCCGGGAGAGGCTGGGCAAGGCGCGCGTTCATGCGCCTCTGTCCGGATCCGTCAAGGAGAAACGCGTCACGGCCGGGGATTACGTCCGCAACGGAACGCCGCTGCTCCTCATCATCCAGACGAATCCGCTCAAACTGCTGTTCAGCGTGGCGGAAAAGGACGTCGGCAGCCTCCGGGTCGGACAGGAGGTCCGGTTCACGGTCGACGCGTTTCCGGGACACGCGTTTCCGGGGACGGTCCGGACGGTCTATCCGCATGTCGATGAACGGACGCGCACCCTCCAGGTGGAGGCGGTCATTCCGAATCCCGCCCAGGCCCTCAAACCCGGACTGTTTGCGAGGGTGACCCTTTACTCCGGCCCGGCGCGGGAGCAGGTCGTCACCCCGGTCACGTCGCTTCTGTACGAAGGGCAGAAGACCAAGGTCTTCCTCGTCCAGCAGGACCGCGCCCGGGAGCGGTTCGTCAAGGTGGGCCGGAAGTACGGGGAAGTGATGGAGGTGCTGGAGGGCCTCGCGGCGGGCGAGGCGGTGGTCGTGGTGGGTCAGAACAACCTGACGGATGGGATGAAGGTTCATGTGGCTCGCTGACACCTCGATCAAACGGCCGGTCTTTGCGACGATGTTCATCCTGGCCCTCGTCGTGCTGGGGCTGGTGAGCTACCCCTCCATCGGGGTCGATCTCTTCCCCAAGGTCGATTTTCCGATCGCCACGGTCACGACGACCCTCAAGGGGGCCAGTCCCGAGATCATGGACGTGGACGTCACCGACCGGATCGAGGAGGCCGTCAACACCGTCAACGGGGTCAAGACCATCACCTCGGCGAGCCAGGAGAGCGCGTCGCGGGTGACCATCGAATTCGTGCTCGAGCGGGACATCGATCTGGCCGTCCAGGACGTGCGGGAGAAGGTCGCCGCCATCCGGTCCAAGCTCCCGGACGACATCAGCGAGCCGGTCATCGAGAAGGTCGATGCCGACTCCAGTCCGGTCCTGTGGCTCAACCTCTCCGGGCAGCGGTCGATCCGCGATCTGTCCACGTACGCCGACGAGGTTCTCAAGGAGCAGCTCCAGAAGATCAACGGCGTCGGCGCGCTCCGCATGGGCGGGCTTCGGCTGCGCCAGATCCGCGTCTGGCTCGACGCCGACCGCATGCAGGCGTACGGCATCGCCCCGTCGGATGTCCTGGCGGTCCTGAAGCGGGAGAACGTGGAGCTGCCCGGGGGGCGGATCGAGAGCCTCTCGAAGGAGTATTCCGTCAAGATCCGGGGGGACATCCAGGATGCGGCGGAATTCAACGACCTGGTGGTGGCCTACGTCGCCGGCGCCCCGGTCCGGATCCGCGACATCGGACGGGCGGAGGACGCCATGGACGAACGGCGCTCGATCGCCAAGTTCAACGGCGTTCCCTGCGTCGGCATCGGCATCCAGAAGCAGTCCGGCACGAATACCGTCGAGGTGGTCGATCGCATCCACGCCGAACTGGAGAAGATCCGGAAAACCCTGCCGACGGGGATGGAGCTCAACGTCGCCGCCGACCAGTCCGTCTTCATCAAGCGCTCCATCGCTGAGGTGCAGAAACACATCATCCTGGGGTCGCTCTTCGCCGTTTTCGCCGTCTTTCTCTTCCTGGGCAATGTCCGGACGACGCTGATCAGCGCCCTGGCCCTGCCGGTCTCGATCATCTCGACCCTGGCCCTGATCCGCGCGTTCGACTTCACCTTCAACAACATGACCCTCATGGCGCTGTCCCTGTCCGTTGGGCTGCTGATCGACGACGCCATCATCGTCATCGAAAACATCCACCGTCACATCGAGGAGGGGATGAAGCCGCGCGAGGCGGCGTCGTTCGCCACCGCCGAGATCGGCCTGGCCGTCATGGCGACGACCTTCGCCATCGTGGCGATCTTTCTACCCGTGGCCTTCATGAAAGGCATCATCGGCCGCTTCTTCCTGCAGTTCGCCCTGACCGTGGTTTTTGCCGTCCTCGTTTCCCTCATCGTTTCCTTCACGCTGACCCCGATGATGGCCTCCCTGTACCTGAAGCCGAAGTCGGCGGTCACGCCGGCGGATTCCGGCGACCGGGCCCGGGGTCTCTGGCGCCGGATGGGCGACGCGTGGGAACGGGGCTACCGGCGGGTGGAGGAGCTCTACCGGAGGCTGTTGGGATGGGCGCTCCGCTGGCGCAAGACGGTCCTGGCGCTCGCTCTGGTCCTGTTCGTTCTCAGCCTCTACATGACGAAGTTCATGGGCAAGGAGCTGCATCCCCCGGAAGACCAGGGACAGTTCATCGTGCGGCTCGAGGCTCCGATCGACTACTCCCTCGGGAAGGCCGACGAGATGTTCCGGGAGGCGGAGCGGGTCGTCCGCGGGCTCCCCGAGGTCCGGGGCGTCTTCTACGCACAGGGGTTCGGCGCCGGCGGCGTCGGTCCGGTGAACAAGGCCATCCTGTTCACCACCCTCATCCCCAAGGCGGAGCGCGACCGCAGCCAGGAGGACATCAAGGCCGTCATCCGCACCCGGCTGAACGAGATTCCCGGCCTGAAGGGGACGGCGGAGGACGTGTCCGTCATCGGGGGTGGGATCCGCAACGTGCCGATCCAGTATGTCATCTCCGGCGGCGACCTGGGCGCACTGCAGGGGTATGCCAAGCAGATCACCCGGGAGTTCGCCCGGCTGCCGGGCATCGTGGACGTGGACACGTCCCTGGAGGAGGGAAAGCCGGAGCTCAAGGTCTTCATCGACCGCGACAAGGCGGCGGACCTCGGGGTCAGCGTGGCGGGCATCGCCGAGGCGGTGAACATCCTGGTCAGCGGCGAGGTTGAAATCACCCGCTTCAAGGACGAGAAGAAGGGCCGGCGCTACGACGTCCGCGTGCAGCTCGATTCCGAGGACCGGCGCGATCCGAGCGACCTCGGGCGGATCTACGTCCGGGCCCGCGACGGCCGTCTGGTCCAGTTGGCCAACGTTGTGCAGGTCCAGGAGGGCGGCGGCCCCAGCATCATCTACCGGGTGGATCGACAGCGGGCCATCATGGTTTACGCCAGCCTGGAGGGAAAGCCGCTGGGCCGGGCCATGGAGGAGCTCGACGCCATCTCCGCGCGGGTGCTGCCGGCCGACTTCACGGCCAAATACAAGGGTGCCGCCGACACGATGAAGGAGTCCTTCGGGTATCTGATGTTCGCCCTCTTCCTCGGGATCCTCATGGCCTACATGATCCTCGCGGCGCAGTTCGAAAGCCTGCTCCATCCGGTGACCGTGCTGCTGTCCATGCCGCTGTCCTTCATCGGGGCGTTCGGCGCCCTGATCCTGACGGGACGCTCCCTGAACATCTTCACCTTCATCGGCCTGATCCTCCTGATGGGGCTCGTGAAGAAGAACGCCATTCTGCTCGTCGACTACACGAACACCCTGCGGGAGCGGGGGCTCGGCCGGCAGGAGGCCATCCTGCAGGCGGGACCGGTGCGGCTCCGGCCCATCCTCATGACGACCTTCGCCATGATCTTCGGGATGATGCCGGTCGCCTTCGCCCTGGGAGAGGGGGCGGAGACGCGCTCCCCGATGGGCATTGCGGTGATCGGAGGGCTGGTGACCTCCCTGTTTCTGACCCTCGTGGTCGTGCCGGCCGCCTACGATCAGTTCGACGACTGGCGGCTGGCGTTGAGGCGGCGCCTACGGAGGCGGCGGTCCGGCGCGGCCCCGGAAAGAAGGGAAGGGGAAACGCGATGAAAATGGTGCTCGTGGTCTACGGGTCGGAGGCGGACGAGGAGGTCGTCGACGCGTTCAAGGCGGCCGGGATCGTCCGCTATACGAAATTCTGCGAGGCCCGCGGCGTCGGGACGGAGACGGAGCCGAAACTGGCCTCCCGCGTCTGGCCGGGCAAGAACAACGTCCTGCTCATCGGGGTTGCGGACGAGGAGATGCCCGGCATCCTCAAGGTCGTGCAGGAACTCAAGAGGGAGCATCCCCGGGCCGGGGTGAAGGCGTTCGTCATGCCGGTCGAAGAGCTTGCCTGACGGGCGGGGCGTCCCGGGATGCGTGTCGCAGCGGCATCGGGACGTTGCCCTTCCCGGGGCGGCATCAGGCCACGGCCAGGACCTTCGCCCCCCGGATCCGTCCGGCTTTCAGGTCCGTCAGGGCGCGGTTCGCCTCCGCCAGGGGGTAGACCTCGAGCCGGGGCCGGAGGGGGATCCCGGCGGCCAGTTCCAGGAATTCGCCGATATCGGTCCGGGTCACGTTGGCCACCGACCGGATTTCCTTCTCCAGCCACAGATGGGTGGGATAGTCGAGACGGTTCAGTTCGTTCCGGTCGGCCTCTTCCTTGCGGATGGCGTTGACGACGAGGCGCCCGCCGGCGGAGAGGTTCCGCAGGGCCTCCAGCACCGGCCGCCAGGCCGGCGTCGTGTCGATGACGGCGGACAGGGGCTCGGGCGCCGTGTCGCCGGTATCGCCGACCCAGGCGGCGCCCAGATCCAGGGCAAAGCGCCGCTCCTCCTCCCGCCGTGCGAAGACGTGGACCCGTGTCCGCGGGTAGCGGTGGCGGACCATCTTCAACACCAGATGTGCGGAAGCCCCGAAACCGGTCAGCCCCAGCGGGTCGCCGTCGGCCAGTCCCGCGAGCTTGAGCGACCGGTACCCGATGGCCCCGGCACAGAGGAGCGGGGCCGCCTCGGTGTCTGAGAAGGCGTCCGGAAGCGGAAAGGCAAAATTCTCCGGGACCGTCGTGTATTCGGCGTAGCCGCCCTGGACATCCCGTCCGGTCGCCCGGAAGTCCGGGCAGAGGTTCTCCCGCCCCTGCCGGCAGAAGGCGCATCCCCCGCAGGCGCTGTGGATCCAGCCGACGCCGACGCGGTCGCCCCGGCGGAAGCGCGTCACGGCGGAACCCATGTCTGCGACCCGCCCAGCCACCTGGTGCCCGGGGATGACCGGCAGTGACGGCGGCGGCGTACGCCCCTCGATCTCGTCCAGTTCCGTATGGCACACGCCGCAGGCGCTCACGCGGATCAGGACTTCCCGCGGTCCGGGCACGGGGATGGGCAACTCCGCCGCTTCCAGAGGGGAGGCGTCGGCGTCCATGCGCCCCAACCGCCTCAGCACCATCGCCTTCATCGATCCCTTCTCCGTCCCCATCGTCGTTGCCGTCCGCCGGTTTTGCCGATGGATACCGCATCGGCGGGCGGAATGCAAGAGAGAGCCGCGAGATTCCCGTTGAAGCGGAAGGTCATTCCTGATAGACATGAAGCGGATGCAGGAGAGAAGACATGGCGGGGCAGAGAATCAGCCGGCGACAGAAGGATGTTTCCCGGCTGCTGCGGGAAAAGCGGCGGCCGATCCCGGACCGCCGCCGGCAGGAGAGGAAGCGGAGGGGAGAACCGAAGCATGGATAAAGGCGGGTTTTCCGAGGACGATCTCCGCCAGATTCGTGAAGAGGGGCTGGCCGAGGCCGAGGTTCGCCGGCAATGGGAGACCTTCCGGCGCGGGGTGAGGCCGTTGATCCTCGATCGTCCCTGCCGGGTGGGGGACGGCATCGAAACCGTCGACGCCGGTCAGATGCCGGCCCTGGCGGCCCTCCACGACTCGGCCAGGGACGCGGGCCGGATCACGATCTTTGTCCCCGCGTCGGGGGCCGCCACGCGGATGTTCCAGGACTGGTTCCGCGTCCTGGAGGCGGGCGATTTCGCGTCCCGCGCCGCAGGCGACACCTTCGCGCGGGAGCTTCCGGAATACGCCTTCTATCGGGACCTCCTGACCGTCCTCGAGCGTCGGGGAACCGCCGTCGGGACGCTGCTGCGGGAGCGGGGATACGCCGCAATCCTCGAAGCCATCCTGACGTCCGGGGGGTTGAATTACGGACGACTGCCCAAGGCCCTGCTCAAATTTCACGCCAGCCAAGAGGGAGGAAGGACGGCCCTGGAGGAGCATCTGGTGGAGGCGGCGCTCTATGCGGGCGACGCCGGGGGCGTCTGCCGCATCCATTTCACCGTTTCGGAGGAGCATCTGACCGCGGTTCAGGATCACTTAAGGACGATTCAGCCGCGGTGCGAGGCGCGGCTGGGACGCCGCTTTCAGGTGACGCTTTCGACCCAGAACCCGGCAACCCATACCCTGGCCGTCGATCTGGAGGACCGGCCCTTCCGTACGGCCGGGGGGCGGCTCGTCTTTCGCCCGGCCGGACACGGCGCGCTGCTGGGCAACCTTCTGGCGACCGGAGGAGACCTCGTCTTCATCAAGAATATCGACAATATCGTTCCCGATCGCCTGAAGGCCCGCATCGTCCCGTACAAGAAGCTGCTTGGCGGCGTCCTCCTTTCGCTGCAGCGGGAGATCTTCCGGTTTCAACGGCGGCTCGCGGCGGGGGACGCCGGCACTTTGGAACGCGAACAGATGATCCGCTTCTGCCGGGACAGGCTGCACGTTTGGTTGCCCGCGGACTTTCCCTCCCGTTCCCCGCTGGACCAGGCGGTATTTTTGCAGTCAAGATTCGCACGCCCCTTGCGGGTCTGCGGCGTGGTGCCCAACGCGGGGGAGCCGGGGGGAGGGCCGTTCTGGGTCCGGGGGGAGGACGGGGCGATGTCCCTCCAGATCGTCGAGGCGTTTCAGGTGGATTCGGCGTCGGAGGCCCAGCAGGCCCGCTGGGCGGAGGCGACGCATTTCAACCCCGTGGACCTCGTCTGCGGTCTCCGGGATGAAGGGGGACGGCTGTACGATCTCGACCGCTTCGTGGACCGGCAGGCCGGATGCATCACCCTGAAGTCGGAGGCGGGGCGCCCGCTCAAGGCTCTGGAACGGCCGGGGCTCTGGAACGGCGCTATGGCGCACTGGAACACGGTCTTCGTCGAGGTGCCCCTCGAAACCTTCAATCCCGTGAAGACCGTCGCCGATCTCCTTCGCCCCCGGCACCGGCAGGAATAGGGCCAGGGCGGCCGGCGGATTCAGATGATCCAGACCTCCGCCTCCCGGCGGTCGGCCGCCGTCACGCAGATCGTTCCGGATTCACTGCCCCGCCGGCACTGCACCCGAACGGGAACGCCCCGGGGCGCGTCCCCGTAGAGGACGCACAGGGCAGCCGCCCGCCGGCAAGCCTCCTCCCCGCCGCCGCGGGGGATCAGGACGGAGGGGCCGGGAAAGGCATCCATCTTCAGAAAACAGTCTCCCTCCTCCTCTGCCTGCAGGCGTTCGATGGCCAGGTTGTCCCGCTGGTGGCGCCCCACGACGACCCTCTCGCCCCCCGGAAGGCGGAAATGCCGTCCATGCTTCAGCAGTTCGATTTCCCGCACAGAGGCGTCCGGCCGGTGGGCGAACAGCTCGCGCAGACGTTTCGAAAACATGGGGTCGGTCAGCAGGCATCCGCCCGCCGGCGCCGGATACCGCGTGATGCCATAGTGCTCGGCCAGAGCCATCTGCCGCTTGCGGCTGCGACCCTCGATGTCGAGAAGCCGCGCGCGGTCCACGAGCCCCCGCTGCTCCGGTTCCGTTTCCGGCAGGAGACGGGCGCTCAGGGGACGCAGCACCCGGGGGAGAAAGCCGGAATGCTTCGCGACCACGTAGAGGGACTGTTTGTTCTGTGACATGGGGCGCTGGCCCAGAACCTCGCCCGTCGCGATGAAGGCGGCGTTCATGGCTTCGAGCCGGACGCCGGCGATCTTCAGCATCAGGGCGTGACAATCCAGACAGGGATTCATGTTTCTGCCGTAGCCGTAGCGGGGGGCGCGCAGCATGGCGAGGTGTTCGTCCGTGATATTCATGACGACCAGCGGCAGATCGATCGCGCGCGCCGCCGCCCGGGCCTTGCCGGCGTCAAAGAAGGGGGTTTCGAAGGAAAGGCCCACCACGTCGATTTGCTGGTCCTGAAGGATCTTGACGGCGAGGATGCTGTCCAGACCGCCGGAGAATAGAGAAATGGCCCGCGTTTTCAAAATCGGAAGATCCGGATCCCCCCCTGTGCGGTCAGCCAGTCGTAGAGACCGGGGTCGATGTCCGCCTCCGTCAGATACAGGATTCTCTCTCCTTCCCCGATTTTCAGGCCCGTCAGGTGGAGGGTGATTTGACCCGGCCGCGCTCCCGGCGGCAGGGGGAGGCTGAACAGACCGGTCGTGTAGGCGATGCCCATGCCTTTCAGGACCTGTGCCACCACCCCGGTTTTTCCCGCCCCGACCGTCAGCTGGATGAAGGAGATGTTCTTTTTCCGCAGACCCGCGACGAACTGTGCCGGCAGCGTCTTGGTGCGAAACATCACGGCCCGTCCGTTCCCTTCCACGAGAAGATCGGCGTTGACCGAGAGATTGAAGCCGTTCTCCGCTGGGCTGAAGACCTGTACGGCCGCGTTTCTCCGGGGCTGGAAGTCCAGGGCCGCCAGGAGGGCATGGGCCAGTTCCACCGTGTCCGCGGACTTGAGGTGCGGGACCTTGCCGGCGACCGCCGGTTTATCCGGACGGGGCGCCACGCGGCCGTCCGAGAGCACCTCGATGACGGGGAGGCCCGACCGGTCGAGGGCGTGGGAAAGGGCGGCGGGAAGGAGGTCCTCGGGATCGAGGCCGGTGCGCAGGCCCCACGTTCGGGGTCCCCTGGACGCGGGAAGCCGTCCGGTGATCAGCCAGTCCGGCCGAAGACCGATTCGGAGTCCGTCGCCGCCGGATATCGTTCTGAGGTTCTTTTCCATGACGAAGGTCCGGCTGCGGCTCAGGACGGTCTTCAGGGCGTCGGGAAGGGGTTCATCCAGTCCGGTCCGGACCCAGGCTTGGCGTCCGGGGCTGTTTCCGGTCAAGCTTTTGAACGCGTCCGGCATGCGGGCCGAGGCGTCGAGGAAAATCACGCTTCCGTCCGGAAGCTCCACCACGGGAACGAGGCCGCAGTCGATCGTCATCTGTCCGCCGTCGGGGAGTGGAACATAGTACCAGCCGGTCGTCAGGACGGAACCCTGCAGACGGGCGATCACGGCGGAGAGGGCGGCGAGCCGGCCGGTTGCCGGCGACGGCAGGAGAGAAGCCGCGGCCGGAGGCGACGAGATCGAAGCCGGGGCCGCCGGGATTTCGGCTGGCGGCCCTCCCTGGGGTATCCCCGCGGTTGCCGTACCGGATCGCGGCAGATCGAGGGTGATCGCGGGCAGGGAGATATTCTGCCCGGGAAGGATCCGGTCCGGATTCTGGATGCCGGGGTTCGCCTTTTTCAGGGCCTCGAGGGCGCGCGGCAGCAGTTCTTCGGGAACGTGCAGTTCCCGGCGGAGGATCTGGTAGAGGGTGTCTCCGCTCCGGGCCTGGACGAGACGCCGGTCTGCACGCACCGTCCCCGGCCGGGCAGGAGGTTCTGCGGGAAACAGCCAGACCAGCTGGCCCGGTTTGATATGATGGATGTTCGTGAGGGTCGGGTTGAGACGGCGGAGCTGCTGAAAGTACTTCACCTTGCGGACGTATTCGGTTTCCCCGTATTGCCGCTCGACGATGTTGGACAGGGTGTCTCCCGGCTGAATCCGGTACGGGACGGTCCCCCGGCCATGTGAAGCTGATCGCGTGAAGGTCAGTCGCGCCGTGTCCTCCCGGGCCGGGACGGAAGCGGGCGGCAAAAGCATGACCGCCAGAATGGAAAGGAGGAGCCGTCGGGCCCATTTCATCATCAAGGGTCCTCTCGCAGAACGGATTTGGCCGTGGGAGGGCGCGGCGGGGAAACGTCGCGCCGTCAGCGATCTCTTTACTGAAGTCATGGGGAAAAGTCAAACGGTGGCGGAAAGAAAATGCCATGCCCGCGGAGGGCATGGCATGGTGGCGGTAGAATGGCCTGGTGTGATCAGCGGCCGCTGGCGAAATCATCACGGAGGAGTTCGCGGGCGATGATCATGCGGCGGACCTCAGAGGTGCCGGCGCCGATGTGCCACAACTTCTCGTCCAGGTAGTGGCGAGAGACGGCGTACTCCTGGCAATAGCCGTAGCCGCCGTGGATCTGGACGGCGTCGGATACGACCGCCGTGCCCGCTTCGCCGCAGTGGAGCAGGGAGGCGGCCGCCATCCGGTCGAGGTCGGTTCCCTTGCCGCCCGCCTTGTTTTCGAGCCCGTCGCAGAAGGCCGCGGCGCTGTAGGCCATCCACTTGGAGGAGAGGTAGCGGGTATACATGTCGGCGAGCTTGCCCTGGATGAACTGGAAATTGGCGATCGGCTTGCCGAACTGCACCCGCTCCTTGGCATACTTGAGCGACAGTTCGAGGCAGGCACGCATGGAGCCCAGGCTGCATCCGGACAGCGTGATCCGCTCCGTGCACAGGCCGCTCGTCAGGACCTGGACCCCCTGATTGATCCCGCCGAACAGGTTCTCATCCGGAAGCACCATGTCGTCGAAGGTCACCAGTCCGGTCGGCGAGGTCCGCATGCCCCATTTCTTGATCTTCTCGCAGACAAACCCTTTCGTGGTCTTGGGGTAGCAGAAGAAGGTCGAGATGCCGTGGGGTCCCTTGCCGAGATCGGTCTTCGCGTAGAAGACCATCACGTCGGCCAGGGGGGCGTTGGTGATGAAGGTTTTGCTCCCGTTGATGACGTAGGTGTCGCCCTTCTTTTCAGCGCGGGTGGTCATGCTCATTGCGTCGGAGCCCGCGTTCGGCTCCGTGATGCCGAGGCAGCCGATGAATTCGCCGCTGCACGCCTTGGGGAGGATGGACGCCTTCTGCGCTTCGGACGCGTGGCGGCGGAAGTTGTCGAAGGCCAGCGTCTGGCTGGCGCCGACGGTCATGGCCAGGGCGTTGCTGACCCGGGCGATGTTTTCATAGACGAGTAGCGTCTCCAGATAACCCAGGCCGGCGCCGCCGTACGACTCTTCATAGACGATGCCGTTCAGGCCCAGCTTGCCCAACTCGCGGAACAGGTCCGGCGGCATTTCGTCCTTTTCGTACAGGTGCTCCATCTGGGGCTCCAGCCAGGCGGAGGCCCAGCGCCAGACGTTTTCCTCCAGCATCCGCTGCTCGGGTGAAAATTCGAAACTCAGCGACATAAACGTACCTCCCTCTCGATTTATCCTCGCGGGATCCGCGATCCGTCGGGAGCGAATCCGACAGGCGGAAACCCGTTCAGGTTCAGTACAGGACAGGCATTCCGAATCCCAGGCGCCCTGTCTGCGGGATCCCGTGCGCGGCTCCCGGCAGGACTCCCGGAGATTCAACGGAAGGGACCTGCTGCCGGCGGACGGCACGACCAGCGCCTGTGCCGCGCTCGTAACAGATATTGATTGACTTGTCAATCAATATCTGTCGCAAAGGCCTGCTGAGCGAACCGCCCCCTGGGAGATGCCGGAAAACAGGCGGCGCCGTCAATTTCTGGGTTGCAAGATCGGGATGAGATGTTATAATACTCAGGTTATGGAGTTCGGATCGCCGTCGCCGGACCGGAGGGAAACCGGCGCGTCTATCGGGATTGCGAAAACGGAGGGACGGGGGAAAGGGATGGGTCAAGCGGAGCGTGACGCGATCATGGCCAGGGAGTTTCAGCAGCGGCTCGAAAGAAAGGTGCGCGAGTTGGAACTTACCCAGCTCGAATACTGGAAGGCCCAGCTCGATCCGCTCCTCATCGCGAGGCCGGAGGGCGTTGCGGCGCTGCAGTCCCAGATCCGCAAGGTTTCAGACAAGATGGCCAATCGGATCCAGATGCTGAAGAAGGGCGCCTGATGCGCGATATTGCGAACTTTCTTTACGAAGTCGGAATGTTGCAAAAGACGCCCCGGACGGGTTTTCAGTTTCTCGGTTCGGGCCGGGAGTCCGTCGCCGAACATATTCTGCGGACGATCTTCATCGGATACGTGCTGGTCCGGCTGGATCCGTCCGTCGACGAGCTCCGGCTGCTCAGGATGTGCCTTTTTCATGACCTCCCGGAAGCCCGCACGGGCGACATGAATTACGTCAACAAGAAGTATGTGACGGTCGACGAGGCCAAGGCGATCCGCGAGTTGACGGAGACGCTTTCGTTCGGCGGGGACATCGCGGCGGCGCTGGAGGAGTTCAACGCCCGGAAAACGCACGAGTCGCTGCTGGCCCATGACGCGGATCAGCTCGCCCTGATTCTGCAGTTGAAGGAATATGGGGACCTGGGCAACAAGTACAGCCAGGAATGGATCGGGTTTGCCTTGAAACGCCTCGGCACCGACGTTGGGCGCAGGGTGGCGGAGGCCATCCTCCAGACCGACTCCTCTCACTGGTGGTTCAAGGACAAGAGCGACTGGTGGATTAACGGAAACCAGGAAGGGTAGGATCATGATGAGACCGTCGCCCCGTTTTTGCCTTTTGATCGTTCTGCTGCTTCCGGTGGCGCTGGGCGCCTGCGGACCCACGCCCTGGCAGAAGGACATGGCGGAGTCGCATCTGAAGCTGGGCATCGCCCAGATCCAGGCGGAACAGTACAACAGCGCCCTGAAGGAGCTGATGAAGGCGAATGAGCTCACCCCGGACAATGCAAGCATCCACTACTTTCTCGGCGTTGCGTATC
The DNA here is from genome assembly GCA_035358035.1 of Syntrophales bacterium. Classification (GTDB taxonomy): domain Bacteria; phylum Desulfobacterota; class Syntrophia; order Syntrophales; family UBA2251; genus UBA2251. The sequence continues at coordinate 3,186 of DAOPOS010000038.1, read as the reverse complement.
ACAGCAAGGGTCTGCGCAAGCAGGCCGTCGCGGAATTCGAGAAGGCCGTCGCCCTCAAGGCCGATTATTCCGAGGCGTACAATTTCCTCGGAACGATCTACCTCACCGCCGGGCAGTGGGATCGCGCCATCGCCATGTTCGAAAAGGCCCTGGCCAACATCCTGTACGACACCCCGGGCGTCGCGCTTTACAACATGGGCTGGGCCTATCACCAGAAGGGCGACTATCGTACGGCCCTGTTGAAATACCAGGAGGCCAAGGTTCGGGAACCTAATACGATCCTGCTGCCCCTGATCGAGAAGAACATGGCGCAGTCGGCCTATGAACTGGGGGAGTATGCCGAGGCGGTGGCGCATCTGAAGCGCGCCATCGAGCTGTCGCCGGAGCTTGCCGAGGCCCATTACTGGCTGGGCCGCGCCTACGTCAAGATGGGCCGGCGCGATCTGGCGGCGCCCGCCTTCCAGGAAGCCGTAAAACATTCGCCGGCGTCCGAAGCCGGCATCAAGTCCCGTGAGCACCTCGACGCACTGCAGGCGGAGCGCCGTTGAGGGGAGGAGATCCTCTGTCCATGTCGACCAAGAAGCAGAGAAGAATCGTTCAGGTTCAGCAGCGCAAAAAGAAGCAGCAGATGAAGACGTCCCTGCTCGTGGCCATCATCACGGTGACCGTGGGCTTTCTGATCCTGTTTTTCGTCGCCCTGTTCCATTTCGTGTATCCCCCGGCGGCGGGGCGGGACGCCGTGGCGAGGAACCGCGACAAGATGGCCTGCACCCTCTATTTCGCTGACGCCAACGAACGCTTCCTCGTCCCGGAAAAGCGGTTCATCCCACGGGAGGAAACCCGGGCCGCCCTGGCGGAGGCCCTGGTCAAATCGCTCATCGAGGGGTCGAAGACCGGCCTGACCCCGACGCTGCCCGCGAAGGCGGACCTGCGCAAGGTCGAGATCGAATCCGATCAGACGGTTTCCGTCAGCTTCGGGAAATCGCTCCCCGGGCTTCACCCGGGCAGCAGCACGAGCGAGCTGGCGACGGTCTATTCCCTGACCAATACCCTGATGGCCAACCTGCCGGAGATCAAGCGCGTCCGGATCCTGGCCGGCGATGAAACGGCCGACGGCATCCGGGGCCACATCAGCCTGAAAAACCCGTTCGCGTTCAATCCGGAGATCATTGCCCCCGTCGCCCGCGCGGACTGAGGGGCGGGAAGACGGCCCTGCATGGCAGCGAAAACCAGGCTCTCCAGAATCAGAAACATCGGCATCGTCGCGCACATCGATGCGGGCAAGACGACCGTCAGCGAACGGATCCTCTTTTATACCGGACGTTCCTACAAGATCGGCGAGGTCCATAACGGGGAAGCCGTCATGGACTGGATGCCCCAGGAGCAGGAACGCGGCATCACCATCACCTCCGCCGTGACGACCTGTACCTGGGAGAACCACGAGATTCACATCATCGATACGCCGGGGCATGTGGATTTTACGATCGAGGTGGAACGATCGCTCCGGGTCCTGGACGGCGCGGCGGTCGTGTTCTGCGCCGTGGGCGGCGTGGAGCCGCAATCGGAGACGGTCTGGCGCCAGGCCGACAAATACGGCGTCCCCAAGGTCGCCTTCATCAACAAGATGGACCGCGTTGGTGCGGATTTCGACGCGGTGATCGCTCAGATGCGGTCCCGCTTTCAGTCCATTGCCCTGCCCGTCCAGTTCCCCTGGGGGCGAGAGGACCGGTTCAACGGGGTGATCGACCTCATCCGGCAGGAGGCCATCATCTGGGATGACGGTGCCCTCGGCGAGACGTATCGATATGTGCCCATTCCCGACGAGCTTCAGCCCGAAGCGCGAAGCCGGCGGGAGACCCTCATCGAGCGGCTTGCGGAACTGGATGACGAACTGGCCGAGAAGTATCTGGAAGGGGCGGATGTCGCGAGCGAGGATCTCCATCGCGTTCTGCGTCAGCAGACCCTGAATCTGGGCGTGGTTCCCGTTTTGTGCGGATCCGCGCTGCGCAACAAGGGGATCCAGCCGCTCCTGGACGCCATCGTTCGGTATCTCCCCTCGCCGGAAGATGTGCCGCCCATTACCGGGACAAATCCCCGGACCGGCGAAAAGGAGGCCCGTCCGAGCAGCGAGAAGGAGCCCCTCGCGGCGCTGGCCTTCAAAGTCATGCAGGACGAGGGACGCAGGATGACCTATCTGCGGATCTATTCCGGACATCTGCAGGCGGGGGAGGAAGTCTATAACGCGAGCCGTCAGAAGAGGGAAAAGATCGCGCGTCTGCTGAAAATGCATGCAAACAAGCGGGAGCGGATCGAGCGCGCCGCCGCCGGCGATATCGTCGCCGTCATGGGGCTTAAGGACGCGGGCACCGGTGATACCCTCTGCGATGAGAACCATCCCATCGTTCTGGAGCCTATCGAGTTCTACGAGCCCGTCATCAGCCAGGCCATCGAGGCCCGCACGCCGGCGGATCAGGAGCGGATGTCCGTCGGGCTCGCCAAACTGGTGGAGGAAGATCCGACCCTGAAGGTCAAGTACGAGGACGAGACGGCCCAGATGGTGATTTCGGGGATGGGGGAACTTCACCTGGAGATCATCATCGACCGGCTCAAGCGCGAGTTTCATGCCGCCGTCAACGTGGGCAAGCCCCGGGTCATGTACCGGGAAACCATCATGGCGGACGTCGAGCAGGAGGCGATCTTCAACCGCGAACTGGGCGAGAAGAAACACTACGGGCAGGTCCGGCTCCGCCTGGTTCCGGCGGGTCGCGGGGGCGGGATACGCATCGAGCGCGCGGAAACCGTGGGCGTGACCCCCGAGGAGTATCTCCTCGCGGTGGAGGACGGCATCCGGGAAGCCGCCGCGAGCGGGATCATCGCGGGATATCCCGTGGTCGATATCGATGTGACCGTTCTGCAGGTTCCGGTCCGGGAGGGGGAATCGACGACGCTGGGATACAAGATCGCCGCCTCCTCCGCCTTCCGCGACGGGTGCGGCCAGGCCAGGTCCGTCCTTCTGGAACCGATCATGAGCGTGGACGTGACCACTCCGAGCGAATTCATGGGGGAGGTCATCGGCGATATCAACAGCCGTCACGGCGAAATCCAGGGCATCACCCCGCGGGGGCCGATCAGCGAGATCCTGGCGCGCGTGCCCCTGAAGGGCATGTTCGGTTATTCGACCGATCT
>DAOPOS010000037.1:0-16453 GCA_035358035.1 Syntrophales bacterium | reverse complement strand
CTCTCCGCACAGAAGGGCGCCGCGTCCCATTTCGGCGTGTATCTCGTCCACCTGGGCGTCCTCGTGGTCATGGCCGGGGTCGTCCTCGGGTTCTTTCTGGGGTTCGAAGGGTCTCTCCAACTGGGCGAAGGGGAGGCGGCGGATGCCGTGAGGACGAAGGCAGGGGACGTCCAGAGGCTGGATTTCACCGTCCGCTGCGACCGGTTCGTCCTGGAGCACTACGCGGGCGGGATGCCGAAGACCTACCGCTCCGATCTGACGTTCCTGAAGGGGGAAAAGATCCTCAGCCGGACACCGGTTCTCGTGAATCACCCGGTGACCTTCGGCGGCTACCGGTTCTACCAGGCGAGCTACGGCACGATCCCGGGCGGCGGCGCGACCCTGGCCCTCCGCCGCGACGGCCGGGCGATGGGATCCGTCGAGGTCGGCGTGGGCGCCGGCTTCGACCTCCCCGGCGGGGAGGGAAGGGTGGAGGTCCAGCGGATCGAGGAAAACCTGATGCACATGGGGCCGGCGGTCAAGCTCCTGATCCGGACGCCGGGCGAGGAGCGGCCCCTCTGGGTCTTCCAGTACCTGGAGACGATCCTGAAGGAACAGCCGAACCTGTTTCAGATGATGCCCATGTTGAACCCCGCTGGGTTTGCGCCGTACGAATTCGCCCTTGCGCGGCTCTCTCCCCGCTACTACACGGGTCTGCAGGTCGCCCGCGATCCCGGGGCGCCGGTCGTGGCGGCGGGGGCGGTCCTCCTTGTCGTCGGTTTCCTCTTCGTCTTCTTCTACGCCCACCGCCAGATCTGGGTGCGCGTGGCGGCGGAGAACGGGGTCGTCGAGATCGCCGTCACCGGAAGGACGAACCGCGACCGGGTCGGCCTCGAGCGGGAGATCGCGTCCCTGCTCAAGGGCTTCCGGGAAGGGGGCGCCGGATGATCAACACCGAGATCCTGAGCTGGGTGACCTTCGTCTATCTGGGGGCCTTTCTGCTCTACCTGATGCGCATGGTGAACGGCCGGGAATTCTGGGGCGTCGGGGCCTCGGGCGCGGCGGCGCTGGGGTGGGTCGCCCATACGGCGGGCCTGCTGATCCGCTGGCGCGAGTCCCATGCGCTGGGCATCGGCCACGCGCCGCTGTCCAACTTTTACGAGTCGCTCATCTTTTTCGCCTGGGCGACGGCGCTGTTCTACCTGATCGTCGAGTGGCGGACGCGCAACCGCAGCCTCGGGACGTTTGTCCTGCCCGTGGTCTTCCTCCTGATGGCCTTCGCGTCGCTGTCTCCGGGCGTCAGCGACCGGATCCAGCCGCTCATCCCCGCCCTGCAGAGCAACTGGCTCACCGTCCACGTCTTCACCTGCTTCCTGGGGTATGCCGCCTTCACCGCGGCCTTCGGATTGGGGATCATGTTCTTCCTCAAGCGCCTCGGCCGCCCCGCCCGCTTTCTCGGCCTGATTCCGGAGGCGGCGATCCTGGACGAACTGATGTACCAGAGCGTCGTCCTGGGGTTCGTTCTGCTCACCCTGGGGATCATGACGGGGTCCGTCTGGGCCCACTATGCCTGGGGGTCTTACTGGAGCTGGGACCCCAAGGAGACCTGGTCCCTCATCACGTGGCTCATCTATGCCGCCCTGCTCCACGCCCGCTTTGTCCGGGGCTGGCGCGGCAACCGGATCGCGCTTCTTTCCGTCGTCGGTTTTGCCGCCATGCTGTTCACCTACCTCGGCGTCAACTACCTGCCCAGCCTGCACAGCTACCTGTAAACGAAAAGAAAGAGGTCCGCCCCCGGCGGCATTCTCCGCTTGCCAAAATGCCGGCAATGCGTTAAAAGCGCCCACGTCCGGCGGCGGCGAGGTGCGCCCGGGCGCGAAAGAAATGAATGAAAGGGGATCATGAAGCAGTGCGCGGCCTGCCCCGCGACATGATCGTTGCATGAAAAAGTCGCGGTTATTGCTCATCCTCGTTTTGGTTCTTTGCTGTCTCCCGTTCCCTTCCGCTTTGCAGGCCGCCGACCTGCAACTGAACCGCGCGCCGGTGAAGGTGTTCTTCAGCCCCTCCGGTGGCTGCACGGATGCCGTCGTTGCGGAGATCGACCAGGCCCGTTCGGAGGTCCTCGTGCAGGCCTACGTCTTCACCTCCGCGCCGATCGCGAAAGCCCTGCTCCAGGCGCACCGCCGCGGCGTCCGGGTCGAGGCCATCCTGGACAAGAGCCAGCAGGCCCGGCGGTATTCGTCGGCCACGTTTCTGGTCAACGCCGGCATCCCCACGTATATCGACGGCCAGCACGCCATCGCGCATAACAAGGTCATGATCATCGATGGCGAGCGCGTGATTTCCGGATCGTTCAACTTCACGAAGGCGGCGGAAGAGAGCAACGCCGAAAACCTCGTCATCATCCGTTCGGCCGAACTGGCCCGGGTTTACCTGGCGAACTGGCGGGAGCACCGCGCCCACTCCACGGCGGTCGATCGCCTGACGTCGGTCCAACCCTCCGCGGCCCATCCGCAGGAACCCTGATCAGATTGTTCCATTCGGGATCCCCCGCGCACAATCCGCCGCCGTTCGCCACGAAAAACGCCGGCGGGGCCCCCGCCGGCGTGGGATGCAAGCGGCTGGAAGGCTGAACCGGGGGAAGACCGGATCGGTCTTGAGACGCCCCAAAAGAAAAAAAGCCTCGGAAACGAAGGGTTTCGTCGGCTTTCTTCTCTCAAGAGGAAACGGGTGCGCGGCTTCCGGTCCCGGCAGGACGAATCCGTCCGGCGGCGGTTTCTAGGGGACCGGGGGCAGACTCAGCGCCGGGTGAGTCCCATGATCTGACGGGCCTCGTCCGGGGTGGCCGGCTCCAGGCCGAGGCCATCGATGATCCGGACGGCGGCCTCCACCAGTTCGTAGTTCCCTTTCGCCAGCTCGCCGTTGGGCATCCGGATGTTGTCCTCGAGCCCCACCCGCACGTGTCCGCCGCACAGGATCGACTGGGTGATGACGGGCCATTCCTCGTTCCCCACGCCGCAGGCCGTGAAGTTCGCGCCCGCCGGCAGGGCCTGGACCATGCTCGTAAACATGGCGGGCCGGAAAGACTGGCCGCCGCAGACGCCCCAGACGAAATTGAAATTCAAGGGCGTCGTGAAGTGGCCCGATCCCGATAGGGCGTAGAAGTTGTCGATGTGCGAGGAGGTGTAGCACTCCATCTCCGGCTTGACGCCGTTTTCCTTCATCTGCCGGACGAAGTCGCTGATGACGATCAGGCTGTTCTCGAAGGTGTAGTCCACGACGACCTCGCCGGTCTTCCGGTTGACCGCCGCGAAGTTCATGGTTCCCATGTTGAGGGAGGCCATCTCCGGCTTGACGGCGACGATCTGGCCGATGCGCTGTTCGGGCGTGGCGCCGGGTCCCAGGGCCGAGGTCAGGTTGACGATCAGGTCGGGACATTTCTGCTTGATGGCGTCGTGACCCTCGCGGATCCGCTCGACCCGCGTCGTGTTCGCGCCGTCGTCCTCGATGCCGTGGACGTGGACCATGGCTGCCCCGGCCTTGTGGGCGAGCGCCGCCGCCTCGGCCAGCTCCCTGGGCGAGTAGGGGACGTTGGGGTTCTGGTTCTTCCGGGTCGAGGAGCCGACCAGGGCGCAGGTAACGATGACTTTGCGTGACATGAGGCTGTCTCCTTGTCGTTCGATGGGATGTCGGTTGGGGCCGGGGCGGGACGCAGGAGGGATGGCGTCCGCTGCCCCGGCCCCGCCCGTTAAAGCTTTTCGCTGATGATCTTCCGGATCTCCCGCTTCAGGATCTTGCCGAGTCCGGTCTTGGGCAGGGCGTCGAAGATGAAGATCTTTTTCGGGGCCACGAAGTGGTGCAGGTGCTGGTTCAGGTAGGCCAGGAGTTCCTCCTCGGTGGCCTTCTGGCCGGGCTTGATAGTGACCACGGCGGCGACCTCCTCGCCGTACTTCTCGTCCGGGATGGCGATGACGGCGCACTCCCAGACGGCGGGATGCTTGTAGAGCCAGCCTTCGGCGACGCCCGGATCGATGTTCTCCCCGCCCTTGATGATGAGGTCCTTCACGCGGCCCGTGATGTAGAGCTCCCCGTTTTCGTCCAGTTTTCCGAGGTCGCCCGTGTGCAGCCAACCGTCGATGAGGGCCAGCGACGTCTCCTTGGGCTTGTTGAGATAGCCCTTCATGACGATGGGGCCCCGGCAGATGACCTCGCCCTCTTCGCCGCGGGGAACCTCCTTGCCGCTCAGATCGACGAGCTTCAGGGCCAGGCCGGGCAGGGGGAATCCGACGCTGCCGGGCTTGCGCGGCCAGTCGCGGCGCTGCCGGGCGATGGAGCCGCCGACCTCGGTGCAGCCATAGCCCTGGGTGATCTCCTTGCCGAACATCTTCTGGGCCTTGTCCAGGGTTTCGAGCGCGAGCGGACCGCCGGAACAGATGAGGAGGTCGAGCGAGGAGAGGTCGTCCTTCGCCGGATCGTAGACCATCATGAGGTAGATGAGCATCGTGGGAACGACGGGGATGAAGCTCACCTTGTAGTCCCGGATGGCGTCGAGGACCTTCCGGGGGTCGAAGGGGGGCATCATGAGGCTCACGCAGCCCAGGGAGTAGAGTTCGAGACAGCTGATGACGCCGTAGATGTGGTTCATCGGCACCGTCGTCAGCATGATCTGGCCCTTCTTGCCGCCCCAGACCGTTTGCCCCGTCCTCATCTGGGATTCCATGTTGCGGTGGGTGAGCATGACGCCCTTCGGGAAGCCCGTCGTCCCCGACGTGTACATCAGGATGGCCATGTTGTCGGGGTCCACCGGCACGACATCCCCCCGGTTGTCGATCTCCTTCAGCAGGTCGGCGTAGGGGGTGACGTCCGCGCCGGTTTCCTTTCCGATGACGATGATCTTCTCGATCGTGGCGACACCCTGGGCGGCCTCCCGGACCTTGGCGAGCAGGCTGTCTTCCGTGATGACCACCTTGCACTTGGAGTCTTCGAGGATGTAGCGGATTTCCGGGGCCGTCAGCATGTAGATGATCGGGAGATAAACGGCGCCGCCGCGGTTGATGCCGTTGATGATCTCCATGACCTCGGGGATGTTGCCGACGACGGCGCCCACGATGTCGCCCTTCTTCACCCCGATCTTCTGCAGTCCCGTGGACAGGGCGCGGGCCCGGCGGCGGATTTCCGTGTTCGTGAACCGTTTCTCCCCTTCGGCCCCGAGATAAATGAACTGCTCGTATTCGCCGAAGAGGGTTACATTGTCGTCCAGAAACCGGCTGATGTTGTTCTCCACGCTGCACCTCCTGGTATGTTTGATGTACGGGTAAAGGTAACCCTGACGGTTGGGGCCGCAGGATGCTTCCGACGCTCGGACGGGGGTTCTGTATCAGAGCCTGACTGACCAGTCAATCTGTTTTTCTCGTTCGGCCGCAATGTCCCCGGCCGGCGGGATGATGCCGTGCGGACGGGGCGGCGGAGAGGATCCGTGCGATCGTCCCGGGGGCTATCTCGTGATTCGTTTCAGGAAGAAAAAGGAGAAGATCAAAAGCCCGACGACGATGACCAGGAAGAAGACGCCGTACTGGTACAGTTGCTCCAGGCCGTTGTACCAGTCCATGATCCGTTCCGCATACGCCTGAGCGAGTTCCTTGAGTTTTTCCATGGCTTGATCCTCCGGACGGAAGGGCCGCGCAGCCGGCGGAACCCTTCGCTTCCGTCCCGTGTATCATAGTGTGTACAGGACGACAAGGCAGCGGGTCTCCACGCTGGAGAGGCTTTTGAGTTTGTGGGGGGTGTCGGAGTTGAAATGGATCGACTCCCCGGGATGGAGGTGATGGGCCTTGCTGCCCAGGGTCAGCTCCAGTTCGCCCGCCATCACGAAAATGAACTCCTCGCCCTCGTGCTTGTAGGCCACGGGCTTGTGCGCCTGCTTCGGATCGATCGTGATGAGAAAGGCCTTCAGGTGGTCGTGCGCCGCCTCCGGGGTGAGGTTCTGATACGAGTAGTTCTGGGTGCGCTTGATATAGGCCTGGGCCCGCTGGTCCCGGAGGTGCGTCTTCTCCTCCCGACTGAGGAAGGTCGAGGGATCCACGCCCAGGGCCGCCGCCAGGCGCAGCAGGAAGGCGACCGGCGGGGCGACCTCGTCGCGCTCGACCCGGGCGACGAACTCCGGGGTCTGCCCGGTGGCCTCGGCCAGCGCGGCGGGCGTCCAGTCGCGGGCCTCGCGGATCTTCCGGATCCGGGCCCCGAAGGACTCCGTCCCGTCCTTCCCGTTCTCGTCCCAGATCAGATCGGCCAGGCCGCGCAGGACGGTCTGCTTCACCTTCGCCGTGAGAAGGGGCAGAAAGGTTCGGGCATCGGCCACGACGCCGATATCGGCGAGCGCGAAAATCGGGGCCTCGGCGTCCCGGTTGACGGCGACGATCGTTCCGGATTCCGCGATGCCCGCCGTGTACTGGATTGCGCCCGACGTTCCGACCGATACGAGGAGCCGGGGGCGAACCGTTTTCCCCGTCTGGCCGATGAGGCGGTCTTCGTCCACCCAGTGCTGGGCCACGGGCGGCCGGGTTGCGCCGACCTCCGCGCCGAGGGCGACAGCGAGTTCCCTCAGCAGGTGAAATCCGTCCGCGCTGCCCAGACCGCCCCCGCCGACGGCGACGGTCTCCGCGTCCTCCAGGCGCCGTCGTCCTTCCGGTTCCGGTTCGCGGGACAGGAGTGTCAGTCCGGGCGGCGGCGTCAGGCCGCCGATAACGAGGCGCTCCTCGACGCCGGGCGTGCCGGCGGCGGCGACGGCCGTGCGGATATGGGTCTGGACCGTGGCGAAACCCGTTCGGTCCGGATCGGCATAGGTGATTTCGGCAGTGATTTCCCCTCCCCAGGACGGGCAGGAGGCGACGATGCCGCCGGCCTGCCAGCGCAGGTCCGCGCAGTCGGCGATCAGGCCCGCATCGTGCAAACGGGCCGCGCGCGCGGCCAGTTCGCGTCCGAAGTCCGTCAGCGCGCACAGGACGAGGCGCGGGGCGCGCTGACGGACGGCGGCGGCGAGGGCCAGGGCGAAACAATCCGCCCGCGGCGCGGCCAGGAGGGGGTCCGCGATCCGGTAGACGAGGTCCGCCCCGTGCGCCAGACTGCGCGCGACCGCCTCGTCCGGGGGCGGTCCCGCCTGCTCCGCGGGCGCCGGAGACGGGGACTCGAGAACGACGACCGCCGCCCGGCCCGAGACCGCCTGGGCCAGTTCCCTGGCCTGGGCCAGAAGGTTCAGGGTGTAGCCGAAGAACCGTTCGCTCCTCAGATCGGCCACCACCCAGATGTCCGTGTTCGTTGGCGTGCTCATGGCGCTATCCGATCAGCCCCCGGTCGGCGAGTGTCCGGACGAGGGCCTCCGCGACCTCCTCCCCGGCGCCGGTCAGGAGCTCGCATTTCCGGTCCCGGGTCTTCTTCGCGAGGGAGACAACCCGCGTGGGGGAGCCGGCCTCGCCGACCTCGGCGGGATCGCACCCGAGGGCGTCGAGCCCCCAGGTCTCGATGGCGCCGTGCTCGTAGGCGGCGTCGATGCCGGCCAGGGTTTCGTCCCGGGGGATACAGGCGGCCGGATGGATGGTCAGGGCGGCGGGCAGCGTCACGGCGAACCGTTCCCGGAAGCTGTCCGCCCGGCGCTCCGCGACGAATCCCGACGCCGTCCGCTCCAGGGCATGCACCCACGTCACGAGCGGCAGACCGAGCCGGACGGCGGTCTGGGGCCCGACCTGGCCCGTGTCGCTGTCGGAGGTCCGGGTGCCGAAGAGGAGGAGGTCGTACGGCGCGAGGCGGGCGACGGCCGCGGCGAGCGCGGTCGAGGTGGCCAGGGTGTCCGCGCCGGCGAGGGCCCGGTCGCAGAGCAGGACGGCCCGGTCCGCGCCCAGAGCCAGGGCCTGGCGGAGGGCGTCGGCGGCGGCGGGCGGCCCCATGGACAGGGCCGTGATGCATCCGCCGGCCTCTTCACGCAGGCGCAGGGCCGTCTCGATCACGGGTCGGTCGAAGGGATTCAGGTCCGAGAGGTCCGCCGAGCGCACGACCGGCCCTTCCGGTGCGGTGAGGAGGACCGATTTCAGGCAGCAGACGATGTTCATGGCTCAGTCCCCCAGCACGCCGCGGGCGATGACCATCCGGTGGATCTCCGAGGTCCCCTCGTAGATCCGGGTCACCCGGGCGTCCCGCCAGTAGCGTTCGACGGGATAGGCCTTCGAGTAGCCATAGCCGCCGTGGATCTGGACCGCGTGGTCGGTGATCCGCATGGCCGCTTCCGAGGCGTGGAGCTTCGCCATCGCCGAGGCCTGGGAAAACGGCTCTCCCCGGTCCCGCCGGACGGCGGCGCGCAGCACCATCAGGCGTGCCGCATCGAGATCGGTGGCCATGTCGGCGATCATCTGCTGAATGCTTTGGTGCCGGGCGATGGGCACGCCGAACTGCCGCCGCGCCTTGGCATAGCGGACGGATTCCTCGAGGGCGGCCCGGGCGATTCCCACCGCCTGGGCGGCGATGCCGATCCGGCCCGTATCCAGGGCGGCGAGGCCGATGGCGAGGCCCATGCCTTCGCGGCCGAGCCTGTTCCCGACGGAGATCCGGCAGTCCGTCAGCCGGATGGAACTCACCGGGTTGGCGCGCATCCCGCAGAGGTCCTCGAGGTCGCCCACCGAGAACCCCGGGGTCCCCCGTTCGGCGACGATGACGCTGATCCCCCGCCGGCCCGCCCTGGGATCCGTCCGGGCGAAGATGAGGCAGATATCGGCGATGCCGCCGTTCGTGACCAGGACCTTCCCGGCGTTGACGCAGTAGTGGTCCCCGTCCTTCAGCGCCGTGGCCTCGATGCCGGAGGCATCGGAGCCGGCGTTGGGCTCGGTGAGACAGAAGGCCCCGATCTTTTCGCCGCGCGCCAGGGGCGGGATCCAGCGCTGCTTCTGCGCCTCCGTTCCGAAGGCGAGGAGCGGGGCGACGGCGACGCTGTTGTGGACGGTGACGCACAGGCCCAGCCCCCCGGACGCGCGGGAGATTTCCTCGATGATGAGGACGTAGCTCGCCGTATCCAGCTCGGCGCCGCCCAGGGCCTTCGGCGCCTGGATGCCGAAATAGCCCAGCCGTCCCATCTTGTCCGCCACCTCCCAGGGGAAGCTCGCCTCCTGGTCGATCTGTTTGGCGATGGGGGCGATTTCCCGCTCGCAGAAAGCCCGCGCGGCGCGCCGGACGGCGCGGTTCTTGTCGGTCAGAAAGGTATTCATCGGGTTTCGGGACGGCCTCTGTTCAAATTTGCATGCACGGTTCGTTCGAAGGGCGGCTCGTTAGCACACATTCGTCAAAACGTCAACGGTGTGGCGGGGACCCGTTCCCGCCCCCTCAGCCGGCCGGGGACGCGCCGGCCGACGCCAGGACCGTCAGCACCTCCGCTCCGTAGCGGTCGATCTTGCCCGGGGAAAGGAGCCCCTCCTCGCGGAAGAACGCCAGGGTCGGCGTCGGGCTCCGCGAAAGGCGCAGGAGCTCCTGATCGGAAAGCACCATGAACGCCGACCGGTCCACCTCCCGGGCCTTGGCGAAGCGCCACTCGACGAGCCGACGGAGACGGAGCCGCTCGTCGTCAGTCAGGACCTCATACCCGGGGATCCGCTCGTGGGCGCGGGGATGCGGGGTCTTATCCTGCCAGACGACGGCCGCCATCCCCGCAAAGACCGCCTCGGCCTGTTCGGTCAGCCCGCGCTCCGAGAGCAGCGCCGACAGGGTTTCATAGAGGGGAAAAAGGAAGAGCGTGTCCCGGATGGCATAGCGAATCTGGGCGTCCGAGAGCGGGCGCCGGTCCCACCGGGAACGCTGCATCTTCTTGGTCTTGTCCAGATCGATCCCGAGAAACTCGCCGATCACGGTGGACAGGGCGAGATGCTGGCTTCCGAGCAGGCTCGCCGCCCGCTGCGTGTCGAAGAGGCGATCAAACTGGAAGCCGTAGTCCCGCTTGAGCAGGCGGATGTCGTTGTCGCCGGCGTGGAAGATCTTGAGGACGGCCGGATCCGCGAAGGGACCGCCGAGAAACGAGAAATCCAGGGAATCGAGCGGATCGAACAGGTAGGTCGTCGCCCCGTCACGGATCTGGATCAGGCACAGCCTCTCCCGGAAGTAGCGAAAGGAATCGTACTCCGTGTCGATGCACAGGGCGCGGCTTTGAAGAATCTTCTGCCGGGCGTCCCGCAGCTTGTCGGGGCTGTCGATCCATATCCAGGGGCCGTTCATGGTTGCGCGTCTTTCCGGCCGCCGCGAACGTTCAATCCCGGAAGGCGGGACGGTTTCACATCCCCGGCGACGCGTGGGAGTGTAGGGGAAAAGGTCGGGGCTTGTCAACAAAAATGGCCGTCACGACCGCCGGGAGGACCTCAAAAGAGCCGGAAGGCCAGGGGCAGCGCCATCAAAACGACGATCAGTCCCAGCAGAACACAGGCCGCGACGTCCTGCGGCGTGAAGCGCAGGGTGGTCAGGCCCGTCCGGGGGCCGGGGCGGTAGCCCCGCGCCTCCATGGCCTCGACCAGGGCGTCGGCCTGGCGGAAGGTCCCCAGGATCAGGGGGAGAACGAGGGCGGAGACGGCCCGGAGGCGCCCGGGAAGCGGTCCGCTCCGGATATCGGAGCCCCGGGAGCGCTGGGCGTCCTGAACCTGCAGGAACGTCTCGTGGAGCATCGGCAGGAAGCGCAGGGCGAGCGAGACCGTGAAGGCGAGCTCCGTGTAGGGCACGCCGAGGCGTCCCGCCGGTTTGAGCAGCCGTTCGAGGCCCAGGACCAAAAGCCCCGGCGGCGTGGTCAGGGTCAGGAAGAGGCCCGCGGAGACCAGGCAGAGGAACTGCCAGGCGACGGCGAGCCCCCGCGCGAGGCCGGTGGAGGTGAGGGCGATCGGCAGGCCCGGCAGGGCGAACAGGACCGGCCCGTTCGAAAAGAAGGCATGCAGGAGAAACAGGAGGGCGACGAGGACCCACAGCGGGCCCAGGGCGGACAGAAAGCGGCGGAACGGGATGCCGGACAGGGCGCCGACGGCCGCCAGGAGCGCCGTCAGGAGGAGGCCGCCCGCGGGTCCCGCCTGAAACACGAGGATGCTGAAGGCGACGGCCCAGAGGATCTTCACGCGCGGATCGAGCCGATGGATCGGCCCGTCTCCGGAGAGGGACTGGCCGGCGGGGATCATGGCGGCCCGCCCTCCGTTTTCCCGCCGTCGTCGCGCCCGGCCAGGAGGCCCTTGAGCGCCCGGGCGGCCTCCTCCACCGTCAGGACGTCCGCGGGGAGATCGGCGCCGCCCTGCCGCAGGCGCTCCAGCAAGCGGGCGACGGGGGGCGTTTCCAGGCCGAGCCCGGACCACACCCCCGGCTCCTTCAGGATGACGCGCGGCTTGCCGTCGTGGCGGATGACGCCGCCGTCCAGGGACAGCAGGCGGCCGGCGTTCAGGAGGGCGTCCAGATCGTGGGTGACGTGGACGATCGCGATCCCCTCACGCTGCAGGCGGTCGAGGGTATCGAAGACGCGGCGGCGGCTGACGGGGTCCAGGTAGGCCGTCGGTTCATCCAGGGCCAGGTAGCGCGGCTCCATGGCCAGGACGCCGGCAATGGCGAGCAGGCGCTTCTCCCCGCCCGAAAGGGCCTGGGAGGAACGCCTCCTCAGGGCGTCCAGGTCGACGGCCGCGAGGGCCGCATCCACCCGCCGCCGGATGTCTGCGGGCGGGAGGCCGAGGTTGCCGGGGCCGAAGGCCACGTCCTCTTCCACCGTCATCCCCACGATCTGGCGGTCGGGGTTCTGGAAGACCATCCCCACGCGCCGGCGGATCTCCGGGGCGTGGCGGCGGTCCTGCGTGTTCAGGCCGTCGATCGAAACCTCGCCGGTCGTGGGGATGAGAAGGGCGTTCAGGTGCTTCAGAAGCGTCGTCTTGCCGCAGCCGTTCGGACCGGACAGGACGACGTGCTCTCCCGGGGCGACGGCGAACGTCGCCCCCTTGAGGACGGAGCGGGGCTCGCCCTCGTAAGCAAAGGTTACGGACTGAAACTGGATCACGCCTCGCTCCTCATTGTTTCAGGCGGTCCCGGACCTTGAGGAAGATGCCCGTCGCCGCGGCGATCTTGAGAACATCCCCCGGCAGGAAGGGGAGGATGCCGACGGTCAGGGCCTTCGCCAGGCCCAGCTTTCCCACAACGGCCAGCTGGACGACGCCCGTCCCGTAAAGGCAGGCCGTGCCGGCGGCCAGGGAGAAGGCCACCCAGGCGAAGCCGGGCCTTGCCTTCAGGGCGATCAGGCGGCCGGCGATCCAGGCCGCCGGCATGAATCCCAGCAGATACCCGCCCGTCGGCCCGATCAGGACGCCGAGCCCCGCCTTGCCGCCGGCGAAGACGGGCAGGCCGATGACGCCGAGCAGGAGGTACACGGTCTGGCTCCAGGCCCCCAGGGTGCCGCCCAGCGTGGACGCGGCCAGGTACAGAAAGAGGGTCTGGAGGGTGACCGGCACGGGGGGGATCGGGAGGAAGATGAAGGCTCCCACGGCCGTCAGGGCGCCGAACAGGGCCGCATGGGTCATGCCCCGCAGGGTGATGGGGCCGTCCACATCCTTCATGAAACCTCTCCTTCCCGGCGGGCCGATCCCGTTGAAGCCAAGCGGTGTCAAGGATTCTTCCGCGACCCGTTGGGCGGAAACGCTTCGGGGGAAACGCCGTTGGTTGAGCCGGATCGGGCTCGATCCGCGTCACGGGGGGCGAGTATAGGGAAGAGCGGACGGCGAGTCAAGCGATTCCGGTTTTCAAAAAAATCTGGCTATTTCCCCCAAATTATACTATGGAACGTGGCCCTGAACCCGGTTCCGGGTCAAAAGATTCCGTTCCGTCGGCGGGCGCGTGCGGCGGGCGACAGCGTTGGAAGAGGCGTGTATGAGGTTCGATATTGCGAAGAGCGGCAGCGGCCTGACCTACGAGATCCGCAACATCGTGGCGGTTGCCAATAAACTGAAATCCTACGGTCGGGAGGTCGTCTGGGAGAACATCGGCGATCCGATCAACAAGGGTGAGCAGATCCCGGCCTGGATGAAAGAGGTCCTGATCAAGATTCTCGAGGAAGACCTGTCGTACGGCTATTCGCCGACGAAGGGCATGAACGAAACCCGGGAATACCTGGCCGAAAAGGTCAACCGGCGGGGCAAGGTCCAGATCTCCCCGGAGGACATCATCTTCTTCAACGGCCTGGGCGACGCCATTGCCCGCGCCTACAGCTCCATCCGCCTCGATGCCCGGGTCATCCTGCCGGAGCCGACCTACTCCACGCACCTGCTCGCGGAGGTGCTCCACGCCTCCTTTCCGCCAAACACCTACCGGATGAATCCCTACAGTGGCTGGTGCCCGGACATCCGGGAGCTGGAACTCAAGGTGAAGAGCCATCACGCCATTGTCGGCATCCTCGTCATCAACCCGGACAACCCGACCGGCTTCGTCTATCCGGAGGAGAACCTCCGGCAGATCGTCCGGATCGCGAAAGAGTACGATCTGTTCCTCATCTTCGACGAAACCTACCAGAACATCGTCTACAACGGCAAGCAGACGCTGCCGCTGTCCGACATCATCGAGGACGTGCCCGGATTCAGCATGAAGGGGATCTCCAAGGAATTCCCCTGGCCGGGCTCCCGCTGCGGCTGGATCGAGGTGTACAACGCCGACAAGGATGCGACGTTCTCCCGCTACATCGGCGCCATCCTGAGCCAGAAGATGTCCGAGGTCTGCTCGACGACGCTGCCGCAGATCGCCATTCCCCGGATCATGGAGCATGCGGAGTACGGCCATTACCTGAACGAGCGGGTCCGCCACTACGAGAAGCTCTCCAACATCGCCTACGAAATCCTGCGCGACGTTCCGTGCCTGATCGTCAACCGCACGAACGGGGCCTTCTACATGACGGCGGTGTTCAACGAGGCGGTCCTGAACAACCGCCAGACCCTGCCCATCGAACACGACGACATCCGCCAGTTCATCGAGAAGCTGGTGCACGACCGGATCGAGCCCGACAAGCGCTTCGTGTATTATCTCCTGGGGGCGACCGGGATCTGCGTCGTGCCGCTGACGTCGTTCTTCACCGCCCTGCCGGGATTCCGGATGACCCTGCTCGACAAGGACGAGAAGGAATTCGAGCGGGTCGTCCGCACCATCGCCGAGAGCGTGACGCGCTACATCAATTCCGCCACATAACATAGCGGACATTTCGTGCAGCGGGTTCCATCCCGTGTCGCCGGCGAACCGGCGACACGGGATGCGGAGTTTTGGCGCCCGGGCGTTCGTCCCCCGGACGCGCGTCGATCCACCCCGTCTATTCCGCGTTCACTTCCTGTTTTTCCCGGAAAATGCCTTCATGGCCGCAAGCGCCTCTTTGAGGTCCTTCACGGCAAGCGCCATATAGAGGGTCATGAGCACCAGGAAGGGAAGGCCCACGATCACCCCATAGACGATGTTCTGCCTGGTGGTCTCGTGTCCCACGAACGGGAAGGTGATGCCGGCCCAACAGAGGAAGACCAGCCAGATCGCCAGCATGAACACCCCGATCCACAGACGCCCCTTCAGGGTGTCGGCGGTGACTTCCGGATTCAATTTACTTTTGAACATGGCTTGCACCTCCTGCAGGATGAACCGGAACGGTCGTTCCCTTGCCGATTTCACAACGCGGACCCTTGACCCTTCTCGGGTCGCCGTCGGGAATGACCGCCGGCGCCAGTCCGGCCGGCTTCGCCGATGCCGGGTACTTTTGGTCGTATGTCGTTGGGAAAACACTGTTGAACGGTGCGTACCGGTTGAATCCGATGTGCTTGAGCGGCTGGGATGCCAAAATGGTGACAAACAGCATGACGGGAATGAAAACCACGGCGCGGAAATAGAAAATCTTCTTGAGGGTCTGGCTGTCGGCATCCGCCAGGTCTTTTGTGTCGCGCCGGAAGATGAGCCTTTCGATGGGGCGCAACCAGGCAAAGGAACCCTTCTCGATGACGCTGCGTTCATAAATGCCGGCGAAGAAGAACAGCATGAAAAACCAGCCGATGTAATTGCCGACGCTGACTCCCCGGAAGTAAAAACCGGCAACGGTCCAACGCCACCATTCATTCACGACGCTGATCGGATCCATCAGCATATCCAGGCTGACCATCATGACGGAGGCGACCACCGCCTTGATCCAGATATTGCCCCGCGGCAGTATACGGTCCGAAATAATGAAGGCAGACAGGCCGAAGATGAACCAGCCGATCGAGATGCTCAGCGGCACGAAAAAGACCATGCAGCTCCAGCCGCTGAAGCCCGGGATGAATGTGTCCGCCCAGCAGTAGTAGTTCGCATAGGCGAAATAATCATAGGCCCCGATCATGACCATGGCATTCTCGACGGTCAGGGTCCAGATCAGAGAGCCCCAGAGGAAGAGACTTGTTTTTTCTCTGCCGATGATCTTTGTGCCGGCCCAGAAAACCAGAATGAACAACAGGTAGAGAACAATTTCGAACATCCAGGATTCGATTCTCAAGTAGGAACCAATGTACATCTTACCCTCCTTTTCTGATGCGGCTGTCTTTTGCAGGCCGCGGATGGCGAATTCAGGATCGGGCGTTCGTGAAGCGGTTCCCCTGGCTCCGCCTCACGCCCGCCGTCCATGCCGATTTTGAGCCGGTCGCCGGCCGGGAAGCGATCAGCGCATGGACCCCCGTTGAAGCGCGCCGTCCAATCGGCCGGCGTCGGCGTGCTTTCATTCCGGAACGTCTCGCCTCCGCGGTCCCGCAAAAAAAAAGGGGGATCCGTGGGAGGGTCCCCCTCATTTCTTCATGGCTGTGCGGAGTCGAGCTCGACCGCCATCAATCGACCTTCAGCCAGGTCTGCCCCTTGCAGATGAACGAAATGCATCCGGAGGCCTTCAGCTTCTTGCCGCCGTCGATCACCTTGAGCTTGCCCTTGTAGACCTTTCCGGAGCCGGGATCGAGGATGGTGCCGCCGGTGTATTCATCGCCGTCCGCTTTGAGCCCCTTGATGAAGACCATCCCGACGATGGGCTTTCCCTTGTCGGCGCCCTCGCACTTGTCGCAGACCTTGTTCTTGTCCGCCGGGTTTGCCATTTCGAGAAATTTGCCGTAAATCTTTCCGTTCTGTTCGTAGACCTCGACGATGGACTTCGCCTTGCCGTCCTTTTCATCGATCGTCTTCCACTTGCCGATCGGCGACGCAGCCCAAAGCGGGGTCGTGGCGAATACCAATGCCGCCATGATGACCATTCCCAACGCAATTCTCTTCACTTTCCAACCTCCTCTTTCTCCAGAATTAAGTCACGCCCACCGGTGGCGGATGATCTTCCTCCACAGACGGACGGGACTTCCCACGCACCTCAAAACCGGTCGGCCGAGGCGCCGGCGTGGATCGCTAAGTGGTATGACTGACCGGTCGGTCGAGGACATAGACGAAATTGTTTTTCGTGTCAAGAAAATCAGGA
>DAOPOS010000036.1:0-16822 GCA_035358035.1 Syntrophales bacterium | reverse complement strand
TGGAGCGGGCGAACGGATTTGAACCGTCGACGTCCACCTTGGCAAGGTGGCACTCTACCGCTGAGTTACGCCCGCTCATCGAAGACTTGGGGTCATTATAGCAATTGACCGTTTTTGTCAATACAAAACTTGAAGACCGATAAAGACTCCGGCCCGTCAGGGTTTCGCCTTTTGCATGCAACGCGCGGCGAGCCCGCGGACGGCCTCGAGGTAGGGCCCGATCCCGTGGAGAAAGATGTCGTTGTGGTTCGCATCGGGGATCTTAAGAAAGCGCTTCTCCGGATCCGGCGAGGCCGCGAAGAGGGCCTCCCCGTCGGAAAAGGGGATGATGTGGTCGAACTCGGCGTGGATCACCAGGGTCGGCCCGGGATAGCGCCCGATTTTCGCGGTGTTGTCGAAGGCCTCCGATTCGGTGATCCCCAGTCTGTCGGTGTCGACGCCCATGAGCCGAAGCAACGGCACGGCATAGGCAAAGCCGCTTTCGACAATCAGTCCGTCAATGCCATCCGGATAACGGGCGGCAAGCTCCAGGGCGGCGGCGCTCCCCAGCGACCGTCCCATGACGATCAGCGGTCCCGTGTGGCGATTTTCGGCCAGCCACCGGCGGACGTAGGCGAAGATGGCATGCGCGTCGCGCATCATGGCCGTCACCGTCGGCCGACCGCCGGACCTGCCATAGCCGCGGTAGTCCACCGGCAGGAAGTTGGTCGCGATCCGCGCGTACAGGTCGGCGATGTCGTCATAGTCCGAAACGATCTCGCCGTTGCCGTGAAAGAAAAGGAGGTTGGGCGCCGCCGGATCGACCAGGTGAAACCGGGCGCCGATCGAAATCCCGTCATCCACCGGGATCATGTGAATCCCCTCCGCGCGGTCGGCGCCTCCCGGTACCCACTCCGGCCGGGGATAGAAAAGGAAGGCCGTGATTTCCGGCCGGTCGAGGGCGGGATAATGGATGGTGGACGGATCGATCATAGGCGTCACCCCAAGACTCGTTTCTACCCCCCGGCCTCGTCCTTGCCGGCGCGGATTGCACCGCGGTAGAACTTGATGAAGTAATCTCCGCCGGAAACCACGGTCAGGACAAGCGCCACGTAGAGCACCGCCATGCCGACGACGTGGGCGTTGATCCCGAAGAGCGGATAATGGATCATCAGGGCCGATACGGCGAAGATCTGGCAGAGGGTCTTCTGTTTGCCCAGGCGGCTGGCGTCGATCACCAGCCCCTCCGTGGAGGCCATCGAACGCATGCCGTCCACGGCAATGTCGCGGATGATCGTGATGGCCACGATCCACGCGGGGATGCGTCCGATCGGGATCATGAGCAGCATCGCCGTATTGACGACGAGCTTGTCCGCGATCGGATCCAGAAACTTCCCCATTTTCGTGACGATCTTGTATTTGCGTGCAATGTACCCGTCCAGCAGATCGGTGAACGACACCAGGATGAAGAATGCCGTCAGGATCAGGCTCGCCCGGGGCCCCGGCGGCAGCAACAGGAGGAACAGCGCGGGAATGAAACCAATGCGGATCAGGGTGATCGTGTTGGGGAGATTGATCACCTCCCGTCGCGAGGGGGAGATGGGGAGCCGGTCGAAGGCCTTGAGCAGAAATTCGATCATCGGGCGCCGCCCCTCTTTCGTCTACTTGGTGGGGACCTTTTTCCAGTCTTCCAGAAAGGCCACCACGCCCTTGTCCGTCAGCGGGTGCCCGGCCAGCTGCGCGATCACCTTGTAGGGAATCGTCGCCACGTCCGCGCCCATGAGCGCGGCATCGAGGACGTGCCGGGGATGGCGGATGCTGGCGACGATGACCTCGGTCTCGAAGCCGTAATTCTCGTAAATCGTGAGAATCTGGTCGACGAGTTCCATGCCGTCATGGGCGATGTCGTCAAGGCGGCCGACAAACGGGCTGACGTAGGCCGCCCCGGCCTTGGCCGCCATCAGGGCCTGGACGGGCGAAAAGACCAGGGTCTGGTTGACGCGGATGCCTTCGGCCGAGAAGAGCCGCGTGGCCTTCAATCCCTCCGTCGTCATGGGAACCTTGATCACGACGTTGGACCCCATCTTCGCCAGTTTCCGTCCCTCCGTGACCATCTCTTTGGCCGACGTCCCGATGACTTCGAGGCTCACCGGTCCCTCCACGGCCTTGAGAATCCCCTTGACGACCCATGCGAAGGGCTTCTTTTCCCTGGCAATCAGCGTCGGATTGGTCGTCACGCCGTCCACCATGCCGAGGGCAAGCCCCTGGTTGATCTCGTCGATGTTCGCGGTATCGATAAAAAACTTCATGCTCCCTCCCTATGGGCTTTCATTTGTTCGATTCCTGGTAGGCCCGGTAGCACGCCTCGCTGCAGAAGTGCAGCGTGCGTTCCCCGATGCGCTTCTCGATCGCGCGGCTCACGGGGACATACATGTGACACTGGGGATCCTCGACCAGATCTTCGCCGCGAACCTGTTTGGACCGCTCGTCGCCCTGGATCGGCTTCTGCTTCCCGTCGGAGAGAAAAATCCGCCGAACCCCCTGATAGAGAAAATAGAGGATGAGAATGATCACAATCAATCTCAGAAGATTAAACATTAGTTTTCAGTCCCCTCGTGTGTCTCCCCTTCCCCAATCCTTTCCACCCGGCCCGGATCGCCGCAGCGTGAGAGCAGGCCATGCATCGAAACGCCGAAGGCGGGGTGCAGAACGTAGCCGGCAATTTCGTTCATGGGAACGAGGACGAAACGCCGCTCGTGCATTCTCGGGTGCGGCACGACCAGATTGGCCTCGGCGACGACCTCCTGTCCGTAGAGCAGTAAATCCAGATCGATCACCCGCGGCTCCGCGGACCCCCCGCAACGGCGGCGGCCCATCTCCCGCTCGATCGCCGTCAGTTCCGACAGCAGCCCGAGCGGCGGCAATACCGTGCGAAGCTCGGCGACCGTGTTGACGAACCACGCTTGATCCGGATCGCCGATCGGCTCGGTGCGGTAAAAGGAGGCCGTCCGCAGCAGGTCGATTCCTTCCCGCTCCCCCACGCGCCGGAGGGCGTCCCGGCACTGTTGCTCCGGTCGCCCGAGATTCGCGCCCACCCCGATGAAGCTGATGATCCCCGGACGCATACTCGGACTGACGACCTATTTCCTCTCGCGCAGGCCGAGGACATCCTGCATGTCATACAGCCCGTTGGGCTGTCCGACGACCCACTTCGCGGCCCGGATGGCCCCGCGCGCGAAATTGTCCCGACTGTGGGCCCGGTGGGTGAATTCCAGCCTCTCCCCCGCGCCGCCGAACAGAACGGTGTGCTCGCCGACAATGTCGCCGGCGCGAAGGGTCTGAATGCCGATTTCCTTCTGGGTCCGCGCCCCGATCATGCCCTCGCGGTGATAGACCGCCGCCTTTCCCAGGTCGCGGTTCAGGGCCTCGGCGATGACCTGCGCCATTTTCATGGCCGTCCCGCTGGGCGCGTCCTTCTTCTGGTTGTGGTGCGCCTCGACGATCTCGACATCGTAATCGTCTCCCAGGATCCGGGCGACCTCCTGGAGCACCTTGAAGAGAATGTTGACCCCCACGCTCATGTTCGGCGCGAGCACGCAGCGGACATCCTTGGCCAGCTTGCGGATCTCCTGAAGCTCCGCGTCGCTGAACCCGGTCGTACCGATCACGATGGCCCGACCCTGCTGGGCGGCGAGCTTCACATGGGCGAGCGAGGCGGCATGGTGGGTGAAGTCGATGATCACATCGCCCTTGTCGATACATGCGGACAGATCGTCATGGACGATCACGCCGGGCCTTCCGACGCCCTGGACCTCCCCGGCCTTTCGACCGACAAGCGGGTGTCCCTTCACCTCGACCGCCCCCGACAGCTCGATCCCGTCCGTCTGGTCGATGAGGCTGATGATCCGCCCCCCCATCCGTCCTCCCGCTGCCGTTACAATGGCCTTGACGACTCCCATTTTCCTCCCTCCGGATGAACATATGGACCGGGCGCCCGCCGTGGGGGATGCTGTCGGCTCCCCCTCTCCCCGGCGGGCGGAACGCCTCTATGAAATCAGACCATAGGCCTTCACGACGCCCCGGAGCTTCTCCAGATTCGCGTCCGACAGCCGGCTTAAGGGCAGCCGGACTTCGTCGTCGATCCGGCCCATCAGCTTGAGGGCCGCCTTGACGGGGACCGGGTTGGTCTCGATGAAGAGCGCGTCGATCAGCGGGGTGAGCTTGTGATGCAGCTCCCTCGCCCGGGCCATGTCTCCCGCGGCGGCCGCATCCACGAGCGCTGCCATGTCGGCCGGCGCGACGTTCGACGCGACCGAGATGACCCCCTTGCCCCCGATGGCCATGAGCGGCAGGGTGAAGAAGTCGTCCCCGGACAGGACCGCAAACCCCGCTCCGCAGAGCCGCACGATGTCGCTCATCTGCTTCAGGGAGCCGGAGGCCTCCTTGATGCCCACGATGTTGGGGATCCTGGCCAGACGCGCCACCGTATCCGGCATCATGTTGACCCCGGTGCGCCCCGGAATGTTATAGGGGATGATGGGAATGGGCACGGCCTCCGCGACCGCCTTGAAGTGCTGGTAGAGGCCCTCGGGACCGGGGCGGTTGTAATACGGGCAGACCATCAGGGCGCCGTCGGCGCCGCATTCATGGGCATGCCGGGTGAGCCTGAGCGCCTCCCGGGTGCTGTTGGACCCCGTGCCCGCAATAACGGGAACGCGCTTCTTCACCGCATCGATGGTGATCTCGATCACGCGGTCGTGCTCCTCGTGGGACAGTGTCGCCGACTCGCCGGTCGTGCCGCAGGGGACGATGCCGTCCGTCCCGCCCGCAATCTGGAATTCGATGAGCTCCCTCAGTCTCTCCTCGTCCACCTCCCCGTTGCGGAACGGTGTGACGATGGCGACGATCGCTCCCTGAAACATAACGCCTCCTTCAAGATTCTTGATCCAGCCCGTTTTCTTTGAATGCCCCGGTTCCCGTCCTTCGCCCCGTCCCAAGTCCCTCAGCCCGCGATCAGCCGCTCCGGAATCGTCTCGCCGCTGATCAGGTCTTCATACCGCTCGCGTTTCCGGATAACGGCATACTCGCTCCCCCGGACCAGGACCTCCGGGACGCGCGGACGGGAGTTGTAATTCGACGCCATCGCGAAGCCATACGCCCCCGCGCTCATGACGGCCAGCAGTTCGCCCCGCTTCAGGTCCGGAAGCGACCGTCCCTTCGCCAGATAGTCGCCGGACTCACAGATCGGTCCGACGACGTCATAGACGCGCTCCTCGCGTCCTTCCCCGACAACGGGAAGGAGTTGGTGGTAAGCCTGATAGAGGCTCGGGCGGACGAGATCGTTCATGCCGGCGTCGACGATCAGGAAGCGCTTATCCTCCGTCTCCTTGGTGTAGAGGACGCGGGTCACCAGAATGCCCGCATTGCCGACGATCACGCGACCCGGCTCGAAGATGAAGGTGCAGTCCATCTCCCGGGAGGCGTCGAGCAGCGCCCGGGCATACTCCGACGGATGCGGCGGGGTTTCCCGGTCGTACGTAATGCCCAGACCGCCGCCCAGATCGAGGTAGCGAATCGCGATCCCCTCTTCCCGGAGCAGTTCGATCAGCCGCTTGATCCGCTCCAGGGCCTCGACGAAGGGGGAAATTTTCGTCACCTGGGATCCGATATGGCAGCTTACGCCCTTGATGTCAAGGCTGGAGAGACGCCTTGCCCGGCGGTACGCCTCGAGCGAACGGGAGACATCAATCCCGAACTTGTTCTCCTTGAGCCCGGTGGAGATGTGCGGGTGGGTCTCCGGATCGACGTCCGGGTTGACCCGGAGGGCGATGCCGGCCCGCTTGCCCATCCGTGCGGCCGTTTCGTCGATCAATTCGAGTTCCTGCGGGGATTCCACGTTGAACATGAGGATACCTTCGCGGAGGGCGTACTCGATCTCGTCGATCCGCTTCCCCACCCCCGAATAGACGATCTTGGCGGGGGGGATGCCCGCCTTGAGCGCGCGGTAGAGCTCGCCGCCCGAAACGATGTCCGCCCCGCCCCCGGCGCGGGCAAAAATGCCGAGCAGGGCGATATTCGAGTTCGCCTTGACGGCATAGCAGATCAGATGCGGGACGTCGGCGAAGGCCTCGTCGAAAACCTGAAAATGCCGCGCCAGCGTGCGGTGACTGTAAAGGTAAAAGGGGGTGCCGACCGCCCCGGCGATCGCCTCCACCGGCGTTTCCTCGCAAAAGAGGCGATCCTGTCTGAACTGGAAGTCATTCATATCTCAGCCCTCAGTCCTTGATTCCGGCCTCCGCGCTCTCCTCGCCGCAGACCCCCTCCGGACCGCAGGCGACGAGCCGATAGGTACAGGCCGCGCCCTCCTCGACCGTCCGGTCCGTGTAGGTGACGGGCAGAACACCGTCGTTGCCGGGGATCAGTTCCGTCAGCAGCCGGTACTCCTTCGGGCAGCCGGGGCAGGAGGCGTTCGTGACGTCGCTCCGCAGGATCCTGATCCTGTCCACCCCGGCGCCGGGCGGCGTCCAGCGGAGCCGGAATCCCTCCGAGGCCCTCTCGACGGTCAGACCGCCGATGGCCGCGGGCGCCTCGACCCGGGGCGGCAGGGGATCCCCCTTCCGGCCGCAGGCCCAGAGAACGATGACGGCCAGGATCGCGGCCAGGATCGCGAGCGTCCACCGGTGGGTGCCGTTTCGGTCAGGCCTTCGGTTCACGTTGACCTTCAATCTCCGTAATCCGCTTCCAGACCAGGTCCCGCGCGGTGCCGCCGGCCGTCTTGCGCGCGTCGACGGAGGTTCCCACCGCCAGGGCGGCCCGGATGTCCCGGGTGAATTTCCGGTCGAACTTCCGCCATTCCTTCAGCGTCAGATCGTCGAAGGACTTGTCGTTCTCGAGGCAGTACCCGACGATCCGCCCGACGATCCGGTGGGCCTCCCGAAAGGGGACGCCCTTCCGCGTCAGGTATTCCGCGACATCGGTCGCGACGGCAAAGCCTTTGGCCGCCTCCGTCAGCATCCGCTCCCGGTTGAAGCGGGTGTGCCGGAGCATGGCGGTGAAGACGTCCAGGCAGGCCCTGACCGTGTCCACCGTGTCGAAGAGCGGCTCCTTGTCCTCCTGGAGGTCACGATTGTAGCTCATCGGGAGGCCCTTCATGAAGGTCAGGAGGGTGACCAGATGGCCATAGACGCGTCCGGTCTTTCCCCGGACGAGCTCCGCTACGTCCGGATTCTTCTTTTGCGGCATGATGCTGCTGCCGGTCGTATAGGCGTCGGCGATTTCGATGAAACCGAACTCCTCCGTTGACCAGAGGATCAGGTCCTCGCAGAAGCGGCTCAGGTGCATCATGACGACAGAGGCCGTAAAAATGAATTCGGCCACAAAATCGCGATCGCCGACGGTATCCATGCTGTTTCTGGAAACGCCTTCGAAACCGAGCAGTTCCGCGGTGTAATGCCGGTCCAGGGGCAGGCCCGTGCCGGCCAGGGCCGCGGCGCCCAGGGGCAGGACGTTCACCCGCTTCAGGGAATCGGTGAGCCGTTGCCCGTCCCGGTCGAGCATTTCCCAGTAGGCGAGCAGATAATGCGACAGCAGGACCGGCTGGGCCTTCTGGAGGTGCGTATAGCCGGGCATGACCGTGCCGAATTCGGCCTTCGCGAGGTCGACGAGCGTGTCCTGGAGCGCTTTGATCCGGACGAGGACCTCCCGGATTTCGTCGCGAAGGTAGAGCCGGATGTCCAGGGCGATCTGGTCGTTGCGGCTGCGCCCGGTATGGACCTTGCCGCCGACGTCGCCGACCGCCCGGATCAGGGCCCGCTCGATGACCATGTGGATGTCCTCGTCCCCGGTGCGGAAGGTGAAGGTCTCCTCCTGAATGTCCTTGAGGATCTTCTTCAGGCCCGTGATGATGAGCGCGCCCTCTTTTTTCTTCAGGATCTCCTGCTTGACCAGCATGCGGGTGTGGGCGATGCTGCCCTCGATGTCGTAGCGGTACAGCCGCCGGTCATACTGGACCGAGGCGGTAAAGGCCTCGACCAGCCGGTCGGTGGGCTCCCTGAACCGGCCTCCCCAGAGTTTCTTCGTCTTGTTGATCGGTATCATGATCTGCCGCTCTTTCTGACGGATGACGTGCGCATCAGGCGACCTGGCCCTTGATCAGCGACCGGATCCTCAGCCTTAAGGCATTGAGCCGGATGAAGCCGGTGGCGTCCATCTGGTTGTACACCTGGTCCCGGTCGAAGGTGGCGTAATCCTCCCGGTACGTGGAGTAGGGAGACTTGCGGCCGACCACGATGGCGTTGCCCTTGTACAGCTTGACGCGCACCGTACCGGTCACGTTCTCCTGCGTCGCGTCGATGTACCGCTGCAGGGTCTCCATCTCCGGCGCGTACCAGAAGCCGTTGTAGACGAGCTGCGCGTACTTGGGCGTCAGGGAGTCCCTCATCAGCATCACCTCGCGATCCATCGTGATGGACTCGAGGGCGCGGTGCGCCGCCCAGAGGACGGTGCCGCCGGGGGTCTCGTAGACGCCCCGGGACTTCATCCCGACAAAGCGGTTTTCGACCATGTCCACGCGGCCGATCCCGTTCGCCCCGGCGAGGTCGTTCAGCCGGTCCAGGAGCGCCGCCGGCGTCATCGCGGCGCCGTCCACGGCGACCGGATTCCCCTGCTCGAACGCGATCTCCACGTAGGTCGGCCGGTCCGGCGCCGCCTCCGGCGACACCGTCAGGACAAAGACGTCCTCCGGCGGCTCCGCCCAGGGATCCTCCAGGATCCCTCCCTCGTGCGACATGTGCAGGAGGTTGCGGTCGGCGCTGTAGGGCTTTTCCTTCGACAGGGGCAGCGGAATTCCGTATTTGTCCGCATAGTCGATCATGTCGGGACGGGACCGGAACGTCCAGTGGGGATCCTTCCAGGAGGAGATGATCCGGATGGCCGGATCCAGGGCCATGTAGGTCAGCTCGAAGCGGACCTGGTCGTTCCCCTTCCCGGTCGCGCCGTGACAAACGGCGTCGGCGCCTTCCGCGTGGGCGATTTCGATCTGCCGCTTGGCGATGAGCGGGCGGGCGAGCGAGGTCCCCAGCAGGTAGGTCCCCTCGTAAATGGCATTGGCGCGCAGGGCGGGGAAGACAAAATCCCGGACGAACTCCTCCCGCAGGTCCTCGATATAGCACGTGCTCGCCCCGGTGTTGATCGCCTTGGCCTCGAGCCCGTCGAGTTCCTCCTTCTGGCCGACGTCGGCGGCGAAACAGACAACCTCGCACCCGTAGGTCTCGATCAGCCACCGGACGATGACGGACGTATCCAGCCCTCCGGAATAGGCAAGGACGACTTTCTTAATGTTATCGGACATTACCAAACCTCCCCTAAAGTAGTATCTCAAGAATGGCCTTCTGAACGTGCAGCCGATTTTCCGCCTGATCGACGACGATGGACCGGGGACCGTCAAGGACCTCTTCCGTGATCTCTTCGCCGCGATGGGCCGGCAGGCAGTGCATGACGAGGGCGTCCTTCCGGGCGTGTTTGAGCAGCCTTTCGTTGACCTGAAATCCCTGAAAACGGCTGATCCGCTCCTCCTGCTCGTGCTCCTGACCCATGCTTGCCCAGACGTCGGTGTAGACGATGTCGGCGCCCCTGACCGCCTCCTCGGGACGGTCCGTCAAGAGGATCTCGGCGCCGCCTTTCAGCGCCCGGGACAGGATCCGGCGGTCCGGGCGATAGCCCTCCGGACAGGCGAGGGCCAGGCGGATCGGGAGCCGGGCCGCCGCATTGAGCCAGGAATTGGCGATGTTGTTCCCGTCGCCGATGTAGGCGATCGTCTTCCCCTCGTAGGTGCCCCTTTTCTCCATGATCGTGAACAGATCGCTCAGGATCTGGCAGGGGTGGAGGAGGTCGGTCAGGCCGTTGATGACGGGAATGGTCGCATGGCGCGCGAACTCCTCGACGGCCTTCTGGGAAAAGGTCCGGATCATGATCCCGTCGAGATAGCGGGACATGATGCGGGCCGAATCCATGATATTCTCGCCCCGCCCGAGCTGTGTATCGCGGCTGTTCAGAAACAGGGCGATCCCGCCCAGCTGGTACATGCCGACCTCGAAGGAGATCCGCGTCCGGGTCGACGACTTGTCGAAGATCATCCCCAGCGTTTTTCCCCGGAGCGGCTGATAGAACCGCCCCTCTTCGTGAATGCGCTTCTGGCGACGCGCTTTCTCGAAAATGCATTCAAAGTCGTTTTTGGTCAGATCGAGCTCGCTCAAAAGATCCTTTTTCATGATGCCCCCAATGCGGTGTCGAGAATCTCCACCGCCCGGTCGATGTCCCCGGCCGTCACGACGAGCGGCGGGGCAAAGCGCAACACGTTGGCGTTCGTGCAGTTGATGAGCAGGCCTTCCTGCAGGCAGCACGAGACGTAGGGCGCCCCTTCGCAGTCCAGTTCGCATCCGATCAGAAGCCCCCGTCCGCGGATGTCCCGGATCAGGGAATGCTTCCGCTTGAGAACGCCCAGCCGCTCCAGAAAATAGGCGCCCATCTGACGGCAGTGTTCGAGGAGTCCCTCTTCGTCGATGGCTTCGAGAACCGACAGTACGGCGGCCGTCGCCAGGGGATTCCCGCCGAAGGTCGAGGCATGGGTTCCCGGATCGAACACCCGGGCAACCTCTTCCGTCGCCAGCATCGCCCCGACCGGAAACCCGTTGCCCAGGGCCTTGGCCAGGGTCATGACGTCAGGCCTGATCCCCGCCTGCTCGTAGGCGAAGAGCGTTCCGGTGCGGCCGATCCCCGTCTGGACCTCGTCGAGCATCAGGAGAATACCGTGCGCGTCGCACAGGGCGCGAACCTCCTGAAGATAGTTCGGCGCCGGAATGCGGATCCCGCCCTCGCCCTGGATCGGTTCGACCAGGATCGCGCACGTCCGGTCCGTGACCGCGTCCGCGAGCGCCTTCAGGTCGTCGTAGGGGGCGTAGCGGAAGCCGGCCGGCAGCGGTTCAAAGCCCGCCTGAAACCGTGTCTGGCCCGTTGCCGTGATCGTGGCCAGGGTACGTCCGTGAAAGGAATTGAGCATGGTGACGATTTCATGCCGCCCGCCCAGGCGTTCGTGGCCGTACTTCCGGGCGATCTTGATCGCGGCCTCGTTCGCCTCCGCGCCGCTGTTGCAGAAAAAAATCCGGTCGGCAAAGGACCGCTCGCACAGGGCCTGCGCCGCGAGGATCTGAGGCTCGATCTGGTAGAGATTGGAGACGTGCATCAACCGGCCCGCCTGGCGCCGGATGGCCTCGACAACGCGCGGATGGGCATGGCCGAGGCTGCAGACGGCGATGCCCGCCAGAAAGTCGAGGTACTCCCGGCCGTCGCAGTCCCACAGCCGGACGCCCTCACCCCGTTCGAAAACGACGGGCGCGCGTCGGTAGGTGTTCATCAGGTACCGTTCGCCCAATCCGATCCACTCCGTTTTGTTCACGCTTGCTCCTCCCGTCCGCCCGATGAACGCCGCCTGAAAAAATGATCCCGGAAGCACGCCCGGAATATCCTTCCGAAGAAACACGTCCGGCGCGCGGAGAGATCCCGATTCCCGGGGTTCCCTAGGCGACGATCTCGGTTCCGATCCCGGAATCGGTAAACATCTCCAGCAGAATCGCGTGGCGCAGCCGCCCGTCGACGATGTGGGTCTTGTGCACCCCGCCGCGCAGGGCCTTGAGGCAGCATTTGACCTTTGGGAACATGCCGCCCTCGATAACCCCGGTCTCGATCATCTGCCGGGCCGCCCGGTCGTTCATCGTGTTGACCAGTTTCTTCTCGCCGTCCAGCACGCCGGCGACATCCGTGAGCAGGACGAGCTTTTCCGCCTTCACGGCCGAGGCCACCGCCCCGGCAACGATATCGGCATTGATGTTGTATGTCTCCCCGCCTTCGCCGGCGCCGGTCGGCGCGATGACGGGGATGAAGCCGTCCTTCACGAGGGCGGAAATCAGGGCGCCGTCGATCTCCCGCACCTTCCCGACCAGCCCCAGGTCGATGATTTCCGGCGGGGTGTCCTTCGCCTTCTCGGCGCTGAGCAGATATTTTTCCGCCCGGATCAGGCCGCCGTCCTTCCCGCTCAGGCCGACCGCCCGGCCGCCCTGGTGGTTGATGAGCCCCACAATTTCCTTGTTGACCTTCCCCACGAGGACCATTTCGACGATGTCCATGGTTTCCTCGTCGGTAACCCGCATCCCCTGGATGAAGGTGGAATCCTTTCCAAGCTTCTTCAGGAACGTGCCGATCTGCGGCCCCCCGCCGTGGACGACCACCGGATTGATCCCGATGTATTTCATCATCACGATGTCCCGGGCGAAGGCCGTCTTCAGGGCGTCGTCGACCATGGCGTGGCCACCGTACTTGATCACGATGGTCTTGTTGTAGAACCGCCGGATATACGGAAGGGCCTCGAGAAGGACCTCCGCCCGCGCCATGGACTGCTGTACCCGATCGACCACCGGTGATCCTCCTAAAGAATGTATCGGCTCAGATCCTCGTCTTCGACGATGTCGTCGAGCCGCTCGCGGACGTAGTCGGCGTCGATGACGACCTGTTTTGACTCCATGTCGGGGGCATCGAAGGACACCTCGTCCAGGAGCGTCTCCATGATCGTGTACAGCCGGCGTGCGCCGATGTTTTCCGTTCGCTCGTTGACGATCTCCGCGACTTCGGCGATTTCGGCGACGGCCTCGTCGGTGAAGACGAGATCGATTCCCTCCGTCGCCATCATTTCCATATACTGCTTGATCAGGGCGTTGTGCGGCTCCGTCAGGATGCGGATGAACTCGTCCTTTCCCAGGGAATCCAGCTCGACCCGGATGGGAAAGCGTCCCTGAAGTTCGGGGATAAGATCGGACGGCTTGGTGCTGCTGAAGGCCCCGGCGGCGATGAACAGAATATGATCCGTCTTGACCATTCCGTAGCGGGTATTGACCGTGGACCCTTCGACGATCGGCAGCAGATCCCGCTGGACGCCCTCGCGCGACACGTCCGGTCCGTGCGCGCCGTCTCCGCCCACGATCTTGTCGATCTCGTCGAGAAAGATGATGCCGGACTGCTCGACGCGCTCCATCGCGGCGCGGGTGACCTTGTCCATGTCGACGAGCCTCTGCGCTTCCTCGTCGGTCAGAATTTCGATGGCCTCCGGCACCATCACGCGCCGCTGCTTCTTCTTTTGCGGGAAAATATTTCCGAAGACCTCCTTGATGTTGAGGCCGAGGTCCTCGATGCCCGTGGAGGAAAACACCTCGATCATGGGGCTGGCGCGCACCTCCGAGACCTCGAGGTCCACCAGGCGCTGGTCGAGCTTTCCCTCGCGGAGCAGACGCCGCAGCTTCTCCCGCGTCGTGTCAACGGCGGGCGCCGCATCCGGACCCGTCCCCGTGCGCCCGGCGATGAGGTCCTCCGCCCGCCTCTCTTCGGGCTTGGCGGGCAGAAGAACGTCCAGGAGCCGCTCCTCCGCGAGTTCGGACGCCCTGGCCCGGACCTTTTCCCGCTCCTCCCCCTTGATCATGTTGACGGCCAGTTCGACCAGATCCCGCACCATCGACTCCACGTCGCGGCCGACATAGCCGACCTCCGTGAACTTCGAGGCCTCCACCTTGATGAAAGGGGAGTTGTCGAGCTTAGCGAGGCGGCGGGCGATCTCCGTCTTGCCCACGCCCGTCGGACCGATCATGATGATATTCTTCGGCGAAATCTCGTCGGCCAGATCCTTGACGACATTCTGGCGCCGCCAGCGGTTGCGCAGGGCGATCGCGACAGCCCGCTTGGCCTCTCCCTGGCCGATGATGTAACGGTCGAGTTTTTCGACGATCCGTTTGGGGGTCAATCCGTTCTCAGACATGAATTCCTCTAACTGCCGGACCGGCTCCGGCCCGTCCCTTCCGGAACCTCCGCCGTATCCAGCTCTTCAAGCGTAATGTTGTCGTTCGTATAAATGCAGATCTCCGAGGCGATGGTGACGGCCTCCCGGGCGATCTCGGCGGCCGTGAGGTCGGTGTGCCGGATGAGCGCGCGGGCCGCGGCCAGGGCGTAAGGGCCGCCTGAGCCGATAGCCATGACGTCGTCATCCGACTCGATGACGTCGCCGATGCCCGAGATCATGAGAAAATTGTCCCGGTTGACGGCGATCATCAGCGCCTCCAGATGCCGCAGAACGCGATCGGTCCGCCAGTCCTTCGTCAGCTCCACCGCGGCGCGCAGGAGATTGCCGTTGTACTGCTCCAGCTTCTGGTCGAAGCGGTCGAACAGCGTGAAGGCATCCGCCGTCGCCCCGGCGAATCCCACGATGACCTCGTTGTGGTAGATGCGGCGGACCTTCCGGGCGCCGTGCTTCATGACCGTCACGTCGATGGTCACCTGTCCGTCCCCGGCCACGGTGACCTTTCCCTTGTGCCGGACGGCGACGATGGTCGTTCCATGCATGATCATGGCTTCTTGTGTCCTCCTCCAGCCTTCGGATGGGCCTTGTCGTAAACCTCCATTAGCCGGGCGACGCTCACGGCCGTGTATTTCTGCGTCGTCGACAGGCTCTCGTGGCCGAGACACTCCTGGATCGCCCTCAGATCGGCGCCGGCGTCGAGCATATGCGTGGCAAACGTATGCCGGAGCATGTGCGGACTGACCTTCCGGCGCACCCCGCTCTTGACCGCCGACCGTTCGACGATTCGAGCAATGGAGCGGGTGCTGATCCGTCCGCCGCGCCGGTTGACGAAGAGCGGCCCCGGACCGGCCCCGGCCGGCACCGGAAACAGGGCGTCCCGCGCCTCCTGATAGGCGCCCAGGGCGGTCAGCGCCGGGCCGCCGACCGGAACGATCCGGTCCTTTTTGCCCTTCCCGCGAACCCGGACCAGTCCCGCCCCGAAGTCGACATCCCCGCCGTTGAGTCCCGTCAGTTCGCTCAGGCGGATGCCCGACGAGTACAGCAGCTCCAGGACCGCCCGATCTCTCGCTTCCGAAAACCGGGCGTCCGGGAGGGGCTTGAGCAGGTCCTCCATTTCGTCGGCGGACAGGACGGAGGGGACGTACGTCTCGATGCGCGGCGTCTGGATGAGTTCCGCCGGGTTGCCCTTGAGCACCCCGTCCCGCTGGAGGTAGCGGAAAAAGCCCTTCAGGGCGGAGATCTTCCTGGCGATCGAAACCTTCCGGATCCGGCGCTGGTAGAGCCCCGCCAGGAAGGTCCGGATCATGAAGGCATCGATGGCCTCCAGTCCCTGCCCCTGCGCCGGTTCGATCAGGGCCTCGGCCTCGAGAAACGCGACAAACTGCCGGATGTCGTGCAGGTAGTTCTTCCGGGTATGGGGGGACAGATCCCGCTCCATCTCCATGTGTCGCGAGAAATGCCTCAGGGCCTGCTCCACGTCCTCGATCATCGTGTCATGCCGCCGCTCCCCGGCAGGCCCCCAACAACGCCGCGCGCTCGGGGTAAATCCGGGTCCCGATAAAAATAACAGCCACGAAAGCCCGCTTCGATCCGTCCTTCGTGGCGCCGCTCACAGAGGCCTACATCTTGTACTTGCCGAACTCCTCCGGAGACATATTCTCCAGGAATTCCTTCAATTTCTCTTCCTGCATCTGATCCAAGTCCGTCCCCTTTGCTCCGAAATCCACGTTTCGCGACTTGTCGATCACCTTCTGTTCGACAAAGATTGGGGCATGGGCGCGCAGGGCGAGGGCCAGGGCATCGCTCGGGCGCGAATCGATGACGTAATCCCTTCCCTCCCTCGCCATGAAAATGTTGGCGAAGAAGGTGTTGTTTCTCAGGTCGTTGATCTCCACCCGCATGACCTCGACCTCAAGCGTCTTTAAGATCTCGTTCAGCAGGTCGTGCGTCATGGGACGGGCGAAGCTGATTTTCTCCATTTCCGTGGCGATTGCGCTCGCTTCGAACAGGCCGATCCAGATCGGGATCGCCTTCTTCTCTTCCAGGTCCTTGAGGATGACGATCGGCGTATTGGTGAGGGGATCGATCGTCAGCCCGGATATCTTCATTTCGATCAGCATGATCAGGCCTCCGGAAGTTGAAGCTCGCCCCGGAGAGAATGGAGAAAGGCCTGCGCGATGCGGCAACGCACCGTCCGGCCGATCAGCCGTTCCTCTCCGGCAAAGTTCACGATCTTGTTGCCGCGGGTGCGCCCCGTCAAATGCCGGGACGATGTCCGACTGACGCCTTCCACGAGGATCTCCTCCACCCTTCCGATCGAAAGCCGGTTTCTCTCCTGGGTATGTTCGTCCTGAAGGGCCTGCAGGATCTTCAGCCTCTCCGACTTGACCTCCTCCGCAACCGGCTCCGTCATCTTCATGGCCGCCGTTCCTTCGCG
Organism: Syntrophales bacterium; assembly: GCA_035358035.1. Classification (GTDB taxonomy): domain Bacteria; phylum Desulfobacterota; class Syntrophia; order Syntrophales; family UBA2251; genus UBA2251. The sequence continues at coordinate 512 of DAOPOS010000036.1, read as the reverse complement.
TCGAGAATATTTAAAAGAGAACAAATTGTCAAATCTGATTTTTCCCATCAGATCCAGCGTCTCACGAAAATCGGCCTCGGTTTCCCCCGGGAAACCGACGATGATGTCCGAGGTGATGCTGATGTTCGGACAGGCGTCCCGGAGTCGTTGGACCTTGTCCAGATATCCCTCCCGGGTATACCCCCGGTTCATCCGGGCGAGAACTCGGTTCGAACCGGCCTGAACCGGAAGGTGAATGTGTCCGCAGAGTGACTCGACCTCTCGGAAGCACTGCATCAAGTCCGCCGACAGGTCCTTCGGATGCGAGGTCGTGAAGCGGATGCGCTCGATACCGGAGACGGCGCCGATTTCCCGAATCAGGCCCGGGAAATCCTTCCCTTCCGGCGTCCCCACTCCGTAGGAGTTCACGTTCTGACCGAGCAGCGTCACCTCGCGTATGCCGAGATCCGCCAAGGAGCGGATCTCGGCTATGATCTCCCGACCGGAACGGCTTTGTTCCCGCCCCCTCAGAT
>DAOPOS010000035.1:0-17549 GCA_035358035.1 Syntrophales bacterium | reverse complement strand
ATGGTGGAGGCGGGGGGAGTCGAACCCCCGTCCGAAAATATTCCACTGCAGGTTCTCCGTGCGCAGCCTTCGTTTTGTCTTCGCGCCAGCGGCCTCCCAAAGGCCGGATGCCGCCGCGCTATCCTGTTGAGGATTTCGCCCCGCCCCCGCCAGGAGAAGGGGTTCGGCTATCCTGCCTGGTCGACGCCCTCATCCGGTCCGGCAGGAGAGTCCGGGGAGGACGTTAGCCGTTCTTAGGCGGCTAAGGCGTAATCGTAGTTGTCTGCGATTATGGTTTTCCTACCTGTTTAACGAGGCCTGTAGGAACCTCGGCACGCTGCTGCAGCTTCAACTATCCCCGTCGAAACCGTGACGCCCCCATCCTTTTGGAGATCATCCTTGCAGTGGTTCAAATATAGCGACCCCGCGCCCGGAAGTCAAGCAAACTTGCGAGCATGTAAGGGAGCCTCCGCACCGGGCGGGCTCGGGGACGGCGAGTTCAGCCGAAAGAGGCCCGCACGGTGCGGGCGTTCGGGTTTTAGGAAGCGCGGGGCGCGCCGACCGCCCCCCCGAAACGTCGCATTGCGGTGGAACCGGGCTCAGGGCACCGGACCGGGGAAATCCCAGGTGCGAAGCCCCCTTCCCGCGGGGCCTTTTCAGGTGAGGCCGGTCACCCGCGGTCGCGGTGGCGGAAGCTCCGGGCCATGTCGCGTTCGTCCTCGCGGCGCTTGAGCGTCTCGCGCTTGTCGTAGAGTTTCTTTCCCCGCCCGAGGCCGATCTCCACCTTGACGCGTCCGTGCTTGAAATAGAGTTTCGTCGGCACGAGCGTGAATCCCTTCTCCTGCGTCTTACCGTACAGGCGGCGGATCTCCTGCTTGTGGAGGAGGAGCTTCCGCACGCGCAGGGGCTCGTGGTTGTAGCGGTTGCCATAGGTGTAGGGGCTGATGTGCAGGTCGTAGAGGAAGACCTCTCCGTCCGTCACCTGGGCGTAGCTGTCGCGCAGGTTGGCCCGCCCCTCGCGCAGGGCCTTGACCTCCGTCCCCGAAAGGACGATGCCGGCCTCGAACGTGTCGTCAATGAAGTAGTTGAGCCGCGCCTGCTTGTTCGCGCAGATGAGCTTTTCCGGCAAATCCTTCTTCGCCATGTCTCAGGCCGTCCTCTCCGCTCCCGCGTGTCCGGCGGCTCCGCCGACACCCATTCCGGCGCGGCGCCCGCCAGCGTCGCTGATCGGTTTCTCCGCCCCGGCCCCACGGCTCCTTCCCATCCGCGCCGTCTTCAGCGGCCGCGGGGGCGCGAGCAGGTAATCCGGTTTGACGTGCCCCATCGCCCGGAAGATGTTGTCCCGCACCTCCGGGTTGTCGCGCTCCAGTCCGTCCAGGAGGTCCTTGACGGTCCGCCGCCGCGACGTCCGGCTCGTCGGGCAGCGCTCCTCCGCCGGAGCGATCCCCCGCTCCCGGCCGTACTTCTTCACGAGCGCCTCCGGGACGTAGGCGAGCGGCCGGATGATGTGGAGCTGCCCGCCAAAGAGGGGCTGGTTCGGCGTCATCGTGCTGATCTCCCGTCCGAAGAACAGGTTGATCAGGAGCGTCTCGATGATGTCGTCCCGGTGATGGGCGAGCGCGACCTTCGTGCATCCCTCGGCCGCCGCGATCTCGAAGAGGCGCCGCCGCCGCAGGCGCGAGCAGAGGAAGCAGGGGTTCTTGCGGTTGACCTCGCTGTGGGCGACCGGCCCGATGTCCGTCCGTTCAGAAATGAGGGGGATCCCCGTCTCCTTCAGGCGGGCGGCGACCCTGGCCGCGCCCTCCCCCGCGGCGTCGAACCCCAGGTCGATGTGCGCCGCGAGGATCGAAAAGGGCGGCGTGAAGATCATGGGCGAATTCAGGAGGTCCAGCAGGACAAAGCTGTCGACACCTCCCGAGACGCCCACGAGCACGCGGTCGCCCGCCGCGATCATGCGGTAGTCCCCGACGGCCTTTTCCAGCCACTTCTTCAGGTGGAGGTGCAGTCTCGTTCTTATCTCTTCCACGATGCGTCCCGTCCGGAGGCCCCGGCAAAAAAGTCCCAATTCGAAGCGTTTTGTCATAGGGCCGGTTGCGCGGCGCCCCGGCATCCTGCAGGACCGCCGGGGGCGATCCCCGAATCCGGTCCCGATCCTACCCGACTTCTCCCCGCCGATCAAGCGTAATCCGGCCGCCGCCCGCGATCTCGGATTGTAAAATGCACGAATTTACGCTAAGAGTCTTCACGAGAGGCGCCCCCCGTGCACACCGGCAGGACCCCGCGAATCCCGGGTCCGGCGGAGACACGGCGGAGCCGGGGCGGCGCCCGGTCGGCATCCGCAGACAAACGCCAATCGCCATGCAGGCACGAGGAGGGCATATGACGGACATCATCCAGGTACACGCGCGAGAGATCCTCGACTCCCGGGGCAACCCCACGGTCGAGGCCGAGGTCACCCTGCTGTCGGGCATCGTCGGGCGGGCCTCCGTCCCGTCGGGCGCCTCCACCGGCGAGCACGAGATGCTCGAACTGCGCGACGGCGTGAAGAAGCGCTACGGCGGCAAGGGCGTCCGGAAGGCCGTCCGGAACGTCGTCGAGAAGATCGGTCCCGAAATCATCGGCCTGGACTGCCTGCGTCAGCGGGAGATCGACCGGACGATGATCGCCTTGGACGGCACGCCCAACAAGGGAAAGCTCGGCGCCAACGCCATCCTCGGCGTCTCGCTGGCCTGCGCCCGCGCGGCGGCCGAGGCGCTGGACCTGCCGCTGTACCGCTACCTCGGCGGGGTCGGCGCGAAGGACATCCCGGTGCCCATGTGCAACATCCTAAACGGCGGCCAGCACGCGGACAACAACGTCGACATCCAGGAGTTCATGGTCATGCCCGTGGGGGCGAAGACCTTCGCCGACGGCCTGCGCATGGCCGCCGAAACCTTCCACCGCCTGAAGGCCGTCCTCAAGGCGAAGGGCTACAACACCGCCGTCGGCGACGAGGGCGGCTTCGCCCCGAACCTGAAATCCAACGAGGAGGCCCTGGAGGTGATCGTGGAGGCGATCGTCCAGGCCGGCTACCGGCCGGGAAAGGACATTGCCATCGCCCTCGACGCCGCCGCCAGTTCCTTCTACGCCGGCGGGAAGTACCGCCTCGCCGCGGAGAAGAAGCCCGTCAAGACGGCCGAGGAGATGATCGCGTTCTACGCCGCCCTGGTGAAGCGCTACCCGATCGTCTCGATCGAGGACGGTCTGGCCGAGGACGACTGGGCCGGCTGGAAGCTCCTGACGGACGCCCTGGGCAAAAAGATCCAGATCATGGGCGACGACCTCTTCGTGACGAACGCCCAGCGCCTGAAGCGCGGCATCGACGCGGGGATCGCCAACTCCATCCTCATCAAGCTCAACCAGATCGGGACGCTGACGGAAACCCTGGAGACCATCCAGATGGCGAAGGAGGCGGGCTACACGACCGTCGTGTCGCACCGCTCGGGCGAGACGGAGGACAGCTTCATGGCCGACGTGGCCGTGGGGATGAACTGCGGGCAGATCAAGAGCGGCTCCCTGTCCCGGAGCGAGCGGCTCGCGAAGTACAACCAGCTCCTCAGGATCGAGGAGGACCTGGGCGACGCGGCCGTCTACCGGGGCCCCGAGGCCCTCTACTCCGTCCGCAAGAAATAGGGACGTCGCCCTGTTTTCAAACGTGCGGATTGATTCACAAGGGAGAAACAGGTCCGGGAAGAAACAATAGGGACGTCACCCTTTTTTGCCGGCGCCCGTCACCATTGGACGGGTGACGGCAAAGACAGAGGGCGGCGTCCCTATTGTTTACATGAACTGGAAGAGGCGCCGGCGGAGGGCCTCCAGCGGGGCGCGGTCCTCGGCGAGCGACAGGTAGCGGGTTTCCCGCTTCTCGCCCTTGTCCCGTCGCTCCTCCGCCACCAGGACGCCCTGCTCCCGGAGAAACCGGAGGGCGTTCTGGTAGTTCGCCTGGGAGAGTGACTCCGCCCGGGTGATCTCTCCCTTCTTGAACATCTTGAGCCCCAGCGTCTGGAGCCGCCGCAGGAATTCCCGCTCCGGAACCTCGCCGGCCTTCAGGTGGGCGCACCCCCGGACCACCACCCAGTAGGACTCCAGGTAATTGTGGATGAGCCCGGCGTAGGCCATCAGGTTCGTCCGCCCGCGGCCCTTGACCTCGATCAGCGCCTCCTCGCCCCGTTCCCCGCCGGCGATCATCCCCCGGTCGTGCAGGTAGGTCAGGACCTCGTTGACCTCGTCCAGGTCGGACCGGCCGTCGTCGAAGATGAATTCATGACGGAACAGGCGCTTGAAGAACCCGTAGTCCCCGAGGATCCGCGAAAAGGCGATCAGGTCCTCCCGGCTCGACAGGATCGAAACGGCGACAAAGGCGAGCGGCAGGAAATAGTGGAGGATGTTGTTCTTGTAGTACTCCAGGTTGAGCCGCTTATCGTCCTCGAGGGAGTAGACGACCTCCTCGATGTCCTCCACCGGGATCTCGTCCTCCAGACCCAGCCGGGAAATCAGCCCTGCCTGCACGAAGAGCTCCAGGGCTTCGGCGACGGCGCGGTCGCGTCTCTCGAACGTGGAGGCCAGGCTCACCCCGCGGTGACGGAGATATCCATAGAACTCCTCCAGAATCGCCGTGAGCTCCTCGCGGTCGATCCCCCGGCGGTCGTGGCACAGAAGGCCCGCGGACACGAAGGAAAATGGCGTCACCACCGACACCCGGTCGATGGCGAGAACGATTTCGTAGCCGATCTTCCGGTAGAGGCGCTGGCGCTCCTCGACCGTCATCTCCGGCACGGGCTTCTCCTGGGCCGCGAGGTAGTCCCTGAGCAGGATGGGCTCGCCGATGTTCACGTAGACGCGGCCGTAGCGCTTCCGGAGCACGCCGCCGGACTTGATGATGTCGGTTGTGGATTCCGACTTCTTCGTCTCCCCGCCCAGTTCCTTCAGGTAGGATTTTTCCTCGATGACGCGGTCGTAGCCGATGTAGACGGGGACGGCGGCCAGGTCCTGACAGCAGCCCTCGATGAAGGACTGCATGATGATGGACAGCAGCCCGTACTTGGGCATCACCATCTTGCCCGTCCGGCTGCGTCCGCCCTCGATGAAGAATTCGATGGGCAGGCCCTCCCGCAGGAGGGTCTTGACGTACTTGGCAAAAACCTCGGCGTACAGCGGGTTCCCCTTGAAGCTCCGCCGCAGGAAGAAGGCCCCGGACTTGCGGAAGATCGCGCCCAGCGGCCAGAACATCAAGTTCGTTCCGGCGGCGATGAAGGGGAGCTGGATGTTGTTCTTGTAGAACACGTACGACAGCAACAGATAGTCGATATGGCTCCGGTGGCAGGGGATGATGACGAAGGGCATCCGACGGGAGATGTCGCGGAGGCGGGCCATCCCCTCCCGATCGACGACCACGCCGTCGTAGATGTCGTTCCACAGCCAGGTCAGGAACTTGTCCCAGATCTCCACGAACATTTCGCGGTAGTCGGAGGAGATCTCCGTCAGGTAGCGCCGCGCCTCCTTCCGGACCGCGGCGAAGTCCTTCTCCGAACGGCGGGCATGCTCGTCCATGAAGTGGAGGAGATCCTCGTCCTTGAGCACGAGGTTGTTGAGCTCCGCGCGGGACTTGAGGACGGGACCGACCATGGTCGTTTTTTCCGCGTCGATCCGCTCGATGAGCTCCTGGCGCAGGCGGCGGCCCTGCTCGGCCGCGGGCAGGCCCTCGTGCTCCGCCAGGAAAGCGGCCACGTTCACCGGCTCGGCGGCGATCACCTGGGCCTTGTTGGCGTAGCGGAGGAAGGTGATGACCCTGAGCAGGGGGCCGGTGTTTTCCGTCTGCCCGAAGAGGATGTTGAGGACGCTTTCGCGCTCCGTCTCCCGCCTCCGGCCGTAGGTCACCATCTCCGGGACGATGTAGACGGGCACGTCCAGCGCCCGCTGGGCCTCCAGCACCTGGTTGAGGGCGTCCGCCGCTTCCGGGCTTTCGAGAAATTCGGCGCCACCCAGGTGAATGACGGCGCTTTGGCGATTCGTCAGGAGGCGCTTCAGGTAGGCCGTGCGGTACGGGTTTACGCGGTTCAGGAGCCCCTTGAGGGCGAGCGCGTAGGGCTGCCAGAGGAGCATGTTCGCGCCGTAGCTCCAGGCCGGCAGCGGGAGGTCCTTGCGGAGGGAGAGCTCCCGCAGGATCAGGCTGTTGAGCTGGCTCTCCGCCCTGACGGCGTGGACAACGACGCCCTCGCGCGCGAGCCCCCGGATCGCGTCGGCCTGTTCGTCCGCAAAGGCGACCCTCGAGAGGGCCTTTCGCACGAACCAGCCCAGCAGGAAATTTTCGCGGGGGTAGAGACTCCCCGGGTAATGCTCCGTGTCCGACATCTCGATTTCTCCCCCCTCGGGAAACGCCCTGCACCAGCGCCCCCGCAACCGGGTGCGCCGGGGCCCTTCCCCGACGGACGGGGCCATCCGCCCGCCGAAACGCTATTTTGCATGCAGATCCAGGTGCCCGTTAACGGCGAACTCGTCCGGAAAACGCGCCTTCATGAAGGCCTCGACATGGTCCCGGATCTCCCCCACCGAGGCGAAGGTCATGACGCGATCGAGGAGCTCCCGGGATTCGGTCAGCGTCGCCCCGCGGATGATCTTCTTGACCCGCGGAATCGCCTGGGGGTTCATGCTGAGCTCGTCGATCTTGAGGCCGAGCAGGATCATCACGTACAGCGGGTCGGCGGCCATCTCGCCGCACATGGCCACGCGGATGCCGGCCCGATGCCCGACCTCCACCACCTGACGGATCAGCCTGAGAACCGCCGGGTGAAGCGGTTCGTAGAGGTAGGTCACCCGCTCGTTGATCCGGTCGATCGCCAGGGCGTACTGGATCAGGTCGTTCGTGCCGATGCTGAAGAAATCCACTTCCCGGGCGAGCTGGTCGGCGATGATCACCGCGGACGGCACCTCGATCATGGCGCCGATCTCCGGATCCGCGCCGATCTCCACCCGCTGGGCGATCAGATCCCCGCGGACCTCCGCGAGGATCCGTTTCGCCTCCCGGATCTCCTCGACACCGGAGATCATGGGGAAGAGGATGCGCACCTTGCCGAAGGCGCCCGCGCGCAGGATCGCCCGGAGCTGCACCTTGAAGAGGTCCACCTCCTTCAGGCAGAACCGGATGGCCCGCAGGCCCATCTGCGGGTTCATCTCCTTGGCGAGCTTCGGATCCGAGAAGAACTTGTCGCCGCCGAGGTCGAAGGTGCGGATCGTCGCCCCGTCGAGCCCCGGCACCGACACCACCTGACGGTAGCTGGCCAGGTGTTCCTCCTCGGTGGGAAGCTGTTCGCGGTTGATGTAGATGAACTCCGTCCGGTACAGGCCGACGTTGTCCGCCCCGTTGGCCACCGCCGCCGGGATCTCCTCGACAAACTCGATGTTCCCGCCGACCCGGACGCGATAGCCGTCCGCCGTCACCGCGGGCAGCCCGGCGTACTTCTGCGTATCGGCCTTGAGCTGGAGGTAGTGCCGCTTCTTCTCCTCGTAGCGCCGCAAGAGTTCCGGATCGGGATTCACGATCACGAGCCCCGAGGACCCGTCGATGATGATATCGTCGTTCGTCCGGCAGATCCGCGTGATCTTTTCCAGGGCCACGACCGCCGGGATCTGCATGGATCGCGCCACGATGGCGGTATGCGACGTCTTGCCGCCGATGTCCGTGGCGAACCCGAAAATCTTGTCGATTTTCATCTGGGCGGTATCGGCGGGCGACAGGTCCTGGGCCACGATGATGACGCCCCCGCCCAGCCCGGTAAAGGAGGGCTGCCGGCCCCCCGTCAGGTTCTGCAGGATCCGCTGACCGACGTACTGGATGTCGCTGATCCGGTCGCGCAGGTAGTCGTCCTCGACCTTCGCGAAGATCTCCCGGTAGGTGTCGATCGTCATCCGGAGGGCCCACTCGGCGTTCACGCCCGCCTCCTCGATGTGCCGGACCGTTCGGTTCAGGAAGCTCCGGTCCTTGAGGATCAGGATGTGCACATCGATGATGTACAGGGCCTCCATGCCCTCGAGCTCCCGCATGCGGCGCTGCAGGTCCTGCAGTTGCCGGACCGATTCCCGGACGGCACGACGGTAGCGGGTCACCTCGCGCGCGATCAGCTTCGGATTCTCCAGCCGGTAGAAGGAGATCTGCGAGTCCATCCGGTCAAAGAGGTAGGCCTTGCCAGTGACCACGCCCGGCGACACGCCGACGCCCTTCAGCACAAACGTTTTCTTCAACTCATCATCAGGGGACATACCGTTCTGAACGTCTACTCCTCTTCGTCGAATTTTCGCGCTATGAGCGTCGCGAGCGCCTCGACCGCCTCCCGGGCGTCCGCCCCGACCGCCCGGATCGTTATGTAACTCCCCAGGGCGCCGGCCAGGGTCAGAATCCCCAGCAGACTTTTGGCGTCCACCTCCTCGCCGTTCCGTTCGAGGAAGATCCTGGCCTGAAAGGCGCTCGCCGTATGGACCAGCTTCGCCGCCGCCCGGGCATGGAGCCCGAGCCTGTTCACGATCCTGACCGTCCGGATGACTTCCTTCATCGCATTCCGTCGCACCCTCTCAAACGGCTGCCAGCAGGGTAAAGGCCGCGAGCAGGACCGCGAAGGCGCCGTACAGGAGCAGGAAGGGGGACAGCCCCTTCCGGATTCCCCAGTAGCTCGCGAGCATGACGAACAGAAGCGCGAGCTTCATCGTAAAGCCCGTGACCAGGGGAATCTGGCCCTCGACCCCCTCCGGCAGCAGGGCCGCGGCCGTGGCCAGAAACACGAGGGACCCCCAGCGGATCTGGCGGGTCCGCCGCGGCAGATCGAGCGCCGCGATGAAGTCGGCACCCCCGCGCCCCTTTCGGATCCCCTCCACGTAGCCCCGGGTCCGCACCCACAGGTGAGGCGGGTTGTAGAGCAACAGCAGCACCAGCGGGGCGGCCAGGGACCCCATGATCGCGAGGGTCACGGAGATCAGGCCGCAGAAGGGCCGCCACGCCCCCCAGAAGAAGGCGTCGCCGATGGCGGCGTAAGGCCCCGTCAGGGCGTTCTTCAGCGCCGTGGCCGTCGCCCCGTCGGCCGGCGCGTCCGGACGCGTTTCCGCGTGCAGGACCGCCCCCAGAACGGGCGCCGTCAGATAGGGGTGCGTATTGAACGGCTGCAGGTGCCTCGCCAGGCGGCGCGCCATCTGATCGCGGTCTCCACCCGCCTGGCGGATCCAGGGCAGCAGGGCGTAGCAGAAGCCGAGATTCTGCATGCGCCAGAAATTCAGGGACGCCTGCACGGTCAGGGAGCGGACCCATATTTTCTTGAGGAGCCAGCCGTCCATTCCAGACCCCGATACCCTCGAGCGCGACGGTCCCGTTTCAGGGCAGCGGGACATTGATTCCGGGCCCGCGCACACGCGTCAAAAGCGGTCGTTGCCTACCACGATTGTCTTGTGAAGTCAATTCATTCCCCGCGATTTCCGCCGCCGCGTTTTCCGAAGATTTTTTTATTGACACGCGTTTCTTTTTCTGGTAGCAAGGCCCGCCCGCCAAGCAGGGAACCGCCCTGCCGGGCGCAAGCGATGTTCGCGACACATCGAGAAAGAGGTATCGACCCATGCTTTGTCAAACCATCAAGACCGGTACGGAATGCGCCTTCATGAGCAAGAAGGGCTGCGGCTTCAACGGCGGAAGCTGCCATGTCATCGTCGAGAAGTGCGAGGGCTGCAACAAGGTGATGGATGTTGCATCCGGCAAGTACTGCCGCGTCTATCCCGATCCGGCCGCCAAATGGGGGATCCGCAGCTGCCCCACGGCCTCGCATCTGAAATTGGAAATCAAGGAATCGAACCAGAAGGTCAATCCCCTCAAGGCCTCCAAGCGCGCCAACAAGAAATAAGCGCCCCTTCCCGTTTCCATTGAAAAGGCCGATGAAGTCTTTCCCTTCATCGGCCTTCAATCCATGATCCGCTTCAGTTCAAGGAGCCCTTCCTTGATCCGGCGGAGGCGTTCGTGCTCGTCCTCCCCGCCGGCCGGCTCCCCCTCGCGCCTCAGACGGGCGATTTGCTTCTTCGCCCCGTCGAGGGTGAAACGCTCCTCGTAAAGGAGCTTCCGGATGCGGAGCAGCTCTTCAACGTCCTGCCGGCGGTAGAGCCGCTGATCGGTCCGGGTCCGGACGGGCCGGACGGTCCTGAACTCCGATTCCCAGTACCGCAGAACGTGGGTCTCGACGCCCAGAAGCCGGGCCACCTCGCCGATGCGGAAATAGGTTTTATCGGGTATCGCCGGATCCACCTTGAGCCCCTCCCCCAGCACACGCCGAACGCGGGTTCGGAACCGGCGGAGCCGCTCATCCCGAAAAAACGAGGGGCGCCGGACGGACCCCGCGGATCTCTTTTAATTGAGGGCCTTGCGCAACACCTGGCTGGATTTGAAGGTCAGGACCCGGCGCGCGGAGATTTCGATCTCCTTCCCCGTCTGGGGGTTGCGGCCGCGGCGGGACTTCTTTTCCTTGACGACAAAATTGCCGAACCCGGAGATCTTGATCTTCTCCCCCTTGGCCAGGGTGTCCTTCATGATGTCGAAAACCGACTCCACGATCTGCGCCGAATCCTTCTTGGAGAAGCCCAATTTCTCGTATACTTCCTGAATGATATCGATCTTCGTCATCTCTCGCCCTCCTGATGCTGTCTAAATGCGACCCTGTCTAGGATTCACCCCTTACCCTGGCGCCGGTCCGCTCAACCACCCGGGCGACCAGCGCCGCGTGGACCCGTTGCACCTCTTCGTCCGTCAGGGTTCTGTCCGCCTTCCGGTAGGAGAACCGCAGGCCCAGGCTCTTGAAGCCCGGTTCGATTCTCTCGCCGTCATATACATCGAAAATTTGAACTTTTTCAAGTAATTCTTCACCTGTTGCGCGAATATGGCCTATCAGCGCTTCACTTTCCAGCTCCCGGGGCACCAGGAAGGCGACGTCGCGCGCCACCGCCGGAAAGCGGGAAACGCCCCGGAAGGCAGAGACGGCGCGGGCCGCCGCGGCCAGGGCGTCCAGATCAAGCTCGCAGACCACCGTGCGGCCCTTGACATCGAGCCGCTCCAGGAGGTCAGGATGAACCTCGCCCAGGATCCCGGCCGCCTGCCCGCCGATGAGGATCCGGCAGGCCCGCCCGGGATGGAGGAAGGGCTCGGGGTTCGCCGAGTCGAAGCGGACGTCGGCGATCCTGAGCGCCCGGAGCAGCCCCTCGACCACGCCCTTGAGGTCGTAGAAATCCACCCGGACGTCCGGGTGATGCCACTGGTCGTCGTACCGGAGCCCCGTCAGGAGGCAGGCGACGCTGTCCCGCTCGAGGGGCAGTTCGCCCGCCGCCCCGGCGAAGAAGAGGCGCCCGATCTCGAAGAGTTTCAGGTCGCCGGCGCCGGCGCGGATGTTGCGCGCCATCGTTTGGAGGAGCCCCCAGATCAGCGTCGTCTGCATGACGGACTGGTCCTCCGTGAGCGGGTTCGAGATCCGGACGAGTCGCCGCCGGGGATCGTCCGCGGCCAGCGCCAGCCCGTCGGGGGCGGCCGGGGAGATGAAGCTGTAGTTGACGAGTTCGGTGTAGCCCGCGCCGGTCAGCACCTCGCGGATCCGGTCCGCGGCGCTTTCCTTCGGGGCCTTGTGCAAGGGCGCGGCGGCGGCGGACGGCAGCGTCATGGGCACGCGGTCGTAGCCCCAGAGCCGGGCGATCTCTTCGATCAAGTCGATTTCACGCGTCACGTCGACGCGGTACGTGGGCGGGGTCACCCGCCAGGTTCCGTCCCCCTCCCCGCGCACCGCCATCCCGAGCGACTTCAGAATGCCGACCACCGCTTCGGCCGGGACCTCCGTCCCCAGGATCGCGTTGATGCGCGCAAGGCGCAGCGGGATGTCCTTGGCCGTGGGGACCGTCCGGGGGTACTGGTCGATGATCCCCTTGAGCACCCGTCCGCCCCCCAGTTCGGCCATGAGCTGCGCCGCCCGATCGGCCGCCCGGACCACCCCCTCGGGGTCGATCCCGCGCTCGAAGCGGAACGCGGCGTCCGTCCCCATTCCCAGCATCCGCGAGGAACGCCGGATGGACGACGGCGCGAAATACGCGCTCTCCAGGAGGATCATCGCCGTGTCCTCCTTGACCTCGGAATTGAGGCCCCCCATGATCCCCGCGATGGCGACGGGCTTCCGGCCGTCGCAGATCATCAGGGTATCGGCCTTGAGGATCCGCTCCTTCTCGTCGAGCGAGACGAAGGGCTCCCCTTCGGTCGAGCGGCGCACGACGATGCGCCCCTCCTCGAGAAACCGGAAGTCGAAGGCGTGCAGGGGCTGGCCCAGCTCCATCATCACGAAGTTCGTGATATCGACGATGTTGTTGATGGACCTCAGCCCCACGGCCTCCAGCCGCTGGCGCATCCAGCGCGGCGACGGACCGATGGTCACCCCCCGGATGACGCGCGCCGTGTAGCGCGGGCACAGGTCGGGGTCGAGGATCGTCACGGAGGTGATGTCGGCCGCGGCCTCCGGCGCCTCCGTGAAGCGGATTCCGGGATAGCGGAGGGGCTTGCCGGTGAGGGCGGCCACCTCCCGCGCGATCCCGATGATCGACAGGCAGTCCGCGCGGTTGGGGGTAACGGAGATGTCGAGGACCGTGTCCCTGAGGTCCAGCGCGTCGGCCAGGTCCCGGCCCGGGGTTAGATCCTCCGGCAGGACCAGGATCCCGGAGGTGTCCGGACCGATGCCGAGCTCCTCCTCGGAGCAGAGCATCCCCTCGGAGCGCTCGCCCCTAATGACGGAGCTCTTGATCGTGTAGCCGCCGGGGATCGTCGCCCCGACGCGCGCCAGGGGCGCCAGAATGCCGGCGCGGGTGTTCGGGGCGCCGCAGACGATCGGCCAGGTGGTCTCGCCGTCGGTCACGTCGCACAGGAAGAGCTTGTCCGCCCCCGGATGCGGCTTCACCGACAGGATCTTCGCGACGACGACGTTCGTGAACGCCGGCCCCGCCGCCGTGACCGCATCGACCTCGAGGCCCGCCATCGTCAGCCGTTCGGCCAACGCCGCCGGCGCGAGGTCCACCTCTACATAATCCTTAAGCCATCTGTAACTGACCAGCATCGTTCACCGTGGTTCAATCGAATGGAACCCCTCGCGAATTCATCAAAACTGTTCGAGGAAACGGACGTCGTTCTCGAAGAAGAGGCGGATGTCGTTGATGCCGTACTTGAGCATGGCGATCCGCTCCACGCCGAGGCCGAAGGCGAAGCCCGTCACCTCCTCCGGGTCGTAGCCCACATTCTCGAAGACCGCCGGATCCACCATCCCGGAACCGAGGATCTCGAGCCAGCCGCTCTGCCCGCAGACGCGGCAGCCCTTGCCGCCGCACATGACGCAGCGGATGTCCACCTCGGCGCTGGGCTCGGTGAAGGGGAAGAAGCTCGGCCGGAACCGGAGCACGGTCTCGTCGCCGAAGATCTGCTTGAGGAAGGCCGCCAGGAGCCCCTTCAGGTCGCCGAAGGTGATTCCCCGGTCCACGAGGAGGCCTTCGACCTGATGGAACATCGGGGTGTGGGAAACGTCCGAATCGGGCCGGTACACACGCCCCGGCGAGATGATCCGGACCGGCGGACGCTGCTTTTCCATCGTCCGGACCTGCACCGGCGACGTGTGCGTCCTCAGCACGACGCCCTCCTCGATGTAGAAGGTGTCCTGCATGTCGCGCGCCGGGTGGTCCGGCGGCATGTTCAGGGCCTCGAAGTTGTAGTAGTCGCGCTCGACCTCCGGACCCTCGGCCACGGAAAACCCGAAGCCGGCGAAGATCCGGCAGATCTCGCGGGTGGTCTGGGTGATGGGGTGGAGACGGCCGGGGCTCGCGCCCCGTCCCGGGAGGGTGACATCGATCCGCTCCTTAAGGAGGGCGGCTTCCTTGCGTCCGGCCGCGAGGTCCTGCAAGGCCGCCTCGATCCGCGCGGCCAGCATCTCCTTGATCTCGTTGGCCCGCCGGCCCAGGGCGGGCCTCACATCGGCCGGCGCCTGGCTGACCTGGCGGAGCGCCGCCGTCAGGAGGCCCTTCCGGCCGAGGTACTTCGTCTTGACGGCGAGGAGGTCCGCTTCGCCCGCCGCGGCAATCAGCTCCGCTTCGGCCTGCCGGTAGAGCTCCTCGAGCGCTTCCTTCATGACGCCTGCTCACCCCGGGCGACCGCCACGACCTTCGCGAAGGCCTGGGGATCGTGGATGGCGAGATCGGACAGGACCTTGCGGTCGATCTCGACGCCCTGCTTCTTCATGCCTTCGATGAGGCGGCTGTAGCTGATGCCGTTCGCGCGCGCGCCGGCATTGATCCGGGCGATCCACAGCTGGCGGAACTCCCGCTTCCGCGCCCGCCGGTCGCGGTAGGCATACCGCATGGCCCGGTCGACCGCTTCCGTGGCCGTCCTCAGGAGGCGGCTGCGGGCCCCGAAAAAGCCCTTGGCCAGCTTCAGGATCTTGCGTCTTTTCTTCTTCGCCGTGATGCTGCGTTTTACCCGTGACATGATGTGCTCCTTGATAATGACAGGCTATAAGGAGATGGCCAGAGGCGCAAGGTGAAAATCTTCAGCCCCTGGCCCCGAACCCGGGCCTGAAGCCCGTTGCCTTTCGCCGTCAGCCTTTCGCTTTCTCGCCTCGAACCCTTGCCGTCAGCCTGACGCCTTCGGCTTTTCGCCTACAGATACGGAATCAGCTTCCGGATCGCACGCGCGTTGGCGGCGTCCACGATCGCCCCCTTGCGCAGGTTCCGTTTGCGCTTCCGGTCCTTTGAGGTCAGGATGTGGCGGTGGTAGGCCTTGTTGCGCTTGATTTTACCGGTTCCCGTCAGGGAAAAGCGCTTCGCCGCCCCCCGGTGCGTCTTGAACTTGGGCATGACTCTCGACTCCTTTTCAAAAATGACTTCATTTCTTCGGCGACAGGATCATGACCATGTTGCGCCCCTCGAGCTTCGGGTACTGGTCCACCTGGCTGAGTTCCGCCAGCGACTCCTTGACGCTCTCCATGATCCGCCGGCCGTTCTCGGTGTAGGCGATCTCCCGTCCCCTGAACATCATCGTGATCTTGACCTTGTCGCCCTGCTCCAGGAACTTCCGGATGTGCTTGATCTTCACCTCCAGATCGTGCGCCTCCGTCTTGGGCCGGATCCGCATCTCCTTGACCTGGATGGTGCTCTGGCTCTTTTTGGCCAGCGCGAGCTTCTTGCTCTGCTGATACCGGAATTTCCCGTAGTCCATGATCTTGCAGACGGGAGGATTTGCCGCGGGCGCGACCTCGACCAGGTCCAGGTTCACCCGGCCGGCCTCCGCCAGCGCCTCGGCCAGGGAAATCACGCCCAGCTGTTTTCCTTCCGCATCAATCACCCGGACCTGCGGGGCCCGGATTTCCCGATTGATATTCAGATCCTTAGCTATGGGTCACCTCCTGATGTCTATTCGTAGTTCGCGCAGCGCTCGCGCACCAGCGCGGCAAAGTCCCCGGGCGTCATCGCGCCCAGGTTCTTCCCCGACCGCTCCCGGGGCGACACCTGCCCGGACGCCACCTCGCGGTCGCCGATCACGAGCATGTACGGCGTCTTCTGCACCTGGGCCTCGCGGATCTTGAAGCCCAGCTTCTCGTTCCGGAAATCGCGCTCCACGCGGATGCCCGCGTCCAGGAGCGTTTGGTAAACCGTCTCGCCCCAGGGGATCTGCGCGTCCGTCACCGTGACGAGAACCGCCTGGACCGGCGAGAGCCACAGCGGAAAGGCGCCGGCGTAGTGCTCGATGAGCACCCCCATGAAGCGCTCGATCGCCCCCAGGATCACCCGGTGCAGCATGACGGGCCGGTGCTTCTCGCCGTCCGCCCCGGCGTAGGTCAGATCGAAGCGCTCCGGCAGCGTGAAGTCGCACTGGATCGTGGCGCATTGCCACTTGCGTTTGAGCGCATCCTTCAGCTTGAAGTCGATCTTCGGCCCGTAGAAGGCCCCGTCGCCGGCGTTGACCTCGTAGGGCAGCCCCGTGTCCTTCAAGGCCTGTTCGAGCGCGGTCGTCGCCAGGTCCCAGTCGGCGTCGGAGCCGATCGAGTCCGCCGGCCGCGTCGAGAGCTCGACCTCGTAGGCGAACCCGAAGATCCGCATCGCGTCGGCCACGAAGGCCGCGATCGCCCGGATCTCGTCGTTCAACTGGTCGGGCCGGCACAGGATGTGCGCGTCGTCCTGCGTGAACTGGCGCGCCCGCATCAGCCCGTGCAGAACCCCCGTCTTCTCGTGGCGGTGCACCGTCCCCAGCTCGAAGTACCTCAGCGGCAGGTCGCGGTAGGACCGGATCTTCGCCCGGTAGATGAGCATGTGCGCGAGGCAGTTCATGGGCTTGATGCCGTAGGGCTGGCCCTCCACCTCGGTGTAGTACATGTTTTCGCGATAGTGGTCGTAGTGGCCCGATCGCTTCCACAGGTCCGCCTTCAGGATCTGCGGCCCCATGACGATGTCGTAGCCGCGTTTCAGGTGCTCCCGCCGCTCCCAGTCCTCGATGATCGTGCGCAGCAGCATCCCCTTCGGGTGGAAGATGATGAGCCCCGGCCCCGCCTCGTCGTTCATCTGGAACAGATCGAGTTCCCGGCCGATCCGGCGGTGGTCGCGCTTGCGCGCCTCCTCGACGAGTTTCAGGTGCTCCGCGAGCGACGCGGCATCGGCGAAGGCCGTACCGTAGATCCGCTGGAGCATCCGGTTGCGCTCGTCGCCCCGCCAGTAGGCCCCGGCGACGTTCAGCAGCTTGAAGGCGGCGATCCGCCCCGTGGACGGCAGGTGCGGGCCGCGGCAGAGGTCGACATAGCCCTCCTGCGTGTAGAGGCTGACCGTCCCGACATCCGCCGGCAGGTCGCGCAGCAGTTCCACCTTGTAGGTCTCGCCCATCGCGGCGAACTTTTCGCTCGCGGCCGCGCGGCTGATCTCCTCGCGCACGAAGGGCACGTCGGCGGCGACGATCTCGCGCATCCGCGCCTCGATCTTCTCCAAATCCTCCGGGGTGAACGGCGTCTCGTAGTCGAAGTCGTAGTAGAACCCGTCCTCGATGGACGGCCCGATCGACACCTTCGCCCCGGGAAAGACATCCTGGACGGCCTGGGCCATCACGTGGGAGGTGCTGTGGCGCAGCACCGACAGGCCCTCACGCGAATCGAGGTCGATCGGCTCGATCCGGGCGTCCTGTTCGGCAACGGCGTCGAGGTCGACCGCGCGCCCGTCCACCCGGGCCGCGACGGCCTTCGCGAGCGCGTCCGGCCGCCAGGCCGCCAGGATCTCCCGCACCGGCGTCCCCGCCGGATGTTCCGCCACCGCCCCGCCGGGCAACTGTATATGAAGCATGGTTGTCATGAACGTATTGATATTGAAGGTCTTTGACGGATTCGCCCGCCCCGCATTAAAGAAAGGGCATCATCACCTCGAGGCTGCTGATGCCCTCCGCAAAATCATCGGTTTTGCCGTCGTCATCAAAAATGGTAGGCACGCAGGGATTTGAACCCTGGACATCCACCGCGTCAGGATGG
>DAOPOS010000034.1:0-17805 GCA_035358035.1 Syntrophales bacterium | reverse complement strand
ACCCGCAACCTGCTGATTACAAATCAGCTGCTCTACCGATTGAGCTACGCCAGCGCCTAACTTCATGTTTTTTAACAAAAAACGAAAAACATCCGGCGGCGTCAGCCCCGTCTGTCGACGCGCGCCCGAATGCAAATTGGGAAAACTAAATTTAAAGCAGTCATTTGTCAAGGATTATTTTTATTTTTTTCGGCCGGGACCCTCGTTCCGGCGCCTCCCGACGGCGGCCGACCGCCTTTCCCTCGCACCGCTCAGTCCGGAGCGTTCCGGACCGGGTCTTCCGGCGGCGCCGTACGGCTCCAGGTCACCCCCTCCGGGGTGTCGGAGATCCGGATGCCCAATCCCGCCAGCTTCCGGCGGATCTCATCGGCCTCACCCCAGCGGCCCGCCTTGCGCAACGTCTCCCGCTCCTCCAGCAATTCCAGCGCCTCCGGGGAAATCCTTTCCGCTCCAAAATCCATGATTCCCAAAACACCGTCGATTTCGGCTATCCTCTCGAGGACCCGGTCCCGGTCGGCCCCGCTCAGACGCCCCTGGGAAACAGCGGCGTTGACCTGACGCACAAAATCGAACAGGGCGGCCAGCGCCCCGGAAATGTTGAGATCGTCATCCATGGCGCGGACAAATCCCTGTCGGAGCTCCTCCAGCATCGCCTCCAGCCCGGGCAGTCCGGGTCCGGGAACCATCCCCTGCAGACGCTGAATGAAGCCGTTCAGGCGCCGGATCGCGTTCTTGGCCGTCTCCAGCGCCCCCCGGGAGAAGTTCAGGGGCTTCCGGTAGTGAGACCCCAGCAGGAAGAAGCGGATTTCCCGCCCCCGGTATCCCATTCGCTCCAGATCTTCCAGGGTCCGGACGTTGTTCAGGGAGCGGGACATCTTCTGACCTTCCACCATCACGAGTTCCGTGTGCAGCCAATAATTGGCCGGGCGCCGGCCCGACGCGGCCTTCCCGATGGCCATGACGTTTTCGCAGTGGGGAAAGAGGATATCGGCGCCGCCGGCGTGAATGTCGAACGTTTCCCCAAGGTGCGTCATGGCGATGGCGGAACATTCCAGGTGCCAGCTGGGACGGACGTTCCCCCAGCGGGTCTTGAAATAGACGCCCTGCTTGAGTTCGCTCAGGGTCGACCGCTTGAGCAGGGTAAAGTCCATCGGGCTGTCCTTTTCGTAGTCATCCTGCTCTACGGTCCGGCCCGGTTTGGCCTTGGCCGGGTCGAGATTGGACAGGCTGCCGTAGTCGTCCAGTTTGGAGATGTCGAAGTAGACCGACCGGAGCTTCTCGTAGGCATAGCCCTTGTCCACCAGCCGTTCCACGAGTTTCAGCATGGCGTCGACATTCTCGCTCGCCCGCGGGTATTCGGGATCCGGCAGGATGTGCAACGCCTCCAGGTCCCGGAAAAAAATGCGGGCGTACCGGTTCGTGTAGGCCTCCAGGGGCATGCCCTCCTGTTCGGCGCCCCGGATGGAGCGATCCGCAAGGTCCACGATGTTCATGACATGCCGAACGTCATACCCGCTGAATTTCAGATAGCGACGGATCAGATCGGAAACGACGAAGCGCCGGTAACTGCCGATGTGGGGAACCTCATGGATCGTGGGTCCGCAGGTATGCATCAGGACCCGCTCCGGGTGGATCGGTCGGAACGGCGCCTTTTCGCGGGTCAGGCCATTGTAAAACCGCAGAGACGGTTCTTCCCGGTCCACGAACAGTTCCGTACTCAGGTAGCGGTCCCCCCCGTCGGGAAGGATGGCGACGATCCATCCCTCCTCCATGTTCCGGGCCTTCTCGAGCGCGACGTGAACGGCCGCTCCGGAACTCATTCCCGCAAAGATGCCTTCCTCGCGAGCCAGGCGCCGGGCCATGGCAAAGGCATCCTCGTCGAGGACATTGATTTTCTCGTCCAGGACGCTCCGGTCATAGATCCCGGGGCGGTAGGATTCCTTCATGTTCTTGAGTCCCTGGATCCTGTGATGGAGATAGGGTTCCACCCCGATCACGCGGATACCGGGCCGATATTCCTTAAGGCGACGGGAGATGCCCATGGCCGTACCGGTGGTTCCGAGGGTCGCCACGACCAGGGTGACCCGGCCCTCCGTCTGCCGCCAGATTTCCTCGCCCGTCCCCTCGTAATGGGCCGCCCAGTTATCCGGATTGTTGAACTGGTCGGTCGTGTAGTACTTGTCGGGATGCTCCCGCACGAGGGTGTAAACCACCTCGATCGCCCCGTCGGTCCCGAGCGCGGCCGGGGTAAAGATCAGCTCCGCCCCCAGGGCGCGCAAAATCTTCTTCCGCTCCTCGCTGACCGCCTCCGACATGGCCAGGCAGAGGCGATACCCCTTGACCGCCGCGATCATGGCAAGGCCGATGCCGGTATTGCCGCTCGTGGCCTCCAGGAGGATCCGCTCGCGGGTCAGATCGCCCCGCGCCTCCGCGCGGGAAATCATGTAGAGGGCGGCGCGGTCCTTGATGGAACCGCCCGGGTTGAAGCTCTCCAGCTTGGCGAAGATTCTCACCTTCCTGTTGGGATTCAGGCGCCGGATTTCAACCAGCGGGGTGTTCCCGATGGCACTCAAAATGCTTTCATGGAGGATCGGCATGGCGTACGTAACGACAAATCCTTCCCTGACACGATCTTAACTGTCGAATTTGGGAACGGGAATTTTCAGGAAATGAACCCCTTCCTGACGGAGGGTCTCTTCATCGCTGGAGGTCGTGGTGCCTTTGATGTTTCTCGGTTCCTCGTCGCCGTGGTGAATACTCATCGCGACCTCGGCGAACCGGGCGCCGACATCGTCAAAGTTCTTGTCCAGGTACCGATGGAACATCCGCATGGCCTCCAGGGGCGAGGGCGCCGAGTTCGGCCGGGACGCGTCCCGCGTGTTCTTCCCCTTGATGGACACGGTCGAGGGCGCCATTTCGACGCGCAAGCTGCCGCACACGGGGCAGGTGATCAGTTGGCGGGAGAGCTGATCGGAAAACGCCTGGCGGTCGTGGAACCATCCTTCGAAGCGATGACTGTTCTCGCATCTCAGATCGTAGATAATCACGACACCTCACTCCTCTCTCCCCAGCAATTAGGGAACCCTAACATGCCCTTCCGCAAAAAACAACCCGCAACGCGAACCGGGTGGAAGGCTTGCTGAAACTCGATCCCGCGACGGATCGTGAAGAACCGGGGCCTTTTCGGGACACAAAAAATGAATGGACAGTCCAGGACAAATCGGATATAGGGACCCGTCGAGTCGGGATGTGGCCCAGCCTGGTAGGGCACTGCGTTCGGGACGCAGGAGTCGCGCGTTCAAATCGCGCCATCCCGACCATTTTTTTATCCGCCCACCACCGAGGCCATCTGGAAGATCGGCAGGTACATGGCGATGATCATCCCGCCCACGACGCCGCCCAGAAAGACCATCATGAACGGCTCCAGGAGCGAGGTCAGCGCCTCCACGGCCGCGTCAACCTCGTCGTCGTAGAAGTCCGCAATCTTCGCCAGCATCGTATCGAGCGCACCGGTCGCCTCCCCGACGGCGATCATCTGCACCACCATGGAGGGGAAGATATCCGTCTCCATGAGCGGCTCGGCGATCGTCCTTCCTTCGCTGATGCTCTTGCGCGTCTGTATCAGGGCGTTCTCGATAATGACGTTGCCCGCCGTCTTGCTGACGATGTTCAGCGCCTCCAGAATCGGCACGCCACTCGACATCATGGTGGACATGGTCCGTGTGAATTTGGATACGGCCACCTTCCGGATGAGCTGCCCGAACACCGGCGCCTTGAGCGCCATGGAGTCGACGGCATACCGCCCCTTTTCCGTCGCGACAAAGCGTTTGTAGGCGAAGACCACGGCGACAATGACGATGATAAACACGTAGAAGTAATTCTGGGCGAACTTACTTGCGTTGACGAGAAACTGGGTCGGTGCCGGCAGCGTGCCGCCCATCCCCTCGAACATCTTCTGAAAGACCGGGATGACCTTGAGCAGCAGGACGGCCACGACGCCGATGGAGATCACCAGGACGCTGGCCGGATAGGTCATGGCCCCCTTGACCTTGCTCTTCAGTTTCATGGCCTTTTCCATGTAGGCCGAAAGGCGTGACAGAATGACGTCGAGAATACCGCCGGCCTCCCCTGCGGCCACGAGGTTGACGAACAACTCGTCGAAGATCTTGGGGTATTTTTTGAGGGCGTCCGTCAGTGTCGACCCGCCTTCGATGTCCTCCTTGATGGCCCGGATGATCCCGGCAAACGTCTTGTTCTGCTCCTGGCTCGCCAGGAGTTCGAGGCACTGGATCAGGGGCAGGCCCGCATTGATCATGGTCGAGAAGATCCGGGAGAAGACCACCACATCCTTCTCCTTCACCGACTCCTTAAGAAAAGGGAGGTATTCCATCAGGTCTTTCGGCTTGGCCTTGACATTGATGTTCTTGAAACCCTGACGCCGCAACTGAGCGCGTATGGTTGCCTCATCCGCCGCGTCCAGTTCTCCCTTCTTCTGCTCCCCCTTCCGGGATGTCGCTTCCCACAGGAATGCCGGCATGGTTCCCTCCCTCTCGCTGATGATGAAGGATGTCTATTGACGGGCCCGCTGTCTCATAATCGCATGCAGGATGATCCCCGCCGCTACGGAAACATTCAATGAATCGACGCGCCCCGCCAGGGGCACGGACAGGGAAAAATCCAGCTGGCGTCTCACCAGCGGCCGGATCCCCTTGCCCTCGCTGCCCATGACCAGGGCGATGTCGCCCTCGATCATGAGTTCCTCCGGTTGTCTTCCCCCTCGGGCATCGGCGCCGTAGATCCAGAATCCCCGGTCCTTCAGCGCCTGGATCGTCTGGACGAGGTTGACCACCCTCGCCACGGGGATGTATCCGGCGGCGCCTGCCGAGGCCTTGACAACGGCGGGGGTGACGGCCGCGGCGCGGTTCTCCGGAATGATCACGCCGTTGACGCCGAAACAGTGGGCCGTCCGGATCAGGGATCCCAGGTTCTGGGGATCGAGGATCCCGTCCAGAATCAAAAGACAACTGTGTCGAAACGCCTCGTGGCGGTTCGCGACCGCCTCGTCGAGGTCGGCATAGGCAAAGGCGCGTCCGACGGCGACGAGGCCCTGGTGGCTGCGCACACCGGCCCGCCGGTCCAGTTCATCCCGGCGCCGGTAGGACACGGGAATCCCCTTTTGCCGCGCCTGTTCCAGGACCTCCGTGAGCGGCGTGCCTCCCCGCCCTTCCGTCACCCAGATTTCCCGGATGTCCACCCCCCCGTGGCGCAGGGCCTCGCGCACGGGGTTTATCCCGTAGAGGATTTCCTGGCATCCGCCATTCGACGCCCCCATGCCGATCCCGCCCCTCAAACGCGCGGCGGCGCCCCGGTGCGTGCGGCGAGGCCGGCCGTGATCGCCCGGACGATGTCGTCCGCTTCCGCCGCCGGGTCCGCGGCCATGCGGATCGGGCGGCCCACCACGAGATAGTCGGCCCCGGCGGTCACGGCGCCTTCCGGCGACAGGATCCGCTTCTGGTCGTCGCCGGCATCGACCGCGTCCCGACGGATGCCCGGCGTGACGATGAGAAACGCCTCGCCGCAGGCGGCGCGGATGGCCGGGACATCCCGTGCGGAGGCGACGACGCCGTCGAGTCCCGCGGTCCTGGCCTGCATGGCCAGATGGACCACCAGCGCTTCCGTGGACATGCGGAACCCGAGATCGCTCAGGTCCCGGTCGTCCAGGCTGGTCAGAACCGTGACGGCCAGGATAACGGGAGCGGGCGCGCCCAGGCGCGCGGCCATGTTCCGGACGGCCGTCGCGGTCTCCGCCATCATCCGGGCACCGCCCAGGGCGTGGACGTTGAACATGCTCACCCCCAGGCGGACCGCCGCCTCGGCGGCGCGGGCCACCGTGTTGGGAATGTCGTGGAACTTCAAATCCAGAAAGACGCGGCCGCCCCCCTGGTGGATCGCCCTCACCAGGTCCGGCCCCAGGTGGGTGAAGGCCTCCTTCCCCACCTTGAAGATGCCGACGTGGTCCCGGAGCCGCTTCACCCAGGTCAGGGCCTCCGGCAGCCCCTCGCCCACGTCGAGGGCAAAGATCAGGCGTTCGCGGGGATCGTTACTCCGTATATTCTTCATCACCGACGAATTCCGTGTGATCGAGCACCGGGCGGTACTCCTCCTTGATGCCCCGCAGGTATTCGGGATGGGCAAAAACGACCTGGCTGTCGGCAATCTCGCGCAACGCCGTCACGATTTCCCGGTTGTTCTTTCGCTCCGCCAGAGGCTGCGACCCCTTCAGCAACTGCCTTGCCCGCTTGGCCGTCAGGATCACCAGGGCGAAGCGGTTCTTCGCCGTTCGCAGGGAATCCTCCACCGTAATTCTCGCCATAACCTTCCGCCTCCCTCTCATCCCGTCAGGGATTGCAAATCGTTCTTCATCCGGTCGTAGAACCGCTCCCGGCGGCAGGTCTCCGCCACATAGACCGCCCGCAGACGATCCGCCGCCTCATCGAGCCGCTCGTTGACGATGAGGTAATCATACCAGATCATCTCCCGAATTTCATCCTTTGCTTTCGCAAGACGCGTGGCCATCACGTCCGCGGACTCCCCGCGCCGGGACAGCCGGGTTTCCAGCGCCGCGATGGACGGGGGGAGCAGGAAGATGAACACACCCGCCGGAAACCGCTCCTTGATCGCCCTGGCGCCGCGCGGGTCCACGTCCAGCAGAAGGTCGTGACCCTGATCCAGAAAAGATTGGACGGTCCGGATCGAGGTGCCGTAGAGGTGTCCGTAGTTCTCCACCCACTCGACAAACTCCCCCTGCGCGATCCGGCGCCGGAACTCCGCTTCGGACGTAAAGCAGTAATCCCGGCCCTCCCGTTCCCCCGGCCGGGGAGGGCGCGTCGTCCAGGAAACGGAAAACCTGAGCTCCGGGAACATCGCCAGCACCTCCCGGCACAGCGACGTCTTGCCGGTCCCCGAGGGCGCGGAGACGACGATCAGCATTCCCTTTGCCCGGCCGGCCGGATCACTCAATGTTCTGCACCTGCTCTCTCAGTTTCGACAGCTCGCTCTTGATGTCGATGACCCGCCGGGCAATGTCCGTATCGGCGCTCTTGGACCCGATCGTGTTGATCTCCCGGTTCAGCTCCTGAATGAGGAAATCGATTTTTCGGCCGACGGCGTCCGGACTGAGGACCAGTTCGTGAAACTGGTCCACGTGGCTGGCAAAACGCACCAGCTCTTCGGTGATATCCATCTTGTCGGCCATGATCGCCACTTCCACGCTCAGCCGGCCCTCATCGACCTCCAGGTTGTTCGCCAGTTCCCGCACCCGCTCCGCCAGCCGCGCGCGGTATTCGAGGACGACCCCGGGCGACCGTTCCCGGATCGCGTCCATCTCGCCTTGAATGAGCTGGAGGCGCATCACCATGTCCTGCCGGAGCATCTCCCCTTCGCGCTGTCGCATGGACGACAGCATGGACATGGCCTCCGCGAGGATCGGCTCCAGATCCGGCCACAGGTTGTCCACAGGGGCGCCGTTCTCGGACGTGACGAAGACCTCCCGGAGCCCCGCCAGCATCGGCAGGGTGATCGGATCCTCGATGTTGAAGGCCTGCTTGAGCTCCACCAGCAGGGCGTGGTATTGGCGCAAAAGCGGCCAATTCAGGGTCAGCCGGCCCGCGCCCTCCAGCCCCTCCTGGGCATCCATGCGCAGGGCGACCTCGATCTTGCCGCGGGAAAAGCGTTCGGTCACCCGTTTCTTGATCTCCAGCTCCCACGGAAAAAAGGGGGGGGGCAGCCGGAGCGAAACCTCGATGTAGCGGTGGTTGAGAGACCGGATCTCCACCGCGAGTTTCTTGCCCCCGCACATTCCCTCGGCGCGGCCGTACCCCGTCATGCTCTTCATATCGTCCCGAATCCCTTCTCGGCAAATCGCTCCCGAGTCGTTTCTTCAGAATGCACGCAAATTCGTCATGGCCGCCCCCGGGCGCCCGGTCAGAGGCGCGCCTCCTTCCGCTGCAGCAGGTATTTTGCACGGATCTTTTCGAAAAGGGCCCTGACGTCCGGGCTGCCATAATCCGGATACGTCCAGGCCAGGGGCCGGAACGCCTGCTGCTGATACACCAGGGTCAGATCCGCGTAGACCCCGTCCCGCAGATAGGGCCGGTGGGCGAAGCCCTTTCCCGTGGCCAGGATCAGATGGGCCTCGGCGAGGTAGCCCGGATCGATGTTGACCCGCCGCCGGCCTCCTTCCGTCCATTGCGCTTCCGCCTCACAGGTCCGACGCTTGACGTCCGGAAGGGTTTCAGGCGGCATCAGCCATTCGAAAGCGACAAACCGCCGGTACAGGGGGGCGCCCATCTCCGCGGCGTAATAATCCGTGTAGTCGAACGGGAGCAGGGCGCTCACGAAATCCGCCTCCCCGCAGAGGTCCGAGACGACCCCGACCGCCTGTCCGATGAGGTCCGGCGCCGGAGCAAGCACGCTCATGATGAGTTTCACGACCGGGGCCGTTGCCAGCCTGCTCATAGAAGGCGTTTGAGTTCCTCGCGGGAGGCCGTCGCCGTTCCCACCTTTCCGACGACGATCCCGGCGGCGTGATTGGCGAGCACCGCCGCCTCCCGAAAGGTCGCGCCGGAGGCCATGCACAGGGCGAACACCCCGATGACCGTGTCGCCGGCCCCGGTGACGTCGAAGACCTCCCGGGCCTCGGTCGGCAGGTGCGTATGGACGATGCGGTCACGCCTCTCGAAAAGGCTCATGCCCGCCTCCCCCCGGGTGATCAGGAGGGCCTTCAGATCGTATCGCTCGATGAGCCGCTTCCCGGCCGCAACGAGCTCGGCCCCGTTCCCCACCTCCATCCCCACCGCCTCTGCGGCCTCGTGGTGATTGGGGGTCAGCACATCGAATCCCCGATAGGAGTCGAAATCCCGCTGCTTCGGATCGACGCACACCACGATGGGACGGCCGGCAATCTCCGTCCTGATCCCGTCCAGCAGGGCCGGCGTCACGACCCCCTTGCCGTAGTCGGAGATCACAACCGCGCCCAGGCCGTTCCGCAGCTCCCGCAGATAGCCCAGGATGTGACGGACGCTCTCCTCGCGGATCGGCGTCCGGCTCTCCCGGTCGAAGCGCACCACCTGCTGGTGATGGGCCACAATGCGCGTCTTCAGGGATGTCGGCCGCCGGGGCTCCGCGACCAGTCCCTGCGTGGGGATACGCCGTTTCCGGAACTCTTCCCGGACCTTGTCCCCCATGGCGTCCGCGCCGATCACTCCGGTGACGCAGGCCTTTCCCCCCATGGAAAAGATGTTGTTGAGCACATTGGCGCATCCGCCCAGCATCAGGTCGTCCGCCTGAACGTCCACGACGGGAACGGGGGCTTCCGGCGAGATGCGGGCCACCCTTCCCCAGATGAAGTGGTCGATCATGATGTCCCCGATGACCAGAACGCGCGCCCGGGGAAAGCCCGCCATGATCTCCAGCGCCCGTTTCCTCGTCAGCATCTGCGCCATGACGGCCGGCCGAACCTCCTCCCCGACGCGCGTCCATTCCGCCCCACCGGTTTCCGGGGAGGCGCGTCAAGGGGGTGAATGCTATTACCATGTCCGTTTTTTGTCAATTCTTTTATCACCTTCCTGACCAATTCCCTGTTGACACCGCGGGAATTATCAAGTAGAAGGATACCCATGGTTTCTTTGACAGAACTTCAATGAAATCATGCGCATGATGCGGTTAAACGCCGCCGTGGACCCAGGCGTCCCAGGAAGGTGATCATGATCCGTTCCGCCCTGTTGGTGATCCTCGGTGTTGCCATCACCGGTTTCTTCTCCTTTTTCTGCATCGTTTTCCCTTATATCTCGCCGGGCGAAAACAAGATCCACAGGATCGCCAATCTCTGGGCCAGGATCCTGCTTCTCATCTCCGCGACCAAAGTCAACGTGATCGGCGGGGAAAACGTCCTGACGCGCCGCCCGCAGATCTTCATGGCCAATCATGCCAGCGATTTCGACATCCTGATCGTTCTCGCCCACATCCCCGGGCAGTTCCGCTGGATCGCCAAGAAGGAGCTCTTCCGCATTCCCCTGTTCGGCAGGGCCATGCGCAACGCGGGCTACATCGAAATCGACCGTCAGCACCACGAACGCGCCCTGAGGAGCATCGACGAGGCGGCGGAAAAAATCAAGGAAGGCAAATCCGTCATGACCTTTCCCGAGGGGACCCGCAGCCATGACGGCAAGATCCAGGCCTTCAAGCAGGGCATGTTCCATCTGGCCATCAAATCGGGGGTTCCCATCGTGCCGATTTCCATCGTCGGGGCCTCGGAAATCATGCCGAAGCGTTCCCTGCGGGTCAACCCGGGAACGATCACGATGGTGATCGACAAGCCCATCGACGTGACAGGCTACACGGCCGAAACCCGCGAGGCGCTGATCCGGAAGGTACGAGAGGTCATCGTCCGCAACTTCGATGAACAGCAGGCGATCCGCCGGCAATCCCCGGAGTGACGATGGCGGAAGACATCCAAACCAACCGGAGGGGAGAGATTCGGGGCGTCGTCTGCCTGGCGGGCGCCCTGTTCCTGTTCCTGAGCCTGTTTTCCTATCACCCGCTGGACCCCTCGTTCACCCATTTCACGGCGGAAGACGCCCCGATTCACAATCTGGCCGGGACCGTCGGCTCGCACACCGCCGACACCCTGGCCCGCCTGTTCGGCTTCGGCGTCTTCTGGTTTCCCGTCGTCCTGATGATCGCCGGCCTGAAATCCCTGCTGGAGAGGGAGTACCGTCTCACGGTGATCGGCGTCGCGGGTTTCGTCGGGCTGATGTGCGCCACGACCGGCCTGTTCGCCGTGACGATCCCGCGCGTTTTGCTCCACGAGGTCGCTCTCCCCACGGGGGGGCTTGCCGGCCAACTGCTCGCCCGTCTCCTCCTGGGCTATTTCAACCTGGCCGGGGCCTATCTCATCCTCACGGCCCTCCTGATCGTTTCCCTCATGGTCCTCGTCGACTTCTCCCTGGTCGTTCTGGCGAGGCGGCTTTTCCAGGTCACCGTAAGCGGCGTCCGGCTGCTTTCGGCGGCGATCCCCGGGGGAATCGAAACGCTGCGGCAGTGGCGTTTGCGATCCGCCAAGGAGAAGAAAACGAGGACGAAGAAGGCCGCACCCGTCATCGCCGCCGGCTCCGCGGAGCCCCGTCGCACGGCCAAGCCGGAGCAGATCCCGCTCCCCCTCGTGATGCCCGCCCCGGGCCAGGCCTTCCAGCTCCCGCCCCTGACCCTGCTCGACCCCGTCCAGCATCGGGAGCTCCGCCAGAAGAAGGAAACGCTGGTGGCCAACTCCCGGGTCCTGGAAAACAAGCTGGCCGACTTCGGCGTCGAGGCGCGGGTCCTGGAGGTCCGTCCGGGACCGGTCATCACCATGTACGAACTGGAACCGGCGCCGGGGGTCAAGATTCACCGGATCACCAATCTGACGGACGACCTGGCCCTCGCTCTCAAGGCGCCGAGCATCCGCATCATTGCCCCGATCCCCGGAAAGGCGGCGATCGGCATCGAGATCCCCAATCCCGACCGGGACGAGGTCCGCCTGAGGGACGTTCTCGATCATGAAGGGTTCCGGACCTCCCCCTGTCGCCTGCCCATTGCCCTGGGCGTGGATATCGTGGGCCAGCCCGTCGTGACGGATCTGATCCGCATGCCCCACCTGCTCATCGCGGGCACGACGGGCTCCGGGAAGAGCGTCTCGCTGAACGCCATGATCTGCAGCATCCTTTTCAAAGCCCCGCCGGACGAGGTGAAATTCCTCATGATCGACCCGAAGCGCCTCGAACTGTCCGCCTATGAAGGGATTCCCCACCTCCTCCACCCGGTCGTCGTGGACCCCAAGAAGGCCTCGCAGGTGCTTCGCTGGGCGGTGGAGGAGATGGAGCGGCGCTACCAGATCATCGGGGAGCGCGGCGTCAAGGGAATCGAGGCCTTCAATGAACTCGTCAGGAGGGCCGCCACGGGGAAGAAAGGGTCGCCCGCCCGCGCGGCCTCCCAGCCGCCGGACGGCGGGCCGTCGCCGGAGGCGGAAGCGCCCCCGCCGTCCGCGCCGCTGCCCTATATCGTCATCGTCATCGACGAACTGGCCGACCTGATGCTGGTCGCCCAGCGCAACGTCGAGGAATCCCTGGCCCGCCTGGCGCAGATGGCCCGGGCGGCGGGCATTCACCTGATCCTGGCGACGCAGCGACCTTCCGTCGATGTCATCACCGGCGTCATCAAGGCGAACTTCCCGACCCGCATCTCGTTCCAGGTCTCCTCCAAGGTGGACTCCCGCACCATTCTCGACGTGCAGGGGGCGGAGAACCTCCTGGGCGCCGGAGACATGCTGTTCATCCCGCCGGGAACCTCCAAACTCAACCGCATCCACGGGGCCTACGTCTCCGATGCGGAAATCGAGCGGATCGTCTTCTACGTGAAGCAGCAGGGCCAGCCCGCCTATGACGAATCCATCGCCCAGTACCGGCCGGACGCGCCGGAGGGGGACAAGGAGGGGGAAGACCTCGACGAGAAATATGACGAGGCGGTGGAGCTGGTCACCGACCTCGGCCAGGCCTCCATCTCCCTGGTCCAGCGATACCTCAAGGTCGGCTACAACCGGGCCGCCCGAATCATCGAGCGGATGGAGGCCGAGGGCGTGGTGGGGCCCTCGGACGGCGTCAAGCCCCGGAAGGTCCTGGCCCGCAAGATTCCCCGCTGACATGACCGAAACCGTCCACATGGTCAGCCTCGGCTGTCCGAAGAACCTGATCGACTCCGAGGTGATGTCCGGCCTGCTGGCCCGGGAGGGTTTCCGTCTGACGCCGGAGGCCGGCGAAGCCGCGATCATTCTCGTCAACACCTGCGCCTTCATCCTGCCGGCCCGGGAAGAGGCGATCGACACGATCCTGCGCATGGCCGCCCTCAAGACCCCGGCCGGCGGGCGCTGTCGGCATCTGGTCGTCGCCGGCTGCCTTCCCCAGCGCTATGGCGCGGCGCTCGCGCGGGCGCTCCCCGAGGTCGATCTCTTCCTCGGCGTCAACGAGGTCCCGGCCGTCGCGGTTCATCTCCGCCGCCTGCTCGCGGGACAGACGGGCCGCCGGAACCGGACCGGCAAACCGACCTTCCTGATGGACGCCGGCCTTCCCCGGCTCATCTCCACGCCCGCGGCCACGGCCTACCTGAAGATCGCCGAAGGCTGCAACAACCGCTGCGCCTACTGCGTGATCCCCGCGATCCGCGGCCCCTACCGGAGCCGGCCGCCCGAGGATATCCTGCGGGAGGCGGAGTCCCTCGTCGGACAGGGGGTGCGGGAGCTGATCGTCACGGCCCAGGACACCACCGCCTACGGGCAGGACCTCCCCGGCCGGCCCGCCCTGCCCGGGTTGCTGCACGACCTGGCCTCCCTGAAGGCGCTCAGGTGGCTCCGCCTGCTCTACACCTATCCGGAGCGCCTGACCGACGCCCTGTTCGAGGTGATCGCGCGCGAGCCGAAGTTCTGCAAGTACATCGATATGCCCATCCAGCACATCGATGACGACCTGCTCGCCGCGATGAACCGGAGGGGCAACAGCGCCCTGATCCGGGAACGCATCGCCCGGGCCCGCGGGATGATTCCCGGCGTGGCCCTGCGGACATCGCTGATCGTGGGGTTTCCGGGGGAAACGCCGTCGCGGTTCAAACGGTTGCATGCATTTCTGGCGGAGGCCCGCCTCGACCATGTGGGTATTTTCACCTATTCCCGGGAGGAGGACACGCCCGCGGAAGGCCGGGCGCCGGAGATTTCCGAGGCGACCAAGCGGCGGCGCCGCGGGGCGCTGATGATCCGGCAGGCCGGCATTTCGGAGGAGATCAACAGGACGCTGATCGGCACCCGGCAGGAGATCCTGATCGAAGGGCCGAGCGCAAGGCCGGAGTACCCGTTTGTCGGCCGCTGCCGCCGCCAAGCCCCGGACATCGACGGCGTCACCTACGTGCGGGGCGGCAGGCTTCGCGCGGGCGCCTTCGTCACCCGGACCATTCTCGCCGCCGACACCTACGACCTCTACGCCGGATGAGGCGCGTCTCGCGCAGCCATCCCCTCACGGGCGGACCGCCGGGGCCTGGCCCCGCTCCGGCGGCCGGGCCGCGCCGCTCCCGGTCTGCGCCGGCGGCAGCGGCACACCCATCCGGGCAAACCCTTCGTCGAGCAGACGGATGGTTTCCCGCGCCCGGACCACCGGGGTCGTGGCGCCGAGGACAACGGCCACGAGCCGGGTGTTCCCCCGGCGGGCCGTCGCAATGAGGTTATACCCGGATTCGCAGATGTAGCCGGTCTTGACGCCGTCCGCGCCCGGGTACTGCCGGAGGAGCCGGTTGCGGTTGCGCTGGGAAATCCCGTTGTAGGTGAAGTTCTGCCGGGCGTGGACGGTCAGCGCGGCGGGAAACCGCGACAGGTACGCAAGGGTGAGTCTCAGCATGTCCCGCGCGGTCGTGAACTGGTCCTCCGCCGGCAGCCCGTGGGGATTGGCGAAATGGCTGCGGCTCATGCCGAGGGCCTGCGCCCTCGCGTTCATGGCCGCGACAAAGCCGGCCTCCGTGCCGCCCAGGTGCTCCGCCACCGCCAGGGCGGCGTCGTTGGCGGAGACGATGGCCGTCCCCAGGACGAGATCCCCCAGCGATACGTCCGTCCCCACGTCCAGAAACATGCGCGATCCCTCCATGCGCCAGGCCTGCCGGCTGATCCGGACCGGATCGCGCCAGCGGGCCCTGCCCTGCCGCACCGCCTCGAAGGCCAGATAGAGGGACAATACCTTGGTGAGGGAGGCCGGCGGGAGGGGCTCGTCGGCATGCTTCTCGAAGAGGATCGCTCCCGTCGCCGCGTCCGCCACGATCGCGGCCCGCCAGGGGGGCCGGGGCGGGGGAGGCGCCGCACGACCGCGGCGGGCCGGGGCGGCCTCGACGGGAAGGACGCCCGCCAGAAACACCAGCGCCATGAGCAGCATCAGAATCCGTTTCATGTCATGCCCCCCTCCCGCGCACCCTTTCGGCGTGCACGCGGTATAGGTAAATCCGGGGCGCATGTCAAGCCCGGGATGGCGCCTTCCAAAGGGGCGGCGCCCCTCGCTCTACGGACATCCGCGCGCGACCGGGTGCCGGCGCGTTCG
Organism: Syntrophales bacterium; assembly: GCA_035358035.1. Taxonomy (GTDB): domain Bacteria; phylum Desulfobacterota; class Syntrophia; order Syntrophales; family UBA2251; genus UBA2251. The sequence goes on along the minus strand of DAOPOS010000034.1, from coordinate 2,647 downwards.
GACGGAAGGCCGCCGCTCCTCCCTGCCGTTTGCGGCTCGACCTTTCCCCCGGGGGATGCGTGAATTATCCCGTTGAAAAATTTGCATTCATTCGTTAAGGTTTCCGCACCAACCTTTGGGAGGTCCCTATGAGCGCGTTACTCCTGGCCAGGATTCAATTCGCTTTGACGGTCGGCTTCCATTTCCTCTTCCCCGCCATGACGCTGGGAGTCACGCTCGTGATTCTCATCTCCGAAACCGCCTACCTGATCAAGAAAGAGGAGCGGTACCGGCGGATCACGGACTTCCTCGCCCGCCTGCTCGGCCTGATTTTTGTCATCGGGGCGGCCACGGGCCTCACGATGGAATTTTCCTTCGGGACCAACTGGTCGAATTACGCCCGGGCGGTGGGCGACATCTTCGGCCCGCTCCTGGCGGCGGAAGGGGTGATCGCGTTCTTTCTCGAGTCCGTCTTTGTCGGCGTCCTGATCTTCGGCCGCAACCGGGTCTCGCCCCGGATGTACTGGCTGTCCGCGCTCCTGGTCTTCATCGGCGGACACCTTTCGGCCTTCTGGATCATCGTCGCCAATTCCTGGATGCAGACCCCCGCGGGGTACACTGTCGACGCCGCCGGCCGGATCGCCCTGACGAGTTTTGCCGACGCGGTCTTCAACCCGTCGATGCCTGTCCGGTTCATCCACACGGTCCTGGCGGCGTGGATGACGGGCGCCGTAATGGTGGCGGGGATCGCCGGGTACTACGTCCGCAAGGGGCTGCACGGCCAGACGGCCCGGACGATGCTAACGATCGGCATTGTCCTGTTTGCCCTGACGCCGGTCCTGCAACTGGGGGCGGGCCACATGCACGCCATCGAGGTCATCAACATGCAGCCGGAAAAGGCGGCGGCCCTGGAAGGACATTTCGTCACCTCCCGGGGCGCGCCCCTGTATGCCCTGGGATGGGTGGATACCGCCAGAGAGACGACCTACGGCATCTATGTCCCCAAGCTCCTGAGCTTCCTCTACAACTTCGACTTCAACTCCGAAATCAAGGGCCTGCGGGATTTCCCGAAGGCGCACTGGCCGCCCGTGAACCTGGTGTTTCAGGCGTACCACGTCATGGTGGGCATCGGCATGCTCGCCATCGCCCTCGGGCTGCTGGGGGCCTTCCTGCTCGTGACGGGCAGGCTGTACCGGGCCCGCGGGTATCTTTTCATCCTTCCCTTCCTGATCCCCCTGCCCCACCTGGCCCACGAAACGGGCTGGATGACGGCCGAAATCGGCCGGCAGCCGTGGATCATCTATGGACTGATGAAAACTGCGGATGCCGCGTCGGTGGTCGTCTCCGCCGGCAACGTTCTGTTCAGCCTGGTGATGTTCTCGCTGATCTACCTGCTCCTGTTCGTCATGTTCGTCACGCTTTGCGTCAAGCTCGTGAAACAGGGGCCCGCTTCGTAGCCCGAAACGGAGGAGGGATTCATGGAAACGATTCAGAACTTTCAAATCCTCTGGTACGCACTCATCTTCGTCCTGCTGCTCGGCTACTCGCTGCTCGACGGCTTCGACCTGGGCGTCGGATCGCTGCTGCCGTTCCTGGGGCGCGACAGGGAGGAGCGGGATACCCTGATCCATTCGATCGGTCCGGTCTGGGACGGCAACGAGGTCTGGCTGATCACCGGCGGCGGGGCCCTGTTTGCGGCCTTTCCCCAGGCCTATGCCACCGCCTTCTCCGGCTTCTATGTGGCCATGATGCTGGTGCTGTTCGCCCTGATCTTCCGGGCCGTGTCGATGGAGTTCCGCGCCCACGACCCCGCCCGGGCCGGCCTTTGGGAGAAGGCGCTCGTTGCCGGGAGCGCCGTGGCGACGCTGCTGTTCGGGGTGGCCCTGGGCAACGTGATCTACGGCGTTCCCCTCGATCCGCGCATGGAGTACACTGGCGATTTTCTCACCCTGCTCAGGCCCGTACCGCTGCTGTTCGGCCTGACCGGGCTCGCCGCGGTCCTGCTCCAGGGCGCCGCCTGGGCCGTGATGAAGACGGAGGGGGCGCTTCAGCAGCGCGCCTTCAGGGCCGTCCGGGTTCTGCTCTGGATCAACGCGGCCGTCGCGATCCTCTATTTCATCGTGATGGCCGCGGCGTTTCCCGGACTGACGGACCGGCCGCTGTTCTACGCCGGCGCGCTCCTCACCCTGCTGGGACTGGTCGGGCTGTTCTTTTCGGTCCGCAGGCAGAACGACGTCGCCCCGTTCTGGGAGTCGTCCTGCTCCTTTATCGGTCTGTGGCTCGCGGCCGGCGCGGCGCAGTTCCCCAACCTGATCAAGGCATCCAACGATCCGCGGTTGAGCCTGACCATCTTCAACAGCTCCACCGGTCTGCACACCCTGCAGGTCATGAGCGTGATCGCGCTCATCGGCATGCCGATCGTCATCGGCTACACCGTGTTCGTCTACCGGATTTTCAAGGGAAAGACCCGGCCGTCCGACGCCTATTGACGGCCGTTTCCATCGCGGCCGGAAACGGCGCGTGCCGGAAAAGATTCAACGCGGAACGCGGCGGCAGCGGCAGGGATGTCCGGGCCGCGGACGGGTTCGCGCCCATGATGGGCCGTCCGGGATGATTTTTAAGGTTTCGGGTCCAGGGTCCGGGTGGAGTCCTTCTTCGATTTGTCCCG
>DAOPOS010000033.1:0-23874 GCA_035358035.1 Syntrophales bacterium | reverse complement strand
CGTCGATCAAGAGCGAGGACCTCTCCATGATCGACATCCCCGAGGAAGCCTTTGCGTCATAGCCGGGGACATGCTATAGGAAAGTCATTCCATTTCAGAAACAGATCGAGGCCCATGCCTTGGACATCCCGGCTCCGCGCGCGCCCGGGGACCTTTCGGCCCCCGGACCGTCGCGCTTTCGCTCCGTAAGGCCCGCCGTCCGGGCAATGCGGGGCGATTTCCGCGCGGGGCAACGCAGGGGAAACCCTCGGCAGCGGCTCCGTCCGGAGCGGTGAGATCGCGCCGGGCATGGGTTTCGGATCGCCATTCCCGTCATCGACGGTTTTATCGGCAGCGGCGCTCGATGACCGCTGAAACTGGGTAATGCGTTAGATCCTCCAATTTTTCATTCACATTCCAGAGCTGTTCTGACCATCGGCCCCGATCCGACCGGATCGGCAGGCCGACGGCTTGGCGTCCGAACCGGCGGGGACAACGGACGGGGTTCGTCCGTTCGCCGGTGTGCATTCCGCAGGCGGTCGAAACCTCTCTATCCGGTCGAGCCGGATCCTGGGGCGGCCGGACGGTGAACCATCACATCTTGCAGTCATAAAGGAGGGACGCATGGCAGGGAAAGCGACGGGAAGCTTCAACATCGGCAACTACGTGAAGGTCGCCGCGGCGCGCTACGGAGACCGGGAGGCGATCACCTGCATGACGACCGGCCGGCACCTGACGTTCCGGCAGGTCAACCAGCGGGTCAACGGTCTGGCGAACGGCCTTCTGGGGCTGGGCATCCAAAAGGGGGACAACACCGCCTTCCTCTCCTACAACCGGCACGAAATCGTGGAAACCTATTTCGCGCTCGGCAAGATCGGCAGCATCGGACTGCCACTGAACTACCGCCTGTCGCCGCCGGAGATGGTCGAACTCATGACCTTTTGCGACACGGAAAACCTCATCTTCGACGCCGCCTTCGCGGCGCTCGTGGACGGACTTCGCCCCAAGCTCCCGGGCGTCAAGCGGTTTGTCTCTTTCGGCGAGCCGGTCCCGGACTTCGCCGTCTCTTATGAAGGGTTGATCCAGGCCTCCCCGCAGACGGAACCGGACGTGGAGATCAGCGAGGAGGACCCCCAGTACCTCAACCTGACCTCGGGGACCACGGGGCTGCCGAAGGCCTACATGCTCTCGCAGTACAACAACGCCGGCGCAGGCCCGATCCTGACCTTCATGCACGACGTGACGGCGAACGATGTCATCATGACCGTGTTCCCCATCTTCGGGCGTGTCGGGTTCGCCTGGTCGGCCGGATCGATCTTTGCCGGGGCCCGCAACGTCATCCACCAGTTCGACCTGATGAAGATCCTCGGGATCATCGAACAGGAAAAGGTGACCATCTCCAACTGGGTGCCCACGATGGCGAGCTTCGTTCTCGCCCTGCCCGACATCGAGAAGCACGACCTGTCGTCGCTCCGCGCCCTCGTCTTTGCCGCCTCGCCGTTTCCCGTGGCCCTTCAGGAGCAGGTCAAGAAGCACCTGTGCCCGAACCTCTACGAGTTTTACGGCCTGCAGGAGACGGGCATCCTCGTCAACATGGGGCCGAAGGACAAGGAACGCAAGCCGGAGTCCGTCGGGACGCTGTATTTCGGGGCCGACGTGCGCGTGGTCGACAACAACGGGAAGGACGTACCGGCGGGGGAGGTCGGAGAGATCATCGGCCGGGGCGTGGCCGTCACCGCGGGCTATTTCAAGAACGAGGAAAAGACGCGGGAGATGTTCAAGGACGGCTGGTTTTACACCGGCGACCTGGGCCGGTTCGACGACGAGGGGTTTCTCTTTCTCGCCGGCCGGAAGAAGGACATGCTGATCACGGGCGGGCAGAACGTCTTTGCCGTCGAGGTGGAGGAGATGCTCATGGGCCATCCGGCGGTGATGCAGTGCGCCGTCATCGGCCTGCCCGACACCACCTGGGGCGAGCGGGTCACCGCCGTGATCATCCGGCGTCCCGGCCAGGAGGCGACGGAGGAGGAGATCATCGCCTTCAGCCGCGACCGGATTGCGCACTTCAAGGCCCCGAAGACGGTGTTCTTCGTGGACACCCTTCCCATGACCCCGACAGGCAAGGTCCAGAAGTTTCTTCTGGTGGAGAAGTTTTCGCAGTCTTGAACCCCTCTCCCCGGTTCCGCAGGCGGAGCCGCTTGTGAGGGATGCAAGGACGCATCAAAAATGAATCAAGGAGAACATGAATGAGTCAGGAGTCGATTTACGCCCAAAAACCGTGGTTGAAACACTATGATCCGGGCGTTCCGGCGACGCTGGAATACCCGCAAATCCCGTACGCAGAGCTGATCCGCCGGGCCTTCGATCAGGTGCCGGACCGGACGGCCCTCTGCTACCTGGGGCAGCAGATCCCGTATCGCGACCTGGACCGCCTTTCCAACCAGCTGGCCCACGTTCTCGAAAAAAGCGGCTGCCGTCCCGGGGATACGGTGGGCGTCCACCTGCCGAACGTCCCGGCCTGTTATATCGCGGCCATCGCCATCCAGAAGGCCGGTTGCGTGTTCACGGGCGTCAGCCCTTTGCTGACGCCGGAGGAGCTGGCCTACCAGCTTCAGGACTCCGGGGCCAGGGTCCTTTTTACCCTGGACTTCTTCTACGATATGGTGGCGCGCGTGATCGGCGAGACCGGCGTCCGGGCGGTGTTCGTGACCGGCCTCAACGATTTTCTCCCCCAGGCCGAGACCGCGGCCCCGTTGGCCCCGATCCCCGGCGTGGCGGCGGCGCGCCTCCTGGAGGCGTTGGCGGATGCGCCGGCGGATCCCGTCCAGGTGCGGGTGGACCCCGGGGACCCCTGCCTCATGATGTATACGGGGGGGACGACCGGCCAGCCGAAGGGCGCGGTTCTCACCCACAACAACATCGTCCATCAGATCCTGCAGCTGAACACCTGGATGCGATGCGTGATGGGCGAACAGACGATCCTGTGCGCCTTTCCCCTGTTTCACCAGGCGGGGAACATCATCACCCTGTGGAGCCTCGCCGTCGGAAGCACGCTGCCCCTGGTGCCCAATCCGCGGGACCTCGATTTCATCATCGCGTCGATCAAGGACCATCGCCCGACCGCGATCTACAACGTGCCGACCCTCTTCCTCGAACTTCTGAAGCGGCCTGATTTCCGCGCCCTCGACTTCTCGGGCGTCCAGTACTTCGGGAGCGGCGCCTCCCCCTTCCCTGCCGAGAGCATCAAGGAACTGGAGGCCCTGGTCGGTGCGGGCAAGCTGATCGAGGTCTACGGCATGACGGAGACGAGCCCGATGCTCACGGCCCTGCCGCGGGACGGCGTCAAGAAGGCCGGATCGGTGGGCATCCCCCTTCCCGACACGGAGATCCGCCTGGTGGACCCGGATACGAACCGGGAGGTGCCGATCGGCGAGCCGGGAGAATTCGTCGCCCGCGGGCCCCAGGTCTTCACGCGCGGGTATCACAACAAACCCGAGGATACGGCCTTCACGCTCCGGAACGGATGGATCCATACGGGGGACATCGCCGTCATGGACGAGGACGGGTATCTCTTCATCGTGGATCGCCTGAAGGACATGGTCAGCGTCTCCGGATTCAAGGTCTTCACACGGCAGGTCGACGAGGTCCTCCTTCAGCATCCGGACATCGACAACGCGGCGACGATCGGTTTGCCGGACCCGAAGCGGCCGGGGTCCGAGATTGTGGCCTGCGGGGTGATTCTGAAGCCGGGGCGGGAGAAGGGCGACGCGATGCGTGAAAACATCCTCGCCTACATGAAGGAGAAGGTCGCCCCCTACAAGGTTCCCAAGGTGATCCGCTTCCTGGACCAGCTCCCCATGAGCGCCGTCGGGAAGATTCTGAAAAAAGACATGCGGAAGGTCCTGCTGGAGGAAGGGGCCTGAGCGATAACCCGTCCCGGATGCGGGGCGGCAGGCATGGAGGCGATGCGCGAGCGGCCAAGGCACTCTTTTGTTGAGTGGGCAAGAGGGCAACCATTTCCATAAACCCGTACGGATGAATCAAGGAGGGGAAAATGGACGACGTGTATGCGGCTAAGCCCTGGTTGAAGCACTACGACAAGCATGTCCCGGAGAAACTCGACTACCCCTCGATGGCCTATGCCGACGCCTTGAGGAAGGCCTTCCGGGAGTTCCCGGAGCGGGTGGCCGTCCACTACATGGGGACGGCGATTCCCTACCGCGAACTGGACGCGCTCTCCAATCAGTTCGCCCGCTTTCTGATCGCCAGGGGTTGCCGGCCGGGGGACACGGTCGGCTCCCACCTGCCCAACATCCCGGCCAGCTACATCGGCTCCGCCGGCATCCAGAAGGCGGGCTGCATCTTCACGGGGGTGAGCCCCCTCCTGACGGAGGAGGAATTGGCCTACCAGCTCAACGATTCCGGCGCGAAGATCCTCGTGACCGTGGACATGCTGTTTCCCGTGGCCAGCAAGGCGGTCGTCAAAACGGGGGTGAAGACGGTCGTCGTGGCCTCCGTCTTCGATTACCTGCCGCAGGATATCCCCGCGAGCCCGGTGACGCCGATCCCCGGGATCGAGACGATCAGCTTCAAGGAGGCCGTCGGGGCCATGCCGGCGGACCCGGTTGACGTGAAGATCGACCCGGGCGCCCCCTGTCTCATGATGTACACGGGCGGGACGACGGGCCCGCCGAAGGGCGCCCTGCTCACGAACAACAACGTCGTTCACCACATGGTGCAGATGACTGCCTGGGTGAATATGCACATGGGGGAACACATCGCCCTGTCCGCCTTTCCCATGTTCCACCAGGCGGGGAATTTCATCGTCCTGTGGAGCCTGGCGATGGCCTCCACGCTGGTGGCCATCCCCAACCCGCGCGATCTCCAGTACATCGTGAAGGCCATCGAAACCTACAAACCGACGGTGATCGTCAATGTTCCCACCATTTTTCTGGAACTGATGAAACTGCCGGAGTTCCGTGCCCTCGACTTTTCCGGCGTCCAGTTCTTCGTCAGCGGCGCCTCGGCCTTCCCCGCGGAAAACATCCGGGAGTTCGAACAGATCGTCGGCAAGGGCAAGCTGATCGAGGTCTGCGGCATGACCGAGACCACGCCGATCATCGTCGCCCTGCCCCGGGACGGCGTGAAGAAGGTCGGGTCCGTCGGGATGCCCGTCAGCGACACGGAGGTGAAACTGATCGATCCCGAATCCCGGAAGCCGGTCCCCATCGGCGAGCCCGGCGAACTCGTGACCAGAGGCCCCCAGGTCTTTACCCTGGGGTACCACAACAAGCCCGATGAGACGGCCAACACCCTCCGGGACGGCTGGATCTATACGGGAGACGTTGCGGTCATGGACGAGGACGGGTACTTCACCATCGTGGACCGGCTGAAGGACATGGTCAGCGTCTCCGGCTTCAAGGTGTTCACCCGGGTCGTAGACGACACCCTGATCGAACATCCCGACATCGACAATGCCGCGACGATCGGTCTGCCGGATCCGAAGCGGCCGGGGTCGGAGATCGTGGCGAGCGCCGTGGTGCTGAAGCCGGGGCGCACGGGGGACGAGGCGATGCGGGAGAAGATCACGGCCTATATGAAGGAAAAGGTGGCGCCTTACAAGGTCCCGAAGGTCATTCAGTTCATGGACGCCCTGCCCCAGAGCGCCGTGGGAAAGGTGCTCAAACGCGAACTGCGGAAAATCATGCATGTCGAATGAGGCTGCAGGTTCATCCTGTTGCGAGGTCCTGATCGTCGCCGGCGGCTGCAACATGTATCCGAAGGACATCGACGGACGCCTCTTCGCGCGCGAAAAGATCCTCAGCGTGTCGAGTTCGTGACCGAACGGCCCCAAAGCCCTGCGGGCAGAATCCTGCGGTGGGAATCGCGGGATCGGGAGATCGAGAAACAGGGCAAGGCATAGCGGCAAAGCGATGGGAGGCGCACCTGTCCGGCACCATCAACATTCCGGCATGCGCCGGCTGAAGGGAAAGGAGGTTTTGAATATGGGTTTCGAGAGGATTTGGCACAAGGGTTATCCCAAGGGCGTTCCGGCGGAACTGACGTTCGACGAGACGGTGATGCCAGAGATCCTGACGAAGACGGCCGGCCGGTTTCCGGACCGCGACGCCCTGATCTTCATGGGGACGCGGATCGCCTACCGCGAACTGGACGCCCTGGTCAACCGCTTCGCCCGGGCGCTCACGTCTCTGGGTGTGGCCAAAGGCGACAAGGTCGCCATGCTGCTGCCCAATGTTCCCCAGATCGTGATCGCCGACTACGCGACCTTCCGGATCGGCGGGGCCGTGGTCATGAACAACCCCCTCTACACGGAGCACGAGCTGGCCTATCAGCTCAACGACTCCGATTCGAAGGTCCTCATCACCCTGGACATGCTCTTCCCCATGGCGATGAAGCTCAAGGCGACGACGAAGCTGGAACACGTGGTCATCTGCCGGATCGGGGACTACCTCCCCGAGGCCCTGAAACCGCTGTTTCCCCCGGTGGAGTTCGAAAAGCAGGAAGGCGTGCACCTGTTCATGGACCTTCTGAACGCCCAGTCCGGCGCCCCGGTGGCAAATGCGGCCGGCTGGGACGATGTCGGCGCCCTGATGTACACGGGCGGGACGACCGGGGTTTCCAAGGGCGTCATGCTGACCCACGCCAATATCTCCCGGAACACCCAGCAGCTCCGCTACTGGTTCCCTACGCTCAAGGACGGCGAGGAGAGCATGCTGGCCATCTTCCCCTTCTTCCATTCCGCGGGCTGGACGGGCATGCAGAACATGTGCATCCTGGCCGGCTGGACGGATATTCTCGTCCCCAAGCCGGAGCCGGACGCCATTGTCTATCTCCTCGAGAATTTCAAGCCCAGCCTGCTGCCCGGCGTTCCGACGGTCTACATCGGTCTGCTCAACAACGAGAAGTTCCGCAAGCTCGACTTCTCGTTCCTCAAGGCCTTCATGGCCGGCGCCGCCCCCCTGGCCGTGGAGACGATCAGGCAGCTCAAGGCCCTGAAAGACGTTCCGATCATCAACGTCTACGGTCTGACGGAAATCTGTCCCATGGGAACGGCGACCCCCTGGGGCGGCTACGAGAAGCCGGGCACGGTCGGCGTGCCCCTGCCGAGCACGGATCTCAAGATCGTCGACCTCGCCACGGGCAAGCAGGAGATGGAAAACGGCAAGGAGGGGGAGATCTGCTTCAAGGGACCCCAGGTCATGAAAGGCTACTACAAGCGGCCGGAGGAGACGGCCATCGCGCTGAAGGACGGCTGGCTGTACACCGGCGACATCGGCTTCCTCGACGCGGACGGTTATCTCACGATCGTCGACCGGAAGAAGGACCTGATCGTGGCCAGCGGCTACAACATCTACCCCAAGGAGATCGACGAACTCCTCATGGAGCATCCCAAGGTCATGGAAGTCTGCACGATCGGCGTTCCCGACGCCTACCGGGGCGAGACGGTCAAGACCTTCGTCGTCGTCAGGCCGGGTCAGACGATGACGGCCGACGAGGTGACCGCCTTCTGCAGGGAGCGCCTCGCCCCGTACAAGGTTCCCAAGCTCATCGCATTCATCGATGCGCTTCCCAAAAGTACCGTGGGCAAGATCCTGCGGCGCGAGCTGAGGGAGATGGAGGCCAAAAAAACCGGTTGAGGTCAACGGCGGAAAGCCCCGGTCTGACGGGATCCCCTTGCAAAAAAAGGGGTAAGGAGAAAAAATGAAGGCGTTCCAAACATTCACTGTCGAAGAGATCGAGCCCCGGGTGGGGCTCGTCACCCTGAACCGGCCGGAGCAGCTCAACGCGATCAACGTGGCGATGCTGGACGACTTCCGCGAGCTGTTTGCCGTGCTTTCACAGGACGACGCCCTCCGGGTCCTGATCATCACCGGGGCCGGACGCGGGTTCTGTGCCGGCGCGGACTTGAACGACGCCGTCGTCCACAAGGATACGTCCGCCTTCGCCGATCCGGAGAACTTCCTCCGGCTCGTCCAGGAGCGCTACGCCGCCCTGATCCTGGGGCTCCGGAGGATTCCCCAGCCCATTATCGCGGCCGTCAACGGCGCGGCGGCGGGCGGCGGGTTTTCCATGGCGCTGGCGTGCGATATCCGGGTGGCCGCGCCGGAGGCCTCGTTCGTCGCCTCGTTCGCCAACATCGGTCTGTCGGGCGGCGAACTGGGCACGTCGTACCTCCTGCCCCGGCTGATCGGCGTCGCCCGGTCGTCGGAGATCCTCTACACGGGCCGGAAGGTGAAGGCCGACGAGGCGGAACGGATGGGGCTGGTCAACCAGGTGGTGCCGCGGGAGGCCCTGATCGAGACGGCCCTCTCCTACGCCCGGCCCATGATCGCCAAGAATGTCGGCGCGCTCAAGCTGACGAAACGGGTTCTGGACCAGAACATCGATGCGCCGTCCCTCGAGGCGGCCGTCAACCTGGAGAACCGCAACCAGACCCTCATGGTTTTCTCCGGGGAGTTCTTCAAGCTGATCCAGCCGTTTTTCAAGGGCGGCGGCAAGGGCTGAATACGGAAATGCGGACTATCCCGGCGACGCCAGGCGGAGGCCGGCGATGCCGGCCACAATCATGGCGATGCAGAAGATCCGGGTTGCGGAGTGGGATTCCCCGAACAGGACGATCCCCAGAATCGCCGTGCCTACGGCGCCGATCCCGGTCCAGACCGCGTAACCGGTCCCGATCGGAAGGGTCTTCAGGGCCAGAGAAAGAAAATAGAAACTGATCGCCATGCCCGCCAGGGTCCAGAGGCTCGGCCACAGCTTCGTGAAGCCTGCGGTGTATTTCAGGCCGACCGCCCACGCCGTTTCCATCAGGCCCGCGATCAGAAGATAGATCCATGCCATGGAGGTTACCCCCTGTCTGAGATGGCGGGCATCCTATCAGATTCCGGGGGAAAAGGGTACGGTCAACCATCGGACGCCGCGGGCGGACGTCCATCCATCGTTTCCCATCGCGACATGCGAGGAGGTTCCCCATGAAACTCGAAGGCAGGACGGCATTCATCACGGGCGGCGACCGCGGCATCGGAAAGGGCATCGCCCTGGCGTTGGCCCGGGAGGGCGCGGACATCGGGTTGAGCTACCGGAAGAACCGGGAGGCCGCCGAAAGCACGGTCCGGGAAATCGAGACGTCGGGCCGTCGGGCCCTGGCCGTTCAGGCGGACGTGACCGAACCGGAGCAGGTCCGGGCGGCGGTGGAAACCGTCCTGGGGCAACTGGGCGCCGTCGACATCCTGGTCAGCAACGCGGGGATCGCCTCGCGGGGGCGTTTCATCCAGGAGACCGACGCAGAGGAGATGCTCCGCCTCTTCAATATCCACGTGATGGGCGCCTTTCACGTGACCCGGGCCCTGCTCCCGGTCCTGCGTCAACGGCCGCGCAGCGACATCGTCTTCATCTCTTCGGTCGGATCGCACAAATGCGCCGCCGGCCACGGCCCGTACGCCGTGGCGAAGGCCGGTCTGGATGCGCTGGCCATGGTGCTGGCCAAGGAGGAACTGGCGAACCGGATTCACGTCAACTGCCTGGCCTGCGGGCTGGTGGAGACCGACATGGGCGCCAAACTGGTCCGGGGGGCCATGGGCGCGGAGTTGAAGGACATCACGAAAGACCTGCCCTTCGGCCGTGTCTGCCAGCCGGCGGATGTGGGCCATCTCTGTGCCTTCCTCTGCTCCGAGGAAGGCGGCTATCTGTCCGGGCACATCATCTGGCTGGATGGCGGCATCCAGTGGTGAGGGTCGCACCGGGACGGATATCCCCCCGATCCGGAAGGGAGATTTTTGAAAAAGGCGTTCCCCCCGCCGGGCCTTTTCGGCGGCCGCGAATATTTTCACCCGTCGGGACGTATTTATGGTAAGTAAGCTCCACCGGCTAACCTGGAGGACGCGCGCCGATCGTTTCGGGCGTTTCTGAAACGCCCTGGGACGGCTTTCCCGCGGGGGCTTCCGGGAGCGCGTTCGGGGGGCATCGTGCAGAACGAGCAAACAAATCCGGTTCCGCCGTCCTTCGAGGCCTTCGTCCCCGAGATCTACCTGCCCCGGCTTCAGTTGTTCGTCCGCCTTCTGATGGGGACCCTGTCGGCGGTCTACTTCAATTTCCTCCCCGTTCCGCTCCTCATCCTGTCGCTGACCCAGATCAATCTCATTATCGTGTGCTACGGGACGTTTCACCTCCTCTGGTGGAGGTATTACCGCAGGCACGGCGCGAGCCGGATCATGATCCGCCTGGGGGCCTGGGTGGACATCCTGGGCGCCTTCACCGCAGCGCTCTGCGATCCCTTCACCATCCCGCCCATGATCCTGCTGTTTCTGATCGCCGTGCTGGGGAACGGCATCCAGCACGGGCTCTTCGTCATCGTCGAGTCGATGATCGGGGCGCTCCTCCTCGGCGGGGGCGCACTCGTCCTTCACAGCCGCCTGCTCGGGGACGTTCCTCCCTACAACCTGTACTTTTATGTCTTTCTGATCGTGGTCGGCGTGTACTACGCCTATGTCCTCGTGCGGCGGATCGAACGGATGAAGATCGAGGCGATCCGGATCGGCGAGTCCGACAGCCTCACCGGGCTCCGCAACCGGCGGGCGTTTTTGAAGACCGCGGAATACCTGCTGCTCCTCAACGAGCGGTCCGATCTATCCCTCGTTTTCGTCTTCGCCGACCTCGACAATTTCAAAGCCGTCAACGACACGCACGGCCATGAACGGGGCGACGAAGTGCTCCGGCGTTTCGCCGACACGACGCGATCGATCTTCCGGAAGTCCGATATCCTGGCCCGATACGGCGGGGACGAATTCGTGATGATCCTCACGAACACCTCCCTCGCGGCCGCTGAATCGGCGGTCCGGCGCCTGCAGAGCGACTTTGGCGCCTGGGCGCGGAACAGCGGAATGCAGACGGGCGTCAGCGTCGGTCTGGCCATCGCGGCGAAGGGGAAAAACAACCTCGAGGATATCCTGCGACGGGCGGACGCCGAACTGTACGAGGCGAAGCAGAAGATGCGCCCGGGCGCCCGGGCGCTCCCGCCCTCCTGAGATTCCTCCTGATCCGAAACGACCTGACCCCTTCCGAAAGACCCGCTGGAGAACACCCCGAGAGCATCAAGGCCCCGTCTCGGCATCGGGAGGGCGATCCACCCGCGCCTCGCTGTCCCAGGCATGGTCGTTGAGGGCCGGATTCGCCTCCCGGTCATGGGCCAGCAGCCGCTCCTGAAGCTCGACCTGCTCCCGCGTCGTGAAGATGTAGGCGCTCTCGTCGTGGCGGTGCGGCGCGAGCCGGTGCATGGCGGCTTCGTCGTACTTCAAGAAGTTCTGCCCGGCCCGGGTGGCGCTGTACCGGCGGAAGCCCAGCTTGACGAGGGCGTCGATGCCGAGACGCACGGAGGTATCCAGCGATTCCCGGTAAATGTTCCGGATGCCCATGTCCATCAGGGTGTAGGCGTCGGGACGCCCTTGGGCTCGCACCATCAGGGTCAGATGGGGAAAGCGTTGCTGCACCTTTTCCACCAGATCCTGATTGATGTCCGGTGAACCGATGGCGGCGATCAGGATCCGGGCCCGGTCGGCCCCGGCGGCCTGGAGGATGTCGAGGCGCGTGGCGTCGCCGTAGAACACCGTGAATCCCATCTTCCTCAGGAGGTCCACCCGGTCCGAATCGGTGTCGAGAATCGTGGCCTGAACGCCGTTCGCCCTGAGAAAGCGGCCGACGGTGCTGCCGAACGGTCCGAACCCGGCGATGATGACCGGAGGACGAAGATCGACGGCGTCGGTCGCCTTCTCCTCCGTTTCGCGTGTGCCGAAACGCGGCAGGATCAGCCGTTCACTCACGAGCAGCAGCAGGGGGGTCACGGTCATGCTGATCGCCGTGACGCCCATCATCCGGTCCGTCCATTCGGCGGGCAGGAGGTGAAGCTGGTACATGAAGGAGAACAGGACGAAGGCGAATTCCCCGACCTGGGAGAGAGACACGCTGAACAACAGGGTCTGGTCGAACGACATCCGCGCGACCCTGCCCGTCAGACACAGCACGAGCAATTTGATGGCGATCGCACCGCCGACGAGGGCCAGGATCTCGAGGGGACGGATCACGATCAGGTGAAAATTGATGGAGGCCCCGACCCCGATGAAGAATAGTCCGAGCAGCAGGCCCTTGAAGGGTTCGATGTCGCTTTCCAACTCGTGGCGGTACTCGCTGTTGGCCAGGACAACGCCGGCCAGGAAGGTTCCCAGCGCCGGGCTCAGCCCTACCCGCCCCATGATATAGGCGGTGGCGACGACGATAAACAGGGCGGAGACGGTGAACAGCTCCCTCAGCCGGAGGCGGGCGATGAACCGGAGAAAGGGGACCGCCACGAAACGACCGCCCAGGATCACGAGGCCGACCGTGCCGAGCAGGGCGACGGTCTGCGCCCATCCCGGCAGGCCCTCCAGGAACGTCCGGGAAGCGCCGTCCGGGACGGGCGCCGTGTAGAGGGCCAGGAGCGGGAGTGCCGCCAGGATGGGGATGACGGCCACGTCCTGGAACAGCAGCGCGGCAAAGGCGCTCCTTCCCGACTGGGTCCGGTCCAGGCCTTTCTCCTTCAGGGTCTGCAGGACGATGGCCGTGGAAGACATGGAAAGGGCGAGTCCGCTGGCCAGGGCGGCCTGCCAGGGGAACCCGAGGAGCAGAAAAGCCCCGAGAAAACAGAGGGTGGTGACGCCCATCTGGAACGACCCCGTTCCCAGGATCAGGCGCCGCATCCGCCAGAGGTGGGCGGGTTCGAGCTCCAGTCCGATCAGGAACAGCATCATCACAACGCCGAATTCGGCAAAATGCAGGATGTCCTTGCCTTCCCCACCGATCAGGCCGAGGAAATGGGGACCGATCAGGATGCCGCCGATCAGATAGCCCAGAACCGATCCCAGGCCGAGCCGCCTGGCGACCGGGACGAAGACGAGCGCGGTCGCCAGGTAGATGAGCGCGTCTTGAAGAAAGGCGGGGTTCATGGGCGCCGTCCCTCCGGATCTTCCGCGAGCCAGTCGTTGAGAAGCGCGAATCGCCGCACGGTCTCGATACGGAAATCGCCCCGGCTCAAGCGGGCGAGGAGATCCCCGTAGAGGGCCGCATGGGTCTTCAGGTCCGTCTCCGTCAACCGGTAGGTGCCTGCGACGACAAAGGGCGGGAGGTCAACCATGTGGCAGAGCGCCGCCGTCTGGCGAAACGGCGTCAGAAATTCCTCAAAGCTGAAGCGGTGAAGGCCGTCCGCGGCGTAGGCCTCCCGGGCGCCCCCGGACGTCAGGGCGTTGAAGACAAATTTGTTCTTCAGGACATCTCCCCCGGGGCCGTGCGCCCAGCCGTACTCGAGGACCAGATCGATCCACTGTTTCAGGAGCGCCGGCGCGCCGTACATGTAGAAGGGGTGATGCCAGACGATGACCTCATGGGCGGCGAGCAGCGCCTTTTCGCGCGCGACGTCCACGTTGAAATCTGGGTAGTGTTCATAGAGATCGTGGAGGGTGACGCCCGGCACCCGTCCGGCCTCCTGAAGCAAGGCCCGGTTGACCCGGGATTTTTCGAACCGGGGGTGGGCGAAGAGGATAAGGATGCGGTTCATGAGACTGATCCTGAAAACGGGTTGTCGACGCGTCCCGAACGGGCCGGGAGGCCGGTCATGACCGTGCGGACCCAAACCGCCCGCGGCCCGGAAACGCTAACACATTTTTCGCCAAAGATCGACCGAAACCGGCCGCCGATTCCGGATGTGCCCGCTTGAGGCCCCGTCTCCGGCCCGGCGAAGACCGGGGGGCCTACCGGGGACCTTTTTCTGCGCCACGACCGCCTCCCATCGGGGCCACCCGCCAGTGAACGGAGAAAACCACAAATTTGTTCCAAAAGCGAGACACGCTTCCGTAACTTGGCTTGGAAAGAGGACAATTTTGTCCGATTCCTCGTGGCAGCCTTGTCGGGAGCGACCCTGCGGATTTTCATTATTGTATTCAAATTCAAGAGGTTACAAGGAGAGGTTCTCCCCTGGCACCGGTCTTGCTGTCCTGGCAGGACAAACGGGGACCCCGCCGCCAGGCGCCGGCCCGGCGGGCGGCAAACCCGAAATCATTCGGCAAGGGAGGTCATGATCATCATGAATACGGGAGATACAGCGTGGGTTCTCATGTCGTCGGTCCTCGTCCTGGGCATGACGATCCCCGGCCTGGCCTTTTTTTACGGCGGCCTGGTGCGGAGGAAGAACGTCCTGTCCATTTTAATGCAGTGTTTCATCATCGTCTGCATCATCAGCCTGCAGTGGGTCCTGTTCGGCTATTCGCTCGCCTTCGGGCCCGATACGGGCTACGGGATCATCGGCGGCCTGAAGTGGGCCGGCCTCCATTCCGTGGGTGGACGGCCGAACGCCGATTACGCGGCGACCCTCCCGCACCAGGTCTTCATGATCTTTCAGGCGATGTTCGCGATCATCACCCCGGCG
The DNA here is from genome assembly GCA_035358035.1 of Syntrophales bacterium. Lineage (GTDB taxonomy): Bacteria > Desulfobacterota > Syntrophia > Syntrophales > UBA2251 > UBA2251. Next base: position 9,425 of record DAOPOS010000033.1, on the reverse strand, counting down.
CTCATCATCGGCGCGTTCGCGGAGCGGATGAAATTCTCGGCCTTTCTGGTCTTCACCCTCCTGTGGGCGACCCTGGTTTACGATCCGCTCGCCCACTGGGTCTGGGGGACGGGCGGCTGGCTCAGGGGCCTCGGGGCCCTCGACTTCGCCGGCGGCATCGTCGTCCACGTGAGTTCCGGGGTTTCCGCCCTGACCCTCGCGATCCTGCTGGGGAAACGGTGCGGGTACGATTCGCGGCCGTTCCGGCCGCACAACCTCCCCTTCACGGTTCTGGGGGCGGCGCTCCTCTGGTTCGGCTGGTTCGGCTTCAACGCCGGCAGCGCCCTGGGGGCGAACGAACTGGCCGCCAACGCCTTCGTGACAACGCACGTCGCCACAGCGGCGGCGGGCTTCACCTGGGCGCTCATCGAATGGCGGCACCACGGGGCGCCCACGGTCCTCGGGGTCGTGACCGGGGCCGTCGCGGGACTCGTCGCGATCACCCCGGCCTGCGGCTTCGTCAACCCGATGAACGCGATCCTCATCGGCGTGCTGGTCGCCGTCTTCTGCTACCTGGCCGTCGTCTGGCTCAAGGCGAAACTCGGGTACGACGACGCCCTTGACGCATTCGGCGTCCACGGCGTGGGCGGCATTTGGGGAACGATCGCCACGGGCCTGTTCGCCGAAAAGGCGATCAACGCCGCCGGGGCGGACGGACTCTTCTTCGGCAACCCCAGGCAACTGCTCGTCCAGGTGCTTCTGGTCGTCATCGCGCCGATCTTTGCCGCGGCCATGACCTGGATCCTTTTCAAGGTTGTGGACGGATGGATCGGAATGCGGGTGGAAAAACAGGACGAGATCGTCGGCCTCGACCTCACCCAGCAGAGTGAATCGGCCTACACCGTCATCGAATAGGAGGACAAGACCATGAAATATATCGTCGCAATCATCCAGCCGCACCGGCTGGAGGACGTCAAGCAGGCCCTGGAAGCGGTGGACGTCAATTTGATGACCGTCACCAACGTGCTCGGCCAGGGACGGCAGAAGGGACATACCGAAATATACCGGGGGGCGAAGGAGGTCGGCGGCCTCCTCCGCAAGGTCCGGCTCGACATCGCCGTGAACGAGGCCTTCGTGGAGCCGACGATCGCCGCCATCAGCCAGGGGGCCAGAACCGAAGGGGGCCAGGTCGGGGACGGCAAGATCTTTGTCCTCGATCTGGCCGACTGCATCCGGATCAGCTCCGGCGAGCGGGGCGGCGTCGCCATCGGCTGAATCGCCCCGTTCCGGAGCCCTGCGGCGCGGAGGGACGGAACAACCGGTCCCGCGTGCCTTGACAAACGCCAAAATAAACCGTAAGGGGGTGCACACATGAACTGTTTCAAACGATTACGCAAGATAGCCCGGACAGGGCTGCTCATCGTCGCGGCGATCGCCGTCCCGGCGGCGCCGCTCTTTGCCGAAGCGGCGGCGCCTGCCGGCGAGGTGTCCGTCGGCGTTCTGAGCCGGTACATCTGGCGAGGGTACGAGTCCAGCCGCCACAGCGTCGTCATCCAGCCGTCGGCGACCGTCGGCTACAGGGGCCTTTCCGCCAACCTCTGGGGGAACCTGGATACGGACCCGTACGCGCAACCCGGGGAAGACGCCCACGCGGCGAGATGGAACGAAACGGACCTCACTCTCTCCTACAGCCGGACGCTGGGCCGGTTCACCCTGGGCGGCGGGTACGTCTACTGCAACCTGGAGGCCGTCAACGAGGACGCGGCCGACCGGAAGGATTCGCAGGAGCTCTTTGCGACCGTCTCCCTCGACGCGCCCCTGACACCCACGTTGACGGTCTATCGGGAGTTCGCCCACTACCGAAACTGGTATTTTTTGCTCGGCGTGTCCCACGTCTTCGAATTGGGCAAGGCGGCGTCCCTGAAGCTGGCGGCCTCGGCGGGCTATCTGCTGAGCACCGACGCCGACACCTATCCGCAGTACGACGGCGACGCCGCGGCGACCGACGACAAATTCAGGAATTTCCACGACGGAACCGTGTCGGTGAGCCTGCCCGTCAAGTTGACCGACCGCATCACGCTTACGCCGGCCCTTTCCTACATCTTTCCCTTGACCCGCGACGCGAGGGACGAGATGAAGGGGCTGGGCCTGAAGGGCGGCCCGCCTGCCGACCGCGACGGCGATTTCTGGGTCGGCGGGATCACGGCGAGTTTCAGCTTTTAAAAAAAGCCCCGAACGTGCTATGCACGCATCGTGCGGTCCCGGCGTTGCGGGGGCGATCCGTTGCAACGGCCCCGGAGGACCGGCACTGAAGGAGGGACGCCCGTCATGTCCACAGCCGTTTGGGGGGCCATCGTTGTCCTGGCGCTGCTGCTCGTCGTCGGGGTCCTGCTCGTGGCGCTCCGGAAACCGCCGGACGTCTCCGTGCTCCTCGGTCCGCTTTCGACCCTGACGCAGACCCTGGGGGCCCTGCAGTCCGATCTGCGGGGGCTCGGCGAGCGCATCGCCACGGTGGAGCGTGACCAGGGCCGGGCGGGCGTGCAGATGGCGGCGCTGGAGAACCGTCTGGCCGAGACGGGCTCGGTCACGCAGGGACTCGCGGAAACGGCGGCGTCCATCCGTTCGGGGCTTGGCGCGGCCCAGGAGACCCTGGCCTCGCTGCACAGCCAGGCCAGGGCGCGCCAGCATCTGGAGGAACGGACCGCCGACTCCATCCGGCGCCTCGAGGCGGTGCTCGCCGGGACGCACTCGAAGGGGGCGGCCGGGGAGAACATCGTCGAGCAGGTGTTTTCGCAGCTCCCGCCGCAATGGCAGGCCCGCAACGTCCAGGTGGGGAACAAGACCGTGGAGTTCGGCCTGCGGCTTCCCAACGGCCTGATCCTCCCCATCGACAGCAAGTGGACGGCGACGCACCTCCTGGAGGCCTTTCAGGCAAGCGAGGACGTGGAGGAGCAGCGGCAGATCAAGGGCCAGATGGAGCGGGCGGTTCTCGCCAAGGCCCGGGAAGTCAGGAAATACATCCATCCCAGCGTGACCGTCCCCTTCGGCGTCGCCGCCGTTCCGGACGCCGTGTTCGATCTCAGCGCTGCCGCCCAGGTGGAGGCCCTGCAGATGAACGTGGCAATCGTCGGCTACAGCCTGTTCATCCCCTACTTGCTGCTGGTCTTTCAGACGCTCCTCAAATCGGGGCGGGACATCGACCTCGAAAAACTGGCCGCATACCTGGAGGCCGTCCAGCAGGACATGAACACCCTGCAGGAGGAACTGGAGGGCCGGCTGTCGAAGGCCATCACGATGCTTGGAAATTCCCGGGACGAGATGCGCGTCCGGCTGAGTCGGGTCGCCGTGGGGCTGGCCGCCCTTTCCGTCCATCCGGAAGCGCCCGCGGCGGCGGTCCGGACGGACGACGCCGCCCCGGAACCGGGGGATTCGGACTGATTTTCAAACGAACGCGCCGCGCCGCCTACGCGCACTCGCTGTAGCCGCACATGCGGCAGACGGCGCACCCGCCCTCGTGCTCCACGATCCCGCCGCAGTCCGGACAGGCCCCCTTGAGGAAGGCGACCTTTGCCTTGACCTTGCTGCCGCCGTTGGCCGTCAGGTGGGACTGGATCGCCTTGGCGACGGCGTCGGCGCAGGACAGGACCTTGTTCTCGCCGAACCCCGACGGGGAGTGGCAGGAGATGCCCTGGAGCTGCTTGATGACCTGCCGGGCCTGGAGCCCGCTCCGCCAGGCGAGCGAGACCATGCGGCCGATCGCCTCGCTCTGGGAGGCCGCGCAGCCGCCGGCCTTCCCCATCGTGGTGAACAGCTCGAAGAGCCCCGTGCTGTCCTCGTTGACCGTGACATAGAGCGGCCCGCAGCCCGTCTGCATCTGGTAGGTCCAGCCCTTCAGGACCCGCGGCCGTTCCCGCTTCAGGCTCTTCCGCTCGGCGTCGAGCTCCTCGCGCGAGGCCGGCGCATCCTTCCTCCCCGTCGAGAGCACCTGGTGGTCGCGGCTGCCGTCCCGGTAGATCGTGACGCCCTTGCAGCCCTGCCGATAGGCCAGATGGTACACCTTGGCGACGTCCTCGACGGTGGCATCGCGGGGGAAGTTGACGGTCTTGCTGACCGCGTTGTCGGTGTACTTCTGGAAGGCGGCCTGCATCGCGATGTGGGTTTCCGGGGTGATGTCGTGGGCCGTCACGAAAAGCCTCCGGACGTCCGCTGGGATCTCCTCCTGGTCGCGGAGGGTGCCGTGTTCGGCGATGCGCTGCATCAGCTCCGGCGAGTAGAAGCCCCGCTCCCGGGCAATCCGCTCGAACAGGGGATGGACCTCCACCAGGATGTCGTTGTCCATGACCTGCCGGACATAGGAGACGGCGAAGATCGGCTCCACGCCGGACGAGGCGTTGGCGATGATCGAAATGGTGCCGGTCGGCGCGATCGTCGTGATGGTGGCATTCCGGATCGGCGGCTCGCCCGGTGTGTCGAAGACCGATCCCTTGAAATTGGGGAAGGCGCCGCGCCGCTTCGCCAGCTCCCTGGAGGCCTGGCGGCCCTCCTCCCGGATAAACTGCATGACGTTCTCCGCGGTCCGCACGCCGTCTTCCGCGTCGTAGGGAATCCCCAGGAGGATCAGCATGTCCGCCCAGCCCATGACGCCCAGGCCGATCTTGCGGTTGCCGGAGGTCATGGCCTCGATCTGGGGCAGGGGGTAGCGGTTGATCTCCACGACGTTGTCGAGAAAATGAACGGCCAGGTGCACGACCTCCTTGAGCCGGGTCCAGTTGATTTTCCCGTCTTCGACCATCTTCCCCAGGTTGATCGATCCCAGGTTGCAGGACTCGTAGGGCAGGAGCGGCTGCTCCCCGCAGGGGTTCGTCGATTCGATCTCCCCGATGTGGGGCGTCGGGTTGTCGCGGTTCAGGCGGTCGAGAAAGATGATGCCCGGCTCGCCGTTCTCCCAGGCCTGGGTGACGATCCGGTGAAAGACCTTCCGGGCGTTGAGCGTCCCGGTGACCTCGCTGTTCCGGGGGTTGACGAGCGCGTAGTTCTCGTCGTTTTCGACGGCGACCATGAAGGCCTCCGTCAGGCCGACCGAAATGTTGAAGTTGTTCAACTGCTTCTTGTCGGCCTTGCACATGATGAAGTCCATGATGTCCGGATGATCGACCCGCAGGATCGCCATGTTGGCGCCGCGGCGCGTGCCGCCCTGCTTGATGGTCTCGGTCGCGATGTCGAAGACCCGCATGAACGAGATCGGACCGCTGGAGATCCCGGTCGTCGTCATCACGACGTCCTGGGCCGGACGCAGGCGGGAGAAGGAGAAGCCCGTGCCGCCGCCCGACTTGTGGATCAGCGCGGTGAATTTGACGGCGTCGAAGATCTCCTCCATGGAATCGCCGACGGGCAGGACGAAACAGGCGGAAAGCTGGCCCAGCTCGCGCCCGGCGTTCATCAGGGTCGGCGAATTGGGGAGAAACTCGAGATCCGTCATCATCCGGTAGAACGCGTCCGCGAGCTTGGCGACGTCGGACTTGCCCGGGAAGCGGCGATCGGCGGCGGCCAGGGTCTCGGCGACGCGCCGGAAGAGGTCGTCGGGACCCTCCAGCACCTTGCCGTCCTGATCCCGCTTGAGGTAGCGCCGTTTCAGAACGGTCAGGGCATTGGGGGTCAGTTGCGGGGTCTTCCGTGCGCCGGTCTTTCTTTTCATGCCGATGGACTCCTCGAGAGATCGAAAAAAATCAAAGCCTTCCCCCTGTCGAGGGGGCGCCGGCCCCTTGTGCGTGAGGCACAAGATGTAGTGTTTAGGGTTCTCTTTGACCACAACATGTGGGAGATGTCAACAGGAGAATTTGGAAATGGCCCGAAAAAAGACACGGGCCGCCGCTCAGCCTGCTTCACGGGCGCGTCAGGGGACCGGTGGGCGGGTTGAGGCCGGTCATGGCGCGCGGCGGGGGACCGGCCGCGCGCAGGACGGCTCCGGCTGTTGGGCGACCGCAGGGCCGGAAAGGGGGAGGCGTGGGGAAAAAGGCAAGAAAGGGGATTTTCCGAAAATCCTGTCGAATGAACGATCAGGAATTCTTTTCAGGCGGGACGAGGGGTTCGAGGGCTTCAACGATGCCCGGCAGGTCGTCCTGGAGCGTCCGCCAGACCGCTTCGATGTCCACGCGGAAATAATCGAAGATCAGACGGTTGTTGCTCACGGCGATGATCTCCCGCCAGGGAATCTCCGGATGGGCCTCCTTCATCTCCCGCGAGACCTTCTTCGCCGCGTTGCTGATGATCACCAGCCGGTCCACGACGGCATCCTGGTGGAGCGGACTCGCGTCGAAATCCTTCCAGGTCATGCCCTTCACGAATCTGAGCGCCCATTTGGCCGCCACGATGATATCCAGCAGGTAGGCGTCATCCCGCCACATACAGGACCTCCCGATGCTTCAGAATGTGTTCACGGCGGAGGTAGTTCTCGCTCCGCGCCACGGCCCTCCAGTCCACGGCATCGACCGGCCGCCCGACGAGGGCGGTCAATTCCTCCTGGAGGTGGACGAAATCGAACATACCATACCTGACGTCCTCCGCAAAGCGGACCAGGACGTCGACGTCGCTCTCCGGCCGGAAATCCTCGCGCAGCGCGGACCCGAAGAGGGAGAGCTCGACGATGCGCCATTTCCGGCAGAAGTCGGCGAGCGCCTCCGGCGGGGGCAGGGCGATCCGGGCGGTCATGCCGTCCCCCGCAGGCCGGCGGCCAGCCCGGCGAGCCCCGGGGCGGCGTCCCCGGTGAAGTGGAAGCGGATCACCGGCCGCCCCGCCTTCCGGAGGGCCTCGCCGTCGCCCGCCGCCTGGGCCCGCTCCAGCGTTCCGAAGGTCACCGCCCCCTCCGGGCCGTCCATCTCGTCGGGGATAAGGACGTCGCGGGGATCGTCCGCCGTGATCTGGATGAAGCGCCCCCGGCCCGCATCCCCCTTGTGGAGCTGCCCCGTCGAGTGGAGGAAGCGGGGGCCGTACCCCGACGCGACGGCCAGGCGATGCCGGTCGCGGATGGCCGTCCGCAGGGCGAGCAGGGCCCGGTCCGTCTCCGGCGCGGGCCGGACGTACGCCTGCAGGACGACGTAGCCCCCCGGCCCGGCTGCATCCAGAAACGCCGCCAAGGCCGCGCGCGGCGTTTTTGCCTGCAAAACCCCGTAAACGCGGACCTCGCCGTCCACCAGCGCCGCCTCCTCCTCCGGCAGCCGCCCCCGCTCCCGGAAGGTGGCGAGCCGTGCTCGGGCGAGCGCCTTGGCGGACTCGACGTCGGGCTGATCGAAAGGGTTGATGCCCAGGCGCCAGCCGGCCACCGCCGTCGCGACCTCCCAGAGGAGGCACTGGGCGCCCAGCTCGCCGGCTTCGTCCATGTCCACGCGGATGACGGGATGTCCGGCCGCCGCGAGGTCCGCCGTCTGCTGACGCAGGACCGGGTCGTCCGGGAACCCCAGGAGTGCGAACACGCGGTCCGGGCCGTACGCGGCCGGATCGGCCGGGGTTTCGCCCACGATGGGGAGGATGCCCTTCCCCTCCTTGCCCGTGCTCTCCGCGATGAGCTGCTCCAGCCAGTCGCCGAAGGCGGCGAGCGGCGGCGAGAAGAAAAAGGTGAGCTTGTCCCGGCCCGCCGCGGCCAGTGCGCCCAGGGCCGCCCCGATCAGCGCCCCGTTCAGCGGGAGCCGCGCGTCTCCAGCCCGTGCCGCTCCGATTCCTGCCCCAGGCCCCTCCCGTTCCGCGTCCGCCTGCGCGGCGGCCCGCTCCAGGAAGCGCCGGACGTCGAGGCCGATCAGGGCGGCCGGCACCAGGCCGAAGCAGGACAGCGCCGAGTACCGGCCGCCGATGTCCGGGTTGTTGAGGAAGGTGCGGCGGAAGCCGAACCGGGCGGCAATCCCGGCCAGCGCGCTCCCCGGGTCGGTGATGGCGATGAAATGCCGGCCCGCCTCCGGGGGGCCGAGCGCGTCGACCAGGCGCCGGTAAAAGAACTTCATGAGGGAGAAGGTCTCCACCGTTCCGCCGGACTTCGTGGCGACGATGAAGAGGGTTCGGAGGGGATCGAGGTCCTCGGCCAGGGCCAGGACGGCGCCCGGATCGGTGCTGTCCAGGACGGCGAGATCGAGGTACCCCTCGCGGACGCCGAAGGTTTTCCGGAAGACCTCGGGGGCCAGGCTCGATCCGCCCATGCCCAACAGGACGGCCCGGGTGTAGCCCGCGGCCCGGATCTCCGCCGTGCAGGCGAGGAGCTCCGGGAGTTCGGCCATCATGTCCCGGGGGCTGGTGAGCCACCCCAGTCGGTTGGCAATCTCCGTCGGCGAAGGCTTCCAGAGGGTGTGGTCCTTCCGCCAGAGCCGCGCCACCACGCGCTCCCGGTCCAGGGCCTCCCAGGCCGCCGCGACGGCGGCCCTGTCGCGCCCCGCCTGTATCGCCAGGTTTCGTGCCGACATCGCCCCACCTCCCTCTCCGGTCCTTCACCGGAATCGACGGTCGGGGATCCCGTCCCGTGCTGCGGTCGGGACGTCCCGAAACCCGACTGGTCCGGCCGTTCCCACCCGCCGCGCCCGGGGTGACGTCCGGGACCGATCGCCCGCTGTCCCGTCCTGAATAGCGAAAAAGGCGGCGGAAGGCAAGCCCCTCGTCCGGAGGGCCTTGACGGGCGAGGGATTTTCCTCTACAAGGCGGGCCATGGAACGGATCATCGTGCAGCTTTACGAGATCCAGGAGCCCCGCGAGGCGGAGCGCCTGCTTAAGCTGGGGGTGGATCACATCGGCAGCGTAATCCTCTCGGAGGAGGCCTGGAAATCGCCCGTCCTCAGGGACGTCGTCCGGCTGGTCGGGGACTCCCCGGCGAAGAGCAGCCTGATCCCGCTCATGACGAACGCCGACAGCATCCTCCGCGCCCTGGACTACTACCAGCCGCGGCTCGTGCATTTCTGCGAGGCGATCCCGCTTGCGCCCGGGGACGGCGCCCGGCGCGCCCGCGTCTGCGCGGAGCTGATCCGCATCCAGCAGCGCGTGAGAAAGGAGTTTCCCCCCTTCGGGATCATCCGGTCCATCCCGATTCCCGCCCCGGGGCTGGCCGATCCGGCGCCGGTCCGGGAGGTGCTGCTCGAACTCGCCGGCACCCTGGCGCCGCACGGCGATTTCTTCCTTACCGATACGCTGCGTGGATTCGAGACCCCCGAGGCCGCCCAGCCCGTGGCGGGCTACGTGGGCATCACCGGGGAGGTCTGCGACTGGGCGCTCGCGGCGGCCCTCGTCGAGGCGAGCCCGATCCCCGTGATCCTGGCCGGGGGGATCTCGCCCGAGAACGTTGACGACGGGATCCGGCGGGTCAAGCCCGCCGGGATCGACAGCTGCACCCAGACCAACGCCCGCGACCCGCGCACCGGCCGCCCCATCCGCTTCCGGAAGGACTTCGACCGCGTCCGCCGCCTGATCGACGAGGT
>DAOPOS010000032.1:24007-25097 GCA_035358035.1 Syntrophales bacterium | reverse complement strand
TGTCCCGAATCGAATTTCAGGCTGCCGATATCGATGGCCAGGACCCCATCAGGGACGAATTCCTTAAGGAGGTCGGCGCCATGTTCAAAGTGACCCACGGCATGGAAGGCATCGTCCGGGGTGTTCAGTTCGATCCAGCGGGCGTCTTTGGCGATGGTCATACGTGCGCCTCCAAGATCGGCGTTGTGCTTCTTCGCGGCCTCCATAAATTGATAGGTCTCCCCCGTAGAGTCCTTCTTGAAAGCGTGTTTCCAGACGGCGGCACGGGCACGGTCGATCGTAGCCGCGGGATCGACCTTCCCCTGCGGCGCCGGAATGTTCACTGAAGGCGATTTGATGCCTTCCCCTTCGGCCACGGCGAGAATCACCCGGCAATCCGCCGGGATCTCAAAGGGCTTGATATAAGGCACACCGCTCGTCTCGACGCCGGAACCATCGGTGGTGAAGCGGATCTGTCCGCCGGGCAGGGCCTTGAGTTCGCATTTGCGTTTCGATCCCTCCTGGTAGAAACGGTGCTTCACGACGATGGTATTGGCCCAGGATACCGCCTCCCCGGTGGCGTGCTCGCCCTTGGAATCGACGCAGAGGAAGGAGAGCTTCAGGGCCTTGGTCTTGAGGTCGTACTCTTCCAGTTTTTTCGATGAGATCGTTGCCGGTCCCTTGGTTTCCATGTAAACCGTATTGCCGTTCTGAGGCCGGATGCGCAGAGTTGCCTGGCCGGTTTCCTGGTCGCGGCTCAAGACCTGGATCTGGACGGAGGCGGCCGGCTTTTCGAAGGGTCCCCGCGTGATGTAGCCCATCATCTCCCGCCAAAGGTCCCGTTTGACCAGTTCATCCTTCAGATTGTCGAGAGCATCGGGATGATGCCAGACCCAGGAGGGGTCGGATGCGGCCCGCTGCCGGATCGCGCTCCAGGCAACCTCCTTGGCGTTTTCAGGCCAGAGTTTGCTTTCCACGCGGTTCCGGAAATTGCCGTCGGCAGCGATCTGGGTCTCGTATTTGTAGCATTCCTTGAGGGCGGCCAGAACCTGTTCTTCCCCCTTGTATTCATTGGCCACATATTTGGGATCCAGATCCACCGATACGAGGG
>DAOPOS010000032.1:0-23907 GCA_035358035.1 Syntrophales bacterium | reverse complement strand
TACCGTGTCGTAAGCCTTAGCCGCTCCGGTCAGAAAGCAGACCCGGTTTTTATATGGCTGATTCTTGTAAAACTCTTCAATGGCCCGGAAGGAATCTTCCGCCGGGCGAAAGACGATCAGGGTCACCGCATCGGACTGGAGCTGGACCTGGTCGAGGGCGGGCAGGGCCTGAATCTTCTGGTAGGCCGCTCTTGTGGTGACCTTAAACATGTCACCCAGACGATCGCGCAGTTCCTTTTCTCTCTGTTCCCGGAGCTTGTTTCGGGCGTAGGTGGCCACCTTGGCCTTCAGGTTTTCGACATTCTTGAAGAAGAGCTTTCCATCCCGTGAGACATGGAGATACCAGGCGTCGGACTGGAGGCGGTCGAAGATGCCGCGAAGCTTCACGACATCTCTCTCCGGGGCGGCCAGGCAGCCGAGGATCTCTGAACGGCTGAGTCCCAGAACTGGATTCGTGGCCGTGGAGAGGGAGGAAAGAAAGATCAGCTTGGCGATATCCTGGGCGTCCGTCGCGGCGGCGCCATCGATCTGCTGAGCGAGGGCGCCGCCGCCTTCCGCGGCGATGTCGCGGGCAACGGCTACCTCCAGCCCGGCATTGATCTGCCGAATCTCGCTGAGCATGGAGGCATCCTGAAGGTCAAACTCATGAGGACCGATCAGCCCCTGTTTGGCGGCTGCACCGGAATTCCAGAGGTGGGCAACGACGAGTCGCATGATCCTGATCAGGGCGCGGGTCTGCTGAAAGCCGCGATTCTCCTTGAAGCGGGCGTAAAGATCGCGAATCGCCGGGTGGAAAGGGTAGGCGTTCAGGATGTCCGTCTTGAGCTGGTCCGGGGAGACTTCCGAAAGGCCCATCTTCTTGGCGTTGTCCACGGCGACGCCGTAAGCGTCGGCCACCGCCTCGATGTCGGAGGCGGAGGGCGTCTTCTCGAAGATCCGGGTCCGTAAGATGTGGTAGATCTCATTGGTGTTGATTTTGACCGGATCGATCCGGACGACGTTCCGATTGACCTCCTGCTCCAGATCGTTCAGGGACTGCAAGGCCTGGGTGATAGACGCGCTCCCGCTGGCATAAGCCGTGCCGGAAAGGTCGGTGATGACCACGCAGGCTCGGGGGAGTTTGTTGCTATTGACGGCTACGAGCAAATTGGCCAGGGCGATTTCCGTCAATCGGTCGAGGTACGTGTCGCCCACGGCCACCGCCCGGGCGGCTTCGAAATAAGGAGGCAATTCATCAAGGAGAATGAGCACCGGTTTTCCCTGGAGAAGTTCAACCCACTTGTTGGGGTCAGGCGGTTTCAGGGGGCTGTAGAATTCGTTAAAGACAGCTTTCCGGTTGAGCTGCTCGGCGATCTCTCCCCAGATCCCGAAGGGTGTGCTGGTCTTGCGGCCGCTGAAGGCTACGACGGTGACCGCGCCCAGTTCGCCCGGCTTGAAAAAATCGGCCATAACCTGCTTGCGGTATTTCGGGTGTTTCGCCAGGAGACCAAGGGTGATCAGGTTGTGCGTTTTTCCGCCGCCCATCGACTGGCTGAGCAGAAACGTCCCGGAGGCACTGGTGGTTTTGCCTTCCAACCGGCTGATGGCCTCCGTAAGGAGGATACGCATGCCTTCGGTGACATAGTTCTCGGAAAGAAAGTCATCGGGATCAATCGTAGGCAGGTCGTCCAGATTGTAAACCGTGTCCAGGCGGGCCTTGTCGAAAACTGAAGCCCTGGGTTTGCATAGATCAGCGAGTGTTTTCATGAAGGGTCTCCCGTTGCGTGAATGGGTTCTGTCCTGACGCTTCCATTGGGCTTTTCGTTGTCTTTTCCGCTAACCGGGGCGCGTTGGTGCTGCGCCGGCCTTTAATATCATGAATTCTTCACCAAACGTCTTTATCTTCTCCCCGATGCCGAAGTTCTTCCGGCGTCACGTTCAGTTGCAGCCGCCATCGGTGCAGGAACTTTCCCTCGGCCGGCAGAAGGGGGTCCTGCCGCACCCCCGTGTTGGTGCCGAAGAAGAACGCTTTCCGTGAGGCGAGGAAACGGAACTCGGCCCCCATGATGGTGATCGGGCGGCGCTTGGTCAGCGTTATGATATGGAAGACCAAGCGATGAATCAGATGACATCCGCCCCTTCACAGACATTGATCAGTTCGGCTAATGCCAGGATTTGCGGTCGGCGGCCGCTGCCTTCCCGGACCACCTTAAGGATCCCAGCCTTCTTCAGTCGCCCTAGCATATTCATCACCATAGGTTTGCTGGGCATCCCGGAACGTTCATCAAAGAGCGAACTTGTAAAAACCGGCTGATCGAATAAATGGTCCAGAAGCGGTACGGCGTATTGTGAGTGGGTCAAGTCGATCATCTTTTCTTTCAGGCGGCCGTACAAGTCGATGATGGCCTGGGCCTTCTTTGCATTTTCCCTCGCCTGTTCGTCCATGGCACGCAGAAAGAAACCAATCCAATTGGCCCAGGAGGCCGGAGTCTTATCGCTCAACGACCGGAGTCCGGCTGCATAGGCGTCCCGGTGAGCTTCCAGGTAGGCGGATATATAAAACACGGGACTGGAAATCAGCCTTCTTTCAAAGAGAAAGAGCGGAACGATCATCCTCCCGAGACGTCCGTTGCCGTCCAGAAAAGGATGAATCAATTCGAACTGGGCGTGAATGATCGCCAACTGGACCAAGGGATCCGGACGATCGAAATGATAATATTTCTCCCAGCCATACAAATGTTCGATCATCTTTGCGGGATCGGGAGGAATAAATTGCGCTTCCTCGATGGGGGTTCCAGGAATTCCGATCCAGTTTTGTGAGGAGCGGAATTGCCCCCTGGCCTTGAATTTTCCCCGGACACCGTCCAGCAGCGCCGCATGCAGCTCTTTCAGAAGATTCAAGGAAAAGGGACGGGCCTTCAATTCCTCTTCGGCCCGGCGCATGGCGCGCCGATAATTCATGATTTCTTCGATATCCCGGACACGGGATTCCTCGGCAGGCGCCGCCCCGGCCTCGAATTTCAAGACCTCACCCAGGGTGGCCTGCGTGCCTTCGATCTTCGAAGATAACACGGCTTCCCGCGTCGTGAGAGGGGAAAGGAGAACATCGGGATTGGCGAGGCCATACAGAATCCCGTCATAATAAGCCAGGGAGCGATTCGCCCTGCCGATCAGGGGGATCAGGGCGTCCCATGGGATATCATCGATCGGAAGCTGTTGCGGTTCAAAGGGGTGCATCTTGCCTCCAACAGATTATACATGAGCTGGCTTGTATATAACGGGATGCGATTCTGATATACACAAATCAATATTGGCTGTCAATATAAACCGTTCCATGTCATGGCCCGGCAACTGATGGATGGAAAGATAGAATAACCGGGCGAGCCGGCCGGCGGACTGCGCGTTCCCGGCGACGCCCGTTACTCCCGGATGATCAGGAACGTGGCGGACAGGCGGAGGACCGGGCGCTCGCGGTCGTCGGTCACCGTGCAGTCGGCGATCATGAGCGTGCGGCCCTTCTTGAAGACCCGGGCCTCGGCGACCAGATCGCCCGCCCGTACCGGCGCGAGAAAGTTGCTCTTCAGTTCGATCGTGGTCAGACCCTCCCCGGGCTTGAGCAGGGTCATGATCGCATGGGCGGCGGCCTCGTCGGCCATCGCCACGATCATCCCCCCCTGCATGTTGCCCGCGCCCTGCAGGTACTCCGGCCGGATCGGCATCCGGAAGCGGGCGTACCCGTCGTCCATCGCCTCGGGCCGCATGTCGAGGAAGGCGAGGAAGGGGTTCAGGTGCAGCTCCCCCGCCTGCAGGCGTTTCAGATAGGTTCCGTAATCGCTCATGCCTCCGGCTCCTTCCGGGGATCGCTCCACTCGAAATAACCGAGCAGGTCGGCGGGGATCTGCGCCCGGTCCACCTGGAACACCTCGATGAGGATGTCGTCCGGCGCCGGCACCATGATGTATTTCCAGAACCCGGCATCCGTGATGCCCTTGGTGAAGACGACGCCCTTCGCCTTCATCCGGTTCACGACGGCCTCGACGTCGTCGGTCTGGATCCCGAAGTGGTGGATGCTCCCCCGGCCCGAGAATCGGGGGGGCTGATCGTAAAAATGAATGCGGCCGGTCCCGACCCGCATGAAGACGTTTCTCGCCCCGGCCAGTTCCATGTCCAGGACCACCGTGCCCCCGAAAAAGTCCCGGTAGAATTCAATCGTTCGATCGAGGTCGGATGCAAAGATGTGCACGTGATGGATGTGGCTGCTCATGGTTCTTCTCCTTGGATCCCCTGCGACAGGAAGGTCACGCGGAACGGCAGGTGGGCGAATTCCCGGGTCTCCCCCTCGACGAACCCCAGCCCCCGGTACCAGTCCTTCAGTTCGGCCTGCTCCGCAATCATGCCGATGTTGACGCGCCGGGCGCCGCGCCGGGCGGCCTCCGAGAGCGCGTGCGCGACGAGGGCCCGCCCGAAACCGCGCCGCCGCCGGTTGGGAAGCACGGCCAGGCGCTCCAGATAGCCGACCTCGGCGTTGGCCATTTCGAGCGCGACGCACCCGGAAGCGCGCCCGCCGTCCTCGATCATGTAATAGACGACCCCGCGCGCCATGTCCTTTTCCACCCAGTCGGGCGAGCAGTTGGACGGGTGCCGCGGGGCGTTCTCCCGGGTCAGGCCGAAGCGTTCCGCGACGTCGCGAAAGGCGGCCCGGATCGTCTCGGCCAGGATCACGGCATCGGTTTCTGAACAGGAACGGATCTCGAAATCCATCGTCGCTCCCCGGCCCCCAGGGGGCCCGAACACGGAAACGGCTTGTCTGATACGGGAAGTTCGCCCTGCATATCCCGCCTCCGCCAAGACTTCAAGCACAAATCGACGGCGGCCGCCAGCCCCCGTCCCGAAAAAATTCGATTGACAAAGTTTTTTTAATGTATAGCTTATGCCGACCTTGAGAGAGAAACGCGATTTGAACCGCTGACGCAAGGGAAAACAACCAAAGGAGCGCATATGCTGGAAGTCACCGAGAAGGCAAACGAAATGATCAAGGATTTCATGAAGAACCGGCAGGGGCCGTCCTCCGTCCGCATCACGATGATGGGCGGCGGGTGATCCGGTCCCTCCCTGGGAATGGCTCTGGATGAGCCAAACGAAAACGACGAGGTTTTCAAGAACGACGGCCTGACCTTCATCATCGAAAAGGCCCTCTGGGAGCAGGCCAAACCGATCACTGTGGACTTCATCACCTCTCCGATGGGTTCCGGTTTCAAACTGAGTTCCAACATCGCCGCGTCCGGCGGTTGCGGAACGTCGTGCAGCACGTCCTGCAGTTGCTGAATCCCGAAGGGGGAGGGTCTGGGGAATTCCCCGCGGCCCTCCCCCGCTTCATTTTCTCCGGACTTTCTCCCCGATGCCCCTTCACGGATTGAACACCGCCCCGGCCCGTGCGAAGCGCGTCCATCCGGACCGGCGGGAAACGCCGCGGCGGGGCCGTTTGGGGAAGGGCGGACACACGAAGGAGGGCGCGGCATGAGCCAGCCGACCTACGAAGACGAACAGATGCGCCTGGAGGCGGAAAAATGCATGCGGGACGGCCGTTTCGCGGATGCCGTCGCCCTGTACCGCACACTCGTCGCCGCCCACCCGGGCGAGGAGTCCTATCTGCTCGCCCTGGCCTGGGCCTGTCACGACCTTGGGGCCTGGGAGGAGGCGATCGACTGCTTTGAGCGGCTCCTGGACCGGGAACTGAGCCGGAAGGTCTTCACGGGGTTCGGCTTCGACGAACTGGTGCGGATCTACAAGGAGCGGGGGCTCCACGACCGCCTGGTCGAGGTCTGCCGGCGGGCCTGCGCGGCCCAGCCCGAGGATTACGCCCTGCTCGGCGAACTGGGCGAGGCCTGCCTGCTGGCGGCGCAGCCGGCGGAGGCCGCCGCCGCGTTCCGGAGGATGACGGAGATGGAACCGGACGACGCGATGGCCTTCTGCCGCCTCGGCAACGCCCTGATCGCCGCGGGGGATTTTGCGGAGGCGGAGGCGGCGTACGGACGGGCCGCCGCCCTCGAGCCCGATACCGGCGCCGTGTTTTCCCTGCGCCTGGCCGACGCCTATCTCAAGGCCAGCGAAACCGAACGGGCCGAAACCGCCGCGCGCCGCTGCCTAGCATCCCGGCCCGACGAGCCCCTCTATCACTGCACCCTGGGCGACATCCTCGTCCGCCGGGGCCGGCTCGAAGAGGCCCGCGGCTGCTATGACGCCGCCGTCGCCCTGAGACCGGAAGACGCCGGGGCCTATTACAACCGCCTGGGCAACGCCCTGGCCCGTGACGGCCGGCATCGCGAGGCCCTGGAGGCCTTCCGGGCGGCCGTCGCCGCGGCGCCGGACACCCCGGCCCTCTACGAACGGCTCGCCGCCGCCTGCCGCGCCCTGGGCCTGGACGAACAGGCTCGCGAGGCCGAGCTGCGGGCCGGCGCAAACAAAAAAGGCCCGCGGGGCAACCCCACGGGCCGGTGATCGTCGGATACGGGAACGCGGCGCCTCAGCCCCGTCCCACTTTCTTCAGGCTTTCGCGGAAAATGTGGTAGAAGGCCCGGTTGTCTTCAACGCCCTCCTTGAGGATCGTCGCCGCGTTGTCCAGGTTGGTCGCGTTGATCGTCATGTTGACGCTCTTCGTAAAGGCCGCCATGTTGTCCAGCGTCCGGAAGCGTTCCGTCACCAGGGCCACGAACGTCTGCCGCCGGATGCTCATGTTCAGTCCCGCCAGATATTTGAGCACGGCGTTGTCGTCGGGATTCTCGGCGTCGAACCGCTCGTCGATCACCGCGACGTCATAGACATGGAAGCGCATCCGCTTCAGGGCGTCCTTGGCGTTGGCGGCCTCCGTGATCCGATAGTCGAGGGACTTGAGCGCCGCGTTCAGCTTCGCCCGCTTCTCCGGATCGGCCTCGCAGACGATCGCCGTGGCGCCTCCGGCCTCGAGAAAATCGAACGGCTTGTCGGCCGCATCGTAGCTTTCCGCCGCCTGTCCCGCAATCTTGTCTTCGTCCATCCTCTCTCTCCTTTGCTTGCGATCCTCACGCCGACCGGGCGGTCACCCGGTCCGCCCCCGGAAACGGGGCCGCTCAGAAGCGGGGCTTCGGCTTGCCGTAGCCCTTATCCACCTCCAGCTTCCCGAGGTCCGTGGTCTTCTCGCCCTTGGCGCTTTTCACGGAATCGATCCCGCGACCGACATTGCCCTTGTTGGAGGCGTACGCCTTGCCCGTCTCCTCGCTGATCAGGCCCTTGGAGTAAAGCTCCACGATATAGTCGTCGAAGGTCGTCCAGCCGAAGGCCTTGCCGGCCGTGATGATTTCGTAGAAGGTCTTCCCCTCCGACTCGCCGTGGAGGATCGTGTCCTTGGTCCGCAGGTTCGACCCCATGATCTCGAAGGCCGCCACGCGACCGCCGCCCTCCCTGGGCAGGAGCCGCTGGCAGACGATCCAGCGGACCGTGTCGGCCAGGCGGATCCGGATCTGGGTCTCCTCCTCGTTGGAGAACATGCCGAGGATGCGGTTGATCGTCTGCCCCGCGTCGACGGTGTGGAGGGTGGACAGGACGAGATGTCCCGTCTCCGCGGCGGACAGGCCGATCTCCACCGTCTCCCGGTCGCGCATTTCCCCGACGAGGATGACCTTCGGGGCCTGGCGCAGGGCCGCCCGAAGGCCGTTGGCGAAGGTGTCGAAATCCGTTCCCATCTCCCGCTGGTTGAACGTCGCCTTGCGGTGGGGGTGGACGTATTCCACCGGGTCTTCGAGGGTGACGATATGGATGGATTTCCGGTCGTTGATGTCGTTCAGGAGCGCCGCGAGCGACGTCGATTTACCGCTGCCCGTGGCGCCCGTGACCAGGATGATGCCGTTCTTCTCCTCGGCCATCTTGTGGAAGGCCTCGGGCAGGCTCATGTCCTCGAACGTGGGGATCCGCGTCTCCAGCTTTCTCAGGACGATGGAGTAGTTTCCCCGCTGGGAGAAGATGTTCACGCGGAACCGCGCCTTGCCGGGCAGGGCGTACGACGAGTCGCAGGACCCCTCGGCCAGGAGCGTCTCCGTGAGGCGGCGGTCCTGGTTGATCAGGTTGAGTGCAAAAATCTCCGTCTGGAAGGGCGTCAGCTCGGCGACCGGCGGGTCGAGGTCCACCCCGGTCAGCTGGCCCGAGCTTTCCACCTGGAAGGGCTTGCCGACCGTGATGTTCAGATCCGATACGTTCCCGTACGCATCGAGCATCCGGCTCAAGATGTAATCGATTTCCTGCTTTTTCATCGCTTCACCCCCGTTGCGCTACACTTCCGTGAAGTCCGCGGGCGGCGTCTTCAGGAAGGGCCGGAATTTGGCCTTGTCGTTGCACTTCGCGTAGGCCTCGTCGGCGGAAATCCACCCCTTGTTGAGCAGGTCCATGATGCCGTCGTCCAGAAGCTGCATCCCGAACTTGCGCCCGGTCTGGATCATCGACGGGATCTGGAAGGTCTTGGACTCGCGGATCAGGTTCCGCACGGCCACGTTGGCGATCAGGATCTCCAGGGCGGCGCAGCGGCCCTTCTTGTCGATCCGCTTGAAGAGGACTTGGGCGACGACCGCCCGGATACCGTCGGCCAGGGTGGAGCGGATCTGCATCTGCTCCTCGGAGGGGAAGACCTCGATGACCCGGTCGATCGTCTTGGCGGCGCTCGTCGTGTGGAGGGTGCCGAAGACGAGATGGCCGGTGGAGGCCGCCTCGACGGCGAGCGAAATCGTCTCCAGATCGCGGAGCTCGCCGACCAGGATGATGTCCGGGTCCTCGCGGAGGGCGCCGCGGAGGGCCGCCGTGAAGGACTTCGTGTGGACGCCCACCTCGCGGTGGTTCACGATACAGCCCTGGCTCTGGTGGACGAACTCGATCGGGTCCTCGATCGTGATGATGTGGTCCTTGCGGAGGCGGTTGGCCTCGTCGATGATCGCGGCGAGCGTCGTCGACTTGCCGCTTCCGGTCGGCCCCGTCACAAGGACGAGCCCCCGGGGCAGGCTGGCCAGCTTGCCGATGACGGGCGGCAGGCCGAGGTCCTGGCAGGTCAGGATCTTGCTGGGAATCTCGCGGAAGACGGCCGCCACCCCGTACTTCTGCTGGAAGAAGTTGGCCCGGTAGCGGGCCAGGCCCGGGATCTCGTAGGCAAAGTCGATGTCCCCCGTCTCTTCGAACTGCTTGATCTTGTGCTCCGGCGCGATCTCGTACAGCATGGCCTTGAGTTCGTCGTTTTCGAGCACGTTGTACTTGACCCGTTCGATCTCTCCCCGGATGCGCAGGGCCGGTTGCTGCCCGGACACCAGATGCAGGTCGGACGATCCCTGTTCATGCATGAGCTGGAAAAAGGCGTCGATCTTGGCCATAAAGTCCCCTCCCGGATGGTTGGAATGATGCCGCCGTCTGCGAAACGATGGGCGAGTATAGGGAATCGCCGGAGCATTTGTCAAGACAAGATTCTGGCGGTCCGGCGCGCTCAGGACCGGCCCGCCGATGCCAATGAATTGCTTGACAGGGGCGGGGCGGATCGTATATGCTTCGCGCGCTTTTGGACAGGCGGGCTGCGTTCCTGAAGACGTTTTCCGACTGTCGCATGGAAGGCCGGCGTGGGGATGTAGCTCAACTGGGAGAGCGCGGCGTTCGCAATGCCGAGGTCAGGGGTTCGAGCCCCCTCATCTCCACCATTTTTTCCTTTCCCCCTCGCTCAGATCCGTCCGCTAAGCGCGATCGTGTGACGCCTTCATGAACGTGGTTGTCCTGCATACGCCGGTCGGGACGGAAGCCAGCCGGGACGAGGCGGACACCGAGGCCCAGCGCGAGTCCGTCCTGAAGGCGCTCGCGGCCCTCGGCCACGGGGCGGTCGCCCTGCCTTTTTCCCTCAATCTCGAAGAAACCGCCGGGCGGCTGCGCGCCCTGGCGCCGGACGTCGTCTTCAACCTGTTCGAGCCCCTCACCGGGGAGGGACGCCTCATTCATCTGGCCCCGGCCCTGCTGGACCATCTGCGCCTGCCCTACACCGGCAATCCGACGGAGGCCCTCTTTCTCACCTCCAACAAGCTCCTCGGAAAACGCCTCCTGGAGCTGGGCCGGATCGCGACCCCCTCCTGGCGGACGCCGCGGGATGGCGCATCCGCGGAACCGGCGGCTCCGGGACGGTGGATCGTCAAGTCCGTCTGGGAGCACGCCTCCATCGGCCTGGACGAGGACGCGATCCTCACCGCCCGAAACGCCGGGGATCTGGACCATGCCGTCCGGGCGCGGGGGGACGGGCCGGGCGGCGACTGTTTCGCCGAGGCGTACATCGACGGCCGCGAATTCAACCTTTCCCTCCTCGCCGGGAAGCACGGGCCGGAGGTCCTCCCGCCGGCGGAGATCCGCTTCGACGACTACCCCCCGGACAAGCCCCGCATCGTGGGCTACCGGGCGAAATGGGAGGAGGAAACGTTCGAGTATCGCCACTCGCCGCGCTCCTTCGACTTTTCCCCGGCGGATGGGCCGCTGCTGGAGTCCCTGGCGGACATCGCCCGGCGCTGCTGGGAGCTCTTCGCGCTGGCGGGCTACGCCCGAGTGGATTTCCGCGTCGACGCCGCGGGCGTCCCCTGGGTGCTCGAGATCAACGCCAACCCGGGGATCGCGCCGGACAGCGGTTTCGCCGCGGCGGCCGGGCAGGCCGGGTTCGCCTATCCCCAAATGATCGCGCGGATCCTTGAGGATGCCGTCGCCTTCCGGTCGAAGGGGGGCGCCCATGGCTGATCCCGCCCTGAGGTACCGCACCGATCTCCGTCCCGAGGACCGGGAGGCCATCCGCCGCCTTGTGGAGGGGACGGGGTTCTTTTCCGAGGCGGAGGTCGCAATCGCTCTGGAACTCGTGGACGAGCGCCTCCGGAAGGGCGACGACAGCGGGTATCACTTCCTCGTCGCCGGGCAGGGCGGGCGGATCTCGGCCTATGCGTGCTACGGTCCGATTCCCGGCACCCGGGACAGCTTCGACCTGTACTGGCTCGTCGTGGACGCCTCCCGGCAGCGGAGGGGAATCGGCGGGCGGCTTCTCGCCCGGAGCGAAGGCCGGATGGCGGCGCTGGGCGCCCGGCGCGTGTATGCGGACACCTCCGCCCGGTCCCAGTACGCCCCGACCCGGGCCTTCTACGAGACCAGCGGCTACACGCGGGCGGCCTTCCTGGAAGATTTTTACGCCCCCGGGGACGGAAAGATCATTTATGTGAAGGAGATCAAAGCGGATTCCGGATAGGGGCGGGCAGGCCCGGCGCGATCGCCCGCTGCGGAAAGGGATTGCTTTTTCCCCCATTATTGAGTAGAGAACAACCGGCTTTTTCCGGGACGGTCCAAAGGGGACGGGCCCGAGAGAAAGGGCCTGTTCCGAGGGTCCACGCATGAGATTCATCCCCAGGGAAGAAAAATTCTACGACCTCTTCGAGGAGCTGATCGCGAAGATCGAAGAGGGCGGGCAGCTCTTCAGCGAAATGCTCGAAGATTACGCGCACGCGGAAACCCGCCTCACCAAGCTCAAGGACATCGAGCACGAGGCGGACATCATCACCCACCGCACCTACGAAAAGATGCACAAGACCTTCCTCACGCCCATCGACCGGGAGGACATCTACGCCCTGGTCAACAAGATGGACAGCATCCTCGACATCATCGAAGCGGCGGCCATCCGGATGTTCCTCTATAAGATCAAGGCCCCGACCCCCGAATGCGTCAAACAGGCCCAGTTGATCAACGCAGGCATTGCCAAGGTCAAGCAGGTCGTCCACGCGCTGCGCGACATGAAGAACGCCCAGATGATCCTGGACGCCTGCGTGGAAATCAATACGCTGGAGAACGAAGGCGACTACCTCCTCCGCCAGGCGATGACCCATCTGTTCGAAAACGAAACGGATGCCATCGAGCTCATCAAATGGAAGGAAATCTACGAACGCATCGAGGAAGCGCTGGATACCTGTGAGGACGTGTCCAACATCGCCGAAGGTATCGTCCTGAAAAATGGTTGATTCCCTGTATTTTGTGATCTTTCTGGTCGGCGTCGCGCTGGTCTTCGATTTTCTGAACGGCTTCCACGATTCGGCGAACGCCATCTCGACCATCGTGTCCACGCGGGTGCTTTCGCCCCGCTACGCCGTCCTGTGGGCGGCATTCTTCGATTTCGCCGCCGTTTTCTTCATCGGGGTTCCCGTGGCCAAGACGATCGGCACGGGCATCATCGATCCGGCGATCGTTAACAACTACATCATCCTGGCCGCCCTGGGCGGCGCGATCATCTGGAACATCATCACCTGGTGGTTCGGCCTGCCGAGCAGCTCCTCCCACGCCTTGATCGGGGGGCTGATCGGCGCGGGCATCATGAAGGGCGGCACCGGCACCCTGGTCCTGAGCGGCATCACCAAGACCTCCCTGTTCATCGTCGTCTCCCCGGTGCTCGGCCTGATCCTGGGCTGGATCCTCATGGTCATCGTGCTCAACATCAGCCGCAACTCCAACGTGGCCCGCTCGGAAAAGATCTTCCGGAAGCTGCAGCTCGTCTCCGCCGCCGTCTACAGCATGGGCCACGGCACGAACGACGCCCAGAAAACGATGGGCATCATCGCCATCATCCTCTTCAGCAAGGGGCTTCTGGGCCCCACCTTCTACGTCCCGTTCTGGGTCGTGATCACCTGCTACACCGTGATCGCCCTCGGCATCATGTCCGGCGGATGGCGCATCGTCAAGACCATGGGAACCAAGATCACCAAGCTGCGCCCCATCGGCGGGTTCTGCGCGGAGACGGCGGCGGCGATCTCGATCATCGGCGCGTCGCTCGCCGGCATCCCGGTCAGCACCACCCACACCATCACCGGCGCCATCGTCGGGGTCGGCGCGACCCGGCGCCTGACGGCCGTGCGCTGGGGAGTGGCGGGCAGCATCGTCTGGGCCTGGATCCTGACGATCCCCATGGCCGCCCTGATCTCGGCCATCCTCTACATCCTGATCAACCTGATCTGATAATCCGCGTCCCCCGCCGGCAGCAGACCTTCAACAGACCGGATCAAAAAGCGTTTCTCAAACGGTCGGGTGTGTGTTAGGGAAGGTGGGGGAGGAGCGATCGCGCATGACGCGGAAGACCATCCTGATCGCCGACGACGAACGGGACATCGTCGAACTGATTGCCTACAACCTGGAGCGGGAAGGGTTCGCCATCCTGAAGGCCTACGACGGGAAGAGGGCCTGGGACCGGATCCGCCAGTCGAAGCCGGATCTCGTCCTCCTCGACCTGATGATGCCCGGGATGCCGGGCATGGACGTCTGCCGCGCGATCCGCGGGCATGCCGAGACGGCGGCCATCCCCGTCATCATGCTGACCGCGAAGGCCGAGCCGGTGGACAAGATCCTGGGGCTGGAGCTGGGGGCGGACGACTACATCACCAAGCCGTTCCACGTCCGCGAGCTGGTCGCCCGCGTGCGGGCGGTTCTGCGCCGCGCGAAAACGCATCCGGATGACGAGGCGCCGGAGGCCTTCGACTTCCGCGGGCTCCACATCGATTTCGGGACCTATCGCGTGACCGTGGACGGCCGGCCCGTCGAACTGAGCACGCTCGAGTTCAGACTGCTCAAGTTTCTGACCGGCCGGCCGGGCCGGGTGTTCAGCCGGGAACAGCTCCTCGACCGGGTCTGGGGGGACGAGGCCTTTGTGGAGCCCCGGACCGTGGACGTCCACATCAGCCGCCTCCGGGCGGCCATCGAGGCGGACAAGGAAAACCCGCGGTACATCCTGACCGTGCGCGGCGTCGGCTACAAATTCGCGGAGACGAACGCAGGGACCGCCCCCTGAGGACGCCCCGCGCCTGACCGGGACCGTTCACCGACTCTTCACACCGTCTTCATCAAATTGTCACAATGATCTGTTACCCTGCCTGAAAAAAAGGAAATGGAGGAAACCCCCATGAACGGCGTACTGAAAAAACTGGCCGCGGTGTCGCTCGGACTGCTTTTCTTGACCGGGACAGCGCTGGCGGAAACCATCGTCATCAAGGGATCGACGACGGTCCTGCCGATCGCCCAGGTTGCCCTGGAGGCCTACATGAAGGCACACCCGGGCGTCAACATCTCCCTGTCCGGGGGCGGCTCCGGCGACGGCATCAAGGCCCTGATCGACAAATCGACCCACATCGCGAATTCCTCGCGGGAAATCAAGGCGAGCGAGATCGATCTCGCCAAATCGAAGGGTGTCGCCCCCACCGAAACCGTGGTGGCGGTCGACGCCATCGTCCCCATCGTCCATCCGAAAAACAAGGTCCGGGATCTGTCCATCGACCAGTTGAGCCAGATCTATCAGGGCAAGATCAGCAACTGGAAGGACGTGGGCGGGGAAGACCTCAAGATCGTCGTCATCTCCCGGGACAGCAGTTCCGGCACCTTCGAGGCCTGGGGAGAGATGGTCCTCCACAAGGCGAAAGTCGCCCCGCGGGCCCAGATGCAGGCCTCGAACGGCGCGATCGTCCAGGCCGTCTCGAAAAACCGCTACGCGATCGGCTATGTCGGCCTCGGCTATCTGAACCGGAGCGTCAAGGCCCTGACGGTGGGCGGCGTCCCGGCGACGGCCGCCAATGCCATCGCCAAGACGTATCCGGTCTCCCGGCCGCTGTACATGTATACGGACGGAAAGCCGACCGGTGAGACCGCCCGCTTTCTGAAGTTCGTCCTGAGCCCGGCCGGACAGAACCTCGTCGAAAAGGCGGGCTTCGTGCCCGTGACGAAAGCGAAGAAACCGGCGAAGACGCGCAAATAACCGCGCTCGCCGGCATCGGCCCCCGGAGAACCGGTCCCGTGAGCGGTCCGGCCCTCCGGGGCGTCACCTTCCCCCGCACCGAAAGCGCGTGAGACGGCCCGTCATGACCCGACAGTTCAAGGAAGTCCTCATCAAGAACCTCTTCGCCCTGCTGGCCTTCGTCGCCGTGCTCGTGCTCGGCCTGATCGTGGTCTTCCTGTTCCGGGAAGGCCTGCCCCTGTTCCGGCAGGTCTCCCCGGATCGGTTCCTCTTCGGGACCGCCTGGTACCCCACGTACGACCCCCCGGAATACGGGATCTGGCCGCTCATCGTCGGTTCCTTCACGGTCACGCTCTTTTCCTGCCTGATCGCCGTCCCCCTCGGCGTGCTCTCCGCCGTCTACATCTCCGAGATCGCCCCGGCGCGCCTGAAAAACGTCCTCAAGTCCGTCATCGAGCTTCTGGCCGGCCTGCCGTCGGTCGTGCTCGGCTTCTTCGGCATGGTCGTCATCGCGCCCTGGCTGCAGGAAACCTTCGATCTGCCCACGGGCCTGAACATCGTCAACGCCTCCCTGATGCTCGCCATCATGGCGATCCCCACCATCACGAGCATCTCGGAGGACGCCCTGTACGCCGTTCCCCGCGAATTCAAGGAGGCGTCCTACGCCCTCGGGGCGACGAAGTTCGAGACCATCGCCCGGGTGATCGTCCCGACGGCCCTGTCGGGCATCTCGACCGCCGTGATCCTGGGGATGGCCCGGGCGCTCGGGGAGACGATGGTGGTGCTCATGGCGGCGGGCGGGGCGGCGGCGGTTCCGGAAAGCCTCTTCGATTCGGTCCGGCCCATGACGGCCAGCATCGCCGCCGAGATGGGCGAGGCGCCCTTCCGTAGCGGCCATTACCACGCCCTGTTCGCGACGGGCATGGTCCTGTTCGGCATCACGCTGGCCTTCAACCTGATCGCCGATGCCATCTCCAGCCGGTTCAAGGAAACGGGGTCCGGAACGCTATGAACGCCGCCGCACCGTCGACATCCCTGAGATGGCGCTACGTCCGGCAGGGGCTTTTCTTCGGCGTCGTCCGCCTGTCGGCCTTCCTGATCACCGCGACGCTCCTGCTCATCCTGGCCTATATTTTCGTCAACGGCTTCCGGGCGATCAGCTGGGATTTTCTCACGCTGCCGCCGACCGACGCCATGACGCGGGGCGGCATCATGCCGGCCATCGTCGGCACCCTCTACCTGACCGTGGGCGCGATCGCCGTCGCCCTGCCCCTGGGCGTGGCCTCGGCCGTCTATCTGACGGAATACGCCCGCCAGGGGCTCGCGATCCGCATCCTCCGCATCGGCGTGAACTGCCTCGCCGGCGTCCCCTCCGTGGTCTTCGGCCTGTTCGGCCTCGGTCTGTTCGTGGTTTTTCTGAAGTTCGGATCGAGCATCCTCGCCGGCGCCCTCACACTGGGCATCCTGATCCTGCCCACGATCATCGGGGCCTCCGAAGAGGCCCTGAAGGCCGTGCCCCAGACGTTCCGCGAGGCCTCCCTGGCCCTGGGCGTCTCCAAATGGCGCACGATCTCCCGGATCGTCCTGCCGAACGCCCTGCCCGGCATCCTGACCGGTTCGATCCTCGGGATCGGGCGGGCCGCGGGCGAGACGGCCCCCATCATGTTCACGGCGGCGACCTTCTTCACGGCGGCGCTGCCCCGATCCGTCTTCGACGAGGTCATGGCCCTGCCCTACCACATCTACGTTCTGGCCACGGCGGGGACCCAGATCGACGAGACCCGGCCCCTCCAGTACGGAACGGTCCTGGTCCTGGTGGCCCTGGTCCTGGGGATCGACCTCGTCGCCATCCTCATCCGGAGCGCCATGAGAAAGAAAAAGCGGTGGTAAAGATGGAAAAGGATAAGATAATCCGTGCAAAAAATGTGGATTTTTATTACGGTGCGTTCCAGGCGTTGACCGACGTGACGATGGCCTTCGAAAAGAACCGCGTCACCGCGCTCATCGGACCCTCCGGATGCGGAAAATCCACGCTGCTGCGCCTGCTCAACCGGATGAACGACCTGATCGACGGCGCCCGGGTGGAGGGGGAGATCCTGTTCGAGGGACGGAACATCTATGCCCCGGAGGTGGATCCGGTGGAGATCCGGCGGCGGATCGGCATGGTGTTCCAGAAGCCCAACCCCTTCCCGAAATCCATCTTCAACAACATCACGTTTGCACCCAGATTGTCGGGGGTGCATCGGAAAAGCGATCTCGAGGCCCTCGTGGAGGAGAGCCTCCGTCAGGCCGTCCTGTGGGACGAGGTCAAGGACATCCTCGACCGGTCCGCCATGACCCTCTCCGGCGGCCAGCAGCAGCGCCTCTGCATCGCCCGGGCGCTCGCCATGAAGCCGGACATCATCCTGATGGACGAGCCCACGTCGGCCCTCGATCCGATCTCCACGGCCCGGATCGAGGAACTCATCGACGAGCTCAAGCAGCGGTACACGATCATCATCGTGACCCATAACATGCAGCAGGCGGCGCGCGTCTCCGAGTACACGGGCTTCTTCTACATCGGCAAGCTGATCGAGTTCGGCCCGACGGAAAAGATCTTCACGAACCCGTCCGTCAAGCAGACGGAGGACTACATCACCGGCCGCTTCGGTTGAGGAGGGACATCCCATGGAGGAAAAACGGCACACGAGCCGCGAGTACGAGCGGGAGCTCCAGGAGATCAAGGAGGGGCTGCTCTACCTGGGCGCCCTGACGGAGCGCGCGATCGCCGGGGGGGTCACGGCGCTTTTGGAGAAGGATTCCGCCCTGGCCGCAAAGGTCATCTGCGAGGACGACCAGATCGACGCCCTCGACGTGGAGCTGGAAGAGCGGTGCATCCGCCTGCTCGCCCTGCGGCAGCCCGCCGCCCGGGACCTGCGCTTCATCACCACGGCGATCAAGATCAACGGCCACCTGGAGCGCATCGGCGACATGGCGGCCAACATCGCCGAGAAGGTGATCATCCTGAACGACATTCCGCAGATCAAGCCCTACATCGACCTGCCCCGCATGGCCGAGATCGCCCGCGACATGATCCGGGAGAGCCTGGATGCGATGGTGCGGGAGGACATCGCCCTGGCGAACCGGGTCCGCGAGGAGGACGCCGTCATCGACCAGTTGAACGAGCAGATCTTCCGCGAACTCCTGACCTTCATGATGGAAGATCCGCGGAAGATTCAGCCCTCGCTCTACATCATGCAGATCTCCAAGAACCTGGAACGCATCGCGGACCATGCCGAGGGCATCGCGGATATGGTCGTCTACATGATCACCGGGGAGAGCATCCGGCACCGGCCGGCCTGTCGGGAGGACGGATGAAGATCCGCCTGTTCTACAAGCTTTTTGCCACGTTCCTCGCCATCGGCATCCTGGCCGTCGCCGCGGCGGGATGGCTGATCGAGCATCAGCTCCGATCGGGCCTGACCCGCTGGATCGAGGGCGACCTGACGTCCCACGCGCGGATCATCGCCCTCATGCCGCCGGAGGACATCCGGCGGAACCACCGCTCGCTGGCCGAGCGCTCCCGCGCCCGGCTGACGCTCGTCGACGCCGCGGGCCGGGTGACGGTGGACTCCGACCCCCAGGCGCGCAACACGGGCAATCACCTGCATCGCCCGGAGATCGAGGAGGCCCGGCTGAAGGGCCTGGGAACCGCCATCCGCTACAGCCGGACGCTGCGGACGGACATGCTCTACGTCGCGCTGCCGCTCACACGGGGGCCCGCGACCGCGGGATACGTCCGCCTGGCGCGACCCTTGTCCGCGGTCGAGAACAGCGTGAATGCGTTTCGGTCCAGCATCCTGTATGTCCTGCTGCTGGTCCTTATCCTCTCCATGCTGATCGCCCTCGCCATTTCATTGAAAATCGTCTCCCCGATCTGGGAGATGCTGGAGTTCACAAAAAAAGTGCGGCAGGGACGCATCCCCGGGAGGCTCCTGATCGAGTCCCGCGACGAGATCGGCGAGCTGGCGGACCATCTGAACGAGATGGTGTCCACCCTGCAGGAAAAGATCCGCATCGCCGACGCGGAGCGGGGCAAGCTCGCGTCGGCGTTCGCCGGCATGGCGGAGGGCGTCCTGGTCCTGGACGCCCGCCACCGGATCGAGTCCGTCAACCGCGGCCTCGAGGAGATGCTCGGGCTCACGTCCGGCGACCTCGCCGGCAAGACGCTCCTGGAGGCCTTCCGCAACCTGGCGCTCCAGGACGCCTGGGAGCGCTTCCGGAAGACGGGAAGCACGGTGTTCGAGGAGATCGCGCTGGGGGAGGAGCGCCCCCTCATCCTGGACGTGACGATCTCCGCCATCGAGGGCGCCGCGGACGAGGCGCGAAAGACCATGCTGGTCTTTCACGACGTGACGCGGCTGAAGAAGCTCGAACGCATCCGCGCCGACTTCGTCGCCAACGTCACGCACGAGATCAAGACGCCGCTGACGGCCATCGTCGGCTTCGTGGAAACGCTCCAAGCGGGGGCGGTCGAGAACCGCGACACCGCGC
Organism: Syntrophales bacterium; assembly: GCA_035358035.1. GTDB lineage: Bacteria > Desulfobacterota > Syntrophia > Syntrophales > UBA2251 > UBA2251. Next base: position 4,616 of record DAOPOS010000032.1, on the reverse strand, counting down.
TCAGATTTCTCGGCATCCTTCACGAGCATGCCCTGCGCCTGAACCGCCTGCTGGAAGACCTCCTGACCCTTTCGGCCATTGAAATGGGAGACACGCCGCTGCGCCTCGAGACGCTGAAGATGGCGGACGCCGTGGACGCCGCCCTCACGATCCTGGACGTCCGGCTTCAGGAAAAGAACCTGAGCCTTTCGAAGGACCTCCCCCCCGACCTGCCGCCGGTCCGGGCCGACCGGGACCGTCTGGCCCAGATCCTCCTGAACGTCCTGGACAACGCCGTCAAGTTCACCCCGCCGGGCGGGGCCCTGGCCGTGACGGCGGCGCCGGGAGACGGCGGGGAGGTGGTCCTGCGCATCGCCGATAGCGGCGTCGGCATCCCCCGGGGGGAGATCCCCCGCCTGGGGGAACGGTTCTACCGCGTGGACCGGACGCGCTCCCGGGAGCTGGGCGGCACCGGCCTGGGCCTGTCCATCGTCAAGCATCTCATGATGGCCCACGGGGGGCGCATGCAGATCGACAGCACCCTCGGCCACGGCACGACGGTTTCCCTCTATTTTCGAACCTGGGAAGAGAGTCCCGATGGAAAAAATTAAGGTCCTGTTCGTCTGCGTCCACAACAGCGCCCGCAGCCAGATGGCGGAGGCCTGGCTGAACACGCTGTACGGCGATCGCTTCGAGGCTCACAGCGCCGGCCTGGAGCCCGGCGAGCTGAATCCCCTCGTCGTCCGGGCCATGCGGGAGATCGGGATCGACATCTCCCTTCATAGGACGAAGCCGGTCTTCGATTTCATCCGCTCCGGCGCCCTCTTTGCCTATGTCATTACCGTGTGCGACGACGCCAGCGCGGAGCGGTGCCCCGTCTTTCCCGGGGTGACGCACCGGCTGCACTGGAGCTTTCCCGATCCGGCGGTCCTGCCGGGAACGGAGGAAGAGAAGATGGCTATCATCCGGGAGATCCGGGACCGGATCCGGGACGCCGTCCGGGCATGGGCCGACGCGACGGATTCGTGACCCCCGGACCCCGCGCACCCGCCATCCCGCCCGGAAGTTTTCATTGACAACACCCCGAACTCCCCGTTAAAGTCCGTGCACGGTCGGGAAGCCTCACAAACCCCGACCCGGCAGCCCCTGGAGGGGACCCGCCGAACCGGAAGGCGACACCCGCCCTTCCCGAACGCGGTCCCGGAACCCAACCTTCAACCCGCAGACGCGTCGCGATAGGAACATGCCGGAACGTTCGGAATGGATCGTCGAAGCCATCAAGCGGTTCGCGGCGGAAAGCCCGGAGAACGCCCTCGGGGACGGAACCGGAGAACCGGCCTGGGATGAGCCGCGGGTGAAGTTCGCGGGCGGCGCCGACCCGATCTTCCCGTTTTTGCAGTCGGACATCGGGGCGTCTCTCTGGACCCCGGCCGAGATTTTCCGTCTGACGTTTCCCCGCCTCGACCGCCCCCCGGAGGCCCTGTCCGTCATCAGCTGGATCCTCCCTCAGACGGCGGCCACCCGTGCGGACAACCGTGCCGCCCGGGATCTGCCCGCGGAGCGCTGGGCGCGCTCGCGGGTCTTCGGCGAGGCCTTCAACGTCAAGCTCGCGGCCCACCTGGTCGCAAGCCTCGAGGCGCGCGGATTCCACGCCGTGGCGCCCTCCCTGCTCTCCCCGGCGTGGCAGTGGCAGACGTCGCCCCGCTACGGATTTTCGTCGAGCTGGTCGGAACGGCACGCCGCCTATGCCGCCGGGCACGGCACGTTCGGCCTCTGCGACGGCCTCATCACGGAAGCGGGCAAGGCCATCCGCTGCGGATCGGTGGTCGCCGACATCCCGCTCGACCCGTCGCCCCGGCCGTACCGCGACCCGCACGCCTACTGCCCCTTCTACGCCGGGGGCGGCTGCGGAAAATGCATCCCCCGCTGCCCGGCCGGGGCCATCTCGAAACAGGGGCACGACAAGGGAAAATGCATGAAATTTCTCTTCGAAACCGTCTCGCCGCACATCCAGTCCGTTTTCGGTTTCGCGAGCTACGGGTGCGGCCTGTGCCAGACCGGCGTCCCCTGCGAGGCGGGGATTCCGCCGGCCGCCGCGGGTGCGCCTTGAAAACGTCGAGCCCGGCCGCGGGCGTGGAAGAATTTGCGGCGCCCCCGCGCCCGGGTCGGTACGCCGGCGGAGACGGCGGCCCGGGAAAGACCGGGCAGATCCGGCGAAACGGATCCGGCGCGCGGAGGGATCACGGTTTTCGGAAATCCTGTAAAACCTTGGGAACGTAAGGAGGGTGGCGGATGGACAAGGGCTACATGGGCAAGGTGCTGGTGGTGGATCTGGGAACCGGGACCGTCCGGACGGAGGCGATCCCGGACAACGTCTACGAAAACTACCTGTCCGGCCTCGGCCTGGGCGCCTACCTCCTGTTCCAGTGGATCCCTCCGGAGGCCGATCCCCTGGGGCCGGACAACGTCCTCGGGTTCATGTCCGGCCTGTTGACGGGAACGGGCAGTCTCTTCACGGGGCGCTGGACGGTCGTGGGCAAGTCGCCGCTGACCGGCTGCTGGGGGGACGCCAACTGCGGCGGAACCTTCTCGCCGGCGATCAAGCGCTGCGGCTACGACGGGATCTTCTTCAAGGGGGTGAGCGAACGCCCCGTCTATCTGTTCGCCGACGGCGCCCGCGCCGAGCTGCGGGACGCCTCCGCGCTCTGGGGCAAGGACGCCATCGAGACAGAAGAGGCACTCCTGAAAGAGGGCGGGCCGGGGAGCCGCGTGGCGTGCATCGGGCCGGCCGGAGAAAAGCTGTCGCTCATCGCCGGGATCGCCAACGACGGCGGCCGCATGGCGGCCCGGTCGGGCCTGGGGGCGGTCATGGGATCCAAGCGGCTCAAGGCGGTCGTCCTGAACGGCAAGCGGCGCATCGGACTGCACGACCGCGCGGAAATGAGGCGCCTGAGCCAGAAATGCAACCGCTGGGTGCAGTTCCAGCCGCCGCTCTTCACCGGCCCCGTGTCCCCTTACTTGGGCGCGATCATGCGCATCATGCCGACACAGATGGCCATGGACGGCTTGCTGTACAAGTTCTTCCTCCGCAAGTGGGGCACGGTCAGCATGAACCAGACCTCCATCGAGATGGGGGACTCGCCGATCAAGAACTGGAAGGGGTCGAACGAGGATTTCGGCCCCGGACGCTCCCGGAGCGTGAACCCGGATGCCTTCACGGATCGCGAGCGGGTCAAGTACCACTGCTACTCCTGCCCCCTGGGGTGCGGCGGGAAGTGCTCCATGAGCGGGAAATACACGGAGACCCACAAGCCGGAATACGAAACCGTCCTGGCCCTGGGGGGGCTGTGCATGAACGAGGATGCGGAGAGCCTCTTCTACCTGAACGAACTCCTCAACCGGGCGGGCATGGACACGATCTCGGCGGGCGGCACGGTCGCCTTCGCCATCGAGTGCTACGAGCAGGGCCTGTTGACGAAGGAGGACACGGGCGGCCTGGAGCTGACGTGGGGAAACGGCCCGGCCATCGTCGCCCTGGTGGAGAAGATGGTCCGGCGCGAGGGCATCGGCGACCTTTTGGCGGACGGGACGAAGACGGCCGCCCGGCGGCTGGGAAAGGGCTCCGACCAGTACGCCATGCACATCGGGGGCCAGGAGGCGGCCATGCACGACGGGCGGAACGACCCGGGCTTCAACGTGCACTACGCCGTGGAGCCGACGCCCGGCCGGCACACCCTGGGCGCCCAGCTCTACTACGAGATGTTCCAGCTCTGGAAGACGGTCAAGGGCCTGCCGCGGGCGACGCCGCTGTACTTCAAGGGCCGGAAGTACCGGGCCGACGCGGAGAAGGCCGTCATGGCCGCCGCGTGCAGCAAGTTCATGAGCCTGGCAAACGCGGCCGGGTTCTGCCTCTTCGGCCTGATGCTGGGGTCGAAGCGGATCCCGTCCTTTGCCTGGCTGAACGCCGCGACCGGCTGGAACAAGACCCCCGAGCAGTACCTGGAGATCGGCGCGCGGATCCAGACGCTCAAGCAGGCCTTCAATATCCGGCAGGGCGTCGATCCCCGCGCCATCAAGGTGCCGGACCGGATGCTGGGCCGGCCCGCCCTGGCGCAGGGGGCGAACAAGGGACGATCGACGGATCTCGAGACGATGCGGAGCGATTACTGGCGACAGTTCGGCTGGGACCCCGAAACGGGGCGCCCCGGAGACGCCGCGGTCCGGCCGCTGGGGCCGAGCGCCGGCAAAACGGATTAAGGAGGAACCCATGCCCTACGCCATCACGAAATCCTGCAACGGCTGCGGCGCCTGCGTCCGGCTCTGTCCGGCGGGCGCCATCCGGGGCGAACGGAAGACCCTTCATGTCGTGAATGCGGAGCTTTGCATCGACTGCGGCGCCTGTGGACGGATCTGCCCCCAGGAGTCGGTGCTGGACGCGCGGCAGATTCCCTGCCGGCGGATTCCCAAGCTGTCGCTCTGGCCCAAGCCCGTGATCGACCTCGAGGCCTGTATCTCCTGCGGGATCTGCGTCGAGGGGTGTCCGGCCCGCTGTCTGACGTCGGCCGTCGACCGGGGCGACAAGCACCTCCGGGCGGCGCTCACGGAACCCAAGAAGTGCATCTCCTGCGGCTTCTGCG
>DAOPOS010000031.1:0-25428 GCA_035358035.1 Syntrophales bacterium | reverse complement strand
GCAAAGGCTTCCTCGGGGATGTCGATCATGGAGAGGTCCTCGCTCTTGATCGACGCCACCGCCGCGTCCACCTCCGGCAGGACGTGCTTGATGAAGTACCGCGCGGCCGAAACCTTCCCGATGTAGAAGGCCGCATCGGCGTCCGCCTTCGCCAGGGCGGAGACCTTCGCCCCATCCGAAAGGTCAATCCCCTGCCCCGAGGCGATCCCCTCCAGCTTCTCCCGGGCCACGCCCGCCTCCCACAAAAGAAGCCACGCCATCACCACCTTCCCCATCAGCATCAGGAAGGGGTACGCGTTCCCCACCGGGATCAGGAATTTCCCCGCCTTTGCGCTCCCCGCGAAGTACATCGCCATCTCCGCCAGCGTGTTCACCGCCTTCTGGACGTCCGCCGCCACGTCCTTCAGCGCCGCGTTCCCCTGGTACGCCGCCACCGTCGCGTTCATCTCCCCCAGCAGGCTCATGAAGTACATCCCCTTCTTCATCCCCAGCTTCCGACCCACCAGGTCCAGGGCCTGGATCCCGTTCGCCCCCTCGTAGATCGAGGCGATCTTCAGATCCCGCATGAACTGCTCCACGGGGTACTCCGAGCAGTAGCCGTAGCCGCCGTAGGTCTGGATCGCCATTTCCGTCACCCGGAAGGCCATGTCGGAACAGTAGGCCTTGCAGATCGGGGTCAGGACCTCCAGGATGCCGCGGAACTTGTCGCGGTCCGCCTCCGCCTCCATGCCGTGTTCACGGTCCACGCAGTAGGCAGCGTAGTACATCATCGCGCGCATGCCGTCGACGTGGGCCTTCATCCACAGGAGCATCCGGCGGACGTCGGCGTGCTGGATGATCGGCACCCGCGGAGCCTCGGGGTTCTTCATCTCGAGGAGCGACGAGCCCTGGAGGCGCTCCTTCGCGTAGTTGACGGCGTGCAGATACGCGATGGAGGCCCCGGCCAGGGACTGCAGGCCCACGCCGATCCGCGCCTCGTTCATCATCTGGAACATGATCTTCATGCCCTGGCGCTCCTCGCCCAGGAGCTCGGCGTAGCAGTCGCCATTGTCGCCGAAATTCATCACGCAGGTCGAACTCCCGTGGAGCCCCATCTTGTGCTCGATGCCCCCGATGGCGTAGTCGTTGCGTTTCCCCAGGCTCCCGTCGTCGTTGACGAGGTACTTCGGGACGAGGAAGATGGAGATCCCGCCCGTCCCCGCCGGGTCGCCCTCGATCCGGGCGAGCACCGGGTGGACGATGTTTTCCGTCAGGTCATGGTCCCCGGACGTGATGAAGATCTTCGTCCCCTGGAGGCGGAAGGTGCCGTCCGGCTGCCGAACGGCCTTTGTCTTGACGTTGCCCACGTCCGAACCGGCGGAAGGCTCGGTGAGGGCCATCGTTCCGCCCCAGACGCCGGCGTACATCTTGTCCATGTACTTGCGCTTCTGGGCCTCCGTGCCGTAGACCTCGATCAGATGGGCGGAGGCTTGGGCGGGCTCGGGATAGCAGAGGAAGGCGAAGTTGTGAATGAACCACTCCTTTGCGGCCAGCGTGATCACGTAGGGGAAGCCCTGCCCGCCCGCCTCCGGGGAGACCCCCATGTTGATCCAGCCGCCGTCGCGGTAGAGTTCGAGACAGCGGCGGAAGGAGGGCGGGACGTAGACCTGTCCCCCTTCCAGCCGGCATCCTTCCCGGTCCCCCGCGGCCAGCGCCGGGAAAATCACCTCGACGGCGAGCCGTTTCGCCTCTGTCAGGACCATGTCGAACATGTCGGGTGAAAACTCCTTCCACGCCGCCATTCCGCACAGATCTTCCGTTTTCAGCAGCTCGCGCAGCAAAAACCGCTGATCCCGACCATCCAGTATCAAGTTCGCCATAACCCCTCCTGCCCGTTTACCTGGGCCTGTTTCCGCGAAAAGGCTTCCCGTCCTTTCCTTCAAAAACGGATCGTTTCATGCAGCCTGCGTCCACGGGCTCCGGTCCGGACGGCCCGCACCCCTTTCCCGACGCACCCCTCCCCCCCTGGGAAAGATCCCCCGCGGCGCGCAAACGCCGCCTCGGGGCACGCTTCCCGAAATCCCGCCCAGGCCGAAGCCTGGGCGTGGACAGATGTCAACCCGGGAGGAACGCTGTCGCCCCTTCCAACCCTCGAGCCGGACGGCGGGAGGGGCGACATGGGAATTCCTACGGCAGGGCCGCGACAAAACTCCCGTTGATCTTGACCGCGCCGAGTCCGTCGGCCGCCTGGATTTCGCAGCGGATCCGCTTCTCGCCGGCCTCCTCGAACTTCTCCACGACCTTGCCGGTGACGGTGATCGTCGCCCGCTGTTTCGTGTTCTCGAAGTCGTGCAGATCGACCGGCTCGGTCATGCCCGCGAACCGGACATTGAACTTGCGCAGGTATTTGTCGTCGATCCATTCCGTGATGGCCCGGCCGGTGATCCCCATGATGAGCATCCCGTGGGAGATGACCCGCGGCATGCCGAACATCTTGACGAAGGTCTCGTCGTGGTGGAGCGGATTGAAATCGCCCGAGGCCCCGGCGTACCGGACCAGATGCGTCCGGGTCACGGGATCCGACGTAAAGGTGGGCATCGCGTCGCCGACATTGACGCTTGCGAAAGTGATGTTGGCCATGGCTCCCTCCTATCGTTCCACTAAGGTTGAACGGGACCGGATCACCAGTTCCCCGCGCTGATTTCTGATTTCCGTCTCCAGAACGGTAAACTCCATGAATTTGCCCGGTTTGTCCTTCTTTTCCTTGTCGTACATACTGACGACCTTGCTCTTGCCCGTCATGACATCCCCGGGATGAATAGGCGCCAGGTATTCGTATTCCTCCTCGCCGTGCAGCAGCCGACCCAGGTTGATACTCAGGGACTGCAGGATGGGCATCAGCCCGCCGCCGCCCCAGAGCGCGAAGCAGGTCTGGAAGGTCGGCGACGGCACGATGTCGCCATACCCGGCTGCCTTCGCCGCCGCGGAATCCCAGTAAATGGCCTTCACCTGGTCCTTGCTCTCCTTCTGGGAGACGGCCATGGCGAATTCGGCGATCTTCCCCTTCTCCACCTCGAAGGTGTAGGGGGGGAACTCCAACCCTAATTTCGTTTTGTCTGCCATAATTCCCTCCTGTCCAAAAATTGGATTTTCTGTGCTTGCCGGGCTCAATTGCCTGAAAACGTCGGTTTGCGTTTTTCCATGAACGCCCCCACGGCTTCTTTCAGATCCTCGCACGGGAGGACGGCGGAATTCTTCTGGGCCACAAAATCAAGACCCGGAAAGAGGCCGTTGTCCCGGGTGAAGAGAATGACTTCCTTGACCCCCTGCACCGCCAGAGGGGAATTGGCCGCGATCTCGTTCGCCAGGTCCCGGGCGCCTTGGACGAGGGACTCGCGGTCTTCGTAGAGCCGGTTGAGGAAGCCGATCCGGAAGGCCTCTTCGGCCCTGAAGTCGCGCCCCGTCAGGGCCAGCTCCCGGAACAGCCCCTGGCCGACGATCGTGGGAAACCGCTGCAGGGTGCCCACGTCGGCGATGATCGCAATGCGGGTTTCGCGGATGGAAAAGACCGCATCCCGTGACGCCAGGCGGATGTCGCAGGCGCTCGTCAGGTCGATTCCGCCGCCAATGCAATGACCGTGGATCGCGGCAATGACCGGTTTCCGGCAGCGCTCCGCGGCGCTGATGTTGTCCTGCAGTTCCTTGATCCGCCAGCGGGTCATTTCCCGCTGCGCGGCGGACCCGTCACCGAGCAGGGCGGCGCCCTCCACGAGATCCAGCCCGGCGCAGAACGACTTTCCCTCCGCCCGGACAACGACGACGCGCACGTTCGGGTCCGCGTCGAACCGGCCGAAATGCTCCGTCAGTCCCCTGAAGAAATCAAAGGTCATGGTGTTGCGTTTTTCCGGCCGATTCAGGATCAGCCAGGCCACATGTCCTTCCTGTTCCACCCTGAAGGGAGATGGTTCTGCCATGATCGTACACTCCTCGTTAAGAAAAAAGTCCCGTCTTTTCGAAATCCGCGATCTCTTCCGCCCCGAAACCGATCTCGGCCATCACCTCGCGGGTGTGCGTCCCGGCCGGAACGCCGGTCCGGCGGTACGCCGGCGGCGTCGCCGAGTACTTGATGGGATGGGCCATCTGGCGGACGGCGCCGTTCCCGTCGGAACGGGGCACCTCGACGACCATCCCCCGCTCCCGGGCGAGATCGCTGTTCAGGGCCTCCGGCAGGGAGAGAACCGGCTCCACACAGGCGTCGGTGGCGGCAAAGATCGTCTCCCATTCCGCACGCGTTTTGCCCCGCAGGATCTCCCGAACCTCCGCCTTGACCCGGGCGAGATCGGGCGGCGCGACGCCGCCGGGGATCAGGTCGGACCGGCCGATGGCCTGGCAGAACGCGGCGAAGAACTGGGGTTCCAGACCGCCGAAACTCAGATACTGGCCGTCGGCGGTTTCATAAAAGTCGTAGAGGGAGGCGCCGTTCAGAAGAAATTCCTCGCGCCCCGCGGCCTCGCCCGTGACCAGGTAGGCCGCCGCCATCATGGCGTTGAAGGCGATGGCGCCGTCGGTCATAGAAACGTCGAGGTGCTGCCCCTCGCCCGTCCGCTGCCGGTGGATGACGGCGGCCAGGATGGCGATGACGGAATGGTTCGATCCGGACGCCACGTCGGCGATCTGCATCGACATCAGGGTCGGTCCCGCATCCCGCCGGCCCTGATAGCCCATGAGCCCCGAACGGGCCAGGTAGTTGATGTCATGACCGGCCCGGTCCTTGAGCGGTCCCGTCTGTCCGTAGCCCGTGAGCGAGCAATAGATGAGGGCCGGGTGCTTTTCCCGGAGCGCTTCCCAGGAGAGCCCGAGTTTCGCCATGACACCGGGGCGGAACTGTTCGACGAGGACGTCGTGGGTGTCAAGCAGGCGATCGATGACGTCCGCCGCCCGGGGATCCTTGAGGTTCAGGGTCAGGGATCGCTTCCCCCGGCCGAGCGTGGCCGCCGCCGTGGACAGGGTCGTCCCGGGAACGTAAGGCGGCAGGAGCGCCGCGAGGTCGGGACGGCTGCCCGAGATGACCGCAAGAACCTCCGCACCGAGGTCGGCCAGGGTCATCGTGGCGTACGGGCCGGGCAGGAGCGTCGTGAAGTCCAGGATTTTCAATCCCGTCAGCGGACCGGGCATGTCTCCTCCTTGTGAAGGCGGTGCGCGGGAGGCGGTCGATCCTACCGCGGCGCTCGTAAGTCTAAAGCCCCATGAAGCGGGCGATGATGGTCTTCATGATTTCGTTCGTGCCGGCGAAGATCCGCGTCACGCGGATGTCCCGCCAGGCGCGCGAGATCGGGTACTCGTCGCAGTAGCCGTAGCCCCCGTGAAGCTGCAGGCACCGGTCGGCCACCTTGGACGCCATGTCGGTCAGCCAGTACTTGGCCATGGACGTCTCGATGACGACCTGCTGGCCCTCCATGTGGTCCGCGATCAGCTTGTCGATGAAGGTCCGGCCGATCTTGATCTCGGTGGCCATTTCCACGATCTCGAACTGGGTGTGCTGGAACTTGGAGATGGGCTTTCCGAAGGCGACCCGCTCCTGGCAGTACTTGATCGTGATCTCGAGCATGTACTCCGCGGCGGCGATGGCGCCGATGGCGCAGACCAGGCGCTCCTGCTGGAGTTTCTGCATGAGCTTGATGAACCCCGTGCCCTTCTCGCCCAGGCGGTTGCCCTTGGGGATCCGGCAGTCCGTGAAGTAGAGCTCCGCCGTGTCCTGGCTGTGCCAGCCGGCCTTCTTGATCTGCTTGCCTTTTTCGAACCCCGGCGTTCCGGCCTCGACGAGGTAGAGGTCCACGGCCTTGTGGGGATTCCCAACGGACGGGTCCCGGGCGGCCACGACGCACAGGTCGCAGTTGATTCCGTTGCTGATGAAGGTCTTCTGGCCGTTCAGGATGACAGAATCGCCGTCCTCGACGGCCGTCGTTTTCATGGCCGCGAGATCGCTGCCCGCATTGGGCTCCGTCATGGCCACCGCCGTGATGATGTCGCCGGTGACGCATCCGGGGAGGTATTTCTGCTTGTGCTCCTCGGAACCAAAGGAGATGATGTACGGGACGATGATGTCGCTGTGCAGCGACGCGGTCATCCCAGAGAAATTCGAGCGGGCCAGCTCTTCGAGCACGATGACAGAATAGAGGAAGTCCGCGCCCGGCCCGCCGTATTCTTCGGGAACGCCCGTCCCCAGAAATCCCTGCTCCCCCATCTTCTTCCAAATGCTCTTGGGGACGATGCCCGCTTCCTCCCATTCCTCCACGTGGGGGATCAGTTCCTTCTCCACGAACTTCCGCAGGGTGTCGCGGAACATCCGGTGCTCTTCCGTATACTTGAGAATATCCATGGTCTGTCTCCTTCGCGGCATGCGGATGAATGCAAATGGACGGCCGAAACGGCACCGGCAGGGAAACGCCTGTTTCCCCGCGGCGCCGGCCGAGGCGGAGGGGGTATCCCCTTTGCCTCGGCCGGGTTGACCGCGTCGGAAATTTACTTCTTGTACTTGCCGATGATGGAAATGGCGCACACGTTCTGGTGGGGGAACCCGCCCAGGTTGTGCGTCAGGCCTAAACGGGGATTTTCCACCTGGCGCTCGCCCGCGCGGCCGTTCAGCTGGAGGTACATTTCATAGAGCATCCGGAGGCCCGAGGCCCCGATCGGATGACCGAAGCACTTCAGCCCGCCGTCGACCTGGGCCGGCACCTTGCCGCCCTTCAGGTCGTACATCCCGTCCAAGGCGTCCTTCCAGGCCTTCCCCCGTTCGGAGATGTGGAGATCTTCATACGTGACGAGCTCCGTGATGGAGAAGCAGTCATGGAGTTCCATGCAGCTGATCTCTTCCTTCGGATCCTTGACCCCGGCCTCTTTATAGGCGGCCGTGCTGCACTTGTCCGTCGTGACGAAGTGATCGCCGTCCCACTCGTTGAACGAGCCCTCGTACCCGCTGCTGACCGCGAGCTGCGACGCCTTCACGGTGACGATGTCCTTCTCCTTCTTGCCCATCTTCTTGGCGATCTCCGGGGTGGTCACGATGGCGCAGGCCGACCCGTCCGAGACGCCGCAGCAGTCGAAGAGTCCGAGCGGCCAGGCGATGATCGGCGACGCCAGGATCGCATCCATCGAAACCGCCTTTCTCAGGTGCGCCTTGGGATTCAGCGCGCCGTTCTGATGGCTCTTCCACGAGACGTGGGCGATGGCCCGCTTGACGTCGTCCTTGCTGACCTTGAACTTCGCCACGTAGGCCGACGCCAGTTGGGCGAACAGCCCCGGGGCGGTGGCATTGGGGAAGAACTGCCAGTTCAGCGTCCCGGCGGAGGCACCCCAGTTGGGGAGACCGCCGTAGCCCGTGTCCTTCAGTTTCTCCACGCCCTGGGCCAGGCAGATGTCGTAGGCGCCCGAGGCAACGGCGTAGCATGCCGCCCGGAAGGCCTCCGTTCCCGTCGCGCAGAAATTCTCCACCCGGCTGATCGGGATGTGGGGCATCTGGAGCGTTACGCCGAGCGTCGTCGACCCCTTGCCCACGTTCATCTCTTCAAAACACACGCCGAACCAGGCGGCCTGGATGTCCTTCTTCTCGATGCCCGCGTCGGCGATCGCCTCCTGAAAGGCCTCGACGATCAGCCCCTCGGCCCCGACGTCCCATCGCTCTCCAAACTTGCTGCAACCCATGCCGATGATTGCGACCTTATCTCTGATTCCTGAAGCCATGGTCATACCTCCCCATTAATTGAATTTGAACAGCTTGCCGATGAGCTGGGATTTCATCATGTCGCCGCCGACCTTCAATTTGCCGGCGCTGAAGGCCTTCATGCCGTCGAGCCGACCGGCGATCAGGTCGATGAAATCCGTGTCGGCCATGCCGATGGTCGTCGTCGGATTCGCGATGGTCCCCGCGGTCACCTGGCAGGCACCGTCCTTGATCGCCACCCCCCAGTCGCCCCCGGTCGGACCGGAGATGTTGAACTGGAAGGTCACGTCCTTGCCGGCCGCCGCCGCCGCGTTGAAGGCGGAGGGCATTTTTTCGAAAATCCCCTTCACGTCGAGATCCCCGCCGCCGCTTTTGGGCGCGTCCGCGCCGGCCGCCGCCGGGGGCATCAGGAAGTCCATGATCGCCGCGTTCAGCTCGGCATAGTACTTGGCGCCGGCCATGCTGTTGATCTTGTCAAAATTGTCGCGGATGTCCTCCGGCGTCGGGGGCTTCTCCGCGCCCAGGTTGATCCCGGGGCCCGTCATCATCGCGGCCCGGCTGAAATAGCCCGCGGCGGCGTTGAAGATGGCGCCCGTGTCCTGGCACTCCTCGGAGCAGAGGTACAGGACGATCCCGGCGATGTACGCCGGATTCAGCTTCGCGAACATCTCCGGCGGCATGACGTCTTCCGTGAGCCGGGAGGCGGCCACCGGGGCAATGGTGTTGACCTTGATGTTGTACTTCGCGCCCTCGAGCTTGAGGGTGTTCATGAAGCCCACGAGCCCCAGCTTCGCCGAGCTGTAGTTCGTCTGGCCGAAGTTGCCGTACAGGCCCGCCGCCGAGGTCGTCATGACGATCCGGCCGAAGCCCTGGTCCCGCATCACCTGGAAGGCGGGCCGCGTCACGTTATACGCGCCGTTCAGATGCACGCCGAGGACGGCGGCCCAGTTCTCCGGCTCCATCTTCAGAATGCCCTTGTCCCGGAGGATGCCCGCGTTGTTGATGAGGATGTCCACCTTGCCGAAGGCGTCCACCGCCGTCTTCACGATGTTGGCGCCGCCTTCGGGCGTGGCCACGTTGTCGTAGTTCGCCACGGCCTCGCCGCCTGCGGCCTTGATCTCGTCGACGACCTTGTCCGCCGGACCGGCCGCGCCGGCCCCGGAGCCGTCCCGCGCGCCGCCGAAGTCATTGATGACGACCTTCGCCCCGCGCTTGCCCAGTTCCAGGGCGTACGCCCGGCCCAGGCCCGCGCCCGCGCCCGTCACGATCGCCACGCGGCCGTCGAAGCGGATCTCGGGGATCCAGTCGGTCTTCGGAACGGCCTTCCAGAAATACTGGGTAAAGCCGCGATTCACGTCCTTCACCCGTTTCCGGAAGGACAGGGTGACCGGCATGCCGACCTTGAGGTCGTCCAGTTCGCAGTCGGTGAAATCGGCCATCATGCGGCCGCCGCCCTCGAACTGCACCATCCCGTAGATCGCCGGGGGATCGACCGACACGGCGAGCAGGTCGCCCGTGAAGCTTCGGATGCGGGCCGGGATCTCGGCAAACTCGTAATCGTCCTGGGCGCCGATATGACCGCACGCCGGGTTAACGCAGACGTCCACCGGCGGGAACTGCGCGGTCCCGCAGGCGGTGCACTTCCCGCCGACCATGCCGAGGATCATCTTGTGCTTCCGCCACAGGGCCGTCATGGCCGTCTGGATCGGGCCCTCGTTCCGGATGCCCATCTCGGGCTCGATCAGTTCACGGAACTTCAGGAACTTCATGTAGTTGTCCGTGGTCTTCTTCTTCGCAAGCGAGCCCTTGACGCCCAGACGTTCGGCGAGTTTCGCGATGTTTTCCGTGACCTTGAAGTAGAGGGCGTCGCAGCCCTGACCGAAGCCGGCCACGAGGATCCCGTCGCCGGGCTTGGCCGTCTCGAGGGCGGCGACCAGCATCAGGAGGGGGTGAGCCACGCCGGTCTCGCCGCAAACCTCGTGCATCGTGTCGACGAGCTTGTCGCCTGTGGCGCCCAGCTTCTTCGCGATGGCACGGTGTTCGGCCTTGAAGATGCAGGGGAAGACGAATTTCTGGACGTCGTCCATCGTGATCTTGAGCTTCTTGAACAGACCGTTGACGGCCTCGGGGATGAACTTGGAGTAACCCTCTTCCCGGAGCCACCGCTCCTCCCACGTGTAGTCGAACTTACACCAGGACCCGCGGAAATGGTCCACGAAGTCATAGGTCACGCTGTAGGACCCGAGGAATTCCGCCACGACGTCCTTGTCGCCAACCGCCAGGGCGGCCGCGCCGTCGCCGAACCACATCTCGTAGAAATTGGCCGGACGCGTCATGCGCTGGTCCGACGCCGTCACGAGGATGTTCTTCCGGCTCCCCGATTTGACGACGTCCAGGGCGGTCAGCAGGCCGGTGGTGCCGGCGCGCTGGGAGGCCGTGAAGTCCGCCGTGTTGATGTCGCTGCGCAGGTTCAGGGCCGTGGCCAGGATCCCGGCGTTCAGACGATCGGCGAAGGGCAGGGTGGTGGAGCACAGGTAGCCCGCATCGATCTTTTTCTTGTCCAGGCCGGTCAAACAGTCCTGAGCCGCGGCCACCGCCATCGTCAGGCTGTCTTCGTCAAAGTTGCACATGGAACGTTCGCCCTGGGCCACGCTGATGATCGCCGGGGCGAACCAGCCCATGGCCTGGAAAATCGCCATCCGGTCCAATCTCAGACGGGGAATGTAGGCGCCGTATGAAGTGATTCCGATCATGTTCTTACCTCCTCATTCATTGCGTAGTTTGCATTCAGATGTTTGAGAATCGCACCTCCGTCAAGCGGCCACCTTCAGAACTTGAAGAGTTTTTCCAGAAGCTGGGATTTCATCAGGTCACCCTCGATCTTCAGTTTCCCGGAGGTGTAGGCCTTCATGGCGTTCATCTTCCCGTTCATCAGATCCAGATAGTCGGCCGCCGCGATCTTCAGCGTGCAGGTGGGCTTGGCATGGGCGCCGGCCGCGATGGTGCAGGCCCCGCCCTTGATCTCGGCGTACCAGTCGCCTTCGCCGGCGACGCAGTACTGGAACACCACGTCCACGCCCGATGCGGCGCCGGCCTGGAAGGCGGCGGGCATCTTGTCGAATACCTCCTTGACGGACGTAAAGCCGCCGCCGCCACCCGCGGCCGGCGCCTTCTTGCCCTCGAGGGCGGACAGCAGGTCGCCCAGGACGAGGTCGTTGAGCTGCGCGTATTCCTTGGCGCCCTTCAGATCCATGATGTTCGGCCAGGCAACGGAGACCTCTTCGACGGAGGTGATCTTCTTGCCGTCGCCCACCACAACGCCGGGGCTCGTCATGATCGCCGCCCGGTTGTAGAAACCGGCACCGGCGTTGTAGATCATGCCCGTCGCCTCACACGCCTCCGAACAGAGATACAGGACGATCGGCGCCACGTATTCCGGCTTCATCTTCGCCAGCAGGTCGGGCGGCAGGACGTCTTCCGTGAGCCGGGAGGCCGCGATCGGAGCCACGGTGTTCACCTTGATGTTGTACTTCGCGCCCTCGAGCTTGAGGGTGTTCATGAAGCCCACGAGCCCCAGCTTCGCCGAGCTGTAGTTCGTCTGGCCGAAGTTGCCGTACAGGCCCGCCGCCGAGGTCGTCATGACGATCCGGCCGAAGCCCTGGTCCCGCATCACCTGGAAGGCGGGCCGCGTCACGTTATACGCGCCGTTCAGATGCACGCCGAGGACGGCGGCCCAGTTCTCCGGCTCCATCTTCAGAATGCCCTTGTCCCGGAGGATGCCCGCGTTGTTGATGAGGATGTCCACCTTGCCGAAGGCGTCCACCGCCGTCTTCACGATGTTGGCGCCGCCTTCGGGCGTGGCCACGTTGTCGTAGTTCGCCACGGCCTCGCCGCCTGCGGCCTTGATCTCGTCGACGACCTTGTCCGCCGGACCGGCCGCGCCGGCCCCGGAGCCGTCCCGCGCGCCGCCGAAGTCGTTGACGACGACCTTCGCCCCGCGCTTGCCCAGTTCCAGGGCGTACACCCGGCCCAGGCCTCCGCCGGCTCCGGTCACGATGGCCACACGACCATCAAAACGGATTTTGTTCTTTGCCACCATCTCGTTCCTCCCTTCCTTTGAATGATGCGTGTTGAAAACGGTATCAAAACTTCCGGGTCGCCGATGCCTTGACCATCGGGCGGACCGTTATGCGCCGGTTAGATCCGTGTTTTGGGTAAAAGCCGGAATATGGATGAATTTGAGGGTATTCTTGGCCATGTCGATATACGTCCCCCGGTCCAGATTCACCATGGGACGGAAAAAATTTTCCCCGCAGACAAAACTGTGGATGGAATTCATCACCCCCAGGACCTTCATCATGACGTCGGGGGGAACATTCTTCCGATCCTTGGCCAGTCCCATGGAGCGGGCGATATCGGCCGTAAATTCAGGCACCTTGAAATCGAGGCCCGCTTCTTCCCGGGTTTTACCGAAATAGCGGAAGAGAATCAGGTTGGAAATTTCCGGATGCGCGAACAGATAATCGGTCATCAGGTCGATGGAGATGGCGAGCCGGTCCTGGAGGGGCAGGCCGTGGATGCGTTTCTCCACCTTGATCAGTTCCTGGCCGAGATCCTTGCTGATGTCCAGGACGACGGCCTCGTACAGGTCCCCCTTCTCCCCCCAGTGGTAGTGGAGCGTGGAGATGTCGATCCCCACCTCCAAGGCGATCATGCGGGTCGTGGTCCCGTGAAAACCGTACTCTCCGAAGATCCGGCGGGCCACCGTCAGGATCTTCCCTTTCATCGATTCAGGGTCTTTGCGTGCCTTTTCCAGCGCGGAGGCCATCGCTTGGTTCCATTCTGCGATTCAATCAATTGATGGAACCACATAACGCCTTCAATCCCGTTTGTCAAGGAGATTTTTAGAAAACATTTCCGGGTCGGTTGCATAACCGATTCATGATGGTCATTTTCAGGGGCAAGATTCCGAAATGTCACTTTTCTCTTGAATTTGTGATTAATTGAATGTATAAGGCGACTCATGAAAGATCGGTTGATAAACCGAATATTGGGGCCAGTCGGGGCGGTGGAACCGGTGCCAGGGAGGCGGCCTTGAACGGCAGCGCGGGCAGGGACCGGGCGGCCAGCCGGACACGGATCCTCGGCGCCGCCCGGCGGCTGATGGCGGAAAAGGGCGTCAAGCAGACGACGCTCGCCGACATCGCCCGCGAGGCCGGGATCAGCCCCGGAACCCTGTTCTATCATTATGCAAGCAAGAACGACCTGATCTACGACATCCTTGAGAAGCACCTCGCCGACCTGACCGACGCGATCATCGCCAGCCTGCCGCGCCGCCGGGACGCTGCGGATCTCGCGGGCGCCCTGCAAAACGCCCTGACCCGGCTGCTTCAGGACACGGACAGCGGGCGGATGAACCTCTATCTGCTCCAGGAGGCGATCGTCGGAAACAGCGAGCTGAAGGATCGCTTTGCCGTCCGGTATCAGGCCTGGCGGGAATTGCTCGCCGGTCAGGCGGCCCGCGTCTTCGGCATCTCCGATCCGCACCGGCTGTCGGCCCTGGGCGCGCTCCTGCTCGCCACGATCGACGGCCTGACCATCCAGTTCCTGCTCGCGCCCGGGAGCGTGGACCTGCCGGGATTGGCGGAGGAGCTGGTCCGCCTGCTGACCGCCGACGAAAAGGGGCCCCGGCCGCAACCGGCCGAGGCCGGATGAACCTTTTTTGACGATCCGGATTTCTGGAGGAAACGCCATGAAACTTTACGATTTTACCCGGTCCTACGCCCTCTTCGAGGAGGCGAAACGGTATGTCCCCAACGGCATCTACGGGCCCCGGAGCCCCATGTTCCTGACCTTCGGCTCCTATCCCGCCTTTATCGAACGGGGGGACGGCTGCCGGATCTGGGACGTCGACGGCAACGTGTACATCGACTACATGTGCTCGTTCGGGACGAACCTCCTGGGCCTGCGCCATCCCAAGGTCGATGCCGCCGCCCGGGCGCAGTGGGACAAGGCCGACTGCTTCACGCTGCCCAGCGATCAGTGGGTCCCCCTGGCGAAGAAGCTCGTCGAAACGCTCGATGACAGCGACTGGTGCGTCTTCGCCAAGAACGGCTCCGACGTCACCTCCTATGTCATCACGGTCGCCCGGGTGGCCACGGGGCGGCAGGACATCCTCCTCGCCCACGGTTCGTATCACGGCTCCCATTTCTGGTGCCAACCGCACGGGGAGGGCGTTCCCGAGGCCTGGAAGTCCCACGTCCACTATTTCGAGTACAACGACGCGGCGGACCTGAAGCGGGTCGTGGCCGAGCACAGGGGAAACATCGCCGGCATCATGCTCACCCCCCACCGTCACGACGCCTTCCGGGACCAGGAACTGCCCGCGCCGGAATTCGTGGCCGCCGTCAACGCGCTGGCCCGCCAGGAGGGGTTTCTCGTCCTCATCGACGATGTGCGCTGCGGCTTCCGCCTGAAGCTCTCCGGCAGCGCCCGCTTCTACGGGTACGAGGCCGACCTGAGCTGTTTCGGCAAGGCCATGGCCAACGGCTACCCCATCGCCGTCGCCACGGGGCGGGCGGAGCTGAAGGCCGCCGCGGAGAAGGTCTACTTCACGGGCACCCACTTCTTCTCCGGCGTGCCCTTCGCCGCCGCCATCGCCACCATCGACGAGATCCGGGCAAGCGGCGCGATCGAGAAGATCGACCTGATGGGCCGGCTCCTGATGGACGGTCTCCGGGAAGCCGCCGCCGCGGCCGG
Organism: Syntrophales bacterium; assembly: GCA_035358035.1. Classification (GTDB taxonomy): domain Bacteria; phylum Desulfobacterota; class Syntrophia; order Syntrophales; family UBA2251; genus UBA2251. Next base: position 10,970 of record DAOPOS010000031.1, on the reverse strand, counting down.
GGAAGCGGTCCGCCTGACCGGACCGCCGGCCATGCCGTTCATGGCATTCGCGGACGACCCCACGTTCGAGAAGAACCGCTTCTTCTGCGGCCAGGCCGCCCGGCGGGGGATCTTCTTCCACCCCCACCACAACTGGTTCGTCTGCGCCGCGATCACGGAGGCGGATATCCGCCAGACCATCGACGTGGCCGCGGACTGTTTCGCCCTGACCAAGGAAAAATTCTCCTGAGGAGGACCCGATGAAATGGGATCACTGCGGCATCCGGGCCGCCGATCTGGAGCGCTCGCTCCGGTTCTACACGGACGTGCTGGGCCTTGACCTGCTGGAGGTCGTCACGGTCCTCGATCAGCCGTTCTACTTCGTCGGCAACGACACGGTCCGGATCGAAATCGAACAGGCCAACCCCGCGCAGATTGCCGCGGAGACGGGACCGCAGGCGGGTCTGTATCACCTGGCCTTCGAGGTCGACGATCTGGAGGGGGTGGCCGCCCGCCTGCGTGACGCCGGGGCACCGTTTCTCCTGCCGCCTTCGCAGTTCCGCGAGGACCGGAAGATCGCCTTCATCCTGGATCCGGACGGGGTCTTCATCCAGTTCATCCAGTACCTGAATCGCACCCCTTGAAACGGGCCCGGTCACCGTCGAGGACGCGCGTGATCATCTCCCTCGCGAGTGTCCCATCTGCGGCGATCCCATGGATCCCGGTGAGGCTTGTGCAGCATGCCTCGCCGGTTCGGGAGTGACGGCGAGGTCTGTCCGCGGAAATCGCTTGATAAATGATTCGCGGGTCCCTATGATGGCTGCAAACGCTCCGAGGACACACCCATGAAAATCCTCATCTTCGATCCCGTCGGGGGCGCCAGCGGGGACATGATCCTGGGGAGCCTCCTCCATCTGGGCTGCCCCGTCGCGACCCTGACGGAGGCCTGGGACGCCCTGGGCATCCTGGACCGCCCCGCCGCCCGGACGCTTGAGCTGGACTGGAAGCTCGTCCAGGGCATCCGCGCCCGGGATGTGAAGTTCTCCCTGCCGGCGTCGCCCCCCGCCGCCGGCCGACGCCGGGGACGCGCCCGCGGTCCGTCCGCAACGGACCGCACCTGGCGGCAGATCCGGGCAATGCTCGAACGGGCGGCCCTGCCGGCTAACGTCCGGGAGATGAGTCTGCGGATCTTCGCGTCCCTGGCCGAAGCGGAGGCGACCGTTCACGGCGTCACCGTCGATGAGGTTCATTTTCACGAGGTCGGCGCGGTCGATTCGATCCTCGACATCGTCGGGATCGCCGCGGCCGTCGCCTGGTTCGGGGCGGAGGCCGTCTATGCGACCCCGGTCCCCGTCGGCCAGGGCACCGTCGTCTGCCGCCACGGCCGCCTGCCGCTGCCGGCCCCGGCGACGGTCGCCCTCCTCGAGGGGCTGCCGGTCCGCTTCACGACGGTCGCCGGAGAACTCACCACCCCGACCGGAGCGGCCGTCCTCAAGGCGCTCACCGCCGGCGCGCCGCCGCCCGCCGAGTTCATCCTGCGGGGGGTCGGCTACGGGTGCGGCGACCGGACTTACGACGACTGGCCCAGCCTCTTCCGCACCCTGCTCGCCGACACGGCCCCGGCCGCGCCGGAGACGGTCTACGTCCTCGAGGCCGACGTGGACGACCTCTCCCCGGAAGACTGGGAGCTGGCCACGGCGCGCCTCTACGCCGCCGGCGCGCTGGATGTCACCCTGACGGCCCGGATCATGAAGCGGGGCCGGCCCGGCGTCGGCCTGACGGTTCTCGTCCCGGACGCGCGGCTCCACGACGTCGCCGACCTCGTGCTCGAAGAAACCTCGACCATCGGCGTCCGCTACCATCCGGTCGCCCGCCGGGTCCTGCCGCGGCGCATCTATCCGTTCCGGACGCCCTACGGGGAGCTCCGGATCAAGGAGGTCGTGACCCCCGCCGGCATCCGCCGGTGCAAACCCGAATACGCCGATCTGCAGGCCCTGGCCGTTTCGGCCAACCGGCCGGTGGCGGAGCTCCGCAGGGAAGTACAGGCCCTGCTTCAGGATCTCTCCCGGCCGGACGCGACGCCGTCCGGGCCGGATCCGGCCCCGGAACCGCCCGCGGGCGAAGCCCCGGTTCCGAAAAAGAAACCGGCCGGACGCCGCACCCGCCCCGCGAAGGCGGCGGGACGAACCCGGAGAAAGGAGCCCGCATGACGATGCAGGAGATCCTTTCCGCCGTCCGGCGGGGCGTCCTGACGGAAACGGAGGCGGAAACGCGGATCATGGCGCTCCTGTACGAGCGGGGCGATGATTTTCTGCTGGACCTGCACCGGGAAAAACGGATCGGGTTCCCCGAGGTCGTTTATGCGGGGGGAAAGTCCGTCCCCCAACTACTCGCCATTGCAGAGGCGATTCTCGAGGAAAAGGGCGCGGTCTTCGTGTCCGGTCTCGATGACGAACGGGAGGCGGCCCTGCGGGGGCGATTCCCGGACCGGATCCTCCGTCAGGCCGGCCGGGTCCTGGTGATCCGGGCGGACGCTGCGGCGCCGGCGCCGCTCGGAACCGTCGGCCTCGTCACCGCCGGCACCTCGGATATCCCCTATGCCCGGGAATGCGGGCTGATCCTGAGCGAGCTGGGTGCGGAGGTCGTCGAGGCCTTCGACACCGGGGCGGCGGGGATGCACCGGCCGGAGCTGGGGTTGAGAACGGTACGGAACGCCGACGTGCTGATTGTTTTTGCCGGCATGGAAGGGGTCCTGCCGCCGCTCATCGCCTCCCTGACCCCCCAGCCCGTCATTGCCGTGCCCACGCCGATCGGCTACGGCCACGGCGGCCTGGGCGAAGGGGCGCTGTGCACGATGCTCCAGACCTGCGTCCCCGGGGTCCTGGTGGTGAACATCGGCAACGCCGTCGGGGCGGCGGCCGGGGCCGTGCGGATCCTGAAGGCCATGCGGAAGGGCGGGGGCGGATAAAGGGTGGGGCCTACTTCTTGAACAGGGCCTCGAGCTGCTCCTTGGCGGAAAGCTTCCGCACCGGGGGCGCCTCCGGGACATCGGCATCGCGCAGGACGAAATATTCGCAGAAGTTGCTCCGGTTTTTGTCGAGCACCCGCTCCGCCTGCGTTTCCCGGCACTGATTGTAGGCCGCCGGATCGTAGTGGAGGCAGTTCAAACAGACGTGAAGGTCCGCACCGCAGAAGGGGCAACATTCCCGCCGGCCGACGTTTTCCACCCGTTTCAGAATCTTCTTGCAGGAAAAACAGCGTTTCATTGCGTGGGTCTCTCAGGTTGTCGCGAATTCGCCCCGGCACAGCGCGCGGCGTTTGCGGGGCCCATGAACAAAAGATCCTTCCCCCCCGGCGTGAATCTTGGTATGATCATTCGATGAAACCGTCCCGAAGCCTGATGGTGCGTCCTCCGGAGGGGAAGGGTCCGCACCGCTGCCTGTCCTGCGGCACCACGGAACGCATGGGCCGCCGCAAATACTGCTCCCGCGAATGCCGACAGCGGCTGCGGCAGAAGCTGGACATGCGGATCGGCCTCGTCCAGGCCCTGAACACCCGCTACGCCACTTTCTACTTCACCGAGCACATGGTCTTCATGGATATCCTGACCTATGGCTCCGCCGAAATCTTCAGTTTCCTCTTTCCCCGCTCCCCGGGGAAAAAGCCGGCCGAGGACTTCAGCCGTCTGGCCAACCTCCTGGGCGACATCTGGTGGGCGGAGAAGCGCCGCACGCAGAAACGGTACCTCGCCTCCCGGCGCGTCCTGGAGCAGGCCATCCGGGTCCACGACGCCCCGGCGGTCGTCAAGCCCCTGGCCATTCACATCCCCGCCGTTCAGGGCGCCTCCCTGACCCTGCTGAAGCTGGACCGGGGGGTGTTGGGTTCGGCCGAACTCGCGCAGACCCTGAAGAGCGCCTATCGGCAGCAGGCCAAACTGAACCACCCGGACCGGGGCGGGGATGCCCAAAGCTTCAGAAAAATCCATTCGGCCTACGAAGAACTGATGAACTGGGCGGAAAACCCTGTTTTTGTGAGGCGCCGCGGTTTTCCGGACAAGTGGTTTTACGACGGCAGCACCGGCCGCTGGGTCCAGCCCCGCACCCCGAACGAATGCCGGTGATGCGATGGTCCTTTGAACTTCCTGTCTTGAAACGGCTTCAGACCGGTCACGACACCCGGCCGTTCCGGCCGGAGACGCGCGTTTCGGGGCGGATGGGCGACACGGGATCAGTGACGGTTAAGGACGTTCGTTTCAGGGATCATACCCCACCTGGGGCGGGAAGTAAACCTTTTTGGTGAAGACGATCAGGGTGCGCCGGTCGCCGGTGACGGGCAGACGGAATTCATGGACCGCCGGCGCCGCCAATCCCATCCGGGCCGCGACGGGGAGCGCCGCGTCCCGTTCCTCCCGGATGTCGGCGCCCTTCATGGCCATCAGGCGTCCGCCGGCCCTCAGAAAGGCGCTACCCCGCGCCACGAACTCCGGCAGTTTCCACGTCGCCCGGGAAATCACGACATCGTAACCCGCCGCCGCGCCCGCTTCCGCCCGCCGGTTCAGCACCTCGATCCCCGTCAGGCCCAGGCCCCGGACGACCTGCTTCAGAAACGACGACTTCTTCCGGGAGGCCTCGAGCAGACGGACCGTGAGGTCCGGACGGGCGATCTTCAGCGGCAGCCCCGGAAACCCGGCCCCGGAACCGAGATCGATGAGATCCGCGGCCCCGTCGCCCAGGTAGGGCAGCGGGGTCAGGGAGTCGAGGAAATGGCGCACGGGGAGGTCGAGCCCGGACTTCAACGAAACCAGGTTCATCCGCGCGTTCCAGAAAAGCAGTTCGTCCGCGTAACGGGCGAACTGCCGGCGCTGGGCGTCCGTCAGGGAGACGCCCCATGCGGCCGCCCCCTGCCAGAAGGGGTCAAGCCGGGCGTGCGCGTTCGGGGCGGCGACTTCGTTCGGATCCATGTTCCCGCGTTTCCCCCGCCCGGACGCGGACGGTCCGGGCAGGAGGCGGCGGCCCCACCGCGTTCCGGTCGAGCCGTCCGCCACTCTTCGCACCCTATAGCCCAAAAGGCGCTCCCGGACAACCCTTCCGTTACGGCGCAAAAGCCCTTGACAGACCCGCGACAAACGCCATAGGGTTGCGCCGGGGCGCGAGGCCGGCATGGACCGAGGGTGAAGGCGAGGCCGGGCACGCCCCCGTCGCGCGATGCGAGCGCCGATCCGATGCCCGTCGCACTGAGCGGGTCGACCGGGGCGCGGCCGGCCGGGGGAACCGAGATTCATGGAACAGCCCGGACAGATCACCGATATCGCCATCGTCCTGAACCGGCCCAAGTATGCGGGCAATGTCGGTTCCGCGGCGAGGTGCGCGAAAAACATGGGGATCGGCCGCCTCATCGTGGTGGGCCGCCGCGACCTCGACGAGGAGGAGTTGCGCATGCGCGCCACCCACGAGGCCGCCGACCTGATCGACCGGCTGGAGCACCGGGACGACCTCGGGGAGGCGCTGGGCGAGTTCCGGTACTGCGTCGGGACGACTGCGCGCCTGGGCGGCGGCCGCGGCCCGGTGGTCTCGCCCCGGGAGATGGCGGCCCGGCTCGCCGCGCTTTCCCCGGACAACGCGGTCGCCCTCCTCTTCGGTCCGGAAGACACCGGCCTCACCAACGACGACCTCAAGTTCTGCCACCTCGTCGTGAACATCCCCACGGCCGGCTTCAAATCCCTGAACCTCTCCCACGCCGTCATGATTCTCGCCTACGAGATCCTCGTCGCCCGCTGGACCGGGCGCAAGGCCGCCGGCCACCGACTCGCCTCCGTGGCGGAGCTGGAGGGCATGTACGGCCAGGTCGCGGACCTGCTGAAGCGGATCGGCTTCCTCAATCCGCAGAATCCCGGCTACTGGATGATGCACCTCCGCCGTCTCTTCGCCCGGACGGGCCTGACCGCGAAAGAGGTCAAGATCCTCCGCGGCATCTGCCGCCAGGTGGACTGGCATACGGAAAACAAAAAGGCTTGACTTTCCCCCGGCCGGAACTTATTACCCACCTTTGAACATCCCTGCAATTGCGTGCAAAAAAGGAGCGACATCATGGTGAAACCATTTGCCTTCACGGGCGCGAAACGGATCGTCTTCGGCCGGGCGGCCTTCGACGGCCTGGCCGGGCAGGTCCGCGACCTCAAGGGCTCCCGCCCGTTCATCGTCGTGGACAGGAATCTCGCCGCTACCGGCATTCCGGATAGGCTGGAGGCCCTGCTTACGGACGCGGGCCTCAAACCCGTCCTGTTCGACCGCGCGGAGGCGGAGCCCCGCCTGGAGCTGGCCGACGCGGGGGCGCAGACCGCGCTCAAGGCGAAATGCGATCTCGTTATCGGCATCGGCGGCGGCAGCGCCATGGATCTCGCCAAGGCGGTGGCGGTCATCGCGGCCAACCGCGGCCGGGCGGCCGATTACCTGGGGCTCGGCAAGGTCCCCGGCCCCGGACTCCCCACGATCATGGTCCCCACGACGGCGGGGACGGGCAGCGAGGTGACCTTCACGGCGGTGTTCATGCGGAAGACCCTCAAGAAGAAGGAGGGGATGAACAGCCCGTACCTCTATCCGGACGTGGCGCTCCTGGACCCCCTGCTGACCCTGAGCCTCCCCCCGGGGCCCACGGCGACCACGGGCATCGACGCCCTGTGCCACGCCATCGAATCGTTCACCTCGATCAACGCCTCGCCGATGAGCGAGCTCCTCTCCCTGGAGGCGATCGGGCTCATCGCCGAGAACCTGCGCACCTGCGTCCATGACGGCGGCAACGTGGAGGCCCGCGAGCAGATGCTCCTGGGCAGCCTCTACGCAGGCCTGGGGCTCGCCAACGCCGGCGTGACGGCGGTGCATTCCCTCTCGTACCCCCTGGGCGGCCGCTACGGCATCCCCCACGGGATGGCGAACACGCTCCTCCTGCCCGCCGTCATGGCCTACAACCTGCCGGCCGCCCTGGAGAAGTTCACGATCATCGCCGAGGCGATGGGGGAGATTCCCGACGACCTGCCCCTGCGCGAGGCGGCGTGCCTGGCGATCGAGGCGGTGGAGACCCTGATCGAGGACTGCGGGATCACGGAGACCCTCGGGGATTTCGATGTCCGGGAGGAGGACTTCCCCGCCTTGGCCGAGGCGGCCCTGACCGTGGCCCGACCCCTGGCCAACAACCCCCGGAAGGTCACGCGGGAGGACGCGATCCAGATCTACCGGGACGCTTTTTGACTTCACGATTTCGGGATCGACGGCAGGATCACAACCCTGAAGGAGGCGGCAGATGGCCGGTGCGGAACTGATCGGTAAGGAAGAAATCCAGGAGGTGATGGACGTCCTCGAAACGGGCGTCCTGATGCGGTACGGCTTCGACGCCGAGCGGAAGGGGATCTTCAAGGTCCGGCAGCTGGAGGAGGAATTCGCCCGGTACTGCGGGGCGGCCTACGCCCTGGGCGTGACCTCCGGGTCGTGCGCGCTCAAGGTGGCCCTCGCGGCCCTGGGCGTCGGCCCCGGGGACGAGGTGATCTGCCCGGCCTTCACCTTCGTCGCGACCTACGAAGCGGTCCTGGAGGTGGGGGCGATCCCCGTCATGGCGGACATCGACGATTCGCTCAACCTTGATCCGGCGGACATCGAGCGGAAGCTGACCCCGCACACGCGGGCGGTCATCCCCGTGCACATGTGCGGGGCCGCGGCCCACATCGACCGGATCCTGGCGGTCGCGAAGAAGCACAACCTGCTCGTCCTCGAAGACAACGCCCAGGGCTGCGGCGGGAGCTTCAAGGGCAAGAAGCTCGGGACCTTCGGCGACATGGGGATCTTCAGCTTCGACTACTACAAGACGATCACCACCGGCGAGGGCGGGCTCGTCATGACCGACAGCAAGGCCCTCTACGACCGGGCCGACTGGGTCCACGACCACGGCCACGACCACAACCCCGCGGTGAGCCGGGCGATGGAAGGCCGGACGATCCTCGGCTTCAACTACCGGATGAACGAACTCCAGGGCGCGATCGGCCTCGCCCAGCTCCGGAAGCTCGACCGGGTCATCGCGGGCCAGCGGGCGAACAAGGCGACGATCAAGGCGATGCTGGCGAACGTCCGGGGCGTGGGATTCCGGGAACTGCCGGACGCCGACGGGGATACGGCGACCTTCCTCGCCTTCAACCTGCCCACCGAGGACCTGGCGGCGCGCTTCCAGAAGGCCCTGGCGGCCGGGGGGGTGGACACGACCTGCTTCAAGTTCAACAAGTGGCACTACGTCCCCAACTGGGAGCACTTCCTCGCCCAGGCCACCGCCAACGCGAAACAGTACCCGTTCAAGGACCCGTCCTACGCGGGAAAGGCGTCCTACGGCCGGGAGGGCATCCCCCGGGCGGAAGACCTCCTGGGCCGGACCCTCGTCATGGGAATCTCCGTCCGGATGGCCGAGGAGCGGCTCGCCCGGATCGGAGAGGCCATCGCGCAGGCGGCCCGAACCCTGTAAGGAGACCCACCATGATCGTCGTCACCGGCGGGGCCGGATTCATCGGAAGCGCCTTCGTCTGGCGGTTGAACCTCGAGGGGATCGACAACATCGTCATCGTCGACCGCCTGGGGACAGAGGAGAAGTGGAAGAACCTCGTCAACCGGCGTTTCGCCGACTTCCTCCACAAGGACGAGTTCCTCCGGCTCCTGATCAAGGACGACCTGCCCTTCCGGCCCCGGGCCATCGTCCACATGGGGGCCTGCTCCTCGACCACGGAGCGGGACGCCGACTACCTGATGGAGAACAACTTCCACTACAGCTGCCGGCTCGCGGAGTGGGCTCTGCGCAAGCGCTGCCGGTTCGTCTACGCCAGCTCCGCCGCGACCTACGGCGACGGCCGCCTGGGATTCGACGACGGCGACGACGTCACCCGCACCCTGCGCCCCATCAACATGTACGGCTATTCCAAGCAGCTCTTTGACCTGTGGGTCCTGCGCCGCAAGGCGGAGGAGCGGATCGCGGGGCTCAAGTTCTTCAACGTCTTCGGCCCCAACGAATACCACAAGGGGGACATGGCGAGCGTCGTCTTCAAGGCCTTCCACCAGATCCGGCGGGAGGGCCGGGTGCGGCTGTTCAAGTCGTGCCGGGCCGAGTACCCCGACGGCGGGCAGAAGCGCGACTTCGTGTACGTGAAGGACGCGGTCGAGGTGATGCGCTGGCTTCTGGACCACCCCGACATCAACGGCCTCTTCAACCTGGGGACGGGTCAGGCCCGGACGTGGAACGACCTGATCGGGGCCGTGTTCGCCGCGCTGGGACGGGAGCCCGCCATCGACTACATCGACATGCCGCCCGGGCTGGACGCCCAGTACCAGTACTTCACGGAGGCGAAGATGGACAAGATCCGGGCGACGGGCTGCCCGGCGACCTTCCGCCCCCTGGAGGAGGCCGTCCAGGATTACGTCGCGGGGCACCTCGCGCAGCCGGACCCGCGGCTGTAGCGTCCGGACCGGCGGGCCCGGCGCCGGAGGTCGGAGGAGCCCGTCGCGCTGGCTCCCCGGACACCGGGAGCGGGGCCGGGCGGCAGCGAAGACCGCCGCACAGGGCCGATGTCGAACGGAGACGGATCATGATGGACCAACCCGCGGTGATCTGCATCATCCCCTCGCGCTGGGGGTCGAGCCGGTTCCCCGGCAAACCGCTCGCCGACCTGTGCGGCAAGCCGATGATCCGGCACGTCTACGAACGCGTGCTCCGCTCCCCCGTGGTGACGACCGCGGCCGTGGCGACCGACGACGCGCGCATCTTCGACGCCGTCACCGCCTTCGGCGGCCGGGCCGTCATGACCTCCGACCGCCACCGCTCCGGGACGGACCGCATCGCCGAGGCGGTGCGGCTGATCGACCTGCCCGTCGGGGACGACGCGATCGTCGTCAACATCCAGGGCGATCAGCCCGCCTTCGCCCCCGCGCAGATCGACGAGGTCGTCGCCCCGCTTCTGGCCGATCCCGCCATTCCCATGTCCACCCTGATCTACCGCATCCGGCGCGAGGAGGAGATCACCCACCCCAACGCCGTCAAGGTCGCGTGCGACCGCCACGGCTTCGCCCTGTACTTCTCGCGCGCGACGATCCCCTACGTCCGGGACCGGGGGCTCGCCGCCGACTACTACAAGCACCACGGCATCTATGCCTACCGGCGCCACTTTCTCGACACCTTCACCCGCCTGCCGGAGGGAACCCTGGAAAAACTTGAGGCCCTGGAGCAGCTCCGCGCCCTGGAGCACGGCTACCGGATCCGGGTCGTCGAGACCGCCCACGACTCCGTGGAGGTGGACACCCCCCAGGAACTCGAGCGCGTCCGCCGGCTCCTGAGCGGCGAAATCGAGGCGTAGCCGTTCCGGCGAGGCGACGCGGAGAGGGCCCTTTCCGGAAGCGGTTTGGAGAGACGCAAGCAGGATGAAACCGACCCCCGTGCAACCGCCCGCCTTCGTTATGCGCGACACGCCGTTCGGTCCGATCGCCGTCGTCTGGTCGGTCCGCGCGGGCGCGCCCGGGATCGATCGCATCCTAATCCCCGGACCGGGCCGGCCGGTGGAAGCGACGCTTCGGTCCGAGTTCCCCGGGGCCGTCTCCGGCTCCTGCCGGGAGATCGACGCCCTGGCGCAGCGGCTGGAGGCCTCCCTGAACGGCGCGGACGTCCGGTTTCCCCTCGACGCCCTGCGCCTCGACCGGTGTCCCGCCTTCCAGCGGGAGGTCCTGCTTGCTGACCACGCGATCCCCCGCGGGCGCGTCAGCACCTACGGCCTCGTGGCGGGGCGCCTGGGGCGCCCCGGGGCCGCGCGCGCGGTCGGGACGGCCCTGGCAACGAGCCCCTTCCCCCTCGCGATCCCTTGCCACCGGGTGATCCGTTCCGACGGGAGCCTGGGCGGCTTCGGCGGCGGGATCGAGATGAAGCGGGCGCTCCTGGCGCGGGAGGGGGTCGAATTCCGGGATGCGGGTCACGTGGCC
>DAOPOS010000030.1:0-26153 GCA_035358035.1 Syntrophales bacterium | reverse complement strand
CGCAGAACGACCTTGCCGATGAGGGAGTAGGACACCCAGCTTGCGACGCAGCCCAGGATGAAAAGCTCGCCCGGCCCGATTGCACCCGACAGGAGGCCGCCGGGATTCCCCCGGGAAATGACGATGACGGCCCCGGCCAGACACACGCCGATGCCGATCCCGTTGGCGATCGAGAGGCGTTCCTTGAAGAGCAGGGCGGAAAACAGGGCGATGAAGACGGGGTTGTTGGCGACGATCAGCGCGGCTCGTCCGGCCGGGATGGTCTTGAGGCCGAGGAAGAAAAAGACGTTGTAGGCGAGGACGCCCGTCAGGCCGAGGAGGACGACCGGCAGGACCCGGCGCCGCCGGAGACGGGGCAGTCCCCCCTCGTGGAGGACGACCGGGACGGCCAGGACCGCCGAAGCGATGACGAAGCGCCACAGGGATGCACTGAAGGGAGAGAACTCTTGCGTGACGACGCGGGCGGCGACGAAGGTGCCCCCCCAGAAGAGGGCCGTCAGGAACAGCTTGGCGTAGATCATGGTCCCTCATCCAGGGATCGGGCCTCTTCAATGAGCATGATGGGAATGTCGTCCCGGATTTCGTACCTGAGGCGGCAGGCGTCGCAGATGAGCCCGTCTCCGGCGTCGTTTAAATGGATCTCTCCCTTGCACTTGGGGCAGGCCAGGATGTCGAGCAGGTCCTTGTTGAGGGTCATGGGGGTCTCCTTATTCGAGTGTTTTTTCTGCATGCATGTTCTGTTGAACGTCCACCAGTTTTTCCCGCACGGCCTCGAACACGGCCTCGACCGTGATGTTCCGCATGCACTGGCGGGTCTCGCAGGTCTTGCGGAAACAGGGGCGGCAGTCGATGGGACCCGTGAGGACGGTGTGTCCCGGTCCGTAAGGTCCGGTCCGGCGGGGATCGGTGGGGCCGAACAGGGCCACCACGGGACACCCCACCGCCGCCGCGAGGTGCATGGGGCCGGAGTCGGTCGTGACCAGCAGGGCCGCCCGCCGGTAGAGGGCGGCCAGCTCCCGGAGCGTGGTCCGGCCGCCCAGGTCGACGGCGGCCTCCGTCATGCCCCGGGCGATCCGTGCCGTGCAGTCGGACGCGCCGTCCGTCAGCACGACCGGCAGGCCGAGTTCACGGCGGATGCGGTCGCACAGGCGGGAGAACCGTTCCTCCTCCCAGAGCTTCGTTTCCCAGAAGGCGACGGGGCTGAGGGCGATGAAGGGCTCCCGCGGGGCGATGCCGCGGCCCTGGAGGAGCGAATCGATTTCCTTGCGCTGCTCCCCGGTGTCCGGGACCAGGAATTCCGCCTCTCCGGGTTCGATCCCGAGGTAACGCGCAAAGTCGAGGTACCGGTCCACGGCGTGGCGCGTCAGGTCTTCCGGAATCTTCTCCGTGTAGAACAGGCCGCTGCCCTCCTGCAGGCTGTCGTAGCCCAGTTTCCTCCTGCCCCCGCTCAAAAAGACCAGGAGCGCGCTTTTGAACAGGCCGTGGAAGTCGATCACGAGGTCGTAGGGGCGGGAGCGCAGGTCCCCGATAAACGCGGCGATCGCCCGCAGCGGCTGCCGGACGCGCCCCCGCTTCAGGTCGCTCTGCCACCGTCTGCGGCGGGAGACGAGGACGCGGTCGAGGTGGGGGTGATCCGCGAGCAGGTCGCTCGCGGCCTCCTCGACGACCCAGGTGATATGGGCGTCGGGGAAGTGACGGCGCAGGGCGGCCAGGGACGGAAGGGTATGGATCACGTCCCCGATGGCGCTCAATTTGACGATCAGGAGGTTCATGGGCGCCTCCGGCCGCCGGGATCCGGGCCGTGCCGGTCCGCCCCGGCGAGGATCCAGCGGACGGCCCCCAGCAGATCGTCGGCGACATGCGCGGCGGCCGTCCGGACGGCGGACGCGGCTTCCAGGTGTTCCGCGCCGTAGCCCGTGCGGACGAGGATCCCCCGCGCGCCGACGCGCCGGGCCGTCTCCAGGTCCCGGGGCGTATCCCCGACCACGTAAGACCGGCCGAGATCGATGGCGAGGGCCGCCGCGGCCTTGAGCAGCATCCCCGGTTCGGGCTTCCGGCACGGGCACGCCCGGCGGTATCGGGCCGTCCCCTCGGTCGGGTGGTGCGGGCAGTAGTCGAAACGGTCGATCCGGGCCCCCTCGCGCCCGAGGAGCTCCGCCAGCGTCCGATGGACCTCGACGACAAAGGCCTCCGTGAACAGGCCCCGCGCCACCCCGGACTGGTTGGTCACGACCGCCACCCTGAAGCCCGCGGCGTTGAGCAGGCGGATGGCCTCGGCCGCGCCGGGGATCAGGCGCAGCTTCTCGATGCGGTCCAGGTAGCCCACCTCCTCGTTGATCGTGCCGTCCCGGTCCAGGAAGATGGCGGCGTGTCCCGCGTTCGTCATGGGGCGATCCTCTCGAGCACCCTGGCCGCCAGCGTTTCCCGCGCGGGCAGGATGTCCATGACGACCCGGAGCTGAAAAACCTCTCCGAGGAAGTCGGGGCAGGGGGCCAGACGGACCGCGTCCTTCTCCGTCGTGACGATGAGTTCGGCCTTGGCCGCGGCCGCCCGTCGGCGGATATCCTCGATGTCCGTGCGGCGGTAGTCGTGATGATCGGGGAAGGGGAGAAAGACGGCCACCTCGGCGCCCAGCGCCGCGAGGGTCTTCCGGAAGGCGTCGGGCCGTCCGAGGCCGGCGAACGCCAGGAGGCGCTTCCCGGCGAGCATCGCGGGGGGATGCCGTTCGGCGCCGTCGCCGCGGACGAGCTCGCGGGGGCGGTGAAATCCCCGCAGACCGCCGGCGTCCGCCGACGCGGGGGTGGTGCGGGCCTCCGCTTCGGATCCGGTCCGGATCACGATCCGGGCCCGCCGGAGGGCCTGGACGGGTTCGCGCAGCGGGCCCGCCGGGAGGAGGCAGCCGTTGCCGAAGGGCAGGGCAAGATCCGCCAGGACGATGTCCAGATCTCGGACGAGGCGCCGGTGCTGGAAGGCGTCGTCGAGGATCAGGAGCGTCGCCCCGAAGCGGTCGAGCGCCGCCCGGCCCGTCCGGACGCGGTCCGGTCCCGCCAGCACCGGGACCGACGGGAGGGTGCGGGCCATCAGGACGGGCTCGTCCCCCGCCGTCTCGGGCGCGGCGAGGAGGCGTCGGCCGTCCGAGACGACCTGAACCCCCCGGGACGAACGGCCGCCGAACCCCCGGCTGAGGATGGCCGGGCGCCGGCCCGCCTCCTGCATCAGTTCCGCGAGGAGCATGACCAGCGGGGTCTTCCCCGTTCCCCCCACGGTGAGGTTCCCCACGCTGATGACGGGGCAGGGGAGTTTCGTCCGGGGAAGGCCGCCTCCGTTGTACAGGCGGTTGCGCAGACCGATCGCCGCCCCGTAGGGCAGGGACAGCGCGTAGAGCGGCCAGAAGAGGGGATGCCGGCGGGCCTGCGCCCCGGGCCGGTACCAGATCCCTTCGAGGACCGCCTGCGGATGCATCACGCCTCCCCCGTCGCCGCGAACCCGGACGGGGACGGGGTCCGGTTGCGCGCGCCGTTGCCGTTCTCTTCCTTGAACTGCATGGCGTAGAGCTTCGCGTACTCTCCCTGCCGGGCGAGCAGTTCGTCGTGGGTCCCCTCCTCGATGATCCGGCCGCCGACGAGGACGACGATCCGGTCGGCGTTGCGGACGGTCGAGAGGCGGTGGGCGATGACCAGGGTGGTCCTCCCCTGCATGAGGTTCTCCAGGGCGCCCTGGACCTCGATTTCCGCCTCCGTGTCCAGCGAGGAAGTTGCCTCGTCCAGGATCAGGATGGGGGCGTCCTTCAAGATGGCCCGCGCGATCGAGATGCGCTGCCGCTCGCCGCCGGAGAGCTTGGTCCCCTGCTCTCCGATCAGGGTGTCGTACCCCTGCGGGAGACGGGTGATGAAGTCGTGGGCGTTGGCGGCCCGGGCGGCCCGGATGATCTCGGCTTCCGGTTTTTCGAAGCTGCCGTACGCGATGTTGTTGCGGACGGTGTCGTTGAACAGGATCGTCTGCTGGGTCACCATGCCGATCTGTTTGCGGAGCGAGGCGATCGTGGCGGTGCGGATGTCGCGCCCGTCGATCAGGATCCGGCCAGAGGTGACGTCGTAGAACCGGGGGATCAGGTTGACCAGGGTCGTCTTCCCGCCCCCGCTCATCCCGACGAAGGCCAGCACCTCTCCGGCCGGGATCCGGAGGGCGATGTCCTTCAGCACCGGGGTGTCCTCGTAACGGAAGGAGACGTCCTCCAGGGCGATGCCCTGCGAGATCCGCGGCAGTTCCACGGCGTCGGGCGCGTCGAGGATGTCCGGCGTCGTGTCGATGATCCCGAAGACGCGGAACGCGGCGGAGATGCCCTGCTGAATCTTGTTGTTGACGTTGGTCAGGCGCTTGATCGGTTCGTAGAGCATGATGAGCGCCGTCAAAAAGGAGAAGAACGTTCCCGGCGTGGAGTGGCCCTGGATCACCTGGTAGCCGCCGTAGAAGATGATGACGGCGATGCCGATGCCGCCCAGGAACTCCATAAAGGGGCTGGAGATGGCGGAGATGGCGACCGATTTCATGGTCAGGCGGAAGAGCCGCTCGTTTTCGCCGGCGAAGCGCTCGTTTTCGTGGTGTTCCATGCCGAAGGCCTTGACGATCCGGGTCCCGGAGATCGTTTCCTGCAGCAGGCTCGTCAGGGTGCCCATGGTGACCTGCGTGCGGGTGGCCACCTTCCGCATCTTCCGCCCGAAGGTGGCGATGGGGTAAATCGTCAGCGGGAAGACGACCATGGCGATGATGGCCAGCTTCCAGTCGCGGTAGAAGATCACGAAAATGAGGCAGACGATGGTGAAGGAATCCTTGAACAGGTTGGTGACGGCCTCCGAGACGGCCTCTTTCATGAAATTGACGTCGTTGGTGATGCGCGAGATCAGAACGCCCGTCGGGTTCCGGGTGAAGAAGGCCAGCGACTGTTCCTGGATCTTTTCGTACAGCCGGTAGCGGAGATCGGCGATCACGCGCTGGCCGATGAAGTTCATGATGACCGACTGGGCGTAGTGGCACGCGCCCTTGATGAGGTAGATCAGGATGACGGCGACGGGGATGAGCATGAGCATGCGGGTGTCTTTTTTGAGGAAGATGTCGTCCATCGCCGGCTTGACGAGAAAGGCCAGGGCCGAGGTCAGCGCTCCGACGACGAGCATGCAGATCATGGCGAGCGCGAACTTCGGCGCGTGGGGCCGGACGAGCTTCAAAAGGCGGATGTAAATGTCCCCGCCGGTTTCCTTTCCGGGGAGGGGAGGCGGTGCGGGCTGTGGTTTCATCGGTTGTCCTTGTCCGGGGCGGCCGGGTGCATTTCGACGCGCGCCGTCGGTCACGCGTTCAGAAGGCTCATCGCCAGGGCCGCCGTCTTCGCGGCGGCGCCCGGCTCGCCCAGGCGGTCGCGGATTTGCGACAATTCTTCGTGCATCCGGAGCTTCCGCGACTTGCGACTCAGGATGTCGATCACCTCCACGGCCATCCGGTTCGCCTGCGCCTCGCCCTGGATGAGCTCCGGCACGACCGTCTTGCCGGCGATGATGTTGACCAGGCTGATGTGGTCCACATGGATGAACGCCCGGCCGACCCAGTAGGACAGGGGCGAGACCTTGTAGACCACGACCATGGGCAGGTTCATGAGGGCCGTTTCCAGCGTGGCCGTTCCCGAGGCCACCAGGGCGACGTCGGCGGCGGTCAGGACGTCGTAGATCCGGTTGCGGACGATCCGGACCGCGATCTCCTGCCGCCGGACGATGCCCTCCACGACCTCCGGGTCGAGGCTGTCGGCCAGGGGCAGGACAAACTGGACCGGTGGCAGCTCCCGGGCGATGATCCGGGCGGCGCCGAGCATCTCCGGCAGGAGCTTTCTCGCCTCTCCCTCGCGGCTGCCGGGCAGGAGCGCGACGGTGGTGACGCCTTCCGCCAGCTGGAACATCCGGCGGGCCTCCGGCGGGGCGGGAGTGTCCCCCAGGGCATCGAGCAGGGGGTGGCCGACGAAGGTGGCGGGGACGCCGGCCCGGTCGTACAGGGGCTTCTCGAATGGGAGAATCACGGCCATGTGATCGACGCACTTCCGGATCACGCTCACCCGGCCCTTGCGCCAGGCCCAGATCTGGGGGCTGATGTAATACAGGACGGGGATGCCGCGCGTTCTGGCGATCCCGGCCAGGGGGAGGTTGAAGTCGGGGTAGTCGATGAGGATCAAAAGATCGGGCGGCGCGTCGGCCAGAATCCGGCGCAGGTCCCGCCTTGCCCGGAGAATGGTGCTCAGCTTCCGGGTCACCTCGGTCAACCCCACGACGCCCATATCCGCCACGTCGGCCAGACACTGCACCCCGGCCTGGCGCAGGTTCCGCCCCCCGATCCCGCAAAAGGCGAGCGTGGGATCGAGGTCATGCATCGCCTGGACCAGACGGGCGCCGTGGAGGTCGCCCGAGGCCTCGCCCGCGACAATCATCACGCGCCTGTCCGGCATCGGCGGACCTCCCCCAAGGATCTCCCGCGGCACGCGACCCGGCCGTGCCGGCGGCGGGCCTGGAAAAGCATTCCGGCCATCACGCCCACCGCGCCTCCACCGCCTGGATCCGTTCGCCGATGAGGCCGGCCATCTCCTGGGCGGCCAGGGCGTCCCGCCCCGTGACCGGCGGCGGCGTGCGCCGGAGGACGGCCTCGACGAAGGCGCGGATCTCCGCCTCGAGCGGGTCCTGCGCAATGACGTCGGCCCGGTTGTCGACGATGTCGATCTTGCCGTCGGCCTGTCTGACGCGCTTGAGGGACACCAGATCCCGCTTGGCGAAATCCACGGCGTGATAGCCCTCCAGACCGAAGAACCGGATCTTCTGCAGGGTTTTTCCGGTGACGCGGCTGGCCGTGATGTTGGCGACGCAGCCGTTTTCGAACGTCAGGCGGGCGTTGGCGATGTCCACGTTCTCCGACAGAACCCGGACCCCGACGGCCTCGACGTGCGCGAGCGGCGCCGGAACGAACCAGGCCAGGATGTCCAGATCGTGGATCATGAGATCGAGAATGACGTCGACGTCCGTGCCCCGCTCGAAGAAGGGGTGGAGGCGATGCGCCTCGACGAACAGGGGCACCTTGAGAAGCGACTTCAGGGCCACAATGGCGGGATTGAACCGCTCGATGAACCCGGCCTGAAAAATCCTTCCGTTGGCCTCGGCCAGCGCGACCAGGGATTGGGCTTCGGCGAGGGTGGGGGCCAGGGGCTTTTCCAGAAAGACGTCGATTCCGGCCGCGAGGAAGGCGCCGGCGACCTCGGGGTGGGCGGCCGTCGGGACCGCGATGCTGACGGCATCCACGTGGGGGATGAGATCGTGGTAGTCCTCGAAGGCCGCGCAGCCGTATTCCGCCGCCGCCTTCGCGGCCCTTGCCCCGTCGCTGTCCGATACGGCCGCAATGGCGCAGGCGTCCATCATCCGGAATTTCTGCAGGTGGTACGTTCCCAGATGCCCGATACCCACGACGCCGATGCGGATCTTGGCCATGATGCGTCCCTACCGACAGATGCCCCGGGCGGAGTGCCGGATGAACTCGACAAACTGCCGGATCTCCGGGAGGTCCGGCACCTCTTGCTCGACCCGGTCGAGGGCGACCGCGAGCCGCAGGGAGGAACGGAAGACCAGGCGGTACGCGTGCTTCAGGGCTTGAAGGGTGTCCTCGGTGAATCCCCGGCGCTTGAGCCCGACCAGGTTCAGGCCGTACGGTTTGGCGGTGTTGCCCGAGGCCAGGACGTACGGCGGGACGTCCCGGGGCACGGCCGAGGCGCCCCCGATGAAGCTGTGGGCGCCGATGCGCGTGAACTGGTGGATGCCGGTCATGCCGCCGATGATGGCGAAATCCTCGACGTGGATGTGCCCGGCCAGGTTCACGGCGTTGGACATGACGACGCGGCTGCCGATCTTGCAGTTGTGCGCGACGTGGGTGTAGGCCATCAGGAGGTTGTAGTCGCCGATCATCGTGACGCCGATGTCGGCCGTCGTGGCGCGGTGGATCGTGGCGCACTCGCGGATCGTGTTGAAATTGCCGATCACGACGCGCGTGGGCTCTCCCCGGTATTTCAGGTCCTGGGGATCGGCGCCGATGGAGGCGAACTGGTGGATGTGGCACCCCTCGCCGATGTCTGTGTATTTTTCGATGACCACGTGCGGCCCGATGACGGTGCCGGCGCCGATCTGGACGTCCGGCCCGATGATCGAGTAGGGTCCGACTTCCACCGACTCGGCAAGCCGGGCCTCGGGAGAGATGATGGCGGTGGGATGAATCTTCATGGCGTGTTCCTTCACAGTGATTTTTGGGCTGCCTCACGCTCCAGGGCGGCCACCTGCCGCTGCAGGGCCTTGAGCGCCTGTCTCAACTCCGGGAGCTTCGACAGGGAGGCCTCCTGCCTGAGCCATTCCCGGTGGGGCCGGTGGGGGGCGCCGGAGATGATCTGGTCCGGCGGGACGTCCTTGTGGATGCCCGTGCGCGCGGCGGCCATGACATGATCCCCGACCCGGATGTGGCCGACGACGCCGGCCTGCCCCCCCAGAATGACGCCCTTCCCGAGGGTCGTGCTGCCGGAGATGCCCGCCTGCGAGACGATGATGCTGTTTTCGCCGACGACCACGTTGTGGGCGATCTGGACGAGGTTGTCGATCTTCGCCCCCCGCTGGATCCAGGTCCGTCCGAGGGTGCCCCGGTCGATGGTCGTGTTGGCGCCGATTTCGACGTCGTCGTCGATCTGCACGATGCCCACCTGGGGAATCTTCCGGTTTTCCCATCCCGGCCGGGCAAATCCGAACCCGTCGCCGCCCACCACGACGCCGGCGTGCAGCGTGACCCGCCGGCCGACGAGACAGCGGCGGTACACCGTGACCCCGGGATGGAGAACGCTGTCCTCGCCGATGACGGCGTCCGGGCCGATAAAGACGCCGGGGAAGAGGACCGCGCCCCGGTCGATCCGGGCCCGTGGACCCACATAAACGCCCGGATAGACGGTGGCCTCGGGAGAAACGACCGCCTCCGCCTCCACCAGGGCCCGCGGATGGATGCCCGCCGCGGCCTTCTCCTCCGGGTGGAGAAACCCGAGGGCCTGGCCGAAGGCGACGTAGGGATCCGCGACCCAGACCAGGTTCTTGCCGGCGGCCTCCGTGCCCGGCGCCACGAGAACGGCGGATGCGCCGGTCGTCGCCAGGCGGGACCGGTATTTCGGGTTGGCCACGAAGGTCAGGTCGCCACGGCCGGCCTCGTCGATGCCGCAGACCCGTTCGATGACGATCTCCGGATCGCCGATCACCCGACCGTCCAGGAAGGCCGCGATCTCTTTCAGCGTTGGCACGGGGCGAGGAATCCTTTCCGCGCTACGGCGTTTTCGGTTTGTAGGTCTTGTTGAACTCTTCGATCACCCGCTTGGTCAGATCGCTTTCCTTGTTGAAATAGGCGACCGGCACCGTCCCGATGTCGAGGACGAGAGAGTAGTTTTCCTTCTCCCCGATGGCGTTCACGACCTTCAGGATTTCGGGGATCAGGGTCCGGGAGAGCTCCTGATCGCGGGCCTGGAGGTCCTCGTTCGAATCCTTGACCAGGAGCTGGTAGTCACGGAACTTCTTCTGGTACGCGGATTCCTTTTCCCGGTAGGCCTCTTCCTTGAGGATGGACCGCTGCTTTTCGAGATCGTCCTTGAGTTTGCGCAGCTCCGTCTCCTTCTCCTGGATCGAGGCCTTGTCGCGCTCATAAATCTTCTTGAATTCCTCGGTCGCCTTTTTGCCGGCGTCGGAATTGAGCATGACCTCGCGCATGTCGATGAAACCGGTCTTCTCCGCCGCCTGAACCCCGGGGCTTAAGATCAGCAGAGCGAGACACAGCAGGCCACCTACCGAGAAGAGCAAAGATCTTTTCATTCTTCCAATACCCCCTTTTAATGGGCGAAAGGCCAACGGTCAGGGGCTGAGGGGATCCGTTCCACCCGCCTCCGGCCCGCGGTCTTTGGCCAGTTTGTCTGGGGCTTAAGGTCGGCGGTTCAAGGCGGAAGGAATCGATTTCCCCCGTCCCCGGCCCTTTGCCCACCCCTTACATGAACATCCCGATCGTAAATTCGAAGCGGCTGGCGTCTTCGTCA
The DNA here is from genome assembly GCA_035358035.1 of Syntrophales bacterium. GTDB lineage: Bacteria > Desulfobacterota > Syntrophia > Syntrophales > UBA2251 > UBA2251. Next base: position 16,030 of record DAOPOS010000030.1, on the reverse strand, counting down.
TCCTTCTTGTCCAGGACATAGCCCCATTCCAGGCGGAGGGGCCCGATGGGGGAATACCAGCGGATCCCCACGCCGGCCGTCTGCCGGAGGTCGCTCAACGAGTAGCCGCTCTCCCAGGTATTGCCCGTATCGTAAAAGACGACCCCCTTCATGCCGGCGTTCCGGATCAGGGGGAAGATGATCTCGACGCTCCCGCAGAGCATCGTCGTGCCGCCGATGATGTCGCCCGTCCTCTCATCTACAGGACCCACGTCGCGCAGCCCCCGAAGGGTGCTGATGCCGCCCAGCACGTACCGCTCGTAGATGGGGAGCTTGGTGTCTCCGTTTCGCTGGAGATAGCCGATCCGGCCCCGGACGGTGAAGACCATGTCCAGGGGCAGCGGGTAGAACCAGGCGGCGTTCGCCCCGTATTTGGTGAAGTCGTGGTCGCCCCCCAAGGGGCCGCCAGCATAATTGACGGATGCGGAGACCCGCGTTCCGCTGCTGGGAAACAGGGTGTCGTCGGTCGTGTCCCGGGAGAGGGTGAGCGAGGCGCTGCTTGTCGTCGCCTCCCCCGCCTGCTCCTTGACGTAGTACGAGGCGTCGGTATTGTCGATATTGTAGACGTCGTCGATGGACAGCCGGTAGCCGACATAGCCGGTGATGCGCTCCCACAGGGGATACCCCAGCGTCGCGCCGACGCCGGTGGAATCGAGGTCGTAGGTGTCGTATTCCCGCGTGAAATTCCAGAGGCTGAACTGGCTCCACAGGGGGATGTCGAAGAGCCACGGTTCGGTGAAGGAGAGTTCGTACATCGCCGTTTCCGACCCGATGTTGGCCTTGAGGGAAAGGATCTGCCCTCGGCCGAAGAGGTTCTGCTGCGAGATCTGCCCCATGACCATCGCCGCTTCCTGGGCGCTGTAGCCGGCGCCGATGCTGAACATGCCCGTGGGCTTTTCCTTGACGCGGATGGTGACGTTCGTCAGGGTGTCGTCGGGACCTCTTTCCGATTGGAAGTCCACCTCCTCGAAATAGCGCAGGCGGTTGAGGGCCATGTAGCTCTGCTTCATCTTGGTGCTGCTGTAGAGATCTCCTTCCACGATACTGAGCTGGCGGCGGAGGACCTTGTCTCGTGTGCGCGTGTTGCCGACGATCGAAATCCGGTTGAAGTAGACCTGCTTGCCCTTGGCGATCTCGTAGACGATGTCGACGGTCTGGGTTTTTTCCTGGGCCTTCGTCCGGGGGGTGACGTCGGCATAGGCGTAGCCCTCGTCGTTGCAGACCCGGGTCAGGGCGTCGATGTCCCGGACGATGGCCTCCCGGTTGTAGTAGGTCTTGCCCAGGATGGCGAGCTTTTCCCGGAGCGTTTCGCGGGACGTCTGCAGGGGGTCTCCCTGAATCTCCACATTGCCGACCTTGAAGGGTTTCCCCTCGATCACGCGGATCTTGACGTAGATCCCCTTGGCGTCGTGGGTGACTTCCGGCTCGCCGATCTGGGCGTTGATATAGCCGTTGTTCAGATAAAATGCATTCAGTTTGCCGATGTCCTGCTTGAGGACGTCCGCCTTGAGCACCCCGGAATCGGTGAAGAAATGAAGCAGGCCCCACTCGTTGGTCGCCATCATGTTCCGGAGCTGCTTTTCCGTAAAGGCCTGGTTCCCTTCGAAGCGGATGGCCTTGATGAAGAGCCGCTTTTGTTCGGTGATCGTGAAGACGACGCGGACCTCCTTGTCCCCCTCGCGCTCCACGGCGTCCGCAATCTCGACGTTGTAGTAGCCCTTGGCGACATAGAGGGCCCGGATCTTTTCAACGTCCTCCTTGACCTTCTCGCGGTTGACGATCTGCCGCGTCTTCACGCCGAGCACGGCCTCGATATCGTCGGTATCGATCGCCTTGTTGCCCTTGATCCGGACCTCCGTGATCATGGGCCTCTCCCGGACCGTGAAGGTGAGGACCTTCCCTTCCGGTCCGTCGGCCACGCCGGCCTGGACATCGTCGAAATATCCCATGCGGTAGATGGCCTTGATGTCCCTGGAGAGCGTTTCGTCGGAGAGCAGCTGCCCCGCCGTGCTCTTGACCACCTGACGGATGGCGTCGCTCTCGATGCGGCGGTTTCCCTGAATGTCGATTTTGGCGAGGCGGGCGGCAACCGACGTCCGGACGAGGATTTCCGACGCCAGTTGGGCGGCCATGCGCGGGATGTCTTCCCGGCCCTTCCCCTGGGCTAAGATGCCGGAGACGGATTTGCCGGACGGGACGAACAGCAGGCTGACATCGACACTCACCGATTCGCCGAACTCCGTGAGACTGCCCCGGAGCACGACATCGGCGCCGGTGGTCTGCCCCACGCGGAGGGCCAGGGCGTCATCGAGGGGCTTCCCCTCGATCTCCGGGGCGAAGGCCGACCCGGGGATGAGGTCGAGATAGCGGGAGGATTTGCGCAGTTCGTCTTTCAGGGCCTCCCCGATCGCCCTCTGGAGCCCAGCGGCATCCGAGCGGCTGTGGACGGTGAAGGGCAGGAGGGCCGCCTTCTTCGGACCCGGTTTCCCGCCTTCCTGCGCCGGCGTCTCCACCGGCCAGAGACAGAGAAGCGCCAGGAGGAACAGCAGCAGGCGGCAGGCCGGAGCGAGGGGGCGGGGTTTCTCAGGCACGGGCATCGATCCTCCCGTCGCGCAGGCCGACGCTTTTCGACATCCGCCGGGCCAGGGATTGGTTGTGGGTGACCACGATGAGCGTGACGTTCCGTTCTCTGTGGAGATCGATGAGCAAGTCCTCAATGATTTTTCCCGTTTCCGTATCGAGATTGCCTGTCGGTTCATCGGCCAGGAGAATATCCGGCGCCATGATCAGCGCCCGGGCGACCGCGACGCGCTGCTGCTCGCCGCCGGAGAGCTCGCCGGGTTTGTGCGTCATCCTATCACCAAGTCCCACATCCTTCAAGAGGCCTTCCGCCTTTTTCCGGGCCTCCCGCTTCGCGAGCCCGTTGATCAGGGCGGGCAGCATGACGTTCTCCAGACCGGAAAACTCCGGCAGGAGGTGATGAAACTGGAAGACGAACCCGATCCGGGTGTTGCGGAAGGCGGCCAGCCGTTTCTCGGGCCAGGTGAAAACGTCGACGCCGTTGTAGAGCACCCGTCCCTGGGTGGGGTGATCCAGCGTTCCCAGAATGTGGACCAGGGTGCTCTTGCCGGCGCCCGAGACGCCGACCAGGGCCAGCGATTCGGCGGAGGCGATGTCGAGGTCGATGCCCTTCAGGGCGTCGATCCGGTTGCCGTCCTTGATAAAGGTTTTCCATAGGTTTTGAATCGCGATCGCCATATCCTCTACTCGTATCGGAGCGTTTCCGCCGGGTCGAGCCTTCCGGCGCGATAGGAGGGGTAAAGGGTGGAGAGAAGGCTGATGAGCAGGCTGCCCGCCACGATGACGGCCACGTCGCCGAAGTTCACCTGGGAGGGAAGGGCGCTCAGGTAGTAGACGTCGCCGGGCAGGATCTTGAATCCGAAAAGGGTCTCGATGGCCGTGGAGATTTTCTCCAGGTTGAAGGCGACGGCCAGGCCCGTGGCGCATCCGAGCAGCGTTCCGACGGCCCCGATGATGAGTCCCTGATAGACGAAAATGCGCATGATGCTCTGCGAGGTGCCCCCCATGGATTTCAGCACGGCGATGTCCTTCGTCTTTTCCATCACGACCATGATGAGCGTCGTGATGATGTTGAAGGCCGCGACCAGCACGATGAGCGACAGGATGATGAACATGACGCGCTTTTCCAGCTTGAGCGCGGAAAAGAGGTTTTTGTTCATCTCCATCCAGTGCCGCGCCCAGTAGGGATATCCCAGCGCCTGCTCCAGCCGCTTGGCCGCGGCGTCGGCGCGGTACAGGTCCCGGATCTTGATCTCGATCCCCGTGACGCTTCCGCCCATCTGGAGAAGCTCCTGGCTGTCCCGGAGCGACAGATAGGCCAGCGTGGAGTCGTATTCGTAGAAGCCCGAGTCGAAGATGCCGACGACGACGAACTTCTTCATCCGGGGCGCCATGCCCATCGGCGTCGCCGTTCCCGCGGGCGAGATGACGTAGAGGGGTTCGAACAGCAAGAGTCCCAGGTTCTTGGCCAGCTCCTTTCCCACAACGATTCCCGGAAGCCCCTGGAGATCCGCGGGCAGTCCGGACGCGGGGGGCGGGGGCGCGTCGAGATACGCGAGTTTCCCCTCGCGCATCCGTCCCAGGCTGATGACCCGGGAGGCGGTGGCGGTGTCCATCCCCCTCAGGACGACCCCGCTGACCTGCGGTCCGCGTTTCAGCATGGCCTGGGCGTAGATGAAGGGGGTCGCGGCAACGACGTCCTCCGTCCGGCGCACCCTCTCCAGGACGCGGTCGGGATCGCGCATGACGCCGCTGTACTCCATGAGCACGATGTGGGAGTTGATCCCGAGGATCTTGTCCCGCAGATCCGTCTCGAAGCCGTTCATGACGGCGAGGACGATGATCAGGGCGGCCACGCCCAGAAGAATCCCGGCGATGGACAGGAGGGTGATGACGGAGACGAAAACCTGCTTCCGCCTCGCCCGCAGGTACCGCCGGCTGATGAAGAACTCGTAGGACATGTTAGGCGTCTTCCTTGATCCGCATGTGGGGGAACAGGATCACGTCCCGGATCGATGTCGCGTCGGTGAAGAGCATGACGAGGCGGTCGATGCCGATCCCCTCGCCGGCGGTGGGGGGCATGCCGTATTCCAGGACCCGGACGTAGTCCTCGTCCATGACGTGGGCCTCGTCGTCCCCGGCTTCCCGATCCTTTGCCTGCATGAGAAAGCGCTCCCGCTGGTCCGCCGGATCGTTCAGTTCGGAGAAGGCGTTGGCGATCTCCCGGCCGCAGATGTACAACTCGAAGCGGTCGGTCAGGCCGGGGCGGTCGGCGCTGCGCCTGGACAACGGGGAGACCTCGACCGGGTAGTGGGTGATGAAGTGGGGTTGGATGAGCCGGTTTTCCACCGTTCCCTCGAAAATCGCCATGATGACCTTGCCCAGGGGGTCGTCGTCCTTGACGTCCAGGCCCAGGGCGCGGGCCTGGGCCACCGCCCGGGCCGGATCCCGCAGGACCTCCGGCGGCAGCTCCGTGTAGCGCAGGATGGCCTCCTGCACCGTGAGGCGCGTCCAGGGGGGGGTCAGATCGATTTCGGTTCCCTGGTAGGTAAAGGTCATGCCCCCGAAGAGGTCGCGGGCGATGTGGGTGAAGAGGTCTTCCGTCAGGGTCATCAGATCGAGGAAGGTCGCGTAGGCCTGATAGAATTCCATCATGGTGAATTCCGGATTGTGGAAGGAGGACATCCCCTCGTTCCGGAAGTTCCGGTTGATCTCGAAGACCCGTTCGAGGCCGCCGGTGATCAGACGCTTGAGATAGAGTTCCGGCGCGATGCGCAGATAGAAGTCCATCCCCAGGGCGTTGTGGAACGTCCTGAAGGGGCGGGCGACGGCGCCCCCGGCCTTGGGCTGCATCATGGGGGTTTCCACCTCCAGGAAGTCCCGGTCCTCCATGAAGCGTCGGATCAGCTGGATGATGCGGCTGCGCCGGTAAAAGACGTCGCGCACCTTCGGGTTGACGATCAGGTCCAGATGCCGCTGCCGGTAGCGGATTTCCACGTCCGTGAGGCCGTGCCATTTTTCGGGCAGGGGGTGCAGGGACTTCGCGAGCAGACGCACCGCGTGCGCCTCCACGGTCAACTCTCCGGTCCGGGTGCGGAACACCCGGCCGGCGACGAAGACGATGTCGCCGATATCCAGGCGCTTGAAAAGGGTGTAGGGGGCGTCACCGAGGATGTTCTTGGCGATGTACACCTGGAGGCGGCCCTTGCGGTCCTGGAGAACGGCGAAGGACGCCTTTCCGAAATTCCGGATCGCCATGATGCGTCCGGCCAGGGAAACCGTCTCCGTGACGTTCTGGAGGGTCGCTTCGTCCAGGTGGCCGAAACGGTCCTGGATGTCCGCCGTCGTATGGTCCACCCGGACGTCGTTGGGGTAGAGGTCCACCCCGTCCGCCTTCAGGGCGTCGATCTTTTCCCGGCGCTTCTGCAGTAGTTCGCTGTCTTCCATGGAAAATTTGCCCCCTGCGTACAAAGTCGCATTAACTATATTGAATCGGCGCATTAGTCAAGCATGTTTTGTGCAAATAAGCATTGCCAATCATGCAAAACTTGTGTATCAGAAAGGCGTTTGAGCGCAGAACGGCCGGCGCGCACGCCGCGGGTCGCGTCGTCGTTCGCCAAGCGGATGAAAGGAGGAAGGCGATGGTCAACAAGGTGATTCTGGTGGGGAGATTGGGCGCGGATCCGGAGGTGCGGTATACGCCGGATGGGATGAATATAACCAATTTCCGCCTGGCGACGGATGAGCAGCGGAAGGACAAAAACGGCGACCGGGTCAAGGTCACCGAATGGCATCGCATCGTAACCTTCGGAAAACTGGCGGAGATATGCGGGAACTACCTGGCCAAGGGGAAGATGGTCTATGTCGAAGGCCGGATCCGGACCAACGCCTGGGAGGACAAGGAGGGCGTGAAGCGTTACACGACGGAGATCATCGCCTCGGACATGCGGATGCTGGATTCCAAGGGCATGGGCAGGGGACCGGAGAGCGGCGAGGAGGCCTCCGCGCCGGCCTCGGCGTTCGGCCCCGCTCCGGATGAGGACGTCCCCTTCTAGGGGTTGGAGGACGATTTCTTCTCGTCGATCTTTTTGGCGTCCGGGGTGACGTCGATCTCTTCCGGCTCCCGGGAGGCCTTCTTGAAATTCTTGATGCCCTTGCCGATCGCGCCGCCGATCTCCGGGAGTTTGCCGGCCCCGAAGATGATCAGGATGATGACGAGTATAATCAGTAATTCGGGCATGCCGATTCCGAACATGGTTCACGTCTCCTTCATGGACAATTGATGACCTGCCGCACTCGGCCGGCCGCTTCCTCAGAAAAGCGCGCCGCCTTTACGGATGCATTCAACCTTAAAACATCTGTTCCGCCTTTGTCAACAGCGAAGAAATCCGGACCGGGGGGGGCGCGGCCGGTCCGGCCTCAGGGGGCGGCGGGAAGTTTCAGGTGCACCACCTCCCCCGGATCGCCGAGTTCCCCCAGGGACTGCCCCTGGAACACGACGGATACGCCGCCGGCATTTCCGATATCCAGGGTAAACCCCTGTGTGGCGACCCGCTCCACCCGGTCGCCGGGGTTCAGTAGAATTTGATAGGGCTGGTCCTGGTCCTGGGTGATCCGGATCCAGGTCAGTTCCCGGGCCTCCATGGCCAGCCGGTAAGGGGGCCCCTGGCCCTTGACGACGCGGGCGGGGGTATCGGGGGCAAGCGCCTGCCCGGAGACCACGGCGGCCGGAGGCTTTGGGCCCGCCGGCGCCGCTGGGGCCGGGACGCGATTCTCGGTCATGACCGGATTGATCATGCCCGCTTCCTGCGGATCTTTCTGCGTTCCCGGCGCGGTGGCGCTCCTCCCGGCATCGGGAGAAAGGGGGACGGATCTTTCGACGGTCTTTCCGGCAAGGCCCGGGGCGCGCTGTTCCGCGGACAGGGCAAAGAACAGCACCCCGACGAGCACGATCAGCGCCGCGGACCAGACGAGGCGCTTGACCGTTTTTCCGGGGAGGCGCTTCAGCGGGCCGCCGTCGGGCGCCTCCGTGGGCGCGGAGGTGCTGATCGTGTCCAGATGCTGCCGGTAGTGCTCCAGAAGCGGCGCGGGATCGATCCCCACGGCCTGGGCGTAGAGTCTGAGGAAACCGCGGGTATAGATGGGGATCGGCAATGCCTCGAACCGGAGCGCCTCCAGGGCCTCCAGGTTGGTCATGCTGATCCGCGTCCGCTGGTGAACGTTCTCCAGGGTGAGACCCCGAGATTCCCGGAGGGCTTTTAGGTCGAGGGCGCCCGCCCCGCTCCTGTCGCCGGCTTCTTCCACATCCGCCTCCTGTCCGACCTGCGTCATCCCGTCGCCGAAACCTTACGCGTGGAAAATTATCATGATTCCCCCGTCCGCGCAATAAAAACCTCGGGGGATTGCGTCTTCGGAAGGATGTGGTATAGAGGATGCGCCGCGGGGGACGCGGGGCAGACGCATCAAAGAGGGGTGCCGCCGATGGAGGATGTGCTGAGCTTTGCCGCAACCATTGCCCGGGAGGCGGGAAGCCTCTTGAAGCATGCGTTTGAGACCCCCCACCGGATTACGTACAAGGGCGACATCAACATCGTTACGGAAGCCGACCTGATGGCGGAGAATCATCTGCGGGAACGCATCCGGGCCAGGTTCCCCGCTCATGACATCCTGGCCGAGGAATCCGCCGATGCGGGCACCGGGGCCGAGGATCGCTGGATCGTCGATCCGTTGGACGGGACGACCAATTACGCGCACGGCTATCCCGTCTTCTGCGTATCGGTGGCCCTGGAGCACCGGGGACAGATCGTCCTGGGGGTGGTCCACAACCCCATGCTGGACGAATGCTTCTCCGCGCTCCGGGGCGGGGGCGCCTTTCTCAACGGCCGATCCCTGTCCGTCTCCCGGACGGATGCCCTGACCCGAAGCCTCCTGGCCACGGGGTTCCCCTACGATATCCGGGAGAGCCGGGACAACAACCTGGATCATTTCGAGACGCTGGCGCTCAAGGCCCAGGCCATCCGGCGGGCCGGCTCGGCGGCGCTCGATCTCGCCTACGTGGCGGCCGGCCGGTTCGACGGCTTCTGGGAGCTCAAACTGGCCCCCTGGGATACGGCGGCCGGATGGCTTCTCGTCGAGGAGGCGGGCGGGCGCGTCACCGACCTCGACGGCGGTCCCTATCACCTCCATGCCCCGCACATCCTGGCCTCCAATGGCACGATTCATCCCGCCCTGCTCGAACTCCTGAGACAGACCTGATCCCGTCCGAGTCTCCTTCCCGGCCCGCGGCGAGGCGCCTGAAAGGGCGGCATCGCCCGTTCACCGCCCCGCCCTTGACAACGGATATTTGGTGACTATATTAGGGCCGAATCGGGAATGAACAAACAATATCGGAAGGTTATGTAGAGGAATGTCGCGGGGGAACGTACGCCCGCGACCCGCCTCAAACGGGAATAAACTTCTTTTTCAAGGAGGTGCAACGATGTACGGACCTGTTTTATGGAGATTCGGACGCGCCATGGATCCCTGGCCGGAAATCCAGCGCCTGCAGCAGGAGATGAACCGCATTTTTTCGAGTGCGTCACAGCCCTACGGCCACGAGTTTCCCGCGATCAACGCCTGGGCCGGGGAAGAGGGCATGGTGGTGACCGCGGAACTTCCCGGCGCGGATCCGGAGAAACTGGATATTTCCGTGGTGGGGGACAGCCTCACGATCGGCGGGAACCGGGAAGCGGAGGCCCTGAAGGCCGGGGAGAGTTACCACCGGCAGGAGCGGAGCTGCGGCCGCTTCACCCGGACCATTCAGCTCCCCTTTCATGTCGATGCGGCGAAGGTCGCGGCGACCTACGAGCGGGGGATCCTGAACGTGGTTCTCCCGCGCTCCGAGGCCGAGAAGCCGAAGAAGATATCGATCAAGTCTTGAGGAAAGGAGGTAACGGATCATGGCAGAGGACAAGAAAGACATGGTCAAGCAGCCGGCGGCAACCCCGGCTGGAACGGAGCGTACCCGCGCCAGGCGCGTCTTCGTCCCGCGGGTGGACATATACGAGACCTCGGAGGCGATCGTCCTTTTGGCGGACATGCCCGGCGTGGATGAGACGGGGGTGGACATCACCCTCGAAAAGAACGTGCTGACCCTCGTCGGCCAGACCGCCAACGGGGCCCGGCCGGGCTACAGTCTGGCCTATGCCGAGTACGACGCCGGCGACTACGAGCGCGCCTTCACGATTTCCGATGAAGTGGACCGGGACCGGATCGAGGCCACGGTCAGAAACGGGGTTCTCAGGGTCGTTCTGTACAAGGCCGAGGCCGTCAAGGCGAGGAAGATTGCCATCAAGGCGGCGTAAGAAAACGCCGGATATTTTGCGAAAGGAGGATAGGACGATGCCGATCAGAAACCTCGTCCCGTCTCTCTGGCGCGGCAGCGCCCCGGCGCGACGGGAGCCGGAACATCCTTTTGACGCCTTGCAGCAGGAGATGAACCGTCTGTTCGACAGTTTCTTCCGCGGGTTCGATGCGCCCATCGGCGCCGTGGAGGGGCGGCTGATGGGGTTCACCCCCATCGTGGACGTCAAGGAGGATGAAAAGGAGGTGGTGGTCAAGGCGGAACTGCCCGGGATCGAAGAGAAGGACATCGACGTGATTCTGAGCGAACAGGCCCTGACCATCAAAGGCGAAAAGAAAGAGGAGAAGGAAGACAAGGGCAAGGGGTACTATCGGATGGAGCGGTCCTACGGCTCCTTCCACCGCGAGATTCCCCTGCCGGCGGGTATCGACGTCCAGAAGGTCGAGGCCGCATTCAAGAACGGCCTGCTCAGCGTGACCCTTCCGAAAACGGAGGAGGCCAAACAGACGGGCCGGAAGATTCCCGTCAAATCCTCGTAAACGCCCTGTGATGGGTGGATGCTTCTCCCCGTTGCCCGAGCCCGGCGGGATCGGGCAGCGGGGCTCCCCTTCGACGCGGGTGTGGCCCCGACTCCGCCGTCAGCCGCCCGGCGCATCCCCGAATTTCTGCATGAGCGCTTCGTGCAGCCTCATCCCGATCTCGAGGCCCCGATCGATGAAATCCGGCCCGTACAGCCGGCCGGTGGGGGTGCGGAAGGTCTCCCGGATTTTGCGGATGCCCTCCAGCCCGGGGAGAAAATGGGCCAGCAGGACCGGCAAGGGGATCCGCCGGGGGACCACCATGGCCCACACGGTTTCCGTGAAATTGTCCGGTCCCCAGCGGAACTTGTCCGCGTCGTAGAGGGCGTTGGACAGCAGCTCCGCCTGCGGGTCATTCAGGGTCTCGAAGGCCTGGAAGGCCTCGTGGTTGCCGATGGCCTGGCTGATGGCCCGGCCTTCCCCGGGGCTCAGGGGAAAGGCTTCCAGGATGCGCGCCGCCTCGTCGGCCCCGCGTCGGGCGTGGTCCTTTTCCGAGCGCCTGATGTCGTGGAGAAGGCCGGCCAAGTGGGCCAACAGGACAAGCCGGGGCAAATCCGGGTCGCCCGCCCTCTCGATCAGGACGAGCGCCCCCGTATCGATGGCGACCTTCCGGGTATGCACCTGGCCGTGGCCGAGGCAGTCCCCGTAGCCCTCGGCAAGGCGCAGCGCCTTCTCCACCAGCGGTGCGCCGGAAAACAGGGCCAGGGATCGATCGATTTCGGCTTGTCGTTCGATGCAGAAGCGCGGCAATCCCACCGCGCGGGCAATGTTCGCGGAGAGTTCCCGGGCCTCAACATAGTCCTCTGTCAGCAACGCCATCCCCTCCCGCAACGGTCCACACAATCAGATTTTGCCTTAATTTATCTACGCGATTTCCGGTAAAGTTGAAAGTGGAAAGATTCTGCCGGGTCCGAAGGCGCGCTCAAACTTGTTGACGGCGCCATGGCCGTCATGTAGATTCGGCATCGGGATGGCTTTTTCTCAAACACACGACCGGAAAAGGAGGGGAGAATGGCTGGTTTGCGGGAGATGCTGAGGTGCGAATATCCGATCATGCAGGGGCCCATCGGCGCCCTGAACAGTCCCCGGCTGGTGGCCGCGATTTCGGAGGCAGGCGCCTTCGGGATGCTTGCCCTCGGGTTCTCCAGCCCCGAGGAGGCAAGAAAATTGGCGGGCGAGGTTAGGGGGCTCACGGACAAGCCGTTCGGGGCGAACCTGATGATCATGAATCCCGCGAACGCGGAGATTCTCGACATCCTGAAAGACGCCGGCGTCACGGTGGTGACGACCTCCGTGGGGGCGCCGTCGAAAATCTATCCCCTCATCCATGCGTTGGGGATGCACGGCCTTCACGTGGTTCTTTCGCTTCCCCACGCCGTCAAGGCAGCAAAGGATGGCGTGGACGGACTGGTGGTCTCGGGGGCGGAGTCCGGCGGGATCCGCTCGGTCGCCTCCGAATCATCCACCCTGGTTCTCATCCCGCTCGTGGCCGATCACGTCGCCGTTCCGATCGTCGCGGCGGGGGGAATCGCCGATGCGCGCGGCTATCGCGCGGCTCTGGCCCTGGGTGCGCAGGGCGTCCAGATCGGGACGCGATTGATTGCTTCGGAAGAGAGTCCGGCCCCCCAGGCATGGAAGGAGGCCATCGTGGCCTGTCGAGATGGCGGAACGGCCCTGCTTCCCGTGAGGGAGATGAACACGAAGATGCGCGTGATCGTGAACCAGAAAATGCAGGATCTCCTGGCCGATCCCGCCGCGGATGTCTCTAAGGCATTCCCGTTTGCCAATGCCCCGAAGGCCTGGACCACGGGAGACTTCGATCTCTTTCCGGCAGGTGCGGGACAGGTCGCGGCGCTGATCCGGGAGATCAAGCCGGTCAAGGCGATCGTGGCGGAAATGGTTTCCTGACCGCCGCAGACCCGGCCGCGTGAATTCGCGTTGACAGAACGCACGGGCTCCATTATACGGGGGACAAATACCTTGAGGAGGGAGATATGAAACGATTCATCATCGCGGGGATTCTTTGTCTGGCCCTGGCTTCGGTTGCCTATGGCCAGCTCCTGAAAGAGGTCACGTCTGCGGCCCGGGACAAGGCGACCACCGTCGCCAAGGACGCCGCGAATGCCGCGGTCGATGACAGCTCGATTACGGCAGAGGTCAAGACCAATCTCTTCGCGGATGCATCCTTGAAGGGTTCAAAAATCAAGGTGCAGACCAAGGAAGGCGTGGTGAGCCTGTCGGGAACCGTGAAGAACGCGAAGGCGAAGGAAACGGCGGCCGCGATTGCCAAGGCCGTGACCGGCGTCAAATCCGTCAAAAACAAGATTACCGTCAAGAAATAGTCGAAGGACCATCATGGGCTCGAGAGGCCGTTCCCCGGTCGGGGAGCGGCTTTTTCCCCCGGCCTTTGCACGGCGTCGCTCGCCTATGGCGGGTGCGCGCGGCGTCCTCAGCAATCAACCCATTCGAACCCGACCCCTTCTTTTCCGGCAGACAAATGCAACGGGCAATCCAGCACGTGGGAACGCTTTCTGGGGCTTGCCGGGGGATCTTGCTTCGGGTCATAAAGAAAGGGAGGTAACCCCGATGGGCGACCCCCCGTCTTGATAGTGACGATCAAAGAGGCGGCTTAAATATCACCACCGAAGAGAGACTGACTGTCTGGGGTTAATTTCTACAATTTACTATATCGCAGATCATGCTGAAATCAAAAATCATTACAATATTTTTAAAAGTAGCGTGAATGGATAATATTAGGGGTCTTCCACTATTCCTTCATGGTAGGCGTATTTATTCTGACTATCAATTGATAGGGCATGATGAAAACGCTTTGACGTTTGCTCTCGGTCACTGTCTTTCTCAGGATAGAAGATTTTTGTCAGCATTTCTAAAAATGTGTCAATTCAAAGGCGTGACTGCGGATGCAGAAATCTACCTTCAAAGGAGGGAGCGTGATTCGGGCATTGTCGATCTTGAAATAGTTATTCACGATAGATTACAATTAATTGTGGAAGCAAAAGTAGGTGGCGATTATCCCTCTATAGGTCAAATTCGAAAATATATTAAAAGACTAGATCAAGGGATAGAATCCAAAGTTATAATATTAACTGTAATAACAGATGACAAGGCAAGAAATAGGCTGAAGCATCAATTCGGCAAACAAATTGGATTTGTTACATGGCCAGACATCCTGAAGCTCTCAAAAAAACTTGCAGTATCAGACGAATCAACTTTTAATGTCCGTACTTTATCTATTTTTATGAAAGAGGTGTATAACATGAGCATAAATGCGCAAGAAGAAGTATGGATAGTGCCATTATCAACAACATGGAAAGCCAAAAGTACAAATATTAGTGTAGCAGACTTTCATGTCCAACATCGTTTTTGGGTAATGGGGGGTTGGAAAACTCGACGTTCTATATACATGGGTTTTAGATACAATGGTTATCTTCAATATATAGGTCGGATCATTCAAATTGATCGAGAATTAAAATCTTCTAAAATTGTGCCTAAATATCCCAAAATATCCAGGGAATTCTGGCCCCAAAAAGATGGCCCCTTTGATGTAGTAAGATTGGGAAAGCTAGTTCCCTTTCCAAAAAAACTTAAGTCTGGAAATATACATAGTAGGCACATTTATTGTGATTTTGATCTTCTTTTGACAGCCGACAGCATTTTAGAGGCAGAATCTTTTATGAAAGAGCGAAGGTTAAAAAAGAAAGACGATTAATGATAATGATCTAACAATAGGTGATTGAATCCGATTTTTTACTCCATTTCAACTAGAAATTCTCAACTATTCACAATAGGTCCACGTATTGGCTCGTAAGTGAAAGCCATCCTTAATTGAAACCTGTAATACCGATGGAGGGATTCGCATGATAGATGAATTATTGCCTTTGGAAGCAGTCAGCGAAAGGGATATAGACCTACTCCTCCATGAAGAGCTTACAGTCTCAGCCGACTTCTCAATCTGGCTTTTAGAAAATATTGGGATATCCGGACAGAAACCCTCTGTCATTAAAGTGTGGCATTCAATTTCTGATCCAGACCTAGGTCAGTCTGATCTGATTATGCTGGCTATAATACAGGATCAGAGGGTAGCGGTTTTGATAGAGAACAAAATTGATGCCGTTCCACAACCTAATCAGTCTTCCCGCTATAAAGAGCGTGGGCAGAAAGGAATTAATAATAAGGATTGGGATAAATTTACCACGGTTATATTGGCTCCGAAGAACTATCTGCAAAACAACAGCGAAGCAGCCCTATACGACGCACAGATTTCATACGAATCAATTGTTAAATGGTTCAGTAGAAACGACAATCCGAGAGAAAATTATAAAGCTGACATGCTTCGGCAGGCAATAGAGCAGAACAGGCGTGGTTACAATCCCATAATAAATCAAAAGATTACGACATTCTTCAGAGATTATTGGCAACTAGCTTCGAGGTATTTTCCAGAACTCAATACCGAGGACCCAGGTCCGCGCACCGCAACATCTGGCTGGATTAGCTTTAGACCAAACAATCTACCGAAGCAATACAAGATATGGCACAAGATCGAGTACAATCAGGTTGACCTTGAACTGCCGTTTGCCGCTGAGAAAGTTGAGTTCCTTAGGGATAAGTACTCCGCTCAACTCCCGAAGGACGTTCAGATAGTCAAGCGAGGCCGGAAAGCTGGGCTCCGTATTAACGTGCCATCTATGGATCGCTTATCCGACTTTTCCGAACAAGAAGAAATGGCCTTTCAAGCAATGAAGGCTGCAATTAGGCTATCAAGTCTTTTCTATGTGTTGAATGAAAGCTAAGGCTTAATGATAACTATTCGTTAACTTTCGCTTTTGATGATAGTATTTCATATCATTGGAGTCGCATCTTTGATTCTGAAAGGCAGTTACACGATGTGAAAGAGGTTAAAGATGAATATCAGCGACCTGCACAGTATTGATGATTTATGGGAGAGTCTTAGAAAGCGGCTTGCGGAGGCAGAATACCAGCAAGAATACACGACAGAAGATGATTTTGAAAATGATGTTTGGTTAAGTGTTGTCAGTCTTGCAAATGATATGGGTTTTGATGTTGGTACGACATGCCTTACCTCCCATACTAAACGCCCAGGTCGGTCATCAGCTGCTTGGAGGAGCTTCTGTGAGCAAGAGCATGGCCCTGACGTGGATGTATTGGATGCCAAAAACCGACTAGATATTGTCTTTAAGTATGAAAAGTGGTCAATCGGTATCGAAGTGAAGTGCCTCGGGACAAACGGACATACTGCAAAACTGACACAGGGAATAGGGCAGGCTACTTTGGCACTAGCTCACCGAGACCGCACGCTTTTGATAATACATTGCGGAACGGTGAGTAACATTGAACGAAAGCGGCTGCGCAAGGTCTGCAAAAGAATGTGCGATGGGATGAAGACTGCCGTTATTGCGTAAGCTTCCCTGTCAAGAGGACCATTGCAAAATAGAGTTACCGGCGTTCTTTG
>DAOPOS010000029.1:0-30762 GCA_035358035.1 Syntrophales bacterium | reverse complement strand
TTCACCTCGCCGGCGGCGGCTGGGGTCACGGGGTCGGCCTGTGCCAGATCGGCGCCGCCGCGATGGCCGCGCGGGGCCGCACGGCCGAACAGATCCTCGCGCATTACTTTCCCGGCGCGACCGTCACCCGGAGATACTGACGCGCATGGAAACGCCGCCCGTCAAAACCGCCTTCATCCTCGGCGCCGGCCTGGGCACGCGCCTGAAGCCCCTGACAGACCGCTGCCCCAAACCGCTGCTGCCCGTCCGCGGGCGGCCGCTCATCACCCATGTCATGGACCATCTGCTGTCCGCGGGCGTCGAGCGCTTCATCGTCAACACGCATCACCGGGCCGAAGCGTACGACCGGGCGTTTCCGGACAGCGCCTGGCGGGGGCGCCCCATCGTCTTCCGCCACGAGCCCGTGCTGCTCGACACCGGCGGCGGCCTGAAAAACATCGCGGACCTCCTGACCGGAGACGCGCGCCTGATCGTCTACAACGGCGACATCCTGACCGACCTCCCCCTCTCACCCCTGCTCGACGCGCACCGGAGGCGCGACGCCGAGGTCACGCTCGCCCTGCGGTCCTCCGGGACGCCGTTGAACGTGACGATCGACGGCGCGGGCAGCGTCCGCGACATGCGCGACCTCCTGGGCGACCCGGGCGTCACGCGCTGCCTGTTCGCCGGCATCTGCGTCATGGAGACCCGGTTTCTGGAACACCTGCCCCGGGGGCCGATCTTCTCCATCGTGCCGGCGCTCGTGGACCGGATCCGCCGGCGGCCGGGGGCGGTGGCGGGCCGGGTGATCGACGCGGGACGCTGGCACGACATCGGTTCGCCCGCCGCGTACAACGCCCTGCGCGACGCCTGGAGCCCCGCGCCATGAGCGCCCCGACACCGCCCGACGCCACCCTCCTGGCATTCGCCCGCCGCGCCGTGAACCTTGCCGACGCGCCGCCCCTGGACCTCGTTCCCATCACGCGGGGCGGCTCGGACCGCGTCTACCGGCGCCTGACCGCGGGCGGGTCGAGCTGGATCGTCATGCAGTACGGGAGCGGCCGGAAAGAGAACGCCTCCTTCGCCCCCATCGCGCGCTTCCTGGCCGCCCGCGACGTCCGGGTCCCCGTCATCCTCGCCGAAGACGCCGCGCGGGGCCTGCTCCTCCTGGAGGACCTGGGGGACCGCGACCTGTGGTCGTACCGCGACGCGGACCCCGCCGTCCGCCTCGCCCTCTACCGGCGGACCCTGCGCCTCGTCCACCGCCTGCACGGCCTGGCGGCCGGGGACACGGCCGTCCGCGCCCTGCCGCTGATGGACCCCTTCGACGCGGCCCTCTACCGCTGGGAGCGGAACTATTTCCGGGAACACTTCGTCCGCGGCGTCTGCGCCCTTAAGTCCGATCCATCCGAGGCGGCGGCCCTGGAGGCGGAGCTCGCCGCACTCGCCGCGCGCCTGGAGAGGGCCGCCCCCGGCCTCGTCCACCGCGACCTGCAGTCGCAGAACGTCATGATCCGCGACGGCGAACCCGTGCTGATCGATTTCCAGGGGATGCGCCTCGGACCCCGCCTCTACGACCTGGGCGCCCTCCTCTACGACCCCTACGTCCGCCTGACGCCGGACGTCCGCCTCGGCCTGCTTCGCGACTACTACGACCTCGGTCCGCAGGCGCTGCCCTGGGACGCCTTCCGGGAGGCCTTCCAGGAGGCATCCGCGCAGCGGCTCCTGCAGGCCTTGGGCGCCTACGGCTACCTGGGCCTGCAGGCCGGCCATCCGGACTTTCTCGCCCACATCCCCCGCGGCCTGGACCATCTGGAGGAGGCCGCGGGCCTCGCCCCCCGCCTGGATCGCCTCCGGCGCCTCGTGTCCCGCTGCCGCCGGGCAATTAACCGTTGACAGGCCGGAAGTCATCCATTATCAAGGGGTCATGGAGATGCAACCGCGAAAATCCCGTCCCGGAATCACGGCGGCGCTCTCGTACGCCGACGCGCCCTGGTTCGGCGCCCTGCTCCGGCGGTTGATCCGGCAGCCGGCGATCGAGCGGATCCTCATCGCCTACGACGACGGCGACGCCTACCCCCACGACAAGTGCGAATGGATCCCCGCCGGCTCCCTGGTCGCGGGAGAAACCCTTTCCACCGTCATCGAGAAGACGCAAACGAAGTACCTGCTGATCCTGCCTTTTTGCGCGGATCTCGAACTGGGTCCCCGGGCCCTGCGGCGCCTGCTGGAGGCGGCGGAAATCTGTCAGGCCGGTCTGGTATACGCCGATTACCTGGACGCCGACGCGCCCGCCGGGGACGGGGTTCCGCCAGTCCGGAAGCGGGGGGAAAAAGAAGAGGCTCCGGCCCGGCGGGAGCATCCCGTCAACGATTACCAGCCGGGCAGTCTCCGTGACGATTTCGATTTCGGCCCGCTGATGCTCTTTTCGATGGACGTCATCCGCGCCGCCCTGAAGAAGTACGGCGCGCTCTCCCCGTTCACCCACGCCGGACTGTACGACCTCCGTCTCCGGATCGCCACGGACGCGGCCCTGTTTCACCTGCGGGAGGCCCTGGCCACGGTGATCCGCTCGGAACCGGCCGCAACCGATGCGCCGGCGGCGGACGAACGGGAAAGCCGGGATGGCGATGGGGAAACGAACGGCGGCGAAACGGTGGGGGAACCCTTCGCCTACTGCGATCCCCGCCAGCAGGACCGTCAGCGGGAGATGGAAGGCGCGGCGACAGCCCACCTGAAGCGGCTCGGCGCCTGGCTCAGGCCCCGCTTCCGGAGCGTCGCCCCCACCCCCCAGGCCTTCCCCGTGGAGGCCAGCGTCGTCATCCCCGTCAGAAACCGCAAAAAGACCATCGCCGACGCCGTGAAGAGCGCCCTCTCGCAGGAGGCGGACTTCCCGTTCAACGTCCTGTGCGTCGACAACCACTCGACCGACGGGACGACGGCCGTGCTGGAGAAGCTGGCCAAGGCGGACCCGCGCGTGATCCATCTCGTGCCCGCCCGCCGCGATCTCGGCATCGGCGGGTGCTGGAACGAGGCCCTCCGCGCCGAGGCGTGCGGGCGGTTCGCCGTTCAGCTCGACTCCGACGACGTCTACAGCGGTCCGGACACCCTGCGCAAAATCGTGCAATGCTTCCGCGAAGGCGACTTCGCCATGGTCATCGGCGCCTACACGCTCGTCGACGAACGGGGGAACATCCTTCCGCCGGGGCTGATCGCCCACCGCGAGTGGACCGACGACAACGGCCGCAACAACGCCCTGCGCATCAACGGCCTCGGTGCCCCGCGGGCCTTTCAGACAGCCCTGGCCCGCCAGGTCGGCTTTCTCAACGTGAGCTACGGGGAGGATTACGCCATCGCGCTCAGGCTCACCCGGGAATACCGGATCGGCCGGATCTACGAAAACCTATACCTGTGCCGCCGCTGGTCCGGAAACTCCGACAGCGCGCTGACGGTGGCGCAGATCAACCGCCACGACGCCTTCAAGGACACCCTGCGCACCCTGGAAATCATGGCCCGACGGCAGATGAACCCGCGCCCGGCCGCCCCGGCGCCGGGGCGCGAGGGGGGCCGCGGCTACCCGGGATACGGTCCGCCCGCCTACCGGTCCGGGACGCCCTCATGACGTTCTCCGTGCAGCCCTGGCAGAAAAGCGACCTCCGGGCCGTCCGGGAGATCACCTGGACCACCTGGCAGAGCGCCTACGCGGCCTTTGTCCCGTTCGACGACCTGAAGACCTACTTCGCCGCCCATTATTCGCCCAGCGCCCTGCGCGCCGTGTACGCGGATCCCTGCGTGGACGGATTCATCGGCACGGAGGAACGCGGGCCGGCGGGGTACGTTCGCACCCGCTACGTGAGGGAAGAGAACCGGTTCTACGTCACGTCCCTGTACATCCTCCCGCTCTTCCAGGGCCTCGGCCTCGGCGGCCGCCTGCTCGCGGCGGCGGAGGGGCGCGCCCGGCATTACGGGGTCGACGCCGTCTGGCTCGGCGTCATGACGCGGAACGAACGCGCCCTGGCCTGGTACCGGCGGCGGGGGTTCCGCTTCATCCGGACGGAGCCGTTCGTCCTGGCCGCCACGACGGTCGAGCACCGGATCGGCTTCCGGAAAATGAGCGGCGCGGCGGAGGTCCCGACGCCATGAAGCGACCGGCCCCGAACACCCGCCGCGATCCCGGGAACCGGATCGCCGCCGTCTTCGACGGCGCGCAGGGCCCGCGCCCCGCGGGCGCCCTGTCCCCGATGTGCCGCGCGCTCCACGCCGCCCAGACGCGCTCCTGGCCGGCCCTGGCCCGGGCCGGCCGGGAGCTTGCCGGAGCCCGCCTCCGCGACCTGTCCTCGGACGGCTGGTCGCTCAAGGTCCAGTACAACCCCGCGCGCCTCACGAGCGGCACCGCCCGCGTGGACCCCGCGTCCATCGCCGCCCGCCCCTGCTTCCTGTGCCCCGAGGCGCTCCCCCCCGAACAGCGGGGCATCCTGTACCGGGAGGCGTACCTGATCCTCTGCAACCCCGCCCCGATCTTCCCCGGCCACGTCACGATCGCGAGCCTCGCCCATGAGCCCCAGGCCATCGAAGCCCGTCTGGAGGCCTTCCTCGATCTGGCCCGCGATCTCGGTGACGGCATGACCCTCTTCTACAACGGCCCAGCCTGCGGGGCCTCCGCCCCCGACCACCTCCATTTCCAGGCGGCCCCGGCCGACGCGATCCCCATCGAGCAGGACCTGGCGGGGCGGTTCGATGCCCGGCCGGACCGGGGAAGCGACGGCGTCGATCGGTGGGGGCTGGTCTCCTGGGGGCGAACCCTGATCCTGGTCCGGGGCCGCGAACGCACGCCGCTCGCCGACGCGACGCGGCGCCTGATCGCGCGCGGAGGGACCGGGCCGGGATCGCCGGACGAGCCGATGCTGAATCTCCTGGCCGGCTACCGCCGGGGAGAATGGCGGCTCTGCCTCTTTCCCCGGCAGCGCCACCGTCCGGCCGCCTACGACCGCCCCGATCCGGAGCGGCTCCTCGTCAGTCCAGGCGCCGTGGACATGGGCGGGCTTATCGTCGCGCCCCGGGAGCGGGAGTTCACCCGCCTGAACGCACCACTGCTGCGGGAGATCTACCGGGAGGTCTCCGCCGCCGCCCCGCCCTGGGCGGACCTCTTCACCCCCGATTGAACATTCCCGGCCGCCGGCCGGGGTCGCGCGGGCGTCCGTTTTTGCATGCAGAGGACCGATCGTCATGACCGAACCGCCCCAACCCACCTCCCCCCTTTTGGACAGCGCGACGACCTTTCCGGAGGCCGTCGCCGGTACGCAGGCGCCGCCGGAGGCGCTCTCCCCGCTGAGCCTCGTCGAGGTCCGCTACTGGGCCTTCGACGGGCGTCTCCATGCGGGACAGCTCGTCATCCACCGGGACCTCGCCGCGGACGTCCGCGCGATCTTCGACTGGATCGAGCGTTCCCGGTTCCCCGTGGCGAAGGTCGTGCCGATCGTCCGCTACGGATGGTCCGACGACGCCTCCATGGCGGACAACAACACCTCCGCCTTCAACTACCGCCTCGTCGGCGGGACGGAGCGCCTGTCGCTGCACGCCCTGGGCCGGGCCGTGGACCTGAATCCGCGGCTCAACCCCGTGATTTATGGGGACGGGCGCGTCGCGCCGCCGGGAGCGGCGTACCGGCCGGGCGCGCCGGGGACGGTCTATCCCGCCCATCCCCTGATGGAGGAATTCCGGCGGCGCGGCTGGGCGTGGGGGGGGGATTTCAAGGACCTGAAGGACTACCACCACTTCGAGAAGCGGGCGTGAGCGGGGCCTCCGTCCCGCCGCCTCGGCGGGAGAACGCCCTTCAGTCGTCGAGGGGGATGACCCGGACCCAGGCGGTTCCCCCGCGGAGGAACCGCAGTTCGCGCGCGGCGGCGCGCGACAGGTCGATGACGTCGAAGCTCCGCTTGCGGCAGCGGTCGTTGACCGTCACCACCACGGACCGGTCATTGGCGAGATTGACGACCCTGACGCGTGTGCCGAGGGGGAGGCTCGGATGGGCGGCGGTCCGCTTTTCGGGACGGTAGATCGCGCCGGAGCTGGTTCGCCAGCCGTTGAAACGCCGGGCGTAATGGAAGGCGCGGCAGACGAAGCCTTCCTCCGGATCTCCCGCAGCGGCCGCCTCCGCGGGCGCCTCCCGGCCGGCCTCCGCCACCCCGCCTTCCTGGGCGTGAAGCGGCAGCGCGGCGGACAGGAGGACCAGCGGACCCACCACCGCCAGCAGCACGAGGCCTCTCATCGAATTGGTGCGACTCATCACTCCCTCCGGCGCGGCAGCACAACCCCGCGCCCGGCGCCGTCCCGCTCGCTCCCGGGCGTCAAGGGCTACATGACCCCCGGCCGTCTGTCAAGCGGTTTGATGGAATATTTGATTGACACGGGGTCCGCTTCCATATAGCTTTCTTCGTGGAAACGGGCGCTTATCGCCTTCGCCCGGAGGGGCCGCCCGTCACGGGCGAAAATATTCCCATAACAAGGAGGCCGCCATGAAAACGCCGCAGGAATACATCGACAGCCTGAGGAAGCTTGACCTCAAGGTCTACCTGCTCGGCAAACGGGTCGAGAACGTCGTGGACGACCCGATCATCCGGCCCTCGCTCAACGCGGTGGCCATGACGTACGCGCTCGCCCAGGACCCCGGGCATGCGGACCTGATGACGGCGACCTCCCACCTGACGGGCCGGAAGATCAACCGCTTCACCCACATCCACCAGAGCGTCGGGGACCTCGTGCGCAAGAGCAAGATGGGGCGGCTCATGGGGTCCCGCACCGGCTGCTGCTTCCAGCGGTGCGTCGGCATGGACGCGCTGAACGCCCTGTCCATGACGACCTACGACATCGATCAACGGAACGGGACGGAATACAACCGGCGGTTCCTGAGCTATCTGGAGTACGTCCAGGAGAACGACCTCGTGTGCGACGGGGCGATGACGGACCCCAAGGGCGACCGCTCCCTGCCGCCCCACCGGCAGGCCGACCCGGACCAGTACCTCCGGATCGTTTCGGAAAGCCGGGACGGGATTGTCGTGCGCGGGGCCAAGGCCCATCAGACCGGCGCCGTCAACTCCCACGAGGTGATCGTCATGCCCACGATCGCCCTGCGGGAGGTGGACCGGGACTACGCGGTCTCCTTCGCCCTGCCCAGCGACACGGCGGGCATCACCTACATCCTGGGCCGCCAGTCCTGCGACACCCGGAAGCTGGAGGGCGGCCGGATGGACGTGGGAAACGTCGTCTTCGGCGGGCACGAGGCCCTGATCGTCTTCGACGACGTCTTCGTCCCGTGGGAGCGGGTCTTCATGTGCCGGGAATACAGCTTCACCGGCCAGCTGGTGGAGCAGTTCGCCTCCTACCACCGCCAGAGCTATGCGTGCAAAGTGGGGGTCGGGGACGTCCTGATCGGCGCAGCGCAGACGATCGCCGAGTACAACGGCGCCGAGCGGGCCTCCCACGTGAAGGACAAGATCATCGAGATGAACCATCTGAACGAGACCCTCTACTGCGGCTGCATCGCCTGCGCCGCGGAGGGGCACCGCGAGCCGTCCGGGACCTACCTGGTCGATACGCTGCTCGCCAACGTGCACAAGCAGAACGTCACCCGCTTCCCCTACGAGATCGCCCGCCTCGCCCAGGACATCGCCGGCGGCCTGATGGTCACCCTGCCCTCCGAGGCCGATCTTGACGCCCCGGAGACGGGAAAATGGATGCAGAAATACTTCCGCGGCCGCGGCGACATCCCGACGGAAGAGCGGATGCGCATCCTGCGCCTGATCGAGAACCTCACGCTGGGGACGGCGGCGGTCGGCTACCTGACGGAGTCCATGCACGGGGCGGGCTCGCCGCAGGCCCAGCGGATCATGATCGCCCGCCTGGTCGACCTCAAGCAAAAGCAGGCGCTCGCCAAAACCCTGTGCGGGATCGGGAACGCGGCGCCGGGATGAGGCGCGGGCGGGACTCGAAAGGCCCGGTTCACGGGCGGAGGAACGGAAACGCCGTAATCGGCAACACGGAAAGGAGACAGGCCAATGGAACGAAACGTGGGACCCATCGACAGGGTTGTCCGGCTCGTGATCGCGATTCTTTTCATCGCCGCCAACGCCGCGGGCTGGGTGACGGGCGTTGCGGGTCTCGTCCTCGCCGTCCTGGCGGGCATGCTCCTCTCAAGCGTGGTCTCGGGGCACTGCCCGCTCTATGTCAGGCTGGGCATCCAGAAAACGATCTAGGCGGCGGACGTACCGCCGCGATTCCCGGCTTGACGGCGCAACGCCTTTGCCATAGAAGGTTCCACGGGGCTGGCTGGATGTCCATGTCCCGGCCGGGGATTGCTGCGCCCGGCCGACGCAAACGGCGGGGCGGATCGGCGCAAGCGGGGAGAGGGCGCACATGCCGGGTCTGAAGCTCTACCACAGCAACCGGATGGAGGTCCTGGCGGACCGGCTGGCGGAGATCCTGGCGGCCCCCCTCGTGGAGCCGTTCGCCCCGGAGATCGTTCTCGTCCAGAGCCGTGGCATGGAGCGCTGGCTCTCGATGGCGCTCGCCGACCGCCACGGCGTCTGCACGAACGTCCGCTTCCCCTACCCGACCCACTTCGTCCACGCCCTCTTCCAGGCGGTCGACCCGGCGCTGCCGGCACGCTCGCCGTACGAACCCGCGGTCATGACCTGGGATCTCGTCGACCTCCTGTCCGCCCTCCCCGACCGCCCGGAGTTCCAGCCGCTTACGGCCTATCTGGGCGACGACGGCAACGGCCTCAAGCGGTACCAGCTCGCCTCCCGGATCGCGGCGCTCTTCGACCAGTACCTCCTGTTCCGGCCCGAATGGATGCCGGCGTGGGAGCGCGGGCAGGAGACGCACTGGCAGGCGGCGCTCTGGCGGGAGATCGTCCGGCGCAAGGGACCGGTGCACCGGGTGGCGCTCCGGCGTAGGCTTCTGGCGACGATCGGGGACGCGACCGTCCCGCTCCCGGGGGCGCTCGAACGGATCGCCATGTTCGGCATCTCCTCCCTGCCCCCCTTCTACATGCAGATTCTCGCCGCCCTCGCGGCCCGGATCGAGGTGAACCTCTTTATCGTCAACCCCTGCCGGGAGTTCTGGGAAGACATCGTCTCCGAGCGCGAGGCGGGCCGGATCGCGGAGCGTCTGGCCGGGTATGACCGCCGCCCCGAGGCGTATCACCTCGAGGCGGGGAACCGGCTGCTGGCGTCCCTGGGCCCCCTCGGACGGGAGTTCCTCCAGACGATCGCCAAGCTGTCCGCCGAGGAATTCCCCGAATTCGTGGATCCGGGCGACGCCACCCTGCTGGCGGCGATCCAGTCCCACATCCTGAATCTGACGGAGCGGACGTCCGCGGGTGGCGCCGGTCCCTTCGCGGACGACGGGTCGCTTCGGGTGCACGTCTGCCACAGCCCGCTCCGCGAGACGGAGATCCTGCACGACGCCCTGCTCGCGATGTTCGACGAGGACCGGACGCTCCGGCCGGACGAGGTCCTCGTCATGATCCCGGACATCACGGCGTATGCGCCATTCATCCAGGCCGTCTTTTCGGCGGCCGCGGACGATCCCCGGGCCATCCCCTTCACGCTGGCCGACCGGGGATACCTGCAGGAAAGCCCCTTGGTCGACGCGTTCTTCCGTCTGATCGACCTCGCGGGGAGCCGTTTCGGCGCCTCCGCGGTGCTCGGCCTCCTGGACGCGCCCGCCGTCCGGGAAAGGTTTTCGCTCGCCGACGACGACGTGCGCCTCATCCGGCACTGGGTCCGGGAAACGGGCATCCGCTGGGGCATCGACGCCCGGAGCCGGGAAGCGCTGGACCTGCCGGCGGAGGCCGCCAACACCTGGCGGGCCGGTCTGGACCGGATGCTGCTCGGCTACGCCCTGCCGGCGGGCGGCGAGGCCGTCCTCGTCGACGGCATCTTCCCCTACGACGACATCGAGGGGGGCGCCGCGGAGATTCTGGGCCCCTTCCTCGCCTTCACGGAGGCGCTCTTCACGGCCCTACCCGCCCTGGAGACGGGGAAAACCCTCTCCGGATGGGCGCAGGCGCTTACCGCGCTCCTGGAGACGTTCTTTTCCGACGACGAGCGCTACGGGACGGAAACGCAGGCCCTCCGCCGGCTCTTCGGGGAGCTGCCGGAACTGGAGGCGGCCTCCGGGTATGCGGGGGACGTCTCGATCGAGGGGATCAGGGCCGTGCTCCGCGAGACCCTCGCGGACCGGGGGTCCGGCGGCGGCTTCCTCGCGGGCGGCGTCACGTTCTCAACCCTTCTGCCCATGCGCAGCATCCCCTTCAGGGTCATCGCGCTTCTGGGCATGAACGACGACGCCTATCCCCGGCCGTCGGTTCCGCTCGGCTTTGACCGGATGGCGGCGTCCCCGCGCCCCGGCGACCGCTCGCGCCGCCAGGACGATCGCTACCTCTTCCTCGAGGCGCTCCTGTCGGCCCGGCAGCGCCTCCATATCAGCTATTGCGGCCAGAGTCCGAAGGACAACCGCCCCCGCCCCCCCTCGGTCCTGGTGAGCGAACTGCTCGACTATATCGAGGCGGCCTTCGGCCCGCGCGTGCGGGAGGGCCTTTGCGCGCACCACCGCCTGCAGGCCTTCGACCCGACCTATTTCCGGGGCGATCCGGGGCTGTACAGCTACTCCACGGAGAACCTCCGGGCCGCGGAACGCGCCGCCGCGCCGCGCCGGGAACCCGAGGCCTTCATCCCCGCGGGCCTCCCCGAACCGGAGGCGGGCCTGACGGAGATCGACGTCGAGACGTTCTGCGCCTTCTTCGCGCACCCGGCCCGCTTCCTTCTCCGCCGCCGGCTCGGCCTCTATCTGCGCGACCGGGAGGCGGCGCTCCCGGAGGAGGAGCCCTTCACGATCGAGGGCCTGGACGCGTACGGCCTGGGCGAAGACCTGGTCGCGCGCCTGCTGGCGGATCGCGGCATCGCGCAGGCCTATCCCGTCCTCAAGGCCGCCGGACGCCTCCCCCACGGCGCGCCGGGGGCGTACGCCTACGACGGTCTGCACGATGCCATGGCCGGGCTCGCCGCCGACATCGGCCGTGCCGTCTCCGGCGGGCGGCTCAAGGCCGTTCCGGTGGACCTCCGCCTGGCGGGGATCCACCTCGCCGGCGCGCTGGACCCGCTCTATCCGGAGGGCCTGGTCCGCTACCGCCCGGCCGACGTGAAGGCCCGCGATCGCCTGGACGCCTGGATCCGGCACCTGATCCTGAACCACCCAGGCTGCGCGGCGCCCGTCCGCGAGACGCGCTTCATCGGCCGGGACGGCGGGGTCCGCTACGCGCCCCTCGCCGACGCGGAGCGGACCCTGGCGGACCTGGTCGCCCTCTACCTCGCGGGGCTCCGCACCCCCCTGCACTTCTTCCCCGAATCCTCGCTCGCCTACGCCGATGCCACGATGAAGGGCAAGGATGCGGCGGCGGCGCTCCGGGCAGCACGGGACAAATGGGAGGCCTATCGCTACGCGGAGAAGGACGATCCCGACAACCGGCTCTGCTTCGGCCGGATCGACCCCCTGGACGACGCCTTCCGCCGCCTGGCCGAGACGGTCTTCCATCCGCTGCTCGCGGCCGAGGAGGGCCTGCCCTAGCCATGGACGCCCCGGAGATCTTCGACCTTCTCGCAAGCCCGCTGACGGAAACCAACCTCATCGAGGCGAGCGCCGGCACGGGGAAGACCTATGCCGTGGAGGGCATCGTCCTCCGCCTCCTCGTGGAACGGGGGCTTTCCGTGCAGGAGGTCCTCGTCGTCACCTACACGGTCGCGGCGACGGAGGAGCTCCGGGACCGCATCCGCGGGCGGATCCGCGCCGCGGTCGCCGCATTCATGTCGGGCGGCCACGATGATCCGTTTCTCGACGGCCTGGTCCGGCGCACGGCGGCCCGGGAAGAGGCGCTCCGCCGCCTGCGGGCGGCGCTCCGGGATTTCGACGAGGCGCCGATCCACACGATCCACGGCTTCTGCCAGCGGGCGCTCCGCGAGCATGCCTTCGAAACGCGGGGAACGTTCGACGCGGAGATGGTTCCGGACGACCGCTCCCTCAAGGAGGAGATCGTCCGGGACTTCTGGCGGCGGCACCTCTACGGGGCCGCGCCGGAGGTCCCGGGGCACGCTCTGGCGCGGAAGTTCGGCCCGGACGGATTCCTCGCGCTGATCGAGGGGCGCCTCTTCGATCCCGGCCTGCGCATCCTCCCCGAGGCCCCACCCGTCGCGCTCGACGCCCTGCCCCCCTTCCGGGAGGCAGCGGAGGCCGTGCGCCGGGCCTGGCCGGCGGCCCGGGAGGCCGTCGCGGCGTGCCTGCGCGACGACGGTCTGAAGCGGACCGTCTACAAAAATCCGGACGCCCTTCTGGCGGGGATGGACGCCTACACGGCCGCCCGCAGGACCTGGCCCCCGTTCGACGGTTTCGACCGGTTTGCCGCGACCGCCCTCAGGCAGGGAACGCGCAAGGGCTTTACGCCCCCGGAGCACCCCTTTTTCAACCTCTGCGAGACGCTCCGTGAGCGGGCGGCGGCGTGGGCGGACCAGGCCGACCGGCACCTCCTCTTCCTCAAGGCCGAACTCTTCCGCACCGTGCGGGCGGAGCTCAGGGAACGAAAACGGCGGCGGAACATCCTGTGCTTCGACGACCTGCTCCTCGACCTCCGGGAGGCCCTGGCCGGCCCGGGGGGGACGGCGCTCGCGGAAAAGCTGCGCCTCCGCTACCGGGCCGCCGTAATCGACGAATTCCAGGACACCGACCCGATCCAGTACGCCATCTTCGAGACGGTCTTCGGCCGCGGGGACGCCACCCTCTTCCTGATCGGCGATCCCAAGCAGTCCATCTACAGCTTCCGGGGGGCCGACCTGTTCACCTACCTGCGGGCCTCCCGCGACGTGCGCCGCAGCCACACCCTGCGGCACAACTGGCGGTCCGAGCCGGCCCTGATCGAGGCCGTCAACGCACTCTTCCGCCGCCCGGGCGGCGCGCCCTTCCTCTACGACGAGATCCCCTTCCCCGAGGCCGTCGCGGGCGACGTCCCGGAACGGGCCGTCCTGACGGCGGACGGAAAGGCCACCCCCCCGCTCCGCCTCTGGTTTGTCGACGGGACGCGCCTCGAAGCGGCGGGGGCGGCGAAGAACCGGGACCGCGCGGCCGAGCTGATCATCCGGTCCGTGGCGGCGGAGATCTCGCGCCTCCTCGGCCCGGGGGAGGGGCCCCGAACGACGATCGGCGACGCCCCCCTCGCCGCCGGCGACATCGCGGTTCTGGTCCGCACCAACCGGGAGGCGCGCCAGGTGCGGGAGGCCCTCCGCGCCCTGGGCATTCCCGCCGTCCTCCACAGCACGGGCAACCTCTTCGACACCCGCGAGGCCCTCGATGTCGAGCGCGTCCTGGCGGCCTTGGCCGCCCCCCGGGACGAGGGCCGGATGCGGATCGCCCTCGCGACCGACCTGCTGGGCCTGAACGGAGAGGCGCTGCACGCGCTCGGCGGGGACGAGGCCGCCTGGGAAGACCGGCTCGCCCGGTTCCGGACCTACCACGCCCTCTGGGACGAGCGGGGCTTCATCCCCATGTTCAGGCGCTTCCTGGCCGAGGAGAACGTCCGCGAGCGGCTCCTCGCCTTTCCCGACGGCGAGCGGCGGCTGACGAACGTCCTCCACCTCGCGGAGGTGCTGCACGCGGAAGCCGTCTCCGGGCGGCCGGGCATGGCGGGCCTCGTCCAGTGGCTCGCCCGGCAGCGGGATCCCGGGACGCCCCGGCTGGAGGAGCACGAGCTCCGTCTGGAAAGCGACGCGCGCGCCGTGAACATCGTCACCATCCACAAGAGCAAGGGGCTGGAATATCCCGTCGTCTTCTGCCCCTTCCACTGGGGGGGCGCCAAGCTCCGGCCGGGGGAATTCCTGTTTCACGACCCCGCGGACGACTGGCGGCCGACCCTCGTCCTCGCGCCGGACGCCGCCCCCGGCCGGGACCTGGCGCTGCGGGAGACGCTGGCGGAAGACATCCGCCTGCTCTACGTCGCCCTGACCCGCGCCCGGCACCGCTGCTACCTCGTCTGGGGGCCGTTCAAGGACGCGGACGCCTCCGCCCTCGCGTACATCCTCCACCCGCGGGCCGGGGCCGGGTCCACGGGGCCCGACGGCGACACCCTGCGCCGGGAGCTGGAGGCCCTCGCCGCGTCCGCCCCCGGGGCGATCGCCCTGGAAGCGATGCCGCCGCCGGACGCCGCTCCCCGCGCCGCCTCGCCCGCAGCCGCGCCGGCCCTGAGCTGCCGGACCTTCGCCGGCCTGCCGGACCGGGACCGGCCGATCGCCAGCTTTTCGTCGCTCGTGGCGGACCGCGCCCTCCGGCCGGAATCCCCGGCCGAAATCGGCGACCCCGCCGACCGTCCCGACCGGGACGGCGAGGGCGGGGCGGCCGCGCCGCCGCCGGCCGGGAAACCGTCCGGGGCGTTCGCGCTCCCGCGGGGGACGAAAACGGGCAACCTCCTGCACGAGATTCTCGAGGAGATCGACTTCACCGCCGCGGCGGGCCCCGCGGCGGACCAACTGTTCGCCGACAAGCTCGCGGCCTACGGGTTCGACCCGGTCTGGCAGGAGACGGTTGCCCGGACGGTCCGGCTCGCCCTCGCCACGCCGCTTGTCCCGGATCCCGGCGGACCGACGCTCGCGGGCGTCGCCCGGGCGGATCGCCTGAGCGAGCTCGGGTTCTACGTCCCCTTGAACCGGCTGACGCCGGACCGCCTGCAGCGCCTGCTTTCCGAGACCGGGATCGCGCCGGCGTCGGGCTTCCCGGAAGGCATCGGCCGGCTCCGCTTCCAGCCGGTCCGTGGCTTCATGCGGGGGTACATGGATCTCGTCTTCCGCCACGCCGGCCGTGTCTATCTCGTGGACTGGAAGACGAACTTTCTGGGCGACACCGTCGCGGACTACCGGCCCGAGGCCCTGGCGCAGGCGATGCGGGAGGCCTTCTACCCGCTCCAGTACCACCTGTACGTGCTGGCCCTGCACCGCTACCTGAAGCGGCGCCTGCCGGGATACGACTACGGCGCCCATTTCGGCGGCGTCTTCTACCTCTTTCTGCGGGGCCTCGATCCGGAACATCCGGGCGCCACGGGCATCTACCGGGACCGCCCTGCCCCGGAAACGATCGCGGCCCTCGAGCGGGCCCTGCTGCCCGCCGCACCCGGGGACGGCGGGGAGGAGGGGGTCCCATGAAAAACGAGTCAGGCGCCCTCTCTCCCCGGTCGCGCTTCTCCCCGCTGGACGAGGCCTTCGGGCGTTTCATCCGTCGGATCGACGGGCGGGACGCGCCGGAACTGGCCGACGCCGCGGCCTGGCTCAGCCGTTCCCAGGCCGAGGGACACATCTGCCTCGATCTGGAGGCCACCCCGGAAGACGGGCTTGCCGGCGGCGGGGAGGCCCTCCCGACCCGGCCCGGGGCCGAACGCTGGAAGACCCTTCTGGAAACGAGCCCCGCGGTGGGAAGGCCCGGGGACCGCCTGCCGCTCATCCTGGACGGAAGCCGCCTCTACCTGTTCCGCTACTGGGCATACGAACACGCGGTGGTCCGGACGCTCACGACCCTGGCCACCGATGCCGCGGGCGTCCCGGACGAGGCGCGTCTCAAGGCGGCGTTTGAGTGCATTTTCCCCCCGGACGGCGGCGCGGAGCGGACCGACTGGCAGAAGGTCGCCGCCTTCGCCGCGGCGAGACGCCGGTTCGCCGTCGTCTCGGGGGGGCCGGGCACGGGCAAGACCTTCACCGTGGCCCGCATCCTGGCCCTCCTCATCGCCCAGGACCCCGGCCGCCCCCCCGCCATCGCCCTGGCGGCCCCGACCGGAAAGGCGGCGGCGCGACTGCAGGAGGCCATCCGGGAGGCCAGGGCCACCCTCGCGCTTCCCCCCGCGCTCGGAGCGGCGATCCCCGAAACCGCCTCGACCCTCCACCGGCTGCTCCAGGGCCGACCCGGGACGCCCTATTTCCGTTACCACGCGGATCGCCCCCTGCCGGCCGACATCGTCGTCGTCGACGAGGCGTCGATGGTGGACCTCGCCCTCTTCGCCAAGCTGACCGGGGCGCTCCGCCCGCGCGCGCGTCTCATCCTCCTGGGGGACAAGGACCAGCTGGCCTCCGTCGAGGCCGGGGCCGTTCTGGGCGACATCTGCGACACCGGGCGCGATCACGGCTACTCCAGGGAATTTGCCGAGGCCTGCCTGCGGGCGACGGGAGAGCGCCTCCCGGCGGACGACACGGCGGCGCCCGGCCTGGGCGACCGCATCGTCTCGCTTAGGAAGAGCTACCGGTTCGGCGAAACGAGCGGCATCGGCGCCCTGAGCCGGGCCATCAATGCGGGTGACGCGTCCCGGGCCGGGGCGATCGTCCGGGGCGCGGAGACCGGCGACGTCGCCTGGCGGGACCTGCCGCCCCCCGAGGCCCTGCCGCGGATGCTGGCGGCCTGGATCGCGGCGCACGACGTCGCGCCCCCGGCGGCCGGCGACCCGGCCGAGCTCCTGGAGCGCTTCAGCCGCGCCCGGATCCTCTGCGCCCTGCGGGAGGGGCCGTACGGCGTCCGGCAGGTGAACCTGATCGCGGAGCGGTTCCTGCGGGAGAAGGGACGGATCGGCGGAGGCGGCCCCTGGTACGCGGGGCGGCCCGTGATGGTGACGAAAAACGACTACGGCCTGGGGCTGTTCAACGGGGACATCGGGATGGCCCTGGCCGACCCGGAACACCGGGGCGATCTGCGGGTCTTCTTCCCCGCCGGCGGGGGAAAGGTGCGAAGCGTTCCACCGCTCCGGCTTCCGGAGCACGAGTCGGTCTTCGCCATGACGGTTCACAAGAGCCAGGGCTCCGAATTCGACGATGTCCTGTTCCTGATGCCGGACCGCGACGTCCCGGTGCTGACGCGGCAGCTCGTCTATACGGCCGTCACAAGGGCCAAAAGAACCCTCTGGATCGCCGGCCGGGAGGAGATCTTCGCGGCGGCCCTGAGCCGCCATCTGAGGCGCGCCTCCGGACTCCGGGACGCCCTCTGGGGCGGCGGACCGCTTCGCGCCTGACCCGGACCGGTTCGGCCGGCGGCGGCGTCCGAAGGCCACCCGGCTGAATTTTCCATTGACACGGGGCCGACTTCCCGCTATCAACACGCGGTGAACGCCTTTCCTGATGAGCACGCCCCGCGGAGGACCGCTCGATGATGCACCTTGACGGCCGACAGCTTCCGAAACATCAGCGCGGCATCCTGCATCGGTTTTACGCGATCGGGTTTCTGACGATTCTCATCCCCGTCCTCGTCGTCTCCTACCTGATCTTCACGACGGGAATTTCCCTCGACGACAACCACCTGCTCATGTTCGCCATGACGCTGCTGCTCATGCTGGCGGGGCTGGTCATCCTCCGCTATGTCTTCAGCAGCATCATGGCCGTGGCGGACATCCTGAAGCGGCGCGCCCCGGAGGACGAAGCCCTTCCCCTGATCATCCGGGAGGACGTATCGGAGTTGAAGGAGATTTCCGCCTGTCTCACGACCCTCATGAACCGGTTCGAGAAAACGACGGACGAGCTGGACCGGCGGGTCTTCGAACTCAACACCGTCAACGAGATGGCGGAGATCACCCGCAAGACCCTGCACATGGACGAACTGCTCAGGATCGTGCTGGAGAAGGCCATGGCGGTGGTCAGGGCGCAAACCGGATCGATCTTCACCGTGGACGGCGAAGCGAAACCGCCGCGGCTGGTGGCCTCTTCGCCGCCGGGGACGGTGCCGAACGGAACCTCCGTCAATCTCGAGCGGTCCTTCATGAAGCGCGTGATCGAGGACCGGAAAACCATCATCGTCCAGAACATCGAGAACGATCCGCGAACGCTCAAGCCCAACGATCCGAAATACGGCCCCCCCTCCTTTCTCAGCATGCCCGTCTTTGCCGGCCATGTCCTGATCGCCGTTCTCAACCTCGCCAACAAGGAATCCGGGCTCCTCTTCGACGAGCTGGACGAACGGATCGTCTCCACCATGCTGGGGAGCGTGAGCTTTGCGCTCGAAAACGCCAGGCTGCACTCGCAGATCAAGGACCAGCTGGAGGAGATCCTCGCGAAGAACGTCACGCTGGAACGCGAGGTCAGGGATCGCCAGCGGGCCGAGGAGGATCTCCGCCGGGTCAACGCTGAACTGAAGGATGCCAACAACCGGATGACCGCGGCCTATGACTGGATGCGCGCCAACCGGGATCGCCTGCTCAATCACCGCGACCGGGAAGAGATCGGTTTTGTCGTGGACCGGGAGGGAACGATCGAAGAGATTACGGAGCGCGCCCTGGAATATGCCGGCAAACCCCGCGGGGAGATGATCGGCGCCAGCCTGACGGATCTCCTGGCCGCCCCCGGCCGCGATGGCTTCAAGGACGAGCTTCGGCTCGCCTGGTCGGGCTTGACGCGGACCCTCCGTATCGAGATGCTTCAACCGCTGGAATCCGAAACGACCCGGGAGGCCACGTTGACGCGCCTCACGTCGGCGTCCCGGCGGGCCCTGCTGGTCGTCCTGAGATAGGAACGCCGGCCCCGCCCGTCCCCTCCCCCGAAAACAGACGTCCAGATGAGCCGTGCCGCGTCCCCCGCCGGCCGTGCCGGGGCGGATCTATCGCGCCTGATACAGCGGATAGTCCTTCCCGAAATGAAGGATCAGCGGCGTCTGGCTGTGGCCGAGGGTTTTCGAGATGTCGGCCGTTGCCTGCCTTGCGTAGCCCCCCACGCCGACAACGGTGATCCTCCCCTCCGGGGTTCGTTCGACCTCCCGGGGGGCGCTCAACCCCCCCAGCAGGGTATGGGTAAAAAGCCCGTTCCCTTCATAGCCGTCAAGCGCCGCCTGCGTGTCGTTGGCCGAGGCATAAATATGCAGCCCCATCTTCTTCGCCAGCACGGAGATGCGGGCATCGTACAAACCGCTGACGATGGAGTCGACGCCGCCGGCATGGCAGGTGTCGAAAATCAACAGCTGGTGGAGCGACTTGATTCTTTTGGACATCTCGACGATCTCGTTGGAGCTGATCAGGCTGTGCTCGCCGAGCCGGCCGTCATAGTCGTGGGTGAGCATATAGTATTGATTGCGAAGCAGGACGCCGTGACCGGCGACAAAGAGGATAAAGCCGTCGCCGGGCTTGATGACGCGCGCGAGGTCTTCAATGCGACCGAGGATGTTGCTCTTGGTCGCCTCCAGATCGCTGACCCCGTCGCGATGAATGTTTTCCGGCCGGTAGAGCGAGGTGGATTGCGCTGCGAGTTTCGCCACGATATCGCCGGCGTCCTTCTTCGCGTATTTCAGATTGACGCTCCGGTCCCGGTATTGATCGATGCCGACGGCCAGGATGTAGAGGTGCGGCTCCTCCGGCGGCAGCGTCGACTGAAATCCGACCGATGCCAGACGGCTCTGCACGGTGTTGGGGCCGTTGAAGGCCGTGACGCTGATTTCGTTCTCCCCCGGCACGGCGTCGATTTCACGGCAGGCCTCGTAGGCGTCGCCTTTCGGCTGGCTTTGGGTCGGGCCGGGCGCCCCTTTTTCCTGAACCTTGACGCTTCTCATGTCCGCATAAAGGGTCCGGCTGTCCAGGGATCCGATCGGCAACGACGGGGCGGCCTTGACGGTCTCGCGGTAGAATCCGTCCGATTGAACGAGCTTGCCGTTATGAAACACCCGCACCTCGCCGATGCCTCCGCCGGCATTGCTGATCCGGTAGCAGGCCCTGACGCTGGGCTCGCCGGCGGGGAAATCGGCGGGGAGCCACTGGACGTCCGGGGGCGGATTCCGGATGGCCTCGTCGATCTTCAGCGTCACCAGGCCGTCAATGTCCTCCCCCCTCAATTTGGCGGTCACGATATCCGGGCGGTAGAAGACATCGTAAAACTGATCGATGCCGAAAATGCTGTTCCCCATGCGCAGGCTCAGGTGTTTGTGGCCGTTGGGGGAGGAATTGTAATAACCCTCGGGGGTGATGACAACCCACTCGCCGTCCCGGAAACCGATGAAGCGCGCCAGTTCCCGACCGGTTGCCCGGTCCCAGATCCGGGTCGTCCCATCGAACGCGCCGGAGATGATTCTCGTTCCATCCGCGGAAAACGAGGCCTCGTTGACCCAGGCCGAATGACCGGCCAGGGTCCGGGTCTCTGTTCCGGTCGCGGCGTCCCACAGCCTGACCCGATAATCTCCGCCGGACGACAGGATCGTCTTGCCGTCCGGCGAGAAAACGGCCGAACTGACGGTCCCCGCGTGGCCCGTCCACGTTTTGAGTTCCTTTCCCGTGGCGACGTCCCACAGGCGGAGGGTTCGATCCAGGCCTCCCGAGACGATGGACCGCCCGTCGGGTGAAAAAGCGGCAGTGAAAACCGCGTCCGTGTGGCCCTCGAATTTTCGGATTTCCCTTCCGGTCTCCACCTCCCAGAGCCTCAGGGCGGTGTCCTTCCCGCTCCAGCTCCGGCCTCCCGCCGACAGGGCGTATTGACCGTCCGGCGAGAAAGAGACGGCGTTGACATCGCTTTCGTGTCCCGCGAATCTTTTCCATTCCCGACCGGACGCGACATCCCAGATCTTGACCCATTTGTCGCTCCCGCCCGAGATGATGAACCGCTCGTCCGGGGAAAATCGGACCGCGTGCCGCCCGAGGAGAAACTTTTCGTCAATGAAGA
Organism: Syntrophales bacterium; assembly: GCA_035358035.1. GTDB lineage: Bacteria > Desulfobacterota > Syntrophia > Syntrophales > UBA2251 > UBA2251. The sequence continues at coordinate 10,084 of DAOPOS010000029.1, read as the reverse complement.
ATTTCCGCACGCTTCCATCCGCGGCATTCCAGAGGATGATCGCGCCCTTCTCGCCTTCGGCCCGCGAAAGGACGCTTTTCCCGTCCCGGGAGAAGACCGCGGTCTTCACGCTGCTCTTGAGCTTCCCGTAGCGCTCCGGCGCCTCCCCGGCGTCGATCGCCCACCGGAAGCGGAAGGAGGCCGTCTGCCTGCCGGTCTCGATGTCCCAGAACCTGACGCTCCGGTCTTCGCTGACGGACAGGGCCTGCCTGCCCACGGGCGAAAACGACGCCGAATAAACCCAGGCGGCGTTGCCCGTCAAGGTCTTGAGCGGTTTGCCTGTCATCGCGTCCCAGATCTTGATGGTGCGGTCCTCGCTGCCGGAGACGATCTGCCGTCCGTCGGGGGAGAACGAGGCGTCCCCGATCAGAATGTCATGACCGGTGAAATTCAGGATCTCCCGCGCGGCAAACACGTCCCAGAGGTGGAAGACGCGATCGGTCCCCACCGTCATCACCCGGCGGGCATCCGGCGAGAAGGCCACCCGGGACACCTCGTCCGGTTCGACGGCAAAGGAGCGAATCTCGCGGCGGCTGTCCGCTTCCCAGACCGTGACCGACGTCCGCTCGTTCCCGGCCAGGATATATCGACCATCCGGCGAGAAGGCGATCGCCCGGGTCCAGCCGGGTTTGCCCGGAAAAGTCGCGATCTCCCGGCCGGTGGCGACGTCCCACAGACGCAGCATGCCGTCCCTGGCGGCGGACAGGATCTCCTTTTCGTCGGGGGAGAAGGCCAGGCCGGTCACCGCTTCGACGTTTCCGACCAGTGTGCGTATTCCCCGTCCCGAGGCGGCATCCCAGATCTTGACGGATTTGTCCGAGCTTGCCGTCGCCACGATCTTCCCGTCCGCCGAAAAAACGGCGCATTGCACATCATCCGAATGGCCCTTGACCGTCCAGAGGGTCGCCCCCGTCTCGAAATGGCGCATTTTCAAGAGCCCCGTCCAGCCGCCGGTGAGAAAAAAGGCTTCATCGCGGGAGATGGCAAACACATTGATATTGTCGTCGTCATCGGAAAACGACCTGATTTCCCTCCCCGTTTCCACATCCCAGAGATTCAGAACCTTTGCCACCGCGCGGGACATCAGGAATTTTCCCGAAGGAGAGAAGATCACGCGCCCGACGCCGGACGTATTGCCGGTCTGGACGATGATTTCCGTGTCGTCGGAAATTTTCGTCCGCGACGACCTTGCGACCGGGGGGGGAGGCGGCTGCGGCATCGCGGCCACCCTCCCGCGCCTGCCGCCCGACGCGCCCTCGATCTGCTGGACGGACAGGCCCTGCATCTGTTCGCGCACCCGTCCCCGGTCCTGTGCGGCGGCCGTCAGGGAGACGCCGACGAAGAGGCCGACCAGGCCCAGAACGCATCCCTTGGAGAGTCTCAGGGTTCCCATCGGGGCCCTCCTTTCCGTATCTTCTCGATTTCCCGTCAATCCCGCCCTCCGGAGCCCCGGATGTCGGCGCCGGGGCCTGAAACCCTCCCGGAGGGTCTGCCCTCACCGCGCCGGGGCGTCACCGGCCCCCGGCCCCGCCGCGGAGCCGGGCCACGAGGAGGCCCGTCCGGGTGCGGCGCCGGTGCAGATAGCGGTAGACCGTCTCCGGGGAGACCACGACCCGGCCGGCCGCCTCGGAGGCGTGCAGCAGGTGGATCCGACCGCGCCGCCGCACGGCGAACCCGACATGAAGGACGTCGAGCCCATCCTGCCCCGCCGTCACGGCCAGGATGTCGCCATCCCGAATCCGCGCCTCCTGCGAACGGAAGCGCTCGCGGGGCAGATGGACCTTGGGCATCGCCGTCAGGGCCTCCTCCACGGCGCGCACCCGCCGGTAGCATTCCGCATCGGCGAGCGGCGGGTACCGGTCGCGGTGGGCCGTCATGAAATCGACCCGCTTTTCCCAGGACGTGCCCCCCAGCCGCGCGGTCATGTCCTTGAGGATGCCCCTGGCCGCGTTGTCCCGCAGCCAGTCGGAAAAATAATGCAGCCGGGAGGCGTAGCCGTCCAGGCGCCCTCCCCGGTAACGGATGTTTTCGACGGCGCGCGCCAGGGCCTCCCGGTCCGCCCGGACGGCCGCCGGGAGCCGGGCCAGGGCCGCCACCGTCTCGACAAAGGTGACGCAGTCGAAGGCGTCCAGGTTGACGACCAGACGCTCCGGGCCGGTCCGGTCCAGCGGATGGGCGAGGTAGGGCACGCCCAGGAATCCCTCGGCGATGGCCGTCAGCACGACGGATACCTCTTCTTCCGTCCCGGCTGCGCCGGTCGCTTTGGTCCGCTGTCGCGTCAAGACGACCTTCCGGGGCCCCGGCCTCTGCATCCCCCACCTCCAAGGATTTGCATACCACATCCGGCCGCCCGGGGCAAAAACTAAGCCGCCCCGCCCCGTCATCTTTTTACTTTACAAAAGCGAAAACATCAGGTATGAGGCTGCCACCGAAAAAGACATTCGATGCGTTGTCCGCCACGGAGGGGTGTGTGATGGCTCCCATGAAGCCAGACAAATTGGAGTTTTTCAGATATATGCTCAAGCAGAAGATCAACGAGCTGCTGGAAGACGCCGAGAAGACGGTTTCCGAGATGACCAGCGGAAAGGAGAATTACCCCGATCCCAACGACCGCGCCTCCCTGGAATCCGACCGGAATTTCGAACTCAGGATCCGGGACAGGGAGCGAAAACTGATCGCCAAGATGAAGGAGGCGATCAAGCGGATCGATGACGGCACCTTCGGCAACTGCGAGGTCTGCGGCGGACCCATTTCGGAAAAGAGGCTGGTGGCGAGACCGGTCACCACCCTGTGCATCGACTGCAAGACGAAGCAGGAAAAACTCGAAAAACTCAAGGGGGAGTAGCCCCTTCCGATCTCCGGACGCCGGGGTAAACGAGGGTCGATGCGGCCGGCAGCCGCGCAGGCCCCGGCCGGACGTCCTTCCCGCTCATCCCGGCGGCCCTTCTTCAAGCCCCACCCGGCGCCGTGCGCGCGAACCGGATACGCCCCATGTTCATCCAGGTGGCCATCGACATCCCCTCCGAGCGAACCTTTACCTACGCGGTTCCCCCCTTCCTCGCGGCCGAAATCGCTTTGGGAAAGCGCGTCCGGGTCCCCTTCGGCCGTCGCCGGCAGGTCGGCGTCATCCTCGCCGTCGAGGACGCCTCCCCGGATACCGGCGGGAAGGAAATCCGGGAGATCCTGGACGTTCTCGACCCGGAGCCCCTCTTCGGTCCGGAAGAACTCCGCTTCTACCGCTGGGCGGCCTCCTACTATCTCTACCCCTTGGGGAAGGCCCTGGCCGACGTCCTGCCCGGAACGGAATACCGGTCCGGCGGCGAGCGCATCCGCCTCACGGAAGTCGCCGCGGACCGGATCGCCTCCCCCCGCTCGCCGGCGGCGGATGTCCTCTGCGCCGTCCTGGCCGGACGCCGGAACGGCCTCACCCTGAACCGCCTGCGGAAAGTCACCGGCATTGAAGATATCCGAAAGGAAATCCGTGAGTTGCAGGATGCGGGCCTCGTGTGCGTCACGGAGGCCGAACGCCGGCCTGCCCGCCGCCGGGGCGGTGAAGCCTCCGGGGAAGCCCTCCGGACAACCGGGGCGGTTCCCGTCCCCAACCCCGACCAGCGGCATGCCGTTGAAGCGATCCGGGAGTGCCTGAACCGGGGCGGGTTTGCGCCGTTTCTGCTTCACGGGGTCACGGGGAGCGGCAAGACGGAGGTTTACCTGCGGGCCATCGCGGACGTCCTGGAGCGTGGCGGCGGCGCGCTGCTCCTGGTGCCGGAGATCGCCCTGACCGGCCAGCTCCTGGACCGTCTCCAGGCCCGGTTCCCCCGGCAGGCCGTCGCGGTCCTCCACAGCGGCGTCTCCCGCGCCGCCCGCTACGACCAGTGGCGGCAGATCCGGCAGGGCCGCCTCCGTCTGATCATCGGCGCCCGTTCCGCCCTCTTCGCCCCGGTCCGGGATCTGAAGCTCGTCGTCGTGGACGAGGAGCACGACCTGTCCTACAAACAGGACGACCGGATGCATTACCAGGCCCGCGACCTCGCCGTCATACGGGCCAAACTGGCCGGAGCGGCCGTGATCCTGGGGTCGGCGACCCCCGAACTGCAATCCTACTTCAACATCGCCGCGCGGAAATACCGCCTCCTGACCCTCCCCGACCGCGTCCTGTCCAAGCCCCTGCCCCGGGTGGAGGTGATCGACATGCGGGGCCGGCGGGAAGCGGACGGCCAGCCGGCCGTCCTCTCGGCGCCCCTGCAGGCGGCGCTCCAGGAGACGCTTGACCTCGGCCGCCAGGCCATCCTGTTTCTTAACCGGCGGGGCTCGCACGCGTTCATGGTCTGCCTGGACTGCGGCCAGGCCTTCCGGTGCCTCAACTGCGCCGTCTCGCTCACCTACTACGGCGGGGACGCCCTCCTGAAATGCCATTACTGCGGCTTCCGCCACCCCGTCCCGCCGGCCTGCCCGGCCTGCGGAAGTTCCCGCCTCGGCGGTTTCGGCGTGGGGACCGAGAAGGTTGAGGCGGAGGTCCGCGACAGGTTCCCCGAGGCGCGCATCGCCCGTCTGGACAGCGACACCACGACGCGCCGGGGCGCCCACATCGAGATCCTCCAGCGGCTCGCCCGGCAGGAGATCGACATCCTGATCGGCACGCAGATGGTGGCCAAGGGACACGACTTTCCGGGCGTGACCCTGGTCGGCGTCGTCTCGGCCGACACCTCCATGAACCTCCCCGATTTCCGGGCGGCGGAGCGGACCTTCCAGATCCTCACCCAGGTGGCGGGGCGGGGCGGCCGGGGAGACCTGCCGGGCCGGGTCTTGATCCAGACCTTCAACCCGGGGCACTACGCCCTCATGAAGGCCCGGCATCACGACTACGCGGGATTCTACCGGGAGGAGATCACCTCCCGGGAGGCCCTGTCCTACCCGCCGTTCAGCCGCCTCGTCAGCCTCCACCTCTCCAGCCGCTCCCGGGAAAAGGGACGTGCGGCCACCGAAGCCCTGGGCCGTCTCGCCCGGAAACTGGCCGCGGCTGGACGGTCCGCGCCGGGGGTCGAGGTCATCGGTCCGGCGGAGGCCCCCGTGGCGAAGATCAAGGGCCGGTACCGCTGGCAATTGCTTTTGAAGGGCAAACATGTTACATCCCTGCACGCCCTGGCCCGCAGCCTGTCCGAACACGCCGCGCACACGGGTCTGGACGTCCGGATCGACGTCGACCCGGTGCATTTTCTGTAACCCGCGGGCCGGGACCCGCAGGATGCGCATGCAGCCGTCATTGATGTTCATGGGAACGCCGGAGTTCGCCCTGCCGTCCCTGGAGCGCCTCGCCGCGGACGGCTGGCCGATCGCCGCCGTCGTCACCCAGCCCGACCGGCCCCGGGGCCGGGGACAGTCCCGGGTCGCGCCCCCGGTGAAGGACGCCGCCCTCCGCCTGGGACTGCCCGCCCTCCAGCCCGAGCGGGTGCGGGACCCAGCGTTTATCGACACCTGCCGAGCCCTGGCGCCCGGCGTGATCGTCGTGGCCGCGTTCGGCCAGATCCTCCCGGCGGCCCTCCTCGAGATCCCCCGTTTCGGCTGCATCAACGTCCACCCCTCCCTCCTGCCGAAGTATCGGGGCGCCGCCCCGATGAACTGGACCCTGATCCGGGGGGAGTCCGTCACCGGCGTCACGATCATGCGGATGAACGAGGCGATGGACGCGGGCGACATCCTGATCCAGGAGGAAGCCCCGATCGACCCCGGGGAGGACTACGGCGCGCTCCACGACCGTCTCGCGATCCTCGGGGCCGGGCTCCTGGCGCGCGCCCTGGACGGAATCGTGAGCGGAACGCTCGCGGGAACCCCCCAGAACCCCGCCGGTGCGACGTTTGCACCCAAAATCACGCGGGAGGACGGCCTGATCCGCTGGGACGCGCCGGCGGACGCCGTCGTCAACCTGATCCGAGGGCTTTCCCCGGCGCCCGGCGCCTGGACCCGCTTGGGCGGGAAGATTCTGAAGGTGTTCCGGGCCGAGGCCGGGCCGGGCCCCGTCGCCGATGCGCCGGGAACGGTCGGGGAGGCGACGCCCCGGGGCTTGGCCGTGGCCGTCCGGGGAGGCCGGGTCTGCCTGATGGAGGTCCAGCTGGAAAACAAGAAGCGCCTGCCGATCGGGGATTTCCTGCGGGGGCAGAGGCTCGCGCCTGGCACCCGCCTGGGATAGCCGCCTCCCCCGGACCCCCGCGCACCCCCCACGAGAAAGGAGACCGCCCATGAAGAAGAAACGTTTTATCGACCTGAGCATCGCCCTCGAAACGGGGCTCCCCAGCGATCCGTCCATGATGATCCCCCGGGTGGACTACATCGATCACGCGATGGGGACCGCCTCCATGCTGGACTTCTTCCCCGGCCTCCAGGCCGACCAGCTGCCGGGCGGGGTGGGCTGGGCCGTGGAATTCCTGACGCTCTCCACCCACAGCGGCACCCACCTCGACGCCCCCTACCACTATCACCCGAAGATGGACCGGGGCCGGCCCGCCGCCACGATCGACGAAATCCCGCTGGCGTGGTGCCTGAGCGACGGCGTCCTGCTCGATTTCCGCCACAAGGCCGACGGGGAGCGCATCACCGTGGCGGACGTCAAAAAGGAACTGGACAGGATCCGGTACGAGCTCAAGCCGCTCGACATCGTTCTCGTCCAGACCGGCGCCGACGAAGCCTGGGGAAGGCCGGAATACCTGGTCAAGGGGGCCGGGATGGACCGGGAAAGCACCCTCTTCCTCACGGAGCAGGGCATCCGCGTCGTCGGCATCGACGCCTGGAGCTGGGACCGCCCCCTGCCCTTTCTCGCCGCGGAATTCAAGGAAAAGGGCGACCCCCGGGTGATCTGGGAGGCCCACTTCGCCGGGATCGAGACCGGGTACTGCCACATGGAAAAGCTGGCCAACCTCTCCGCCATCGGCCGGCCGCACGGCTTCACCGTCTCCTGCTTCCCCATCAAGATCAAGCGCGCCTCCGCCGGATGGACGCGGCCCGTCGCAATCGTGGAGGAGGACTGAACGGCCGGGGCGGACCGCGCCCGGAGACGGGATCATGAGTGAAACCGCCCGCAGCGTCGCCGTCGATCTGATCGCGCGCGTGGAACAAACGGGGGCCTACGCGGAGCCCCTCCTGAACGCCGCCCTGTCGGGCCGGCTCCTCGACGATCCGCGGGAACGGGGGCTGGCGACCCAGCTCGTCTACGGCACGCTCCGCATGCAGGGTCGCCTGGACTGGATCCTCCGCCAGCTCTGCCGGGGACGACTCGTGGACCTGGCGCCGATCACCCGCGCCATCCTGCGCACGGCCCTCTACCAGCTGGAATTCGCCGACCGGATCCCCGCGTTCGCCGCGGTGGACGCCGCGGTGGAGCTCGCCAAGGCGCGCGTCCCTGCGCGCGCCGCCCTGGTGAACGCCGTATTGCGGACCGCCCTCCGGAAGCGGGATGCGATCCGCTGGCCCGACCCGGTCCGGGACCCGGCCGGGCATATCGCCGCCACCGCCTCCCACCCCCGCTGGCTCGTCCGGCGCTGGCTTGCCGTCTACGGCCCCGGGGACACGGCGGCCCTCTGCCGGGCCGACAACGAGACGCCGCCCTGCACCCTGCGCGTCAACCGGCTCCGCACCACCCCCGCGGCCGCGCGGGAGGCCCTGGCCGCCGCGGGCCTCGCCTGCGAGCCGACGTCCTTTTCCCCGGACGGTCTCGCCGTCGCCGGCGGTGCCGCCGCCCTCGGCGAAACCACCCCGTTCAGGGAAGGCGGGCTCCACATCCAGGACGAGGCCTCGCAGCTCGTCGCTCTCCTCGTCGCCCCGCGCCCCGGGGAAACCCTCCTCGATCTCTGCGCCGGCAGCGGCGGGAAGACCACCCACCTGGCCGCCCTGCTGGAAAATTCGGGCGAGATCCTGGCCGTGGACATCCACCCCCGGAAGCTGGCCGACCTCGAAACGCTCGCCCGGCGCCTCGGGGCGGCGCCCATCCGGACCCGGGCCGGTGACGCCGAGGAGGACCTCGGGGAGGCGTTCCACACCCGCTTCGACCGCGTCCTTGTCGATGCCCCCTGCTCCGGCACCGGAACGCTGCGCCGGAACCCCGAGATCAAATGGCGGCTTCAGCCGCGCGACCTCCGCCCCCTCGTCCGCCGCCAGCGGCGCATCCTGGACGCCGCGGCGGCCTACCCGCGCCGGGGCGGCCTCCTCGTCTACGCCACCTGCGCCCTCCTGCCCGAGGAGAACGAGGGCGTAATCGCGGATTTTCTCGAGCGCCACCCGGAGTATGCCCCGGATCCGCCCCCGCCCCCCTTTCCGGCGGCGCTGCTCGACGGGGAGGGGCATCTCCGGACGCTTCCGCACCGCGACGGCATGGACGGCTTCTTCGGCGCCCGCCTCCAGCGGCGCCGCTGAGCGCGGCGCTGCGCCGGCCGAATCCCGTTGACTTCGCGGCGAGAACCTGATAGGGGGCGCGTGGGAGGTGAGGCATGTATCTCGAACAAGTGCAGGTCAGCGCCATGGCGGTCTTCGCCTATATCGTGGGCGACCCCGATACGGGCGAGGCGCTCGTGATCGACCCGGCCGCCAACGTGGACGGCCTGATCCGGATCGCCCGGAGCCGGAAGCTCACGATCAAGACCATCGTCAACACCCACGGGCACGTGGACCACATCTCCGGCAACCTGGAGATGCAGCAGAAGACCGGCGCCGAGATCGTCATCCACGAGGCGGACGCCCCGATGCTCGTCGACACCCCGCCCATGCTGCTCAGGATGTTCGGGGCGGCGAAGTCCCCCCCGGCGGACCGGACCGTCCGCGAGGGGGATGTCATCTCGGTCGGGCGGGTGGCGCTCGAGGTGCTGCACACCCCGGGGCATTCCCCCGGCGGCATGTGCCTGTACCGGGACGGACACGTCTTCACCGGCGACACCCTGTTCGTCGAGGCCGTGGGCCGGTCCGACCTTCCCGGCGGCTCCTGGCCGCTCATGCTGCGCTCCATCCGGGAAAAGCTCCTCACGCTGCCCGACGAGACCGTCGTTCTGCCGGGCCATAATTACGGAAGCATGCCGACCTCCACGATCGGCCATGAAAAGAAATACAACCCCTTCCTCAACTGACCGGGAGGGGCAACCGGAGCATCAGGAGTGACGAGGACCCCATGAACGACCCGACGGGATTGAACAGAACGGACCTGACCGGATTGACGCTCGTCAGCAGGGGCAAGGTGCGGGACATCTACGACCTCGATCCGTGCCTGCTCATCGTCACGACGGACCGGATTTCGGCCTTCGACGTGATCATGGACGAACCGATCCCGGGGAAGGGGGAGATCCTCACCCGGATGTCCGCCTTCTGGTTCGGGACAATGGCGGACCTGATCGGGAACCACCTGATCTCCACGGATCCCGAGGCGTACCCCGAGCCCTGCCGCCCCTACCGGGACATCCTGAGGGGGCGGAGCATGCTGGTCCGCAAGGCGCGGCCCCTGCCCGTGGAATGCATCGTCCGCGGCTATCTGAGCGGCTCCGGCTGGAAGGACTACTGCCGGGACCGGACCGTTTCGGGCATCGCCCTGCCCGCGGGCCTCAAGGAGTCCGCACGGCTCCCGGAGGCGCTGTTCACCCCCTCGACCAAGGCCCCCGAAGGGGAGCACGACGCCGCGATCACGCGCCGCGACATGGAGGCCCTGATCGGCCGGGAGCTGACCGACCGGGTCGTCCGGACAAGCCTCGCCGTCTACGGGCGGGCCGTCGAGATCGCCGAGCGGGCGGGCATCATCATCGCCGACACGAAGATGGAATTCGGCATCTGCGACGGGGACCTGATCCTGATCGACGAGCTGCTCACCCCCGACTCCTCGCGCTTCTGGCCCCGGTCCGACTACGCCGAAGGGCGGGCGCAGAAGAGTTTCGACAAGCAGTTCCTCCGCGATTATCTCCTGTCCATCCCCTGGAACCAGGCGGCGCCGCCCCCGCCGCTCCCCCGGGATATCATCGAGAAAACGAAGGAAAAATACGAAGAGGCCCTGCGCAGGCTCGTCCCGGACCGTTGACGG
>DAOPOS010000028.1:0-30824 GCA_035358035.1 Syntrophales bacterium | reverse complement strand
ACATGCGCATCGCCTACTGCGTCGCCGACCGGACGATCACGGATGCCCTGGAGGGGTTCGGGGAGGCCCTGCGGGAGGCGCAGGCGGGGTAGGGCCGGTCAGAAGCGGATTTCGAAGCGGTCCTCTCCGCGCTCCAGCGGTTCTTCCAGGGTTTCGAGGCGCTCGACGAGGGCGAACGCGGGACCCCGGCGGCACCAGTCGACCATGGCCGTGACGTCTTCGTCGCGCCCCTGAAAGGCCGCCTCAACCCGGCCGTCCGGAAGGTTTTTGACCCAGCCGCTCAGATTCAGGGATTGGGCGGTGCGGCGGGTGCCGGCCCGGAAGGCCACCCCCTGAACCCGCCCGGAAACGACGACGCGCACCCGTCTCATGCCGGAATGTCCCCCGCCGCGATCAGTTCCAGGAATTCGGTCTCCGTCAGAATCGTCCGGCCCGCCGCCCGGGCCTTCTCGATCTTGGTGCCGGGATCGGCGCCGGCGACGACGTAGTCCGTCTGCTGCGTCACGGATGCCGTGACGGTTCCGCCCAGGCCCTCCACGCGCGCCCGGGCCTCCACGCGCGTCATGCGCGCGAGCGCGCCGGTGAAGACGAAGGACTTCCCCCGGAGGGGGGCCTCCGCCGCCGGACGGGTGACCCCGGGCGCGACCCCGGCTTCCCGGAGTTTCTTGAGGACGTCGCGATTGGCCGGCTGCGCGAAGAAGCGCTCGATGCCGGCGGCCGCCTCCGGGCCCACGTCGCGGATCGCCAGCAGCGTTTCCAGGGGCGCGGTGCTCAAGGCCTCCAGGGAATCGAAGTGCCCGGCCAGGACGCGGGACAGGTGCTCGCCGACATGACGGATGCCGAGGGCGAAGATCAGCTTTTCGAGCGGCGGGTGCTTGGACCGGTTCAAGGCCGCGAGGAGGTTGGCGGCGGATTTTTTCTGCATCCGCTCCAGGCTCAGAAGGGACGGCTCCGTCAGGGCGTAGAGATCCGCGGGGTCCCGGATCAGGCGGGCGTCCACCAGCTGGCCGACGAGCTTTTCGCCCAGTCCCTCGATGTCCATCCCGCCCCGGGAGGCGAAATGCCGGATGTGTTCCTTCAACTGGGCGGGACAGGCCAGCCCGAGGCAGCGGTGGGCCACTTCTCCCTGCAGGCGGACGACCTCCGACCCGCACTCCGGGCAGGTCGCGGGCATGACGAACGGCCGCTCCGCGCCGGTCCGCCGGCTCTCGATGACCTTCACCACCTCGGGGATGACGTCGCCGGCCCGCTGGATGAGGACCGTATCGCCGATCCGGATGTCCTTCCGGCGGATGTCATCCTCGTTGTGCAGGGTGGCCCGGCTGACCGTGACGCCGCCGACCTGGACCGGCGCCATGAGCGCGACGGGGGTCAGAACGCCCGTACGGCCGACCTGCACGAGGATGTCCCGGACGACCGTTGTTTCCTGGAGCGCGTCGAATTTGCAGGCAATCGCCCAGCGGGGGCTGCGGGAGACGGCGCCCAGGCGCTCCTGGAGGACGAGGTCGTCCACCTTGATGACGACGCCGTCGATTTCGTAGGGGAGGGACGTCCGGACGGCGCCGATGCGGCGGTATGCCGCGATGCACTCCGGGAGGTCCCGGGCCGCGCCGATTTCGGGATTGACGGGAAATCCCCACCCCCGGAGCGCCTCCAGAACCTCGGCGTGCGAGCGGAAGGGGGGAAGGCCTTCGACGGCGCCGACGGCGTAGCAGAACATCCGGAGCGGCCGCCGTGCGGTGATGCGCGAGTCCAGTTGTCGCAGGGACCCCGCGGCGGCGTTGCGGGGGTTGGCGAACGGCGACTCGCCCGCGCGCAGGCGCCGGCGGTTCATCCCCTCGAAGGCCGCGCGCTCCAGGTACACCTCGCCCCGGACCTCCAGAAACTCCGGGAGCGGCCGGCCGGCGCCGGAGTCCAGGCGGAGCGGGATGTCCGCGATGGTCCGGATGTTCGCGGTCACGTCCTCGCCGGTCAGGCCGTCGCCGCGGGTCGCGCCCGTCACGAGGGCGGCCCCCGCATACGTGAGGCCGACCGCGACGCCGTCGAGCTTCGGTTCCACGATGAAACGGAGTCGGGAGGCGTCGTCGCCGAGCAGGCGGTGCAGACGCTCGCCGAAGGCCTGGATGTCCGCCTCGGAGAATGCGTTGGCCAGACTCAGCATCGGGGTCCGGTGGCGGACGGCGCCGAATTTCTCCAGGGGAGGCGCCCCGACGCGCCGGGTGGGGGAATCCGCGGCGGCGAGGTCGGGAAGCGCCGCCTCCAGCGCCTGGAGCTCGCGCATGAGCGCGTCGTAGGCGGCGTCGGAAATCTCCGGATCGTCCATCTGATAATAGCGCCGGTTGTGGTGGGCGATCTCCGCCGCCAGCTCCGCCATGCGCCTTCGGATGGGGTCCATGTCCTTCATTTCACGCGGATCAGTTCGGGTTTCCCACGCCGCCGGCCGGGCGCATCGGACGCCGGATGCTGCCGGGCCGCGACCTGTTCGTTGAAGATGTGGTTTTTCGCGCGGACGGCGTTGATGATGAAAAAAACGATGACGGACCGCTCCCAGTCCCGGGAGACCTCGAACCGCTCCATGCGCTCCTTGTACTTTTCCCAGAGAGCGGTCAGGGAGGCTTCATCCAGGTTGAGGATTTTCTCTGCGAGTTGATTAACGGCCTTTTCGATCATGGTCGGTATCCTTCCCGTGGAACGCCGCGCGTGAGCCGTCGACCGATCGGCCCTCCGGAGCGTTCCGTGCCTGGAGGCCAAGCGCTTTTTGCCTGCGATCTTAGCCGCCGGGGCGGGGATTGTCAAATCAAAAGCCGCCACGCCGCTCCCCGCAAGCGTTCCCGGACCTCCAGCCCGCGGATTCTTTCAGAAATAATGCTTGTCTTTTTCTCCGGTATCGCTATAATCCCACCCGATTGGCATTGGGGAAGGCAGCGGAATTCGACGGGAATGCCCGCTGGGGAAACCATCGGACAAGCCGGATTGAGGGACGGTCGGGGATGAAGGTCATGAGTGCCCCTTGGCGGATGGACTACATCAAAAGCAAAAAAGGGGGCGGGTGCGTTTTCTGCAGGGACGACGTTCGCGGGGAGGAACTGGTCCTCTGGGAGGGCCGGACGGCCTTCGTCATGATGAACCGCTATCCCTATGTCAGCGGTCACCTGATGATCATTCCCTGCCGGCATCTGAGCCGCGTGGAGGATCTCTCTCCCGATGAGCGCCGCGAGATGTTCGACCTGATGGACGTGGCCATCCGCGTGCTGACGGACGTGATGCACCCGGAGGGCTTCAACGCCGGGATCAATCTCGGGAAGGCGGCCGGGGCGGGGATCGATGACCATCTCCACATCCACGTGGTCCCCCGCTGGGTCGGAGACACGAACTTCATGAGCGTCGTCGGGGAGGTGCGGGTGATCCCGGAGGATTTGCACAAAACCTGGGAGCATCTGTGCCCCCATTTCGAAAAGTACTGTCGGGAGGGTTTAAGATGAGAGTCATCTATACGATCGTCGTGGTCCTGCTCATCCTGTTCGTCATCACGTTCTCGCTCGAGAACGCCGTGCACATCCCCCTGAAGTACTACGACTTCTTCAATACGAACATCCCCGTCTATATGCTCATCTTCCTGGCCTTCCTGGTGGGGGTCGTCTTTACGGGGCTGATGGGCGTCATCGAACGCTTTCAGCTCACGCGGACGATCAACAAGCTCAACAAGACGGTCCGCGATCTGAGGCGGGAGCTGCGGGACAAGGAGGAGCGGCCCGTCGTCGCGGAACCCCGGCCGCCCGAGATCCGGTAGGAACCTGTAAGGAACGGACGACATCGGAGGGGGATCCGCCGGACGGGCGGTTCCCCTTTTTTTTGACCGGAGTCCAGCCGGCGGGGCGCCGTCGGCAGGGGGGCCCGGGGAACGATCGGTCGGGAATCCGGGGAGGGGCCTTAAGGGGTCGCGCAGTCGCTGTCGTCGCCCCGGATCTTCTCCAGGGCGTGCCGGAGGGCCGGCAGAACGACGGCCAGGTTCTCCCGGACGCCCCGCGGGCTGCCCGGCAGGTTGATGATCAGGGTTTGGCCGCGCAGGCCCGCCACGGCCCGGGAGAGCATGGCGTGCGGCGTGACGGCCAGGCTGGCCTGGCGCATGGCTTCGGCCATGCCGGGAAGCGCCCGGTCGATGACGGCCAGGGTCGCCTCGGGGGTGACGTCGCGGGGGCTGACCCCCGTGCCGCCGGTGGTGACGACGAGATCGAGCCCCTGGGCGGCCAGGGCGATCAGGGTCTCTTCGATCTCGCGCCGTTCGTCTGGGATGATCCGGGTGGCGATAACGGGGATGCCGGCCCCTTCGAGCATCCGGACGCATTCCGCCCCGCTCAGGTCCTCCCGCTCCCCCCGCGCGCCCTTGTCGCTCAGGGTGACGACCGCGGCCCGGAAGTCCATCAGGCCTCTTCCTTCTTGGATTCGGCGATGATCTTCTCCGCGATGAACGCCGGCACCTCCTCGTAGTGGGAGAACTCGTAGGTGAAGGTCCCGCGGCCGCTCGTCATGGAGGTCAGGTCCGGGGCGTATTTCAGGATCTCGGCCTGGGGCACCTGGCCTTTGATCACCTGGTGGGAGCCCTCCGCGTCCATGCCGGAAACCCGTCCCCGCCGGCTGTTCAGATCGCCGATGACATCGCCCATGTACTCGTCGGGGATCTCGATGGCGATGTTCACGATGGGCTCGAGAAGGATCGGCTGGCAGGCCAGGACGCCCTTTTTGAAGCCCATCGATCCCGCGATCTTGAAGGCCATTTCGGAGGAGTCGACGGTATGGTAGCTCCCGAAGACGAGGGAAACGCGGACGTCCACGACCGGATAGCCCGCCACGACGCCTTCCTCCATGGCCTCGACGATGCCCTTTTCCACGGCCGGCCGGTACTGCTGGGGGATGACGCCGCCCACGATCTTGTCGAGGAACTCGAATCCGCCGCCCCGGGGCAGGGGTTCGATGTCCAGCGTGCAGTCGCCGTACTGCCCGCGCCCGCCGGACTGCTTCTTGTACTTGCCCTGGACATTGGTCTTCCCCTTGATGGTCTCCTTGTAGGGGACCTTGGGGAGCTTCAGGTTCACCTCGACACCGAACTTTCGCTTCATCTTCTCCGTGGTGACCTCGATGTGGATATGCCCCATGCCGGAGAGGATCATCTCCTTCGTCTGCTCGTCCCGGTGGAAGGTCAGGGTCGGATCCTCTTCAATGAGCCGGTTGATGGACGAGACAAGCTTGTCCTCGTCCCCGCGGGATTTGGGCTCGACGGCAAAGGACATCACCGGCCGCGGCGGAACCACCCGCGCAAAGACGACGGGCGCCTTGTCGATGCACAGCGTGTCCCCGGTCACGGTTTCCTTGAGCTTCGCCACGGCGGCGATATCGCCCGCGACGACGCCGTCGGCGGGTTTCTGGGTCTTGCCCTCGAGGAAGAAGAGGTTGCCGAAACGTTCGTTGATCTTGCGGGTGGCGTTATGGAAGCTCGTGTCGGAGCTGATCGCGCCGGAATAGACCCGAAACAGCGTGAGCCGGCCCGCGTAGGGATCGGCGATCGTCTTGAAGACCAGGGCGGAAAACGGCGCCGCCTCCTCGGGCGAGCGCGTCTCGGCCGCGTCGCTCCCCGGCTTGAGCCCCGTCACGGGACCCCGGTCCACGGGGGAGGGGAAGGTCTGCGCGATCAGGCTCATCAGAGGCGCGGTGCCGATGTGCTTGAGCGCCGATCCGCACAGCACCGGGATCACGCTGCCGGCGCAGACGCCCTTGCGAAGGCCTTCGGTCAGCTCCTCGGCGCTCAGCGTGCCGACGTCCAGGTATTTCTCCATGAGGGCCTCGTCGGATTCGGCGATGTCCTCGACCATCGTCTCCCGGTACTGCTCCGCCTCATCCTGCAGGTCCGCGGGGATGTCGGCCGTCTTGACGGCCCCCTTGTCTCCCTCGAAGAGCAGGGCCTTCATCTGGATGAGGTCCACGATCCCCCTGAACTGATCCTCCTGGCCGATGGGAAGGCAAACGGGCGTGGTCTTCACCCGCAGGCGATTCTTGAGGCTGTCCAGCGCCTGGACAAAATCCGCCCGCTCGCGGTCCATGCGATTGACGAACACGAGCCGGGGAAGCGAGAATTCGTCGGCATAGGTCCAGACCTTCTCCGTCTGGAATTCGACGCCGCCGACCGCGTCCACGAGGACGACGGCGGCGTCCACGATCCGGAGGCAGCTCTTCGTGTCGTAGGAGAAGTTGGCGTCCCCCGGGGTGTCGATCAGGTTGATCTTGTGCTTTTCCCAGTCCACGAAATTCAGGGCGGCCCCGATGGAGATGTGCCGCCGCTGCTCTTCAGGCTCGTAATCCATCGTGGAGGATCCGTCGTCCACACGGCCGGCGCGGTCCGTTTTGCCCGCGACGTAAAGGATGGACTCGCACAGGGACGTCTTGCCCGTCCCGCCGTGTCCGATGAAGGCGATGTTTCTCAGGGATTTCGGTTCGTACTTGGCCATGAAGACTCCTTTCACGTCTTGCCCCGCCATCGTCGGCGGGCCGGATCCCGGTGGCCGGGAAACGGTTTTCGGGGCCGGCCTCCGATCCGCGCGTGGACGGCGGTAAATTAACGGTGCTGCTTAGATCATATGCTTCGATAAAGTCAAGTCAATTTTGGCGCAAGCGCCCGCCCGTCGCCAAATATCCATTGACAGAAAAAGGAGATCCCAGTATAAGGTCCGACCCCTGAAACAGCGTCAGGGGGCGTTCCCTGCGGCGGATCGGCCGGCGGGATGGGAAACGACACACGGTGGGGAAGCCTCGAGCGATGAAAGAAAAGGCCATCAGAAAAATCCTCATTGCGAACCGGGGGGAAATCGCCCTGCGGATCCTGAGGACGGTCAAGGAACTCGGCAAGGGGGCCGTCGTGGTTTACGAGAAACCCGACAGCGAGGCCTATTACATCCGGCTCGCCGACACCGCAATTCTCATCGGCGAGGGCCCCCGTTGCGATTATCTGGACATCGAACGGATCATCTGGGCCGCCCGCAAGAGCGGGGCGGACGCCATTCACCCCGGATACGGGTTTCTGGCCGAAAACGCGGACTTCTCCGAGGCCTGTGAAAAAGCCGGGCTCATTTTCATCGGACCGCCTCCCGGGGTGATCCGGGACCTCGGCAACAAGGTCGTGGCGCGCCGAATCGCCGCTCAGGCGGGCATCGACACGATTCCCGGCACGGGCGACCTGCCGCGCGGGGAAGACGGCGCGGCCGCGGCGCTGAAGTTCGGCCGGGAGCACGGATACCCCATCATGCTCAAGGCCTCGTCCGGAGGCGGGGGGCGCGGCATCCGCAAGGTCGTCAGCGAGAAGGACCTGCTCGTCCAGCTTCCGCTGGCGCGCCAGGAAACGCTGTCCGCCTTCAACGACGAAAACATCTACGCGGAGAAATGCGTCGAGGCCCCCCGGCACGTGGAGATCCAGATCCTGGCCGACCGGCACGGCCGCATCATGCACCTGGGGTCGCGGGACTGCTCCATTCAGCGGCGGCACCAGAAGCTCCTCGAGATCGCGCCCGCCAATCTTCCCGCCGACGTTCTGGAGGCGATGTATGCCGCGGCCATCGCGGCGGCCCGTCAGGCCGGGTATGTCAACGCGGGAACGGTCGAGTTTCTCGTGGATGCGCACTCTCACGCGTTCTGGTTTATGGAGATGAATACCCGCCTGCAGGTCGAGCACACCGTCACCGAGGAACTGACGGGCGTGGACATCGTGCGGGAGCAGATCCGCATCGCCGAGGGGCAGGTTCTCGACATCCCGCGCGAGCGGATCCACCTGATGGGCAAGGCCGTTCAGGTCCGCATCAACGCGGAGGACCCCAAGAACAACTTCATGCCCGAGGGGGGCAAGCGGGTGGAGGTGTATCAGTCGCCGGGCGGACCGGGCGTGCGACTCGATGGCGTCGTCTATCAGGGCTACCGCGTTCCCACGGAGTACGATTCGCTCATGGTCAAAATGACGATCCGGGGCTACAACTGGGAGCAGACGATCCAGCGTCTGAAGCGGGCGCTGCAGGGGTTCCTGATCGTCGGCCCCGCCACGACCGTGCCTTTTTACCTCGCCATCTGCGACGAGCCGGATTTTCAGGCGGAGCGGTTCGATACCGGTTACCTCGACACCCATCAGGATATCTTCCAGTATCCGGAACAGGAACGCGAGGTGGCCAAGCTGGCCAAACTCATCGCGGAGATACACGCCCGCAAGGTCAACCCATTTGCCTACTGAGAGGTTCGAATTCATGACGCGGCAGACGCAAGACAAGGACATGCGGATCACCCCCCAGGATCTGCGCCGCCGGGGTGTGCGGGAAATCCTCGACAAGATCCGGCACGCGGACGGGTACTACGTGACCAATACGGAGCGCGACCTGTCGCAGTCCGATTTCAAGAACCGGATCATGCCCCATACGCAGCTCTTGGTAGCCCCGCAGCGCAACGACGCCGGGTTCTTCTCCCTCGAGATCACCGGCGGCGCGTCCGTCCATGTAGACATGCTGCGCAAGCAGATGAGCCCGCTCGAAAAGCTGGAAGTCCTGTCCGCCAACATGCCCGACACGTTGTTCCAGACCCTGTGCCGGGGCATCAACCTCTTCGGCTACCGGCCCTATCCGGACAACGTGATCCGGCTGACGGTCCGGAGTTTCGCCCGCTGGGTCCATGTCTGGCGCGTGTTCGACTTCCTGAACCACATCCCGAACATGGTCTCCGTTTTCGAGGAGGTGCGCGAGGCCGGCGCCATCCTGGAGCCGTCCATCTGTTTCTCAACGGGGCCGGAGCACACGGACGCCTACTACGTCCGCAAAGTCGGTGAAATCCTGGAGGTGACAGGTGAGGACATCCTCCTGTGCATCAAGAACCACGGCGGCCTGGGAACCCCGAGGCGGATCGGAGCGCTCGTCGCCGCCATCCGCGAGCGGTACCCGGATCTCGTCATCCACTATCACGGCCACAACACCGACGGCGCCGATCTGGGCCGGGTCGTCGCGGCCGTGAAGAACGGGGCGAAGATCATCGACGCGAGCGACCACGCCCTGACGGGCTTTTACGGGCCGCCCCCGCTGCTGACGGCGGTCGACATCCTCCGGGACGAAGGCCACGAGGCCGTGGGACTCGACCGCCAGGCGGTGATCGACGCCTCCAACCTCCTCCGCGGCGAGCGGGAGCATTACCGCGACTTCGAATCCCAGTTTCTCGGCTTCGACCCGACCGTGCAGATCCACAAGCTCCCCGGCGGGGCCACGGGGTCGAGCTTCGAACAGGCCGTCAAGGGCGGGTTTCTCCATCGGATGCCCCACATTCTCCAGCAAGAACTGCCGCTCGTGCACACCGAGCTGGGGAACTGGTGGAGCGTGACGCCGGGCTCGCAGATCCTCTGGACCACCGCCGTGAACAACGTTCTGAAGGGGGCGCGCTACCGGGACGCCAACGACGATCTCAAAAACCTGATGCTGGGCCGCTACGGCGACTTCCCCTTCTACCGTCCGGCGGATTCGATCTACGAGGCCGTTTTCGGGAAGGAATGGAAGACGATTCTGGAGCGCGACGGCGGCTATCAGCGCATCGAGGACATCGATCTCGCCGTGGAGCGGAAGGTCCTGGAGCACCGGATCGGCCGCGCCGCGACGGAAGACGAGCTGGTCCTCTACCTCCAGCACCCCAACGACGCCGTCAACTTCATCAAGTTCGAGGCGAAATACGGAAAGACCTGGGTGCTCTCCCCGGACATCTGGTTCCGGAAGGGCGGGTACGGCCTGGGGGACAAGTTCGAGATTCCCGACGCTTTCGGCCGTCTCCATGCGATCGAGATCGGCCCCCAGCGACGAACGAAGACGGGAGACGCCGTCACCTACCTCGTCATCGACCATCATCCCGAACCGATCCTCACGGAGATGGAGGCCGAGGGGGCGCAGGTGAAAAAGAAGGTCACCTTCACCCCACGGGAGATCGAGGCCCTGGCCAAGACCGGGGACATCCGTTCCCAGATCATCGGGACGGTCAGCGAGGTTCCCGTCGCCGAAGGGGAAGAGGTGTCCGCCGGACAGGTGCTCATCGTTCTCGAGGCGATGAAGATGCTCAACAACGTCGTCGCGGAGATCAGCGGACGGGTGGCCGAGATCCTCGTCGCGCCCGGGGATCGCGTCGAGGTCGGCGACCCGCTGCTCCTCGTCCGGACCGACTGACCGGAAGGATGCTTTCCCTCAGGGCGGGTTTGTGATAAGGACGAAAGCCGGTCGCCTGTACCGGCTTTTTTATGGAGTCAGCGATGATCGATGCCATTCTGCGAAAAATCGTGGGCAGCAAGAACGACCGCGAATTGAAACGGCTCGGGTTTCTGCTCGAAGAGATCAATGACCTGGAGCCGGCGTTCATGGCGTTGTCCGACGCCGAACTGGCCGCCAAAACCCCCCACTTCAAGGAGAAGATCGCCAGCGGAGCCTCCTGCGACGACATCCTGGCCGAGGCGTTCGCCGCGGCGCGGGAGGCGGCGCGGCGGACCCTCGGGATGCGGCCGTTCGACGTCCAGATCATCGGCGGCATTGCCCTGCACGAGGGGAAGATCGCGGAGATGAAGACGGGTGAAGGAAAGACCCTCGCCGCGACGCTGCCCCTGTACCTGAACGCCTTGACGGGCCGGGGCTGTCACGTCGTGACGGTCAACGACTATCTGGCCCGCCGCGACGCCGAATGGATGGGGCCGGTCTACCGGATGATGGGATTGTCGGTCGGGGTCGTTATCCACGGCATGGATGACGACGAGCGCCGTCAGGCCTATCACGCCGACATCACCTACGGCACGAACAACGAATTCGGTTTCGACTACCTCCGGGACAACATGAAGTTTACCCTGGACGACTACGTCCAGCGGGACTTTCACTACGCCATTGTCGACGAGGTGGACAGCATCCTGATCGACGAGGCCCGCACGCCGCTCATCATTTCCGGCCCCTCGGAGGAGTCCACCGACAAGTACTACCGGATCAACCAGGTCATCCCCCGCCTGAAGAAGGACCGGGACTACACGATCGACGAGAAAAGCCGCACCGTCGCCCTGACGGAGGAAGGCGTCGCCCATACGGAAAACGCCCTCAAGGTCCAGAACCTCTACGAACCGAGAAACATGGAGATCCTGCACCACGTCAACCAGGCCCTCAAGGCCCACACCCTCTTCAAGCGGGACGTGGATTATGTCGTGAAGGAGGGACAGGTCATCATCGTCGACGAGTTCACCGGCCGCATCATGCCGGGGCGCCGCTACAGCGACGGCCTGCACCAGGCCCTCGAGGCCAAGGAGCATGTCAAGGTCGAACGGGAAAACCAGACCCTGGCCTCCATCACGTTTCAGAACTATTTCCGCATGTACGAGAAGCTGGCGGGCATGACCGGCACGGCGGATACGGAGGCGGCGGAGTTCAAGAAGATCTACAACCTGGACGTGCTGGTGATTCCGACCAACAAGCCGATGATCCGCCAGGATCACACCGACGTCATCTACAAGACCGAGGAAGAAAAGTTTGCCGCGGTCATCGACGAGATCCGCGAGCTGCACCGCGAGGGCCGCCCGGTTCTGGTCGGGACGATCTCCATCGCGAAATCGGAACTCCTGAGCAAGCACCTGACCCGGGCGGGGGTCAAGCACCACGTGTTGAATGCAAAAAATCACGAGCGGGAGGCGGAGATCATCGCGCAGGCCGGACAGCGCTCGGCGGTCACGATCTCCACGAACATGGCCGGCCGCGGGACCGATATCAAGCTCGGCGAGGGTGTGGCTGATCTCGGCGGCCTCCACATCCTGGGAACGGAGCGTCACGAGAGCCGCCGGATCGACAACCAGTTGCGCGGCCGTTCCGGTCGGCAGGGCGACATGGGGTCGTCCCGGTTTTACCTCTCGCTCGAGGACGACCTGCTCAGAATCTTCGGCGCGGAACGGATCTCGTCCATCATGGACCGCGTCGGGATGGAGGAGGGCGAGCCCATCGAGCACCGGCTCATTTCCCGGGCCATCGAAAACGCCCAGAAGCGCGTCGAGGGGCAGAACTTCGATATCCGCAAGCATCTGCTGGACTATGACGACGTCATGAACCGGCAGCGCCAGGTCATCTACGAACAGCGGAAGAAGGTCCTCCGGGGGGAGGAGCTCTGGAAGGACATCGAGGCGATGCTGGGCGAGGTCGTCGGGGACACCCTTCCGGAATACATCGACGAGAAACGCCATCACGAGACGTGGGACCTGAAGGGACTCCAGGACTGGATCTGGCGCCAGTTCGGCTTCAGGCTGGACCTGGCCGCCGGGGCCGGGGACCGCTTCGGCGCCGGGACGATCGGGGAGACCATTGCCGCCGGCGTCATGGACCTGCTCCAGGCCAAGCAGCGGGAGTTCGGCAAGCCCCTGATGGAATATCTGATGCGGATGATTATGCTCAACGCCATCGACGCCCAGTGGAAGGACCACCTCCTGGGCATGGATCACCTGAAGGAGGGCATCGGGCTGAGGGGCTACGGCCAGAAGGATCCCACCCGGGAGTACCAGAAAGAGGGCTACGACATGTTCATGGACATGGTGTGGCGGGTCAAGGAGGATACGCTGCAGAAGCTCTGCATGGTGCAGATCCGGCGGGAGGAAGAGGTAGAGGAGATGCGGGAGCGCCAGCGTCAGGATTACATCATGAGCCGGGGCGAAGACACGCCGGCCTCACAGACGGTCAGGCGCGAGGAGAAGAAAATCGGCCGCAACGATCCCTGCCCCTGCGGCAGCGGCAAAAAGTACAAGCGGTGTTGCGGGGCGTAAACCCGGGGGAGGACGGCGCGGGGGGAAGATGGAACGGAACCAGACGTATATCGTGCCAGGATTTGCCGCGAGCGGCATCGCGGCGGGGATCAAGGCGGACGGACGACCGGACCTGGCCCTGATCCGCTCGGACGTGCCCGCGGTCGCGGCCGGCGTTTTCACGACGAACCGGTTCCCGGCCGCGCCCGTTCAGATCGACCGCGACCGCGTCGCCCGCGGAACGGCCCGCGCGATCCTCGCGAACAGCGGCAATGCCAACGCCGCCACCGGTCCCGACGGCCTGGCGGACGCCCTC
Organism: Syntrophales bacterium; assembly: GCA_035358035.1. Lineage (GTDB taxonomy): Bacteria > Desulfobacterota > Syntrophia > Syntrophales > UBA2251 > UBA2251. The sequence goes on along the minus strand of DAOPOS010000028.1, from coordinate 17,706 downwards.
GCGACGTCGCGGGAACTCGCTCGGCGGCTAGCGATCCCGGAGGAGGAGGTCCTCGTCGCCTCGACGGGGGTGATCGGACACCGCCTGCCCCTGGACAGGATCCTCGACGGGATTCCGCGGCTCGTCGCGGGCTTGAAGCCCGGGGGCATCCCAGCGGCGGAAGAGGCCATCCTGACGACGGACCGCTTTCCGAAGCTCGCCGTCGCCCGGGCGCGTTGCGGGGGCCGGGAAATCACCGTGTGCGGGCTTGCCAAGGGGGCCGGGATGATCGAACCCCACATGGCGACGATGCTGGCCTTTATCCTGACGGACGCCGTCGTGCCCCGGGACGACCTCGGCCGGCTTTTCCGCCGCGCCGTACGAACGACCTTCAACGCCATCAGTGTCGACGGCTGCGAGAGCACGAACGACACGGCCCTGATCCTGGCGAACGGCGTCGCGGCGAACCGGCCGATCGCCGCCGGGGGCGCAGAAGGACGCCGCTTCGGAGCGATGCTCACCGAGGTCATGGGGCAGCTCGCCCGGGCCATGGTGGAGGACGGCGAAGGGGCCACGAAGCGCGTGGAGCTTTGCGTCAGCGGGGCGCGCAATCGCGCCGAGGCGCGCCGGATCGCGTACGCGGTGGCCCGATCGAACCTCGTGAAGACCGCGTTCTACGGCGGAGACCCCAACTGGGGGCGGATCATCGCCGCCGCCGGCTCCGTCGGGATTCCCCTGACGGCGGACCGGGTGGTCCTCCACTTCGAGGAGGTCCTTCTGTTCTCCGGCGGGCAGGGACGGGCGCCGGATCCCGGCCGGATTTCAGCCATCATGCAGCAGCCGGTCATCCACATTCGCCTCGATCTCGGGATGGGCCGGGCCGACTTCGTCGTGCAGACCTCGGATCTCACCCGCGACTATGTCGCCCTGAACGCCCACTACCACACCTGAAAAGATTTTTGCTTGCACAATTCAGACCTTTATGCTATCAGCCTCCGCACTTCGCACATCCCCGGACGGGCCGGTGTGTGCTTTTGAATGCAAAAGTCGCCGGCCCGGGCGATGGGGATGGAGGAAATAACACAACAAAGGAGAACACGTATGGCCATCATTTCCATGAAGCTCTTGCTCGAAGCCGGGGTTCACTTCGGGCACCAGACGAACAAATGGAACCCCAAGATGAAGCCCTATATCTTCGGGGCGCGCAACAACATCTACATCATTGACCTGCAGCAGACCGTCGAGATGTTCCAGGTCGCCTACAATTTCGTCGTCAAGTCCGTTGCGGAAGGCGGCGAGATCCTGTTCATCGGAACGAAGAAACAGTCGCAGGAGGCCATCCGCGAAGAGGCCGAGCGCTGCGGCATGCCCTACGTCAACCAGCGCTGGCTGGGCGGCATGCTGACCAATTTCGTGACCATCAAGAAGAGCATTGACCGGCTCAACGCCCTGGATGCCATGTTCGCCGACGACAGCATCAAGGCGTTTCCGAAGCGGGAAATCCTCATGCGGCAGAAGGACAAGGACAAACTGGACAAGGTGCTGGGGGGCATCCGCCGCATCAAGGGCCGGCCGGCCGGGGTGTTCATCGTGGATCCGAAGCGCGAGGACATCGCCGTGCAGGAGGCGAACAAACTGGGGATTCCGATCGTGGCCATCGTCGATACGAACTGCAACCCCGACGTCATCGATTACGTGATTCCTGGGAACGATGACGCCATCCGGGCGATCAAGCTCTTCTCGTCACGCATCGCGGACGCCGTCCTCGAGGGGAAAAAGCGCTTCGAGGAACGCATCCAGGCGGAGACCGACAAGGCGTCGGAGCGCACCGCCGCGGTCCCGGACGAGGAGGGCGAAAACGATGTCCCCGAGAGCGTGGAGGCGGTCGGCGATGCCGCCATGTCCGGTCAGCCGACGGAGGAAAAGAACGCAACACGCGAGGAGGTAGCATAAATTGGACATTACATCCGCAATGGTGAAGGATTTACGGACCAAAACAGGCGCAGGCATGATGGACTGCAAGGAGGCCCTGACGGCGGCGGCCGGTGACGTCGAGAAGGCGATCGAATATCTGCGCAAGAAGGGCATGTCCGCGGCGACCAAGCGGTCCTCGAAGGCCGCCAAGGAGGGGGTGGTGGCCTCCTACATCCACATGGGCGGCCGGATCGGCGTCATGGTCGAGGTGAACTGCGAGACCGATTTTGTGGCCAAGACCGAGGATTTTCAGCAGATGGCCAAGGACATCGCCATGCACGTGGCCGCTTCCAATCCCCTCTTCCTGAAGCCGGAAGAGATCCCGCCCGAGGTGATGGAACGCGAGAAGGAGATCTACCGTTCGCAGGCGCTGGCCGAAAAGAAACCGGAGAAGATCTGGGAGCGGATCATCGAGGGCAAGCTGAAGAAATACTACGAGGAGGTCTGCCTCCTCCAGCAAAAGTTCATCAAGAACACCGATATCACCGTCGAGACCCTGGTCAGCAACATGATCGCGAAAACCGGCGAAAACATCATGGTCCGCCGGTTTGCCCGCTTTCAGCTGGGTGAAGACCTGAAATAGCGCTTCCGGAACGCGGGAAGGGAGGCGGGGGATCATGCCGAAGGGGAAGGCCGTTTATCGACGGGCGCTGCTGAAGCTGAGTGGCGAAGCCCTGCTGGGCGCGCAGACCTTCGGGATCGATCCGGAGATCGTGGCCATGGTCGCCGGGGAGATCCGTTCCGCCGTGGCCCTGGATGTGCAACTGGGCGTCGTCATCGGCGGCGGGAACATCTTCCGCGGAGGCGGCGACGGCGCCCGCGGCATGGACCGGACGACCGCCGACTATATGGGGATGCTCGCGACGGTCATCAACAGCCTGGCCCTCCAGAGCGCCCTGGAGAAGCAGGGCGTTCCCACGCGCGTCCTGACGGCCATCGAGATGCGCGCCGTGGCCGAACCCTTTATCCAGCGTCGCGCCATCCGTCACCTCGAGAAGGGCCGGGTGGTCATCTTTGGCGGAGGCACGGGCAACCCGTTCTTCACGACGGACACGGCCGCCGCGCTCCGCGCCGTCGAGATCCAGGCCGAGGTCATGATGAAGGCCACCAAGGTGGATGGTGTTTACGACCATGACCCGAACGGTGACCCCTCGGCGGTCATGTACAAAAAGGTCACTTATAACGAGGTCTTGGCGAAGGATCTTAAAGTCATGGATGCAACGGCGATCTCGCTTTGCAGGGAAAACCGCCTTCCCATTCTGGTGTTCAACCTGCTCAAGGCGGGGTGCATCCGGCGGGCCTGCTGCGGGGAAAAGATCGGAACGATCGTTCAGGAGTGAGGCATGAAGGCGCTGGTTTACGACGAATTGAAGGAGAACATGGAAAAGGCCCTCCAGTCCCTGGAACGGTCATTCGCCAAGGTCCGGACGGGTCGCGCGTCTCTGGGGATTCTCGACGGGATCCGCGTCGATTACTACGGGCAGCCGACCCCTCTCAACCAGGTGGCCACCCTGTCGGTTCCCGAGAGCCGGCTGATCGTCATCGCCCCGTGGGACAACAGCGCGATCGGCGCCGTCGAAAAGGCCCTGCAGAAGTCCGATCTGGGATTGATGCCGACGAATGACGGCAAGGTCATCCGCCTGTCCATCCCCACCCTCACCGAGGAGCGGCGCCGTGAACTGGTCAAGAACGTCAAGAAGATGGCGGAGGAATGCAAGGTCAAGCTGCGCAATGCCCGTCGCGACGCCAACGAGCAGTTCAAGGCGCTCAAGAAGGACAACGAGATCGCCGAAGACGAGATGTACACGTGCCAGGAAGAGGTCCAGAAACGGACGGACAAGGCCATCGAACGAACCGATGCCCTGCTTGCGGCCAAGGAAAAGGAAATCATGGAGATCTGACGGCCCACCCGAAGATCCCCGGAAAAATCCGTCCACCCGCGCCTTGAAAACCCACCCCCGTTGTGCTACACCCTCATCAGGAAACCGGAACGGATAATCAGGAGCCTCCGTCCGCCCGGACAGGGAAGGAATGCTGGATGGTCAGTCTCGATCGCGCCCATCTTCCACGACATATCGCCATCATCATGGACGGCAACGGCCGCTGGGCGCAGCGCCATGCCCTGGGACGCATTACCGGGCACAAACGCGGGGCGAGGGCCGTCCGCGTCGCGGTGGAAACCTGCCGCGAGCTCGGCATCGGCTGCCTCACCCTGTACGCCTTTTCCCAGGAGAACTGGCAGCGTCCGCCGGAAGAGGTTCAGGCCCTGATGCGCCTGCTCGAGGACTACCTCCGGACCGAGATCGGCCGGATGATCGAGAACGACATCCGGCTCGTCACCATCGGGGACACGCCGAAGCTGACGGCCCCGGTTCGGGCCATGCTCTCGGAGGGCATGCGGAAAACCGAGAAGAACCGCTCGATGACCCTGAATCTGGCCCTGAGCTACGGCGGAAGGGACGAGATCGTGGCGGCCGCGAAGCGGGTCGTCCGCGAGGTCGAGGCCGGACGCCTCGATCCGGACGCCCTCACGCCCGAGCGGTTTTCACGGTTTCTCTTCACCGCGGACCTTCCGGACCCGGATCTCCTCATCCGCACCAGCGGCGAGTACCGGATCAGCAACTTCCTGCTCTGGCAGATGGCCTACACCGAGTTCTATTTTACCGACGTCCTCTGGCCGGACTTTCGCCGGAAGCACCTTCTGGAGGCGATCGCCGACTACCAGCGCCGGGAGCGGCGCTTCGGCCTGACGAGCGAACAGCTGCCGCGGGAGTAGGGGGCGGATTCAGGATACGATCCACGCCCGGCCTGCGCCGGGGAAAATCTTCGGGGGGCTCCGCACCCGGCGGCGGAGCGGGGCACAGGGGACCGAAGGATCGCGCCGGCGCCGGGGATGCGCGATTGGCGCGGGGCACGATACGGCCACGGGAGGGAGCGTTCATGGGCATGGGGCAGCATCTTAAGCGATGGATCACGGGCATTGTCGCCGTCCCCGTCCTCTTTGCCGTGATCTTTTACGCCCCGGTGCCCGTTTTCGCGGCGGTCATCGGGCTGTTTGCCCTGGCCGGCCTGCATGAATTTCTGGCGATGACCCTGCCTCGGGCGACGGTCCGACAGCGGGGGACCGCGCTTGCGGCCGGTGCGCTGATTCTGACCGCGGCCACCGTCGGCGATGCCGCCCTGATCCTCGGCGTGATCACCCTGAGCGTGATCTCGATTTTCCTGCTCCACCTGCTGACGATTCGAACGGAGGCGTTCGACCTCGACCCGGTTTACCGGATCGGCTTCGGGCTGCTCTACGTGCCGGTCTTCATGGCGCACTTCATCCTGCTGCGCCAGTCTCCGCGGGGAATCGCCTGGATCTTCTTCGTCATCGTCCTCGCGTTCGCCGGAGACATCGCCGCCTACTACGTGGGGCGCACCTGGGGACGCCGGAAGCTCCAGGCCGTCATCAGCCCCGGCAAATCCGAGGAGGGGATCCTGGGGCTGGTTCTGGGCAGCATCGCCGGATGCCTCCTGTACCGGGCGTTTTTCTTCCCTGCGCTCGCCTGGGAACACGCCGCGGCGATGGCCGCCGTCGGCGCCGTCATCGGTCAGTTGGGCGATCTCTGCGAATCGACGATCAAGCGGTCCTCCGGGGTCAAGGATTCCGGATTCCTCCTGCCGGGTCACGGCGGGGTGCTGGACCGGCTGGACTGCCTGCTCTTTATCACCCCCTTCGTTTACTACTACCAGCTCTTTGTGCTGAAATGAAAACGATCGCCATCCTGGGCTCAACCGGCTCCATCGGTCGCAGCACCCTCCGGGTCGTCGCCGAACATCCCGGTCGCTTTACCGTGGGCGCGCTGGCCGCGGGCCGCGACTGGCGCCGGCTCGCGGAGCAGATCCGGGAATTCCGCCCGCGCCTCGCCGCCGTCCTCGACGAGGGGGTCGCGCGCGACCTCAAGGTCGCGCTGGGCCGGGGAACGCCCACGGACATCGTGACGGGCGAGCGGGGCTACGGCCAGGCGGCGGCGCTGAGCGACTGTCAGCTGGTCCTCTCCGCAATGGTCGGCGCCGCCGGATTGCGCCCGACCCTGGCGGCGATTGCGGCCGGGAAGACCCTCGCCCTGGCCAACAAGGAGAGCCTGGTCATCGGGGGGGAACTCGTCACGCGGCTCGCCCGCGAAAAGGGCGTCCGCATCCTGCCGGTGGACAGCGAGCACAGCGCCATTTTCCAATGCCTGGAGGCGCATGCGGCGGACGTCCGGCGTCTCCTCCTGACCGCCTCCGGGGGGCCATTCCGCACGCGGCCATCCGCGGAACTGCCCGGCGTCACGCCGGAGGAGGCCCTTTGCCACCCGAACTGGACCATGGGGGCCAAGATCACCATCGATTCCGCGACGATGATCAACAAGGGCCTGGAAATGATCGAGGCGAAATGGCTCTTCGATTGCGATCTGGATCGCATCGACGTTCTGATCCACCCGCAGAGCGTGGTCCACTCCCTGGTCGAGTACCGGGACGGATCGGTCATGGCGCAGCTTGCCGTGCCGGACATGCGCATCCCCATCGCTTACGCCCTGGCGTATCCGGAACGCCTGGAGAAGCCCGCGGAGCGGCTCGATCTGACTGCCGGGCCGCCGCTGGAATTCTTCCCGCCGGACGAGGAGAGATTCCCCTGCCTGGCGCTCGGCCGTCAGGCCGGCCGGACCGGCGGCACGATGCCGGCGGTCCTGAACGCCGCCAACGAGGTCGCCGTGAACGCCTTTCTTGAAAAGCGCATGGGGTTCATGGATATCCCCCGCCTGATTTCCGGGGTGATGGCGCAGCACCGGCCGGCCGACGGTTCCGGCCTCGATGACATTCTTGAGGCCGATGCCTGGGCGCGGCAGGCGGCCGCAGCCTGGATCGACGAGATGAAACCGGGACAGTGAAACCTTCCGCCGCGCGTCTGCGGCGAGGAAAGGACGGCATCGTGCTTGGCATCAGCATCATTTCCCTCATCATTCTTCTCGGCATCCTGATTTTCGCCCACGAATTCGGGCATTTCATCGTCGCCAAATCCTTCGGCGTCGGCGTGCTCAAGTTCTCGCTCGGTTTCGGCCATAAGCTGGTCGGGAAAAAGATCGGCGAAACGGAATACCTGATATCCTGGATCCCGCTGGGCGGCTACGTGAAACTGCTCGGCGAGGCGGAAGGCGAGACGCTCAGCCCGGAAGACGAGAAGCGGTCCTTCCTGAACCAGACGGTCTGGAGGCGGATGGGCATCGTCGTGGCGGGACCCGTTTTCAATCTTCTGCTCGCCCTCGTCGTTTTCTTCGGCGTGTACCTGTCCGGCGTCCCCGCCCTGACGGCGCGGATCGGCGACATCCAGGCCGAATCGGCGGCGGCGGCCGCCGGGCTCAAGGCCGGGGACATCCTGGTCAGCATCGCGGGGCAGAGGGTCGCCTACTGGGACGACATCGCCCGCGCGGTCGAAAGGGGGAAGGGGACGCCCCTGGCGTTGAGAATCGACCGGGGCGGAACGGTTTTCGACGTTCAGGTTACCCCGCGGCGCATGAAGGGAAAGAACCTCTTCGGGGAGGAGATCAGCGCCTACAAGATCGGCATCAGTCCGTCGGGCCAGGTGGTGACGAAACGCCTGGGACCCGTGGACGCCCTGGCGGCGGGCGTCTCCCAGACCTGGGCGGTCACGAAACTGACCGTGATCAGCATCGTCAAACTCATCGACGGTACCCTCTCCGCCAAGACCCTGGGCGGACCGATTCTTATCGCCCAGATCGCCGGGGTGCAGGCGAAGGAAGGGATGGTCCCTTTCCTTTTGTTCATGGCCCTGCTGAGCATTAACCTGGCGGTCCTCAACCTGCTGCCGATTCCGGTGCTGGACGGCGGTCACCTGCTGTTCTACCTGATCGAACTGGTCGTCCGGCGGCCGGTCAGCCTGAAATGGCGGGAACGCGCCCAGCAGGTCGGCTTTGCGCTGCTCATCATGCTCATGATCTGGGTCTTCATGATGGACGTCGATCGCCTGCACATCAAGCTTTTGGACGACTTCGCCCGGATCTTCACGAAGCAGCCATGAGGACGCTCGCCATCGATACCGCCGGCAGATCGGCCGGCGTTTCCCTGACGGTTGACGGGCAGATCCGCTACGAGGCCTTCCATCACGCCGGCCTCAACCATTCCCTCGTCCTGCTTCCGGCCATCGAGGCGGCCTGTCGCCATGCCGGCATCGAACTCGCACAGATCGACCTTTTCGCCCTGACCCTCGGCCCGGGTTCGTTCACCGGCCTGCGGATCGCGGCCGGGACCGTCAAGGGGCTCGCCCTGGCCGCCGGCAAGCCGGCCGTGGGCGTCTCGACGCTCGACGCACTGGCCTACCCGCTCCCGGCGATCACCGGCAAGGTCCTCTGCGCGATGCTCGACGCCCAGCGGGAACAGGTCTACGCCGCGATGTACCGGGACGGGGAGGACGGCCGGCGCGAAAGGATCTCGCCCGAGCGGGTCGCGGATGTGGACGAGCTCGTCGACGCCCTGCCGGACGGACCGGTCCTGTTCGTCGGCGATGGCGCGGAACGCCATCGCGATGCGCTTGCGGCGCGCTGTTCCGCCCGGGCCCGCTTTGCGGGACCCCTGTACCGGCACGTCCGGGCCGCCGCCGTCGCCCTGCTCGGAGAGGAGCGCTACCGGGCAGGAGAAGCACTCGACGTTGTCCGCTTTTCCCCCCGTTATCTCCGCGTTTCGGAGGCCGAACGACGGCATGCCTCCCCGCGGGAAAGCATGAAGAATGATTGACAACACCCTCCGATTTGGGGTAAGCGGAGACCGGAAACCGGCCGGGAGGGTCCGGCCGGGAAAAGGGTAGCGGAATGGGGAAAAGAAACGGGATCATCGTTCGTGAAGGGCTTCCTTTCATCCTGCCGCTCGTCCTGCTCACCGCCGCTGCGGCGCTGATGGGCGGCGGGGCGTCGGCCCTGGTCCTGGGCGCGGTGACGGTGTTCGTCATCGCCTTTTTCCGGAATCCCGAGCGGGAAACCCCGGACGATCGAAAGCTCGTGATTTCACCGGCCGACGGGCGCGTCATTCGCATCGAGACGGTCGACGGACAGGAACTGATTCCAGGGTCCTTGAAGAAGGTCAGCATTTTCATGAATGTGTTCAACGTGCATGTGAACCGGATCCCCTATGACGGGGCCGTGAGCGCCATCCGCTACCGGCCCGGCAAGTTTCTGTCGGCCGATCTGGACAAGGCGTCGGAACAGAACGAACGGACGTCGGTTCTGCTCAAAACCTGGGACGGCAGGGAGATTCTGACCGTTCAGATTGCCGGTCTCGTGGCCCGGCGGATCGTCTGCTGGCTGAAGGAGGGCATGGCGGTCCGGGCGGGAGAGCGGTTCGGACTCATCCGGTTCGGGTCGCGCCTCGAAGTATTTCTTCCCGACGACGCCACCGTCCTCGTCCGGCTCGGGGACAAGGTCCGCGCGGGACAGACGCCGATAGGACGGATGCCATGAAGAATCCATCGCCCTTCAGAAGGGACAACATGAAAAAGGGGATTTACGTTCTCCCCAACCTCTTCACCACGGCCAGCCTGTTCTGCGGCTTTTACTCGGCGGTCGCGTCCATGAAGGGCCTGTTCGAGGTGGCGGCCATCGCGATCATTCTGGCGGCGGTCCTGGATGCGCTGGACGGCCGGATCGCGCGCATGACGAACACGACCAGCAAGTTCGGCGCGGAATACGATTCCCTGTCCGACCTCGTCGCCTTCGGGGTTGCCCCGTCGCTGATGGCCTACAACTGGAGCCTGGCGTCATACGGGAAATGGGGATGGCTGGCCGCCTTCCTCTTTACGGCCTGCGGCGCCCTGCGCCTGGCGCGGTTCAACATCCAGACGGGGATCGTCGACAGCCGGGTTTTCAACGGGCTGCCGATTCCCGGCGCGGCCGCCGTCGTGGCGTCCGGCGTGCTGATCTTCTACAAACTGGGGCAGGAGGGGAAATTCGAAAGCCCCCTCGTGCTGATCGGCGTCGTCGCCATCGCCATCTTCATGGTCAGCAGCATCAAGTACTACAGCTTCAAGGACCTGAATTTCTTCGCCCGCAAGCCGTTCATGTCCTTCGTGCTGATCGTGTTCGTTCTGGCGATCGTCATTGCGGAGCCGCAGATCATGATCTTTACGTTCGCGCTGGGCTACAGCCTGTCCGGACCCGTCTGGTGGCTCGTTCGTCTGACCCGCCGGGCCTATGACGGGTTGAGGCATCACCGGACGGAAGCGACGAAGACGGATTGCAAATAATCGGGGAGGACGGGCCGCGGGGCGGAACGCTCCGCGGCATCGCGCCATCCTGAGATCGGGGAGTAGGGAATGAAGCGGTACAATTGCGCCGTGGTCGGCGCCACGGGCGCCGTCGGCAATGAAATGATCAAGGTTCTGGAGGAACGCCGGTTCCCCGTAGGGGAGCTGCGCCTGCTGGCCTCCGAGCGGTCCCTGGGCAAGAGCCTTTCGTATCAGGGACGGGACATTCCCGTCGCCGTTTTGACTGAGGATTCCTTCGCCGGGATCGACATCGGTCTCTTTTCCGCCGGCGGCGGCATCAGCGAGCGCTTTGCCCCGGCTGCGGTCCGGTCCGGCTGCGTCGTCATCGACAACACCAACGCCTTCCGCATGGAGCCGGATGTCCCGCTCGTCGTTCCGGAGGTCAATCCCGAGGCGATCGGCGGGTACAAGGACCGCGGCATCATCGCCAACCCCAACTGTTCCACCATCCAGATGGTGGTGGCCCTGAAGCCGATCCACGACGCCGTCCGCATCAGGCGGATCGTCGTCTCGACCTATCAGGCCGTTTCCGGGACCGGCAAGAAGGCGATCGAGGAACTGGCCGCCCAGACGCGGGCGCTGATCAGCGGGCGCGAGGCCGAGGTCAGCGTCTATCCGCACCGGATCGCCTTCAACTGCCTGCCGCAGATCGACGTCTTCCTCGACAACGGCTATACCCGGGAAGAGATGAAGATGGTCCGGGAAACGAAGAAGATCATGGGCGATCCCGACATCGCCGTGACCGCCACGACGGTGCGCGTTCCCGTGTTCTACGGCCATTCAGAATCGGTCAACATCGAGACGGAGCGGAAGATCAGCGCCGTCGAGTGCCGGGAAATTCTGAGCCGGGCGCCGGGGGTCCGGGTGGTGGACGATCCGGGACAGCGGCGCTATCCCATGGCCATCGATGCGGCCGGGCATGACGAAACGCTGGTGGGGCGGATCCGGGAGGACGAATCGATCGCCAACGGAATCAACCTGTGGGTCGTGTCGGACAACCTCCGGAAGGGCGCGGCCCTGAACGCCGTACAGATCGCGGAGGTTCTGATCCGGGATTATCTATGAGAATCATCGGCGGAACGGCCGGGAAACGCAGGATCCACATTCCGCCGCGCGGGCGGCTGCGGCCGACGGAGGGCCGGGTCAAGGAGGCCCTCTTTCAGATTCTCCCCGACATGAAGGACCTGGATTTCCTGGATCTGTTCGCCGGCGCCGGCAGTGTCGGGCTGGAGGCGATCAGCCGCGGGGCGAAGCGGGTGGTTTTCGTCGAAAGGGACCGGCGCCTGGCGGCGACCATCCGGAGAAATCTGAACCTGCTCGGGTTTACCGCCGCGGGAGCGGTCTGGGGCCGGGACTGGACGAGCGCCCTCAAAATGCTCGAGGACCGGGGCGATCGCTTCGACGTCGTCTTCGCCGATCCGCCCTACGAGCGGGACTTCGTGGATCCCGTCCTGCGGCGGGTGGCGACGCTCGGGATCCTGGGGGAGGGCGGCTGCTTCATCCTCCAGCATTCGCGCCGCGAGGACCTGTCGGATCCCGGGGAGGGTCGGCTTCGCCGGGTCGATCACCGGATGTATGGAGACACCGTTCTGTCGTTATTCTCAGTCTCTTAGGAAAGGAGACCGCCGCCATCCATGAAAAAGATCGCCGTTTATCCAGGTTCTTTCGATCCCATCACCAACGGCCACATCGACATCATCAAGCGGGGCTTGCGAATGTTCGACGAGATGATCGTCCTCATCGCCTACAATCCCAACAAGAAATCGCTCTTTTCCGTGGAGGAGCGCACGGACCTGATCAAGGCGGTCCTGAAGTGCAACGGCCGGGTGCGCATCGACAGCTTTTCCGGACTCCTCGTGGACTACGTCAAGGACGCCGGCGCGAATGTCATCCTGAGAGGATTGCGCGCCCTGTCCGATTTTGAATACGAATTTCAGATGGCCCTGATCAACCGCCGGCTCAATCGGGACATCGAAACGGTCTTCCTCATGACCGGGTACAAGTGGTTCTACACGAGCTCCAACATCATCAAGGAGGCGGCGAGTCTCGGCGGTTCCGTCAAGGGACTGGTTCCGGACCTCGTCTATCAGAAACTTTTGGACAAATACGGGAATCAACCAGGATGAACTTTGCACGCAGAATTCAGCGCATCAAACCGTCGCCGACCCTGGCCATCACGATGAAGGCCAACGCGTTGCGCTCGCAGGGCCGGGACATCCTCGGTTTCGGCGCCGGCGAGCCCGATTTCGACACCCCGGAGCACATCCGCCGCGCGGCGGTCGAGGCGATCGAACAGGGATTCACCCGCTATACGCCCGTCGGCGGAATCGACGAACTCAAGGACGCCGTCGCGGCAAAGCTGCTGCGGGACCAGGGCCTCACCTACGGGCGCCCGGAGATCGCGGTGTCCTGCGGCGCCAAGCACACCCTCTACAACCTGGCCCAGGTCCTCTTCGAAGAGGGGGACGAGGTCATCATCCCCGCCCCGTACTGGGTGTCCTATCCCGACATTGTGCTTCTCGCCGGGGCGACCCCGGTCATTCTTCCCACGCGCGAGGAAGACGGCTACAAGGTTCAGCCCCATGACCTGGAACGCGCCCTCACGCCGGCCACGAAGGCCGTCATCCTGAACAGCCCGTCCAATCCGACGGGCGCGGCCTACAGCGAGGCGGAGTTGCGCGCCCTGGGGGACGTGGTACGGGAGCGGGACATTTGGGTCATCTCCGACGACATCTACGAAAAGATCGTCTATGACGGATTTCGGTTTCATCACGTGGCCGCGCTTGACGAGCGTCTGAAGGCGCATACCCTGGTCGTCAACGGCGTCTCGAAGGCGTACGCCATGACCGGATGGCGAATCGGGTATGCCGCAGGGCCGGCGGACGTCATCGCCGCCGTCACGAAGATCCAGAGCCAGAACACGTCGAATCCGACCTCGATCGCACAGAAGGCCGCCGTCGCGGCCCTGAACGGCGACCAGGGCGTGGTCGCGGCCATGGTCGGAGAGTTTCAGCGGCGCCGCGACGTCATCGTAGCGGGACTGAATGCCCTGGAAGGCGTGCGCTGTCCCAACCCCCAGGGGGCGTTTTACGTGTTCCCGAACGTCTCGCGACTCTTTGGAAAGTCTCATGCGGGCCAGACCCTGACCGGGTCCACCGACGTCGCGGCCTGGCTCCTCGACGCCGCAAACTGCGCCGTCGTTCCCGGGATCGCCTTCGGCGAAGACGCCTGCATCCGGCTTTCCTACGCGACGTCGCTTAAGAACATCGAAACCGGTCTGGAACGCATCGCGGCGGCCATCCGGCAACTCTCCTGAAACGAGGCAATCATGGGCGGACTTTTCGGGGTCGTCAAGACGGTCAACTGTTCCAAGACCCTGTTTTACGGAACGGACTACCACTCCCATCTGGGGACGGAAAACGGCGGACTGGCCGTCTGCGGCGCCAAGGGCTTCTATCACACGATCCACAGCATCAGTCAGGCCCAGTTCAAATCCCGCTTCGTCGACGACTACAAGGAGATGGACGGGACGCTCGGCATCGGCGCCATCGACGACGATGCACCCCAGCCGCTGATCATCCGCTCGAAATTCGGGACGTTCGCCATCGCGGCCACGGGGCAGGTCTCCAACAAGAAGGCCCTCATGTCGGGGCTCCTCGATCAGTGCGATTCCTTCAGTGAAATGACGCTCGGCGGGATCAATACGGTGGAGCTCGTCTCCAAGCTGATCAGCCGGGGGAGCGACATCGCGGACGGGATCGTGCGGATGCAGGAGGCCATCGAGGGGTCGATCTGTACGCTCATCATGACGGCCGAAGGGATCTATGCCGCCCGGGACCGGTACGGGCGCTTCCCCCTGACCATCGGGGAGCGCATCGGCGGTCCCGGAATGGCCGTGGCAACCGAGGCGAGCGCGTTTCCGAATCTCGGCTATCAGCTGCGTCACTTCCTGGGACCGGGCGAGATCGTTTTCCTGTCCGCGGACGGCCTCAAGGTTCTCCGCCCCCCCCGGGAACGACGGCAGGTCTGCGCTTTTCTCTGGATCTACACCGGCTATCCGGCGTCGATCTACGACGGCATTGGCGTGGAGATGGCCCGGGAACGCTGCGGCCGGGCCATCGCCCGGAACGACGACGTGGAGGCGGATTTCGTCACGGGCATTCCCGACTCCGGCGTGGGGCATGCCATCGGCTATGCCATGGAATCCGGGATTCCCTTCCGGCGCCCCCTCGTCAAATACACGCCCGGCTACGGCCGGAGCTACACCCCGCCCTCGCAGGACATCCGGGATCTCGTGGCGACGATGAAACTCAGCGCCGTCCGGGAGGTCATCCAGGGGAGCCGGATGATCGTCTGCGACGATTCCATCGTCCGGGGGACGCAGCTGAAGAATTTCACGATTACGAAGCTCTGGGACAACGGCGCCCGGGAAATCCATGTCCGGCCCGCCTGTCCCCCCCTGATGTATCCCTGCATTTTCGCCTCCTCCACCCGTACCTTCGGAGAGCTGGCCTGCCGCCGGGCCATCCGGGCCATCGAGGGGCGCGACACGGATAACGTGGAGGCCTACCTCGACCGGCGGTCGGAGGAATACCGGAGCATGGTCGAGTGGATTCGCCGGGATCTCAACGTGACCTCGCTGAAGTACCTGCCGATCGAAGACATGATCGCGGCCATCGGTCTGCCGGAAACGGAGCTGTGTCTCTATTGCTGGCGGGGTCGCTGATCACCCCTCCCTTTTCCCCGGAAACCTTTCCCAGGCGCGCTGGCGGGATCCGTCGTCCCGGCGGGGCGAAGCGCTCTCTCCAGGGCGCGCGTGTTCGGCAAGCCCGCGCATTTAGACATTGATCGGGGCCGGTTTTTCGTGTTACGTTACGAAAAAGCCCGGGTGGCCCGATAACGCGGTCTTAGATTGTATCCATCGATGAGAAGAAAACATACCCAGCCGGTTTTGATCGGCGGCGTTCAGGTGGGGGGCGGAGCGCCCGTCGTCGTCCAGTCCATGACGAATACCGACACGCGCGACGTCCGGAAAACGGTTCGCCAGATCCGCCGCCTGGCATGCGCCGGTTGCGAAATCGTCCGGGTCGCCGTGCCGGATGCGGAGGCCGCCCAGACGCTTCGGGCGATCCGGAAGGCCGGCCGGCTTCCGCTGATCGCCGATATCCATTTCCAGCACGGGCTTGCCCTCGCGGCCATCCATCAGGGGGTCGACGCGATCCGGATCAATCCGGGCAACCTGGCGCGGGACAAAATCCGCCGGATTGCGAAGGCGGCCGGGGAGGCGGGCATTCCCATCCGCATCGGCATCAATGCGGGATCGCTCGAACGGGATCTTCTGTCCAAGCATGGCGGACCGCATGCACCCGCGCTCGTGGAAAGCGCCCTCCGGCACATCGATGTCCTTAGACAGTCGGGCTTCGACGCCATCAAGGTCTCCCTGAAATCTTCGGATGTCCTGACCACCCTCGCGGCCTATCGCGAGATGTCCGCGCGGAGCGACTGTCCCCTTCATCTCGGGGTGACGGAGGCCGGCACGGAGGTGCAGGCCGCCGTCAAGTCGTCCCTCGGCATCGGTATGCTGCTCGCGGAGGGCATCGGCGACACGATCCGCGTCTCGGTGACCGGGGATCCGGTCCGCGAAATGCCGATCGCCTACGGCATTCTGCGGGCGCTCGGCATCCGACGGCGCGGCGTGGAAATTATCTCCTGCCCGACGTGCGGGCGCTGCGAGATCGATCTCATGACGTTGGCGACGCGGATGGAGAAGGCCCTCGCAGGCTGCACAGCCCCCCTGAAGGTCGCCCTGATGGGCTGCGTCGTGAACGGTCCCGGCGAGGCGGCGGAGGCCGACGTCGGAATCGCCGGCGGGCGGGGATTCGGATTTCTCTTCCGGAAGGGGAAGGTGATCCGCAAGGTCCCGGAGGCGGAATTCGTCGCGGCCCTGTTGACGGAAATCGATGCGCTCGCCGCGCGCGGCGCTTGAAACAAGGAGGTACAATGCGTTATTCGGAGTTGTTTCTGCCGACGGGACGGGAGGTGCCGTCCGACGCCGAGCTGGCAAGCCATCAGCTCATGATCCGGGCCGGAATGATCCGGAAGCTCACCAGCGGCATCTATTCCTACCTTCCCCTGGGGTACCGGGTGATCCGCAAGGTGGAGCAGATCGTGCGAGAGGAGATGAACCGGGCCGGCGCCCAGGAGCTCTTCATGCCGATGGTCCAGCCGGCGGAGCTCTGGCAGGAATCGGGGCGGTGGGTCCATTACGGACGGGAGCTGCTCCGCTTTCGGGATCGCCACGAGCGGGAGTATTGCCTCGGACCCACCCATGAGGAGGTCATCACGGACCTGGTCCGCAACGAGATCAAGACCTACCGCCAGCTTCCCCGGAACCTCTACCAGATCCAGACGAAGTTCCGTGACGAGATCCGGCCCCGCTTCGGCGTCATGCGCTGCCGCGAGTTCGGCATGAAGGACGCCTACAGCTTCGACGCCGACGAGGCCGGCGCGGAGGCGAGCTATCGGAAGATGTTCGAGGCGTACGGCCGCATCTTCCGCCGGTGCGGGCTCGACTTCAGGGCCGTGGAGGCGGATTCGGGAACCATTGGAGGGAGCTACTCGCATGAATTCATGGTGATGGCCGATTCCGGCGAGGATGCCGTCGTCTTCTGCACCTCCTGCGACTACGCGGCCAACCTCGAGAAGGCCGAGATCGCGCGGCTGGAGAAGACGCCCTCCGACGCCGGCGCCCGGCTGCCCCTCGAGGAGGTCCACACCCCCGGCGTGCGGACCATCGAGGAGGTCTGCGCATTTCTGGCGGTGACCCCCCAGGAGGTCGTGAAGACCCTCATCTTCAGCGCCGATGGCAAGCCCGTGGCGATCCTCGTCCGCGGGGATCACGAGGTCAACGAGATCAAGGTGAAGAACGTCCTGGGCTGCGACGAACTGGAGCTGGCGATGGACGACATGATCCTCGACGTAACCGGATCGCCGCGGGGGTTTGCGGGCGCGGTCGGGATCCGGGCGCGCGTGATCGCGGACTATTCGCTGATCAGCATGACCCACTGCGTGATGGGGGCGAACCGGGAGGACTACCACCTGAAAAACGCGAGTCCGGAACGGGATTTCTCCATCTCCGCCTATGCCGACCTGCGGGTCGTCCGCTCGGGCGACCCCTGTCCGCGCTGCAGTGCCCCCGTTCGTATGGCCCGCGGCATCGAAGTGGGGCATGTGTTCAAGCTCGGCACCAAATACAGCCGGGCCATGCGGGCCGTCTATCTCGACGCGGCGGGCCGGGAACAGACGATGGTCATGGGCTGCTACGGGATCGGCATCGGCCGCACCGTCGCCGCCGCCATCGAACAGAGCCACGACGATCAGGGGATCGTCTGGCCCATGACGCTCGCCCCCTACGCGGTCATCATCACCCCGGTGAACAGCAACGAGGAAACCCT
>DAOPOS010000027.1:0-33121 GCA_035358035.1 Syntrophales bacterium | reverse complement strand
CCTCCACCATGATTTCAAGTACTTAGGTCGATTTTCCCGTTGTCAGTTTCTTGTCAGCTTTGTCAGCAGAAATGGCCTTTGTGCTTTGCCTGTTTTCAGAGATTTTACTCCCGACCCAAGCCCTGATATCTTCAACTCTCCATCCGGTGCATCTTGCGGAAAGCTCTATTTTTGTATGGTCCGCTCTTAGCGGAAGCTTACGACCGCATCAATAATGTCTTCAGCAATTTCCAAAAATTTTTTCAGCTCCGCTTCCTTGCTCGGACTGGATAATACGCCATCAATTCTTACGACGACAGATTTTCCATCAATATCGATGAACGGTTTCTTAAATTCCTCCAGACGCACGATGATACCAGCGATATCGGCACCGAGCAGTTCCTGAGCCAATACTTTATCCGAAGCCGACATTGTAAATTTTCTACTGAAATCGCTCTCCGGTAACGGAATATTGTCATCATCCGAACGACCGAATATCCTGCCGATTAAACTCTTCTGACAAATCGACAGCCACCCGCCGGAACGCGTTGTGGTTGCTTCCAGACTGGTCGTGCCCGGCGTATTATCGCCTCCCATCCAAAATACAAGTTTACCTATCCACCCTTCCCTGGCATAGAACAGAGTGGGGGCTTTACCGGATATGAATACAAAAGCCCCCGGGCTCACATCGGCAACGCGTTTCAGATAAGGGCACATTTTCACCTGTTTATTATAAGACCAAATATAAGCCAGAATAATGAACTGAAAAAGAAAGACCGCAAAAAAGATAACCAAATCTGTCAGAGGCACCGGCCCATGAACGTTGTTGTATTGATAACCGTAATAACACCAGTAACTTATTGCCGCAATCAGGATGAAATATACAGGCACGACCGGTAGGTTCATCTGCGGCAGGGGTTCACTCTTTTGTTCCATCATTTGTCTGAATGATTCCGGCCTCTGATATTCTCCCGGCAGTTCAGCTTCAATCACTTCTCTCCTGATCTTCTTCGGCTTGTTCTTCTCTTTCATCCATATTTTCTGCAATTGTTGCGTTTTCGCCTGCATCTTGGCGCTGTCCAGAGGAACACCCATTTCATCGGCCACCCGCTTTACTTCCAGTGCCGTCGGCCCTCCCCTTTCCATGCGCCATTTCATTTCTTTTTTATAGGCGTCTTCGAAATTAGAAGAAAATTCCTCCCTGGTTATCGTTTTACGCGCCTTATTTTTTCTCTCATACAGAAGCTTCGCGATAAGTTCATCCAGAGAACTTCCCTTCATATAAATCATGGTTGATTCCGGCATATGATCCATTTCCTGCCCCCTAGGTGCGTTGGAAATGGTGAGGTTTTCACCATCAGCATACTGCACGCAAACTTCCGTCCAGATTCCGGCAATGGGATGATCGTTAACGACTCCAACCCATTGTTCCGATGGTTTCACAAAACCGGCTATTTTGAGACCGGGCATTTCCGGGCATTCATACTGCCCGGCCAGATCGAATCCGTACTTCCGAAACGTTTCCATCAGGTCTTTTATCTTGTTCTTCTCAGGCCATCTCGAACTATCATAGGGTGTAAGGCTGATTTCCAGAACGGGCTTCGTGGTAAGCTGCAACAGAAACCTATAGAGAAAAAAGAACGCCACAATAACAAATGCAGCGCTGATTAAGATAATAAACAATGTATTATTCATAAATTCTAATAATATTTTTTGTTTTTTCTTAATAAGAACCTACCTTTCCGACAGTGCGACGATACGGAAAGGCGTCTTTTACGTCAAGGAAATTTTCACACAACCCGTTGTAGCGAGGCGGGATATGATTCCGGTCGCGCGAAAAGAATAGCGAAAATCGTAGCACGGCCCCTTGGCGTCGTTCGGGTCCTTTTTCCCTGACTCATGAGTTACAGAAACAGGGGAGGTAGAGAGGACCCAACGTCCACGGTCTTTCGTTTCCGGGTCGTGGCGGGGGTTCGGGGAAGAATTCTTTTAGTGCGGGTGTGGGCCTGAGGCCTCGCGCAACGCTCCTAGGCTAACTTGCATTAAACAACGGCGATGCGGGTCCTTGTAAAAAATCCGTTTTTCTCATCGGTCTAGCGCTTTATTTTCGATCATATTTTGATATAATGAACCACCGCTAAGAGAGATTGAACTCAGAAACGTGGTGAAGCATTTCAATCAAGGGCGTTGTCTGTTTCCCTCGGTTAACGGAATTTATCATCCAGAAAACCGACGGTGGATTGAAATATGGGGGCATATTTAGGGGCTTATTGAAAAATCGAAATATGAATAGTCGAATGATTCAAATTAGATAAGGGAATTATTCGACTCTACCGCAATGATTACAAGTACTTAGACCGATTTCCGCGGCATCAATCCAGTATCGGTTTCTGGCAGCGGCATCACCTCGGCGCTCTGACCGTAAATTGACGGAATATCTCCGTCAGAGCATAGAACGGGAAGGAGGGGATTCTGATGGGATTCAAAAAGATTGATCTCTGGAATTTCAGCCGCCGTGATTTCTTGGCGCTGTCCACTTGCCTGATCACGGCAATGTCACTCGATGGGCTATCGGGGGCGGGAATCGGCCATGCAGCGGAGATTAAGTTCCCCGAAGGAAAATGTGAAGGCAAGAAAAATACGAAGAAGAAAGTTTTGGTCACCTATGCCAGTCAGTATGGCTCAACCGGGGGAGTCGCTGATGCAATCGGCAAGGAACTGTGCAGTCAGGGCATGTCTGCCGATGTGGCGTTGATCAAGCATGCCAGCCATGTCGGCTCCTATCAAGGCGTGGTCGTCGGCAGTGCGATCTATAAGGGCGAGTGGCTGCCTGAAGCGTTGGATTTCGTTCAGAGGAACAGAGCCATCCTGCGCCAGGTGCCTGTCGCCTATTTCCTCGTGTGCATATCCCTGGCCCGCCCGACAGATGAGAAACGGGCCAAAGCGCTGTCCTACATGAATCCCGTCCTTAAGGCCGCGCCGGAAATCAGGCCTGTTGGCATAGGAACGTTCGCCGGAGCGTTGGATTACAACAACCTTTCGTGGCTTTACCAGAAAATACTGAAGTCCAAGGGATCGCCGGAAGGGGATTTCCGTGACTGGGATGCGATTCGCACGTGGGCACAGGATCCTGTCTCTGCGAAATTTATTCGATCTGAACCCAAGAAATGAGAGGCGTCGCGTCGCAGCTGGCTGACATCACGAAACCAGGGCCGATTTTGTCGGGGTTGAAATTCTATCCGTAATCTTCATTTATTTCCGCTTTTCAGGTGTCCGGTCAAAACGGGGGGCTACCCCAACTCGATCGGAAACAGTCAATAAACGGCTGTACTCCGGCTTGACATGTGGTAAAGGGGTGAACGCAAGATACAGTCTAAGGAGGGCTGAACATGCCAAGCGCGTTCCCTGATATAAACATCAAAAGGCTTATCAAACAGACGGTCATTCTTTCGTCAATTTTATTTTCTCTGCTGACGGCATTGCCGGAGGCCTTGGCCCAGCCGGTCGTGATGGGTGCAGGCATGAATCCCGGCCAATCCGTGTGGGTGTTCGACCGGGAGGCGAAGGACGCCGACAAGGAGGTGACGTTCTGGTTTCGCGTTCAAAAGCAGAGCATCCTGAACCGGTTCGGCACCTTTGACTATTACTTCAAAACACAGGTTCTCCGACCTGACGGCTCGGAGGTTTGGAATACAACCTACGGATTCAACGAGGAAGGCTATGCCGCGGAGAAATTGACATTCCCCGTTTTTTTCTATGACAGGAGTCCGAACAAGCTGTCCCCGGCGTTCGGCACGTGGAAGGTGAGAACGGCGATCGTGGAGAGGGAGTCCAAAAGGGAAGTCTCCGTCAGGGAATATTCCGTTGCCTTCACCGGTGAAAAGAAGCAGCCCGCGTCATCGGATGTCCGTTCCTCCGGAGAAGGCGGCCATCCCTTTCCCGTTCCTTCTTTTCAATACAAACAGTGGCGCTTGAAGCGCTGGGGCGTTGGGATCTATGGCGAGGTCTCCATCGGCTCGAATACCTATGACAGGGAAGTTCGGGCGGTTGATGTCAGAGACACTTTTTCCGTCAATGAAGCGATGAGCGCCTGGGATAAGGGGCACAAGTTCGGTGCAATGCTGGAAGGACCGCCCGTCAACACTTACGTCAACAGCAACAATCTGCCGCTGTATGTTTTCGGGTATATCCTTAAGCATCCCGACGGGGACAACAACGGGCAGGATCCACGATACCGCTCAAGTTCATATTGCAACAATCCGGGGGCCGCTCTTTTCACTTTCGACGTCAGGAAGCCGGGGCGTTATCGCATTGAATTCCTGCTTCGGGAGCGTGACAAACCCTCGTGGGAGGAGTCGTCCTGGGTGCCGATCGGCGGC
Organism: Syntrophales bacterium; assembly: GCA_035358035.1. Taxonomy (GTDB): domain Bacteria; phylum Desulfobacterota; class Syntrophia; order Syntrophales; family UBA2251; genus UBA2251. Next base: position 28,763 of record DAOPOS010000027.1, on the reverse strand, counting down.
ATCGACTTTACCCTGACGCAATAGATTCAAACGTATGGGATCGCGGGGATTGCAGGGAGTGCATTCATGGATGAGAACTCGGCAGGAAAACAGGTGCCTCTTGAGGAGGTGTTCAACCCGCGGGGCGTGGCGGTCGTGGGGGTTTCCTCGCCGACCACGGGCGGCGGTTTTTCCTTCGGCGGACTGGTCGTCCTGTCGCTTATCAAGGCGGGCTATCCCGCCATCTATCCGATCAACCCCAAGTATCCGGAGATTCTCGGCATCCCCTGCTACCCGAACCTGCTGGCCGTACCCGACCCGATCGATCACGTCGTTGTGAACATCCCCGCCGAGTCCTGTCTGGCGCTTCTCGACGAGTGCGCCGCCAAAGGCGTTCGATCCGTCCATTTCTTCACGGCGGGTTTCGGCGAGAGCGGCGAGGATGACCGCGCGGCCCTCGAACAGGCCATGCTGGACAAGGCCCGGGCGAACGGGTTTCGCATCATCGGACCCAACTGCATCGGCCTTTTCGTCCCGGGGCGTCGTGTGGCCAACAGCATCGATATCCCCCTCGATCCGGGACCGGTCGCCTTCCTGACCCAGAGCGGTGGACATGCGCAGATTCTTCCCAAATCCAGCGGGCCCCGGGGGATCCGCTTCAGCAAGGTCGTGAGCTACGGCAATGCGCTGGATGTCAATGAATGCGAACTGCTGGAATACTTTGCCGGGGATGACGAAACGGAGATCATCGCCGCCTACGTGGAGGGCGTGCGCGACGGGGAGGGCTTCGCCCGCGCCCTGGCGGCGGCCGCGCGCCGCAAGCCCGTCATCGTCTACAAGGGCGGCAAAACGGAGGCGGGCCTGCGCGCCGCCCTCGGACACACGGCGAGCATGACGAGCTCCGTCGCCGTCTTCGAGGCCCTCTGCCGGCAGACCAACGCCTTACAGGTCGATCACCTGGACGAGATGATCGATACGCTGACGGCCCTCCGTTTCGCCCATCCGCTTCCCGCGGGCATCGGCGCGGCCATGATCGGCGCGGGCGGCGGTCCGGCGGTGCTTGGATGCGACGAGCTCGAACGGGCCGGCTTGAACGTGCCCCGCCTGTCGCCGGAGGTCCAGGATGAGCTGAAGCGCCATCTGCCGGTCGCCGGGAGCATCTTCACGAACCCGGTGGATACGTTGAACCTCATCGATCCCCGCGCCATCGATGTGGCCCTTCGCACCGTGGGCTCATCCCCGGACATCCACATGCTCGTCTATCACTTGGGCTTCCACCCCATCGGCAGCTGGGGCATGGGCCGCTTTTCGACACCCGCTTTTCTGGAACCGGTCACGGCCGTGATTCGCGCCGCCCGGGACGCCGTGGGCAAGCCCGTCCTCATCGCCCTGCGCCCCCCGGAGGATCTCGAAGGCATGAAGGAATTCCTGGCCGCGCAGGAGGCCTTCGTGGCGGCGGGCCTTCCCGTGTTCCATTCCCTCCGGGGCCTGGCGGGAGCGATGAGCCGCGTCGCCGGGTGGAAACGCCGGAAAGACCGCACGACATCCCTTCCATCCTAGGCGAGAACGGCCCCCAGGGCGGCGGAACTGACCGTCTGCGCATAGCGCCGCATAAAGCCCGGCGGGATGTTCCGCGCCGGCGGCCGCCAGTCTTTCATCCGCTCCCGGATTTCCGTCTCCGACAGGCGTATTTCGAGCTTGCGGGCGGGGATGTCGATGTCGATGATGTCTCCGCTCCTGACCGCGGCCAGCGGGCCTCCCACGAAGGCCTCGGGGGAGACGTGCCCGATGCAGGGTCCGGAACTGGCCCCGGAAAACCGGCCATCCGTGATCAGGCTGACCTGTTTGATCCCGGACAGGCTGAGACCTAACGTCACGGCCAGTGTTTCCGGCATCCCGGGTCCACCCCGGGGGCCTTCATAGCGGATGACGACCACCTCTCCCTCGCGGATCGTCCTTTCGCGGATCGCCTGCAGGCAGTCCCCCTCGGCGTCGAACACCCGGGCCGGGCCGCTGAAGATCATCTGCCCCGGATCGACGCCGGACTGTTTGACCACCGCCCCATCCGGCGCAAGATTGCCGGAGAGGACCACGGTTCCGCCTTCCGCGAAGAAGGGATTTTCCAGACCGTGAATAACCTGATCGTCCAGCACCCGGGCTTCCCCGAGGCTCTCCCGCAGCGTCTGGCCGGTGACGTTGGCGGCATCCAGGTGAAGTCGATCCCCCAGTGCCTTCATCACCGCCTGCACGCCGCCGGCCCGGTAGAAATCCTGCATGCCGTGCGGGCCGTTCGGTACGACGCCGCAGAGGGTCGGAATCTTGCGGTTGAAGTCATTGAACCTTGACAGGGGCAGAGAGACCCCGAGCTCATGGGCAATGGCCGGCAGATGAAGCGTCGTGTTGGTCGAGCCGCCGATGGCCAGATCGACCATCAGGGCGTTTTCGAGGGCATTCATCGTCAGAATCCTGCGGGCGGGGAGCCCCTCCTCCACCATCTTCACGATGCGCTTGCCCGTCTGGCGGGCAAAGAGCAGTTTCCGGGCAAAGAAGGCGGGGACGTTTGCCGAACCGGGCAGGGTCAGCCCCAGGGCCTCGACGAGACACTGGAAGGTGTTGGCCGTCCCCATCAACTCGCAGGCGCCGCAGGTGGCGCACGTGGCCGTGGCCACCATATCGTCGAGGTCGGGATAGTCCCGGTGGTGGATGCTCCCCTTCATCGCCGGAGAATAGCGGATCTGAAACGCTCCGGGTCCGCCGGTCAGGAAAATCGTGGGGAGGTCGAGCCGGGCGGCCGCCATGATCATGCCCGGGATGATCTTGTCGCAGCTGGCGATCATCACCAGGCCGTCGAACAGCATGCTCCGGACGTGGGTTTCGACGATGTCGGCGATCAGCTCCCGCTGGGGCAGGATGAAGCGCATCCCCTCGTTTCCCTCCGACAGGGCGTCGCAGGGGGCCGGCACGTTGAACTCGAAGGGAATGCCGCCCCCGGCATGGATGCCCTCCTTGACCCGCCGGGCAAGCTGGTCCAGGTGCATGTGCCCCGGGTGAAATTCGGTGTGGGAATTGACGACGGCAATGATCGGCTTGACCTTGAGTTCATCGATGTCCACGCCCGTTCCCGACAGGACCGCGAGACGGGCCAGGCTGATGGGGAAGTCCTTTTCATCGAAAATCGGCTGGCTCTTGGGTTTGCTCATGTCTCCCTCCTTTTCGGTTTTTTCCGATACGCTCCGGCCGGGACGCGGCCGGCCCTGTTTCCGGGGATGATCCAAACCGTGAAGACCGGTTTTCTCAAGTCAGAGGCCGGCGAAAGACCATGCCGCTATTGCTGGAGATGCGGACGCCATGATCACTGCACGCATACGCAACCTCGCCGGGTTTGGGGTGCTGCTTACAGGGAAGATGGTGTGGAAGGCGCGGCGAGGCGCTCCCGCACGGCGCGGTGGACGTCGCGCATCATCTGCGGGGAGAGGGTTTCCATGGCCGCGCTGATTCCCCGGGCGAGCGCCCGCGGCGAGCGCTCCTCCATCGCGGGCGCGAGATCGTAGCGCTTCTCGAAGACGACCTGTTCGGTGATCTCCTTCCGCTGCGTATCCAGAAGCGTGAGGTTCAGGGAAAAAACGGCCCGCTGGGCGCCCTGCGCCTCGTAGTGGGCCGAGCATTCCGTCACGGCGCCCTGGAGGACGAAACGGCTCTCCTGCCGGTCCTGGTAGGAGAAGACGGCCTTGAAGAGGCGGGCGTGTTTCAGGTCCCTCAGGAGGAAGTCCGTGACCAGATCCCGCGGCCGGCTCCGCCAGTAGTGTCCGTAGTAGGCGTCATTCCGGTACGGCTCGGAGCGATAGATCATCGCGGTCATGTTGATCCCCTGGGTGGAGGAAAAGCGCTCCAGGCTGAGCGTGGTGTCGAGGGGCGGCAGGTCGGTGAGGCGCGGGGAGGCGTATTCCAGGCTGTACTGGAAGGGCAGCGGTGCGGTCCGGTTGCCGCCGAGGCAGCCCCACGCCGGGGCGACCAGGAGGAGGGCCGTCAGGCCCGCCAGGATGCGGCCGTGCGGGCGTCGGGGGACGAGGCGTCTTTCTCTGGGATACGCGGTCTTCATGCCGATAATCCTCCTTTTCAGGGATTTTCTGGAACCCGGGGCGGCTTGCTGAAGAGCAGGTCGGACGGATTGGCCTCCAGCCGGTCCAGAAGCCTGTCCAGGGATTCCGAGGCCTGGCGCACGTTTTCGCTGGTGACCTTGAGATCCGTGGTCACGTCGCGGGTCCGCCGGTCCAGGCCCTCGATCCACCGGTTCGCCGTGCCCGACGTCTCCGCGAGGTTCACCGCCTGCACCTCCTTCTTCACGGCGGTGATCAGCTCGCGCGCCTCCGTGAGGGCCACCCTGGCCTCCTTGACGGTGTCGTCGAGCGTGCTCTGCGCCGTCAGGCGATCGAGCCGGGCGAGCACCCGGTCCAGGGTGGCTGTCGTGGCCTCCAGATTGGCGAGGATCCGGTTCGTCTTCGGGCCGTTGAAGAAGGTTTCGATGGCCCCGGCGGTGGCGGACAACTGGCCCGACATGCCCTGGACGTCGAGCGCACGGATCTTGTCCAGGAGGGCGTCCACCCCCGAGAAGAACTGCTTGGCGTCCGAGGGGCGGGACGGGATGACGGGGTAGGGGGCCTTGAAGCCGATGCGGGGCGTGGCAAGGCCGGCGTCCGCCTTCCGGCGGTCCAGTTCGACGAAGACGATTCCCGTGATTCCCGCCGCCCGGAGCTGGGCCGTCGTGTCCGCGGCCACGACCCCCTTCTGGTTGATCTTCATCACGACCTCGATGAGCATGTTGTCCGGCGCGACGCCGATGGCCTTGACCTTGCCGATCTCGACGCCCCGGTATTTGACGTTCGAGTCGACCTGCAGGCCCTGAACCGACTCGTCGAAGTAGGCCACGTACATGGCCCCCTCCTGGAAGTAGCTCGTGGCGCCGAGGAGGATGAGGGTGACAACGGCGATCAGGACGCCGATCGTGACGAAGATGCCGATCAGGAAACGGGAGACTTTCTTGGCCATGGCGTTATCCCTCGATGGTGCGGTTCAAGAACCGGATGACCCGGCGGTCCCGGGAAGTTTCGCGGAGCCGGTGCGGATCGCCCTCGGCGATGATGCCCCGGGCTTCGCTGTCGAGCAGGACCACCCGGTGGGCGATGTGGAAGATCAGATCCAGATCGTGGGAGACGATCACCAGGGTGGTGCCCGTCCCCTCGTTGATCCGGGTGATCGTGGCTTCGAGTTCGGCGGACGAGACGGGGTCCAGCCCGGACGACGGCTCGTCGAAAAAAAGGATGCTCGGGTCGAGGGCCATGGCGCGGGCCAGCCCCGCCCGCTTCTTCATGCCGCCGGACAGCTCGGCCGGATAGAGGTCCTCGTAGCCGGCGAGATCGACCAAGGCCAGCTTCATCCGGACGATCCGGGCGATTGTCTCGTCCGGCAGCCGGGTATGTTCGCTCAGGGGCAGGGCGACGTTTTCGAACAGCGTCATGGAGCCGATGAGGGCCCCGGACTGGAACAGAACGCCCATCCCCTTGCGCATGCCGAGGAGCGCCTCCTCGTCGAGGGTGCTGAGATCGACCCCGTGGACGCACACCCGCCCGGCGGCCGGCGTGTACAGGCCGATCATGTACTTGAGCAGGGTCGATTTGCCGCAGCCGCTGCCGCCGATGATGAGGAAGACCTCGCCGGGCCGGACCGCGCAGGTCACCCCCTCGAGGATCGTCCGCTCCCCGTAGCGGGCGGTGAGATTTTCAACGGCAATGGCCGGAATGTCCGGGTTCATCGATCCTCCCACGGCCCGCGGGCCGGGTCAACGGATATAGTGCAGCGCGATCGCAAACGCGGAATCGGCGATGATCACGAGGAACAGCGAGGAGACGACGGCGGACGTGGTCTGACGTCCGACGGCCTCCGCGGCCCCGGTCACGAGGAACCCGCGCTGACACGAGATGCCGGCGATGAGGACGGCGAAGACGACGGCCTTCAGCAGGCTCGTCGAGATGTCCGTCACCCGAATGCCCTGCAGGGTCTGGTGGATGTAGGTCTGCGCGGTCAGGTCCAGTCCCAGCACTCCCACGACGAGGCCCCCGAGGATGGCGAAGAGGTCCGCGTAGAGGGTCAGGAGCGGCAGCACGATCACGGCGGCCAGGATCTTCGGCAGGGCGATGAATTTCATCGGGTCGAAACCCATGATGACCAGGGCGTCCACCTCCTCGTTGACCTTCATGGTGCCGATTTCGGCGGCGAAGGCCGAGCCGGAGCGCCCGGCCACGACGATCGCCGTCATGATGGGCCCGAGTTCCTTGACGACGGAAATGCCGACGAGCGCGGCCACATAGACGCCCGCCCCGAGGGGCTTGAGCTGCAGCGACGACATGAAGGCGATGATGAGGCCCAGCAGGAAACTGATGAGGCCGACGATCGGCAGTCCCTCCAGTCCCGCCCGCTGGACCGAGACGAGGACGTCGCCCCAGCGGACGGAGCGGGGATGGCGGACGGCGTCGGCGAGGGTTGCGATCATCTCTCCGAAAAAGGTCATGAGGACGACGAATTCCTGATAGGCGCGGACGCCGGCGTCGCCGACGCGGACGAGCGGGTTGCCCCCGTCCGTCCGGACCGGGCCCGCGTGGGCCCGGGCGGCCTGTTCGCTCAGCAGCGTGAACATCGCTTCGATGTCGCCGGATGCATGCAGAAAGTCGACGGCGATCGCGCGCTGCTTGAGGTCCGTCTCCATCTGCATCAGGAGCAGGGCGCCCGCGCTGTCCGCGGTCGAAATCGGGGCGAGGTCGACGGCGATCCGCTCCGGACGTCCGGCCTCGATATCCGGCAGGAGGTCCTGCCATTCGGCGAGAAAGTCCGTGAACGCGTCCCGGTCGAGGCGGCCGGAGACGGACAGGCGCAGGCCCCCGGTCCCGGCGGTATCCCGCTGCAGCGAAAGGCGGCGCGGGAGGCGGCCGGGCGTGTCAGGCGGATGGGCGTCGGGGACCCTCCGGTTCATCGTCCGATCCAGGTTTTCAGGCGCGGCATCTCTTCGGTCGTCCAGCGGGGCGAGAGGCGCGAACGGAAGAAGCCGGCCCAGAGTTGGTCCATCAAATCGACGCCCGTCCGGATCAGGTAGATCCGTTCCAGCGTGCGTCCCTCCTCGGTGTCCTCCGCCTCCCCGGCCTCGGTGAAGGTGGCGGGGAGCTTCATCGTCTGAAAGGCGAAGGCGTCGGCCTTGAAGGTGAACTCCCACGTCAGGTCGTCCCGCGTGAGTTTCAGCCGCGCCTCGCGGATCTTCTTCCCCTGGCGCAGGGCCTCCTTCCCCTCCTTGAGGTCGGCGTTGAGGCCCTGGCAGGTGACGGAGGAGAAGTATTCGCCCTCGCCGGATTCGAGAACGAGGCGCCGCTGGAAGTGCAGCTCCACGTCGCCCGTGTCCGGCAGGGTGATCCTGCCGTCGCGCTCCTCGCTCTTGAACCAGAGCCAGGTGAGGAATTCGCGGCCGAGGAGGGCCGGATCGGACGCGAGGCCGTCGCCCGCCGCGTCGGTGCCCCGCTTCCGGGTCCATGCGGCCAGCCGTTCGGCCGTGTCCGCGTCCAGGAATTCCGCCTCCCATGGGAGGAGGGGGCAGGGGGTCAGCGAAAAGGATTCCTTGAAGAGATTCTGGAAGTCCTGCATGATCCGGGGGGAGAGCGAACTGAAATAGAGGGTTTTGTCGGAGACGGACCAGCAGACCTCGAACAGGGCGGGGACGGGCAGGGCGGCGCGCAGGATCTCCAGGCGGACCCGCTCGCGGATCGCCTCGTTCTCCTCGCGGGAGAGTCGCTTGCGGCCCGTTTCGGTCAGCCGCGCGTTCTGGGCGGCCAGGGTCCGGATCCGCAGCAGCGACGGGGGGACGGTCTTGCGGTCGATCCGGAGGGCGAAGACGAGGAAATCCCCGACGGCGTATTTTGCATACGAAAACGCCGTGTCGAGGACGTCTTCGGCCGACGTCCATCCCAGGGTCTGCTCCGCGGTGGACCGTTCCAGTTCCGCAAAGGAGTAGCGCCGGATCCGTTCGTTGATGAACGCCGGAAACGTCGGCGGCAGATCGCCCATCACGCGATGGCGAGAAAAGGTCCAGGTTCCCGAAAGCAAGCCCATGATGTCCTCCAAGTGGCGCACCGTAGCGCAATATCGCGCCCGTTGTCAAGCGGATCCCGGCCCGGGCGTTGATGGACCGGCCCGAACTAACCAACCGGGATCATAAACCAATTCCGTCGTGGACAGCGTTTTCTTTTTGTGATAGGTCAACACGCAGCTTTCCCGCGGGGTTCGTGATGAACATCAAGAAAGTCGGCGTTATCGCCAATGTCGAAAAGGAAAAATCTCCGGAATACGCGCTCATCTTGAAGCGCTGGCTCGTCGAGCGGGGCGTGACGGTCTTCTTCGAGGACGCCCTGGCCCGCAAGAGCGGCGAGGAACGCGGCCTGGACCGGCGCAAGCTCGTGCAGACGGCGGACATGATTGTCGTCTTCGGCGGCGATGGGACGCTGCTGCGAACGGCACGGGCCGCCCGGGAGGTCGACATCCCCATCGTCGGGATCAACATGGGCGGATTCGGCTATCTGACGGAGATCAACTTGAACGAGATGATCGGCGCCATGGAGATGATCCTCCGCGGGGACTGCCGCATCGAGCGGCGGATGATGCTCGACGCCGCCATCAGCCGGGAACGGCAGCCGGTCAAGGAACGGACGCTGCTCAACGACGTGGTCATCCATCGGGGCAATCTCTCCCGGATGGTGGAGATGGAGACGATCGTCAACGACTGCTATCTGACCACCTTCAAGGCGGACGGGCTGATCATCTCCACCCCGACCGGCTCCACCGCCTATTCCCTTTCCGGGGGCGGGCCGATCGTGTTCCCCGAACAGGCCCTGATCATCCTGAACCCCATCTGCCCCCATACCCTGACGAACCGCCCGATCATCCTGCCGGAGGACGCCACGGTCAAGATCATCCTCTGGACCCGGGAGCAGGGGGCCACCGTCACCCTGGACGGGCAGGTCTCCTATACGGTGAAGGACGGCGATACCATCGCCATCCGCAAATCCCCCTTCGTCACCCACCTGGTGGCGTCTCCCCATCGCGACTACCAGGCGATCCTGCGGACGAAGCTGGGGTGGGGAACCCTCCCCGCCGGCATGGACAAGGGGCGCCCCTGAGGCGCGCCGCCGGCCAGGCCGGCCCTCCCGCGATCGCCCCCCTGTCGGGGAGTGGAGGTGGAGATGCTCGTTGAACTCAGGATCAAGAATTTCGCCATCATCGATGAGCTGCACTGCAGCTTCGGGCCCGGGCTCAACGTCATCTCCGGCGAAACCGGCGCCGGGAAATCCATCCTGATCGGCGCCGTCGGTCTGCTCCTCGGGGAGCGGGCCTCGCCGGACATCATCCGCACCTCCGAGGAAACCGCCGTGGTCGAGGCGCTCTTCCAGACGGACGAGACGGACCGGCTTGGGGAGACGCTCGCGGACATGGGGCTGGAGGGGGAAGACGGCCTGCTCCTGAGGCGGGTGGTCACCCGGTCCGGGAAGAACCGGGTGTACGTGAACGGCAGCCCGGCCACCCTCGGCATGATGGCGCGGTTGAGCGAAGCGCTGATCAACATCTGCGGCCAGCACGAACACCAGCTCCTGCTCCGGGCGGAAAACCACCTGGACATCCTGGACGACTTCGGGGGGCTCGGCCTCCCACGCCGCGCGTACGAACGCCTGTTCGGCGAATACGGGGAATTGAAAGCGCGGGTGCGGGAGCTGTCCGAGCGGAAGCGCGAGGGGCACGAGCGGGAAGACCTGCTCCGCTACCAGCTTCAGGAAATCGAGGCGGCCGCGACGGCGGCCGGGGAGGACGAGCGTCTGCTCGCGGAAAAGAAGGTGCTCGCTAACGTGCAGAAGCTGCAGGAGAGCGCCCAGCGGGCCTACGACACGCTCTACGGCCGGGAGGGGTCGGTCCTGGCCGAACTCCGTCAGGTGCTGACGGACGTCCGTGACATCGCGCAGCTGGACGCGGGTTTTACCCTCAGCGAAAAGGACGTGGAGGCGATCTACTACCAGGCGGAGGACTGGGCCCTCACCCTGCGGGAGTACGCGCGGCGCCTGTCCTTCGAGCCGGAGCGGGCGGCGACCGTCGACGAGCGCCTCGAGGTTTTGGCGCGCCTGAAACGGAAATACGGCGGCTCGCTGGCCTCTGTTCTGGACCGCGCGGAGGCCATGCGGACCGAGCTGGCGGTCCGGGCCCATATCGACGAAGACCTCGAGGCCGCGGAGGCCGATCTGAAGGCGGCGTATGCCCGCCTGATCGGGGAAGCCGAAGGCCTGTCGGGGCGGCGGAAGGCGGCGGCGGCCGTCCTGGAGCGCGCGGTGGAAACGGAACTCCGGACGCTGCGCATGCCGGACGTCCGGTTCAGCGTCGCTTTCCGCGGCGGGGGGGAGGGGGCGGAGGGACCGACCCTGAACGCGCGAGGAATGGATGAGGCGGAGTTTTTTCTGTCCACAAATGTCGGGGAGGAGCTGAAGCCCCTTCACCGGATCGCCTCCGGGGGCGAGCTGTCCCGGATCATTCTGGCCCTGAAGAAGGTGCTGGCCCGGACCGGCTCGGTGGCGACGATTGTCTTCGACGAGGTGGACAGCGGGATCGGCGGCGCGACGGCGGAGGTCGTCGGCGAACGCCTCCGGGACGTGGCCCGTCACCACCAGGTGCTGTGCATCACCCATCTTCCCCAGATCGCGTGCTTCGGGGACCGCCATTACCGGGTCGCCAAGTCGGTGGTCGGCGAGCGGACCACCTCGCAAGTCGAGGTCCTGTCGGAGACCGGCCGGCTGGAGGAGATCGCCCGGATGCTCGGGGGGGTGGATGTGACCGACCGGACGCGGGCGCATGCCCGGGAGATGCTGGCCCGGTCGAAGGCGGTGTCCGGGCGCCCCTGAGGCCCCGGGACGGGCGCGGCGCGCGCCCGGTCAATACGGAAGCGGGAAAGGGGAAGGCCATGCTCCGAAAGGCGAGGATTGGCGATGTCAGGACCCTCCACCGGATGATCAACGAGTCGGCGGGAAAGGGGGAGATGCTTCCCCGCTCGCTCATGGACATCTACGGGAGCCTGAGAGATTTCTTCGTCCACTGGGACGAGGAAGAAAAGGCCATCACGGGCATCTGCGCGATGAACATCATTTGGGAGAACCTGGCCGAGATCCGGTCGCTCTACGTCGAGGAGACGCACCGCCGCCGGGGCGTCGCCCGGAAGCTCGTCGAGGCCTGCATTTCCGAGGCGATCACGCTGGAGCTCTACCGGATTTTCACCCTGACCTACGAGCAGGCCTTCTTCGCCCGGGTGGGATTCAAGGAGGTTTCGCGCTCGACGCTTTCCGAGAAGATCTGGACGGACTGCTTCCGCTGCCCCAAGTATCCCGACTACTGCGACGAAGTGGCGATGATCGTGGAGCTATGAAGAAACGATGCGATGATGCCGGGGGGATGAAACGCCTGCGTTGGGTGATCGCGGCCTTCGTGCTCCTGGCCGCTGGCTGTGCCGGTCCCCAGGTCAAGGCGGTGCCACGGGTGCGCAAGGAGGCGCCGGCCGTGGTTCGGCCCGCCCCGCGGGTGACGAAGCCGGTCGCCACGGGCGGAACGGCCCGGGCGGGGACCGAGGTCAGCGCCGCGGGCGAGACGGGCCGCACCCTCGAACCGGAGGCGACACCGGCCGCCGAGGCCTTCGTCCGGGTCGATCCGGCCGAGATCCCCGCCCTGGCCGATGACGCCGATCCCGCGACGCTCCGCCGCGCGGTGGAGAAAAGCCTCGCCTATTACGACCGGGCCTCCGCCGGGACCGTTTACCGGTTTGGGGACCGCACCTGCGGCGTTGCGGTCATGAAGGCGTCCCTGGCGGCGTTTCTCGACATCCTGAACGGCAGCGGGGCCCCGGAAGACAAATGGCTCGCGGTCCGCGAGCGCTTCGATTTCTACCGCTCCGTGGGGTCCGACGGCGAGGGGCGGGTGACGGTGACGGGGTACTACGAGCCGATCCTGGCGGGGGCGCTCAAGCGGACGGAGCGGTTCCGCTATCCCCTGTACCGGACGCCGGAGGACACGGTGATCGTTAACCTCGGCCTTTTCCGGGAACGGTTCGGAAACGAGCGTCTCGTCGGACGCCTGAAAAACGGCGAGGTCGTTCCCCATTACCGGCGTTCCGAGATCGACCAGGGCGGCGTTCTGGCCGGCCGCAACCTCGAGATCGCCTGGGTGGACGATCCGGTCGAGCTGTTCTTCCTGCATGTACAGGGGTCGGGGATCATCCGCCTGCCCGACGGGGGAACCGTCCGCGTCAACTACGCGCAGAAGAACGGCTGGCCCTTCCGCGGCCTGGCCAGATTTCTCTTCGACGAGGGAAAGATCTCCGCCTCCGAGATGTCCCATCAGGGCATCGTCGACTACCTCCGCGCCCATCCCGAAGAGGCGGGGGACATCATGAGCCACAACGAAAGCTACGTCTTCTTCCGCCGGGTGGAGGACGGGCCGCTGGGAGCGCTCGGCTTCCCCGTGACGGAGGGGCGATCCGTTGCGGTGGATCTGGGACTCTTTCCGCGCGGCGCCCTGGCCTTTCTCAAGGCGAGAAAGCCGCGCTTCGAGGAGGGCGGAAGCGGGATCGTCTGGGAGCCCCTGAACCGGTTCGTCCTCGTCCAGGACACGGGGGGCGTTTTCAAGGGACCCGGGAAAGCCGATCTGTTCTGTGGAACCGGCCCCGAGGCCGGGCGGACGGCGGGGAGCCTGAAGGAGGCGGGGGAGCTTTACCTGCTGATCCTGAAGGACGACCGGGGCGCGTGAAAAAAATCGTTGGACAAGGATTTTTTTGCATACATTTTTCTTGCGTGTTTATTTTGATTGTGTTACGGGGCTGATCAGGAAGCGCCCATGAACACGCAGCTTCCGGATTTTGCAATCGCCAAACGCATGGTTTCAGGGGTTTTGACGCGGCAGGCGGCATGAAGGGCCCATGATTCTTCAAGCCACGAACGGGTGGCGGACATTTTAACCATCAATCGAGAAAGGGGGACAGGAAGGCATGACGAAGGCAGAATTGATCGGGGTAATCGCGGGGGAGGCGGACATCACCAAGGCGGCGGCGGCGAAGGCACTGGATGCGTACGTGGCGGCGGTGGCCAAGGAACTCAAAAAGAACGGGAAAATCGGACTGGTCGGCTTTGGGACCTTCTCGGTCGTCAAGAGGAAGGCCAGAGAGGGAAGGAACCCCCAGACGGGTAAAACCATCAAGATCGCCGCCAAGAAGGTCGTGAAGTTCAAGGCGGGCAAGGCCCTCGGAGACAAGGTGAAATAAGACCCCCCCAACAGGTATCAGGCTGGACGTAGCGAGGCCTTCGGGAGATCCCGAAGGCCTTGTTTTTTCGTTGACCTTCTGTTATAGGTCGCCACGGCAGTGCGCGGGAACCGGGATCGGCGCCCAAGCAACGTTTCGGCCCAGGCCCTGGTTGCCGCACCGCCGGGGTGAAGCGCGTGAACGCGCCCAAACCTTTTCCCGGCGCGCGCCCGATGCGAGGGTGCACGGATCCGGGACAATCGCCCATCCGCGGGGCCGGGATCGCGATGTGCAACGCGAGCCGGGACCTGTCGGCATCCGTGCCGGAAAGGGGAGGACATTCGTTTTGGCGGGCAGGAGAATCTTGAGCGGGATGCGGCCGACGGGCCGGCTGCACCTGGGAAATCTGCACGGCGCCCTGAAAAACTGGGTGGACCTGCAGGAGGGGGGCGCGTACGAGTGCTTCTATTTCGTCGCCGACTGGCACGCCTTGACGAGCGACTATGACCGGACGGATTCGATTCGGGCGAACACGCTGGACATGTTCATCGATTGGCTGAGCGCCGGGCTGGATCCCGCCAGGAGCACGCTCTTCGTTCAATCCGCGGTCAAGGAGCATGCCGAACTGTTCCTGATCCTCGCCATGATCACTCCGCTCCCCTGGCTCGAGCGGAATCCGACCTACAAGGAAATGAAGGCCGAGCTGGCCGGAAAGGACCTGTCCACGTTCGGGTTCCTCGGCTACCCGGTCCTCCAGGCGGCCGACATCATCATGTACAAGGCCTGCGGCGTGCCGGTGGGCGTCGATCAGCTCCCCCACGTGGAGCTGACCCGGGAGATCGCCCGGCGTTTCAATTTCCTGTACGGCGAGCTCTTCCCCATTCCCGAGCCGCTGCTCGCGGACGTCCCCAAACTCCTCGGCATCGACGGCCGCAAGATGAGCAAGTCCTACGAGAATGCGATCTACATGAGCGACCGCGGCGACGTGCTCGCGAAGAAGGTCAACGCCATGTTTACCGATCCGCAGCGGATGCGCAAGTGCGACCCGGGGCGTCCGGAGCTGTGCAACGTCTTTACCCTGCACGGGCTGTACAGTGGTGCGGCCGAGGTGGACGAGATCGCCGTCGACTGCCGCCGGGCGGGGATCGGCTGCACCGAGTGCAAACGCCGTCTGGGGGAGCGGATCGCCGAGCGCCTTCAACCGATCCACGAGCGACAGGATTATTATCGGCAGCATCTCCCGGAAGTGACGGACATCATCCGGGAGGGAAACCTCCGGGCCGCCGCGATCGCCCGGCAGACCCTGGAGGAAGTCCGGGAAGCCGTGAAGATCTGATCATGTCCTATGAAATCAAGCTCGACGTCTTCGAGGGGCCGCTGGATCTGCTGCTCTATCTGATCCGGAAGAACGAGATCGATATCTACAACATTCCTATTGCCCTGATCACCCGCCAGTATCTGGAGTACCTCGACCTGATGAAGGCCCTGAATCTCGATCTGGCGGGGGAATACCTCGTCCTGGCCGCCACGCTCCTGCACATCAAGTCCAGACTGCTCCTGCCGGCGCCGGAGCAGGAGGACGGGGGCGCAGAGGACGAGACGGGGGACCCGAGGGCGGAGCTGGTGCAGCAGTTGCTCGAATACCAGGCCTTCAAGGAGGCGGCGCTCCAGCTCGACCGCCGGACCCTTCTCGAGCGGGATGTCTTCAAGCGCGGTGCGCCGCCGGAAGCGCCGCCGGAGGAGAGCGGAGAAGAGACGCCCATCGAGGCCGACATCTTCACGCTCGTGGAGGCCTTCCAGCGGATGCTCGCCCAGCTCGACCAGGCCGACCTGATGGAAATCGATCTGGAGCGGATTTCGCTCGCGGATCGCATCAACGAAATCATGGACTGTCTCGCCCTGAAGCGGGACATGACGTTTGCGGAACTCATGGACGAACAGATCACCCGTCAGCGGATCGTGTACACGTTCCTGGCGGTTCTCGAACTGATGAAGCTCCGGATGATCCGCGTCTATCAGGCGGCGACGTTCGCCGCCATCCGCATCTTTATCGTCGGGGAGGAATGACCGTGGAAGAAGATCTCGCCATTCTTGATGCCCTGATTTTTTCCTCCGAAACGCCGCTGACGGTCGAGCGGATGCGTGAAGTCCTGCCCCAGTACGACCGGCAGGGCATCCTGGGCCTTCTCAAAACCCTGGCGGAACACCATGAGGCGCGCGGGGGCGGCTTCGGCCTTTGCGAAATCGCCGGCGGCTGGCAGTTCTACAGCCGCCCCGATCTGGCCCCCTGGGTGCGGAAGCTCAAGGCCGGGCGGCCGCAGATGCTCTCCCCGGCGGCCCTGGAAACCCTCGCGGTGGTCGCCTACCGGCAGCCGGTCGTCAAGGCGGACATCGACCGCGTCCGCGGGGTGGATGTGGGGGGGACGCTCAAGGGCCTGCTCGAAAAGCGCCTGGTGAGGATGGTGGGGCGCAAGGACGTTCCCGGCCGGCCGATTCTCTACGGGACGACGAAACGCTTTCTCGAGGTCTTTCAGCTCAAGGACTTGACGGAACTGCCCACCCTCACGGAACTCAAGGACATCCAGGCGTGAACCCCGAACGTCTCCAGAAGATTCTTGCCCGCGCCGGCGTGGCCTCGCGGCGCCAGGCGGAAGAGATGATCCGGCTCGGGCGGGTGCAGGTCAACGGCGCCGTCATCCGCCAGCCGGGAACGAAAGCGGACGCCGCCCGGGACGAGATCCGCGTGGACGGACGCCAGATCCTCCCGGGCGAGGAACGGCTCTACCTCCTCATGAACAAACCGCGGGGTTACGTGACGACCCTGCGCGATCCCGAGGGGCGGCCGACCGTCGGCGATCTTCTGACGGGCGTAACCGAACGGGTGTTTCCCGTGGGACGGCTGGATTACGAGACGGAAGGTCTGCTCTTGTTCACCAACGACGGGGAATTCTCCCAGCGCCTGAGCCACCCCCGCTACCGCATCACCAAAACCTACCGGGTCAAGGTCCAGGGGCGGATGCCCGCCCGGGATCTCGCGGCCCTCCGGGGGGGCGTGACCCTCGCGGACGGACCGTTCCAGCCGCAGGAGGTCAGTCTGGACAAGGTCAACGACCGGAGCACCTGGCTGACCCTGACCATCGCCGAGGGGCGGAATCGCGTGATCCGGCGCGCCCTGGAGGCGTTGGGCTACCGCGTGGCGCGGCTCGTGCGGACCGCCGTCGGCGGTCTGAAGCTCGGGACGCTGAAGGAGGGCGAGATCCGTCCGCTGACGTCCCGGGAGGTCGAGCGTTTACTATCATCGCGGTTTTAATGGAAGAATTCTTAAAATTTGTCTTGACAAGCGATGAAAAATAAATAATAGTCGCCGAAAACGAAAGCAAATTATCGTGTTATTCATAAACCGCCCTGTCCCTGAACAAATCTGAGGCGTGTGGAACAAGCCATTTGAGGAGGCCATCATGAATAAATCCGGACTTATCGAGGCGCTGAGCAGGAAAGAGAACCTGACGGAGAAAAAGGCGATTGACGTGGTCAATCTCGTATTCAAGGGGTTCGCCGCAGAGTTGAAGAAAAACGGCAGGATCGAAATCCGCGGGTTCGGCAGCTTCGTGGTTCGGGAGTACGGGGCCTACACGGGCCGGAACCCGAAGACCGGCCGGAACATCAAGGTGGAACCCAAGCGTCTCCCCTTCTTCAAGGTTGGGAAGGAATTAAAGGAACGGGTCGACAAGGGGAAATAGCGGCTTCGCCGGGCTCTGAGCGCTTGCCGTTCCGGCCCGGGCGGATGGACAGGGGGGGCGAATCGGCCCCCCTTTTTTTGACTGCACGTTCCGCCAACCGTTTCCCTGCCCGCATCTTCCCGCCGTCACGGCGTACCCGCGCGGAGATTGGCGCCCGGCGAATCGCCGTTGCGTCCGGCGCGAATGACCGGCTGCCGGACGTTTCCCCCCTTACATCATGCCCTCTTCACGGAAACTGAAAAACCGGTTCTCGCCGACGATGATGTGGTCGTGGACCAGGATGTCCAGGAGGCGGGCCGTCTCCTGCACGGATTTCGTCAGGCGCACGTCGGCGTCCGAGGGCTTGACGTGGCCCGAGGGGTGGTTGTGGGCGAGGATCAAGGCGGAGGCCTTCTTCTTCAGGGCCTTTTCGATCACCTTCCGGGGATAGACGACCGCCTGGTTGACGATGCCCTCCTCGATCAGCTCGCTGTCGATGATCCGGTTCTGGGCATCCAGATAGATCACCCGGAACTGCTCGTCCTTCAGGCCCCCCATGACCATGCGGCAGTAGTCGTACAGCTCCTGCGTACAGGAGATCTGGGACCGCTCCCGGGCCTGCTCCTTGAGGTAGGCGCCGGCCAGGTCCTTGGCCAGCTTAAGGAGGAGGGCGGTGTGGCGTTTCACGCCCTTGACGGCCTCCAGTTCGGAGATCTCGGCGTCGAAGACCGCCTTGAGGCCGCCGAATCGCGCGATCAGGGCTTTGGCCAGGGGCTTGACGTCTCCCCGCGGGATGGCGTAGGTCAGGAACAGTTCCAGCGCCTCGTAGTCCTGAAAGCCGGCCAGTCCCTGCGCCTGGTACCGCTCCTTCAGGCGCTTGCGGTGGTCGTGGTAGTGGGGACGTTCCGTGGACACGGGTCTTTCCTCCCGGTGGCTGGAGGTGCGGGGGAAGGGAGCGGCCGCGCTTGCACGGCCGGGCGCTCCCCCCGCGCGTGAACGGTCATGCACCCAGTTGACGGTTGACGAAGTCCCAGTTGATCAGCTTGTCGATCACCGCCGCCAGGTAGTCGGGCCGCCGGTTTTGCCAGTCGAGGTAGTAGGCGTGCTCCCAGACGTCGATGGTGAGCAGGGGCTTGAGGCCCTGGGCGACCGGGGTGTCGGCGTTGGCGGTCTTGACGATCTTGAGCGCCTCCCCGTCGGCGACGAGCCAGACCCAGCCGCTCCCGAACTGGGTGGTTCCCGCCGTCTTGAATGCCTCGACGAAGGCGGCGTAATCCCCCCAGGCGGCCTTGATCCGGTCGGCCACGGGGCCCACGGGCGGGCCGCCGCCGCCCGGCTTGATCCCCTGCCAGTAGAAGGCGTGGTTCCAGGCCTGGGCCACGTTGTTGAAGATGCCGGCCTTCGCGGCGTCGCCGGCCGTTTTCCGGATGATGTCCTCCGGTGCGGCCGTGTCCAGGTCCGTGCCGGCGATGAGTTTGTTGGCGTTGTCCACGTAGGCGCGGTGGTGCTTGCCGTGGTGGAACTCCAGGGTGCGGACGCTGATGACGGGCGCCAGCGCATCGGGCGCAAAGGGCAGTTCGGGCAGTGAGATGGGCATACGGACTCCTTTCGATCGTTTTAATTTAACGTAACCATCGCGCCCGGTGAAGGCAAGTCTCCTGAGCGAAAAAAAAGCTCAGCCGGAGAGCGGCATCTTGCCGGCCGCGAACATCTCGCGCAGCTCCTTCTTGCTGAATTTCCCCACGCTTGTCTTGGGAATCTGGTCGATGAAGGCGAACTGCTGGGGGATCCACCAGTTGGCCTTCACCTTGTCTTTCAGGAACGCCTTGAGTTCGTCGGGCGTCAGGGTCATACCGGGCTTGACGACGACGCAGCCCACCGGCCGTTCCTGCCACTTCGGGTCGGGGATGCCGATGACGGCCGCCTCCAGGACGCCGGGATGGGACATGATCAGGTTCTCCAGGTCCACGGACGAGATCCATTCCCCGCCGCTCTTCACCAGGTCCTTGGTCCGGTCCACGAGGCGGACGTAGCCCTCCGCATCGATCGTCCCCACGTCCCCCGTATGGAGCCAGCCGCCCGCGAAGACCGGCTTGGAGCGTTCCGGGTCCTTGTCGTACTCCTTGGCGATCCAGGGGCCGCGCAGGAGGATCTCCCCCCACGTCTTCCCGTCCATCGGGACCTCCTCGCCCTTCTCGTCGACGATCTTCATCTCGAGACCGGGGGCAAGGATGCCGGCGCTGGACTTGACGTCGTACATCTCCGACAGGGAGAGGTGGTCCATGGAGCTCTTGGGAACGGCGGCCAGGGCGAGCGGGGTGGTCTCCGTCATGCCGTAGGCCTGCATGATCGGGAAGCCGTACTTTTCGTTCAGGCCCTCCATCAGGAAACGGGGACAGGCCGATCCCCCGGAAGCGATGGTCTTGAGGGAGGAGAAGTCGTGCCAGCCGCCCGCCTCGAGGTACTGGTAGAGCATCATCCAGATCGTGGGCACGCCGGCGGTGAAGGTCACCTTCTCGTCGGCGATGATCCGGCAGATCTTTTCCATGTTCATGAGCTCGCGTCCGGGCAGGACCTGCTTGCAGCCGAGGCCCACCCCGCCGAAGGGGCCGCCCCAGGCGTTGGCGTGGAACATGGGGACGATGTGCAGCGAGCAGTCCCGCTCCATGACCCCCAGCATGCAGCCCACCGCGAAGGAGTGGAGGATGAGGCCGCGGTGGCTGTAGACGACCCCCTTCGGATCCCCGGTCGTGGCGGAGGTGTAGCAGATCAGCGCCGGGTCCCATTCGCTCAGGTCCTCGGGCCAGTCGTACGTTTCCGGAAATCCGGCGATCCACTCGTCGTAGAGGACGACGGGCGACAGCGTGGTCTGGGGCATCTTGCCGGTCTGGGAGAGGATGACGTACTGCTTGACGGTCTTGAGCTGATCCTTGACGAGTTCGACGAAGAAAACCAGATCCTCGTCGATGAACAGCACCCGGTCCTCCGCGTGGTTGATCACGTAGGCCAGATGGTTCTGCGGCAGGCGGAAATTGACGGTGTGGAGGGCGGCGCCCGAGCAGGGCACGCCGAAATAGAGCTCCAGGTGGCGGTGGTTGTTCAGGGCCACGCTCGCGACCCGGTCCCCACGCCTGATGCCGATCGCGTTCAGGGCATGGGCCAGCTGGCAGGTCCGCTTGTAATAGTCCGCGTAGGTGTAGCGGAAGATCTCATCCGGATAGACGGAGACGATTTCTTTCTTCGGGAAATATTTTGCCGCACGCAGGAGAAACGTTTTCAAAAGCAGGGGAAATTGCATCATAGGGCAGGCCCTCCTTTTTGCTCGTTCGGGTTCACCCTTCGCTGACGCCCGCGTCAGCCCTCCCGCGCCGCCGGTCCCCCCTGTTGCGGGACGCGATGGCGGATCTTCGTGCACCTCCTTTCCCCCGGGGACGGTCGAATACGCCCGGAACGGGTTTGCCGGTGTTTGAACCGCGGTCTTCAAAAAAACGGACCTGAGCGCATATGAACAGAATCGGGGGGTGTTGTCAAGGCGTGGAATGAACGGGGGTAAACCGGGCGTGAAAAACGGTTGACATCTGGAGCGGGGGCATTAAAATCAGCCTTCGCCTGTCATCGGTTTTTTCAATACGGATTTCCGTAACGCCGCGGGTGAGAGGGATGGACTATAAAACGGGGATCGATGTGGGGTCCACGACCGTCAAACTCGTGGTCTGCGACGACCGGGAAAATCCCATTCACGCGGATTACCGCCGTCATCACACCCGGATCCGGGAGACGCTGGCGGACATGCTGGCGGACGCCCTCGCGCGGCTGGACGATCTGAAAACGACCGTGACCCTGACCGGTTCCGCCGGTCTCGGGATCGCGGAGTCCGCCGGGCTGCCGTTCGTGCAGGAGGTGGTGGCGTCCACCCGCCTCGTCCGGCGACGCGATCCCGGGGTGCGCACCCTGATCGAAATCGGTGGAGAGGATTCGAAGATCGTCTATTTCGACGACCGGCACGGCCCCGATATCCGCATGAACGGGAGCTGCGCCGGTGGCACGGGGTCCTTCATCGAGCAGATGGCCGTGCTCCTGCATGTGTCCCTCGAAGAATTCGATCGTCTCGCGGGGGCGGGAGGGGAGATTCACGCCATCGCCTCGCGGTGCGGGGTCTTCGCGAAGACCGACATCCAGGCGCTTCTCAGCGGCAACGCCCGGCGCGAAGACGTCGCCGCCTCCGTGTTCCATGCCGTGGTCCTGCAGGTCCTGGCCACCCTGGCGCGGGGCGTGGACGTCCGGGCGAAGGTCCTGTTCGCCGGCGGCCCCCTGACGTTCTTCCCGCAACTGCGCCGGGCCTTCATCCGCCACCTGAACCTGGGCGAGACGGATGAGGCCGTTTTCGACCGTCCGGAACTGCTGACGGCCCTCGGCGCGGCCCTGTACCACCCGGAGGGCCGGGGCGAAATCCGCCTGACGGAGCTCCGGACCAGGGTCGGGGCGCCGGTTCGCCGGACGGCCGGCGACGCGGGGGAAGGCTTGGCCGTCCTCTTCCCCGATCCGGGCGCCTATGCGGCCTGGGAGACGGAACACGCCCGCCAGCGGGTCCCCCGGGTCGCGCTGGAAGACCTGCGAGGGAGCGACTGTTATCTCGGCGTGGATGCGGGATCGACCACGACCAAGCTGGTGCTCATGGACGAAAAAGGGTGGGTCGCGCTCACGCATTACGCAAACAACGACGGGGATCCCCTCGAGGCCGTCCGCCGGGGACTCGACGACTTCCGGCGGCGGTGTACGCAGGCGGGTGTGAGTCCGCGGATCGTGCGGACGGCCGTCACCGGATACGGGGAGGGCCTCATCCGCGCCGCCTTCGGGATCGACGACGGGATCGTGGAGACCCTGGCCCATACCCGCGCCGCCCGAGCGTTTCTCCCCGAGGTATCCTTCATCCTGGATATCGGCGGGCAGGACATGAAGGCCATGAGCGTCCGGGACGGGCAGGTCGCCGACCTTCAGATCAACGAGGCCTGCTCTTCCGGATGCGGGTCGTTTCTGGAGACCTTCGCCCGTTCGCTCGACCTGTCGGTCGACGCATTCGCCCGCCAGGCCTGCGAGGCGCGGCGACCCGTCGATCTCGGCACCCGCTGCACCGTCTTCATGAACTCCAAGGTGAAACAGGCCCTGCGCGACGGCGCCACGGTCGCGGACATCTCCGCCGGCCTCGCCTATTCCGTCGTGAAGAACTCCCTCTACAAGGTCCTGAAGCTGAGGGACCCCGCCGTTCTGGGGGAGCGGATCTGCGTCCAGGGCGGGACGTTCCGCAATCCGGCGGTCCTGCGGGCCCTGGAGGTGCTGCTCGGCCGGCCCGTGGTCCGGGCCGATCTGTCCGAACTCATGGGGGCGTACGGCGCGGCGTTGACGGCCCGGAACCGTCAGCGTCTGACGCCGGGCCGCCGGACCACGTTCACCGGGCTGGAGGGGCAGTTCCCCGCGGGCGCGGTCCGGAAGAGCGGCCATCGTTGCCGGGGGTGTGAAAACCGCTGCCGGTTGACGACGCTGCGGTTTCCCAACGGGCGGCGGTACCAGACCGGAAACCGCTGCGAACGCCACGCCGCGCAGGGCGATGCGGCGGTCTCCCCCGGCGTGAATCTCTTCGAGGAAAAGCTCCGCTCCCTGTTCGACGGCTCCCCCGCAGCGGCCGCGCCGGGCCGGCCGACGTTCGGCCTGCCCCGGGCGCTCAACCTGTACGAGAACGCCCCGTTCTGGATCACCTTCCTCACGGAATGCGGCTTCGGCGTCGTCCCGTCCGACCCCTCCAGCATGCCGCTGTTCGAAGCGGGGGTCGGCACGGTCATGTCGGACAACGTCTGCTTTCCCGCCAAGCTCGTGCACGGGCATATCCTGAACCTGATCGGAAAGGGTGTCGAGCGGATCTTTTTCCCCCAGGTGGTGTACGAGGACCAGACGGACGCCCGCGCCGGGAACAGCTATAACTGCCCGGTGGTGACCGGTTATCCCGACGTGGTCAGAAGCGCCCTCGATCCGGCCGGCCGGCACGGCATCCCCGTCGACAGCCCGTCGATCAGTTTCCGGGACGCGGGTCTTCTGAAGCGGCAACTCGCCGCCTTCGCCCGACCTCTGGGCGTCGGGTCCCGCCGGGCGTTCCGGGCCGTGGACCACGCGCTTGAGGCGGCCCGTGAAAAGAAGCGTCTCCTGCAGGACCGGGCGGCCTCCATCCTGGAGCAGGCGGAACGGGACGACCGGCTCGTCATCGTCCTGGCGGGCCGGCCCTACCACGCCGATCCGCTCATCAATCACGGCATCCCCGAACTCCTCGCGTCCTGGGGGTGCGATGTGATCCCCGAGGACGTCCTGCCGCTCACGGCGGAGCATGCGCTCGCCGACAGCCGGATCCTCACCCAGTGGGGCTATGCCAACCGGATCCTCGCCGCGGCGAAGTTCGTCATCGGCCGAAGGCGGGTGGAGATGGTCCAGATGAACTCCTTCGGCTGCGGCCTGGACGCCGTGATCGCCGACGAGGCCCGGGAGACCGCGCGCCGGGGGGGGAAGCTCCATACGCTGATCAAGATGGACGAGATCACGAATCTGGGGGCCGTGAAGATCCGACTGCGCTCGCTGTTGCAGGTCGAGGCGGAGCGCCGGGAAGAGGGCGGGCGTCCGGCGGCCGTCATGCCGCCGGAGCGCCGGTACCGCGTCTCGGACCGGGAGCGGACGATCCTCGTTCCCTGGTTTTCACCCCTCTACTCCCCGCTCCTGCCCGTCGTGTTCAAGTCCTTCGGGTACCGCTTCGCCGTTCTGCCGCCCCAGGAGCGCGACGCGGTGGAGACGGGGCTGCGCTTCGTCAACAATGACATGTGCTATCCCGCGCTCATCGTGATCGGGGACATCGTGAACGCCTTCTGTTCCGGCCGGTACGATCCCTCGCAAACGGCGGTCCTCCTCACCCAGACGTTCGGACAGTGCCGCGCCTCCAATTACCTGCCCCTGCTGCGCAAGGCCCTCGATGCGGCCGGATGCGAAGACGTGCCGATCCTGTCCTTTTCCACCCTGGACGGCCAGACCCCGTCCGGGTTCGACATCGACCGGAAAAAGCTCACGCAGAAACTGTTCCTGACGCTGATTTTTGCGGATGCCCTGGCCCGCCTGTACCTGGCGACCGTTGCCCGGGAGCGCTCGGCCGGAGAGGCGACGCGCGTGCACGCCGCCTACCTCGAACGGATGGAGGAGGGCCTGGCGCAGGGCCGCTTTTCGGTGCTGCTGCGCCTGCTGCGCGAGGCGGTCGCGGCCTTCAACGCGGTCCCCGTTCATGACCGGCCGTTGCCCATGATCGGGGTCCTGGGCGAGATCTTCGTCAAGCACAACGCCTTTTCCAACCATCACCTCGTCTCCTGGCTCGTCGAACGCGGCGTGGAGGTGGTGACGCCGTCTCTGGCGGGTTTTTTCCTGCAGCACTTCATCAACGAGGACTTCAACCGCCGCGCCGCCCTCCGGCGGATGGCCGGCGCGGAACGCCTCACGCTCGCCCTCCTGGATCCCCTGATCCGCTTCCGTCTCCGGCAGGTGGAGGCGGTCCTGGAGGGGTTCCGCTACAATCGCCCCGCCCATGATCTGCGCGACCTCGCCCGGGAAACCCGCCGGGCCATCAGTCTCGCCAACCAGGCGGGGGAGGGATGGCTCCTGACGGCGGAGATGATCGCCATGATCTTCCACGGCGTCCGGCACATCGTGTGCCTGCAGCCCTTCGGCTGCCTGGCCAATCACATTACGGGCAAGGGGATCGAAAAGCGTCTGAGGGCCCTGTATCCGGACGTGAATCTCCTCTACCTCGACATGGACGCCGGGGCGAGCGAGATCAATGCCTTGAATCGGCTCCATCTTCTGCTCATGGCGGCGCATGAGGCCATGGGGACGAACGACGGATCCATCCCGGTCCGGCGGGCGGCGGTCCAGGCATGACCGTGGGGCATCATGGCCGGGGTGGCGGAACGGTCGGCGTGTGACCGGGTTCAGTCCGTGAAGGGCGCAACACGGTCCGGAGATGTTCCAGCAGCGGTTCGAGGTTTTCCCGCTTCACCCCATCGAAATCTTCCTGCATGAATTTTTTCAGGGTGTCGTCCCTCTGGATCGCCCGGCCCACGGACACCAGGGCCTGGTCCCGGGCGCTCAGGGTCCGGTGAACCATGCGGCCGTGGAGCGGGAAATGCCGGATACCCTCCCGGATGTCCTCGGGCAGGCTGACGCGGTAGAGGGCCCGGATCGCAGGGTGATCCGGGGGGGTGCCGGACACGGTGTACAGGACCAGGGACTTGTCCCGGATGGCGGACCAGGACGAAACGATGAGCGGCGCCAGGACGATCCGGCCGGTGCGGACGGGACTGCCGAACACGATCACGTCGTAGGGGGCGAAATCCGGCGCTGGACAGGCCTCGAGATCCGCCATCGCGCTGGGGATCTCGAGGTGGATCCAGTCCGCGTACTGTTTCGTGCTGCCGTAGGTGCTCTGATACAGGATCAGAACGCGCGCGGGGGATCCGCCGGGCGCCCGGATCGCCCCCGGGTCCTCCGGAACGGTGCAGACGGGCGCCGGGGCGCAGGCGCACAGGACAAGCCCCGCCAAGAGCAGGAGGAGCCGCCGGGCCCGGCCACGCTCACGGGCGGGCGGGGGTCTGAACGAAACTGCCGGGATACGCTTCACCAATCCGATGATCCTTGAGATACCGGAGGGCATCGTCGCGGTTTTCGAAACGGCCGACGAGAACCCGATGCCACGGTCCCTTCCCCTCGATGCGGACCGTTTCAACCCGAGCCGTGGGATACTTTGTCCGCAGCGCATTTGCCTGCGCCTCGGCCTTCGCCTTTTCCGGATAGGCGCCGACCTGGATGCCATAGCGCCCTTTGGACCCGGTATTGGCGCGGGTTCGATCCGCCGCGGGCATGGCCCCGATTCGGGGGGCGGGGGCGGGTTTTTCCCGGGGCATCGCGGCGGCTTTCACCGGCGGGGTCGCGGCGGCGGGGGGGGCTGCCGGCGGTGCGGGAACAATGGTCGCGGCGGACGGCGGAGGGGGGGCCGCAGGCGCTGGTGGTGCTGCGGGAGGCGCAAGCGCGGGGGGGGCTGCCGGGGGTTCAAGCGCGAGGGGGGCTGCCGGGGGCGCGGGGGCGGTGGGCGCTGCCGCGGGAAGGGGCGGATCGAGCCACTGCCGGCCGTCGGAGTACTGGGCCCGGGACGTCAGACGGTTGACGCGGAGCGGATAGTCCTTGCCGTCCAGCCGGACGGTCTCGTAATGATAGAGACCCGGCCAAAGGAGAGCGAGGATCAGCAGGACTCCGATCATCACGCCTGCAGCCGCAAACCAGGAACGGTGCGGGACCCCGGACACGAAACGTGCCGGGGCGGTTTCCCGGGGAGGATCTTCGTCTTCATCCGCGGGGATCTCGTCGTCCCGGGCGGGATTCACGGGGACGGACAGGAGGGTGGGGGTCGGGTCGGTACGGGGCGGACCTTCCGGTCCGGCCGTCTCGCGCGCCTCCTGAAGAACGCGGAGCCTTTCATAGGCCTCCCGGATTTCCCTCTGCTTTTTATCCGACGTCTCTTTCCAGGATTGGACGTGGGGGAAACGGTCCGGATCCCAGGCGGCAATCATTTTTTCGAAGGCGAAATGCAGCTCCGCCGGGGAGCAGTCGGGGTCGATCTGCAGGAGGTCGTAGTCCTGAGCCGGATCCTCCGGGCGCGGTGTCGGTGTCGGGTCTTCAGTCATGGGGGCGCTCCTTTGCAGGCATTCAGGCGGGACCGGCCTCTCCGGGAGGCATCTCGACAGGCGGGCACGGGCGGTCGGTCCCGGCGCTGACCGTCGCCAAATGCCGCGATCGGAAAGCGGCGCCTTCCGCGCGGGCGGGGCCCATTATCGTGGAAAGGGTTTTTCGTGTCAATGAAATATCGGGGCGGGGCGATCGGAACGTCCGATCGGAGAAGAATTCCCTTGACATTAAGGGTCAGCTTCGGCAATGTGATGCGCCTTAATGACTACAACTACGGATTAAAATAAAGGAATCACCTGAAACCCGGATCGCTTCGACGGATCGGCCGGCTTTTGAAGGCGGATGGAACGGAAGAGGAGGGGCATGACGAGATTCACGAGACGCGGATGGGCGATGCTGGCCGTGCTGGCGGTGCTTGTCGGTTCGCCCGCGCTCCCGCGGGCGGAAACCTATACCCTTCGGGATCTGTATCGGATCGCGCTCCAGCGGTCCGAGAAGGTTCGCATCTCCGAGGAGAACGTCGCCATCACCGGACTGACGAAAGACAAGGCCCTGTCGGTGCTCTTTCCGAGGCTGACGGCCTACGGGGGCTACGTTCGCTTCAGCGAGGATAAATATACCGAGCCTTCCCGGCTGTTTCCCTCGGGTCAGATGATCCAGCCGAACGCAACGTCCCAGTGGGGCGTCCGCCTGGACCAGTCCTTTTCCCTGAGCGCCCGGGAATTGACCGCGCTCAGGATCGCCCAAACCAGCCTCGAAATGACCCGATACACGGACGAGGCCTACAAGAACCTGCTCCTCGAGGAGGTGGCCCGCGCGTATTACCAGGTTCTGCAGGCCGGCAAGATCGTCGAAATCGCCCAGGCCAACGTCGATCGCCTGACGCTTTACCGGCAGGCGGCGGAAAAGAGGCTCAAGGTGGGTGAAGCGACCCGGACGGTTCTGCTCCGGGCGGAAGGCGAGCTGTCCGGCGCGCGATCGGACCTGCTCCTGGCGAAAAACGGCTGGGAGATGGCCCGGGCGTATCTGGCCCGGCTTGTGGGGCTGCCCGCGATCGAGGCGCTCCGGGAGGAGACGGGACCGGAGGCGGCGCCGCTGGATCCGCTCGACGCCTTTCAGGACAAGGCCTTCCGGGCCCGCGCCGATCTGAAGGCCATGGATCGTCAGCGGCAGATCGCGGCGGATCAGGTCCGTTATGCCCGCGGCGCGTTCTGGCCGAACGTGGCCCTGACCGCCGCCTATGCCCGCGCGGATCAGGAACCGGCCGCGGCCACCCTCAACCGGGAGAGCCTCTACGGCGGCGTAAGCCTGAATTTTCCCTTCTTCGAGGGCGGGCTGAGAACGGCCGAGCTGCAGGAGGCCCGCAGGCGCGAGACGCAGGCGGAGCTGTCGTACCAGGATCTGAAGAAAACCATCGCCATCGAGGTGCAGGGCGTCTATCTCGATCTGGCCACGCAGCGCGGCGTGGTGGCGTTTCTCGCCGACCAGCTCGTCTTCGCGCGCGACAACTACCAGGCCGTCAGCCGCCAGTTCAGCTTCGGTCTGGCGAACAGCGTCGACGTGATGGATGCCAACACGTTGCTCGTTTCCTCCGAGAGGAAACTGGCCGAGGCCACGTACAGCTACCACCTGTCGCTGCTCAGGATGGACCGGGCGACGGGAATCCTCTACCAGAAAACGATGGGCGACCGGCAGGACGCGTCGCCCATCGCCGGTCCGTAGGGATCCGACGTTCCCGTCGAAGAAAGGGAGGACCGTACCGACGATGCAAGCCTATCCGAAAAAGAGACGAACCGGTTTCACTCCGGGGCTGGAGACGGCGGTGGTGCTTTTCCTGCTGCTGGCCGGAGGAGTCGGCTGCCAGGACAGGGACGCGGACACGAAGCGGGAACGGGTACTCAACGTTCGGGTCCGGGCGGCGGAGGTGCAACCGGTGCGACCCTATATCGAGG
>DAOPOS010000026.1:0-33711 GCA_035358035.1 Syntrophales bacterium | reverse complement strand
CAAAGTTGTTTCAATTTTGCCGCCCCGTCCGAAATCGGCGACATAAATGTTCCGTGAACTTTTCGCCGTTGGAATATTGACAGTAAGACCCTTTACGGGTATGACGAAGTCAAAGGAGGAAACGCGCATGCCCGTGCCTACGGAACTACTCGATCTGATTGCCCGTTTCGACCTTCACCGAGACGCGTACCGCTCCGGAGCCTACAACGAGACCCAACTCCGCCGCGAGTTCATCGACCCCTTCTTCAAGGTTTTGGGTTGGGACATAGACAATGCGGCCGGAAACGCCGAGGCTTACAAGGATGTGATCCACGAGGACGCGATCCGGATCGGAGGTGCGGTCAAGGCCCCGGATTACTGCTTCCGGATCGGCGGGACGCGGAAATTTTTTGTCGAGGCGAAAAAGCCTTCCATCGACCTTTCGGGGGCTGCCGCTCCAGCCTACCAGCTCCGCCGCTACGCTTGGTCCGCCGGCTTGCCGCTTTCGATTCTCACCGACTTCGAGGAGTTCGCCGTCTACGATTGCCGCATCAAGCCGGTCCAGACCGACCGGGCATCTGTCGCACGGGTGCTCTATTTCACTTACCGGGACTATCCGGATCGCTGGGCCGAGATCGCTACGATTTTCACCAAGGATGCCGGCCTTAAAGGGGCCTTCGACCGTTATGCCGACACCAGCCGCCTGAAGAAGGGAACTGCCGGCGTGGATGAGGCCTTCCTCCGGGAAATCGAGGCCTGGCGTGACCTTCTTGCTCGAAACATCGCAATCCGGAATCTTGGCCTCAGCCAGCGGGAACTCAACGCCGCCGTGACGCTGACGATCAATCGGATCATCTTTCTCCGGATCTGCGAGGACCGGGGGATCGAGCCTTATGGACAGCTTCAGTCACTTTTGAACGGCGCCGGTGTCTATCGACGTCTCGTCGAAATCTTTCAGCGGGCCGACGACCGCTACAATTCCGGCCTTTTCCACTTCCGACGGGAGAAGGACCGTTCCGCGCCGCCGGATACCCTCACGCTCGATCTGAGCATCGACGACAAGACGCTGAAGGAAATTGTCCGGGGTCTCTATTATCCCGATTCTCCTTACGAGTTCTCGGTCCTCCCCGCCGACATCCTCGGGCGGGTCTACGAGCAGTTCTTGGGCAAAATTATTCGCCTCACCACCGGTCACCAGGCCAAGGTGGAGGACAAACCGGAGGTGAAGAAGGCGGGCGGGGTCTTCTACACCCCGACCTACATCGTGGACCACATCATCGGCCGGACGGTAGGCCGCCTGCTGGAGGGCCGGACTCCCGCCCAGGCGGACAGACTCAGAATCCTCGACCCCGCCTGCGGTTCCGGCTCTTTTCTGATCCAGGCCTACCAGCGCCTCCTTGATTGGTACCGGGATCGCTATGTCGAGGGGGGACCGGAAAGGCGGGCCAAGGGACGCAGGCCGATTCTTTTCCAGGCCGCCGGTGGCGAGTGGCGGCTGACGACGGCGGAACGCAAGCGAATTCTGTTGAACAACATCTACGGCGTGGACATCGATCCCCAGGCCGTCGAGGTGACGAAACTTTCTCTATTGCTCAAGGTTCTGGAGGGGGAGAGCGACGAGACCCTTTCCAGTTCTCTCAAGCTTTTCCATGAACGCGCACTGCCCGATTTGTCCGCGAACATCCGCTGCGGGAACTCGCTGATCGGGCCTGTCTTCTACGACGGCGCGCTTCCGGGCATGCTGGACGAAGAGGACCGCTACCGGATCAATGTCTTCGACTGGAAGGCGGAATTTCCTGAGGTCTTTGCCGGGGGCGGTTTCGACGCCGTCATCGGTAATCCGCCGTATATCCGCATCCAGACGATGAAGGAGTGGGCGCCGCTGGAGGTGGAGTTCTACAAGACCGCTTTCGTTTCCGCCGGGAAGGGGAACTACGACATCTATGTGGCCTTCGTCGAAAAGGGGCTTGGGCTTTTGAACGCGAAGGGGCGGCTGGGTTTCATCCTGCCGCACAAGTTCTTCAACGCCCAGTACGGCGAACCGCTCCGCGCCCTGCTGGCGAAAGAGAAGCATCTGAGCGAGGTCATCCATTTCGGCGACGCCCAGGTCTTCGCCGGGGCGACAACTTACACCTGCCTGCTCTTTCTGGACAGGGGCGGTTCAAAAAGCTGTCGGTTTACGAAGGTTGCCGATCTGGAGACTTGGCGACTGACCGGTGAGGGAACCGAAGGGGCGATTCCCGCCGCCTCCATCACTGCCGCCGAGTGGAACTTCGCCGTCGGTCGCGGCGCCGATCTTTTCGAGAAACTCCGCCGGATGCCGGTGAAGCTGGGCGATGTGGCGGATATTTTCGTCGGGCTGCAGACCAGCGCGGACGATGTTTTTATCATGAACGTTGTGAAAGAAACCGGAAACAAAATTACTTTGCATTCAAAAGCCCTTGACGAGAACTGGACATTCGAGAAAGGACTCTTCTTCCCGTTGGTCAGTGGAACCGACGTGCAACGATATAACCAGCTTCCGGATCGACAGCATATCCTCTTCCCTTATGAGGTGTCGGAAACAACGGTCCGTCTGATCGAGTTCTGGCGGCTTGCCGAACAATTCCCCCAAACAGCGGCTTACTTAACGGCCAACAGAAAAAGACTGGAAGGCCGGGAAAAGGGGAAATCAAAAGGAGCAAACTGGTATGGGTATATCTATCTGAAGAACATGGCTCGCCAAGGAGTGACAAAACTATGTATCCCTCGTTTAGTTGATCACCTTTATGCTGCTTACGATTCCGATGGACGACATTTCTTGGATAACGTAGATGTCGGGGGTATCATCTGGCACGAAACCTATCGGGATCAGGGTTTTCACTATCTTCTTGCTCTTCTCAATTCGAAGCTGCTTGGTTGGTATTTCCCCTTTATAAGTGCACCTTTTCGCGGTGGCTGGATGTCTGCAAACCGACAGTTCTTATCACAGCTCCCGGTCCGCACCATCGACTTTGCCGACCCTGCGGACCGGGAGCGGCACGACCGGATGGTCGCCCTGGTCGAAGAGATGCTGGACCTCCACCGGCAGCTCGCCGCAGCCCGGACGGACCACGAGCAAACCGGCCTCAAGCGGCAAATCGACGCCACGGACCGGCGGATCGACCGACTGGTTTACGACCTCTATAACCTGACGGAGGAGGAAATCCGGATCATCGAGAAACCTTGACCGTTGTGTCTAATCGGATCGAACGTCGGCCGGCCGATCCGGAAACTGCACCCACAAAGGTTTTGGGTTCCATCATGATCTTTTTGCCGACAGAAGATTGACAGGAGAGACCATTACGGGTATGAAAAAATGAAGACAGGGAACGATTGACTCATCTCCGCCTGCTTGTTGAATGATTCCGTCATCGGCACGGACCGCTCGCCTGGAACGGCACACCGCACCCATGCAGGATCGCCGGAAAACGAAAGCGCAATTGATCGACGAATTGAGCATCCTGCGGGACAGGGAAGCGCTGCGCCAGCGGTTGTTTTCCTCCGTCGGCGATGCCGTGCTCGTTCTCGACGGGTTCCGGATCGAGGACTGCAATCCCCGGGCGCTGGCCATGTTCGGACGCGCGCGGGAGCAGCTCGTCGGCCGGACGCCCCTGGTCGTTTCCCCGGAACGGCAACCGAACGGCATCCCCTCCGCCCGGCTCGGCGCCGACCTGCTCGCCGCGATTCAGCCGGGCGAGCCGCTGCGGTGCGAATGGCAATATCTCGGCCCGAACGGAACCCCGGTCAGCACGGAGCTGGTTCTCCACCGGCTCGACGGCGGGTCCCGGGTGCTGGCCGTTTCCCACGACCTCACGGAACGCAAGAGCGTGGACGATCTCTACCGCGCCCTGGCCCGCAATTCCCCCATCGGGGTATTCCTGGCGGTCGGGGGGAAGTTCGTCTACACCAACCGAAAATTTTGCGAACTGACCGGTTACGGCAGGAAAGAGCTGTCGGGCCGACTGAGCGGGGAACTCATCCATCCCGAGGACCGGGACTGGGTGAGGCAGAACGCCCTGCTGATGCTTCAGGGCGTCGTGACGGAACCCTTCGAATTCCGGGCGGTCAAAAAGGACGGCGCCATCGCCTGGAACATGGAAACGGTGACCTCCATCACCGTCCGGGGGCAGCGGGCCGTCCTCGGCAACTGCATGGACGTGACCCGGCAGAAACTCACCGAGGCGGCCCTGCGGGAGAGCGAGGCGCGCTACCGGACGATCATCACCGATATCGCCGACGGGTATTACGAGGTCGATCTGGCCGGCCGCTTCACGTTCTTCAACGATCGGGTCTGGCAGATGCTGGGCTACACCCGCGAAGAGACGATGGGCCTGAGTTACCTCCAATACACCCCCGAAGCGGCGGCCAAAAAGGTCTTCGAGGTGTTCAACAAGGTCTACCGCACGGGCGAGCCCTATCATGGTCTGGAATGGGAGGTCATGCGCAAGGACGGCACCCTGGGATTCGGCGAGACTTCGGTTTCGCTGATCCGGGACGCCGACGGAAATCCGGCCGGCTTCCGCGGGATCGTCCGCGAGACGACGGAGCGCCGGAAGATGGAGGAGATCATCCTCAGCCTGGCCTACCAGGATTCCCTGACCGGGCTTCCCAACCGGCGGGCGTTTCTGGAGCGGTTTGCCCGGGAGATCGCCCGGTCCGGCCGTCACGGGCGCCAATTCATGATCGCCATGATGGATCTCGACCGGTTCAAGGAGGTCAACGACACCCTCGGCCATCCGACGGGGGACCGCCTGCTTCAGGCCGTCGCCGAACGGCTCCGGGGCCTGCTGCGCAAGGAGGACACCGTGGCGCGTCTGGGGGGCGACGAGTTCGCGCTGCTGATTCCGGACATCTCGGACAGGACCGCGGGCGAGCGGATCGGCGACAAGCTGGTCGCGGCCTTTCAGTCCGCCTTTACGGTCGATCCGCATTTCCTGCAGATCACCACGAGCATCGGCATGGCCGTCTATCCCGATGACGGCACGGACGAGGAGGCGTTGATCCGGAATGCCGACGTCGCCCTCTACCGGGTCAAGGAGAAAGGCCGCAACGGCTGGGCGTGGCGCGAGGGCAATTCCCGCGATCAGTCCCGTCAGGGGGATTTACCCTTTCTAAACCGTTCAAAAGGGAGGGAATCGTCATGATCCATTATCGAGACCTCGGCCTCGTCAACACGCGGGCCATGTTCGCCGCCGCCGTCCACGGGGGCTTCGCGGTTCCGGCCTACAACTTCAACAACATGGAGCAGCTCCAGGCGATCGTCCTGGCCTGTCTCGAAACCCAGTCGCCCGTCATCCTCCAGGTTTCCAAGGGGGCCCGGGACTACGCCGACGAGACCCTGCTGCGTTATCTGGGCCAGGGGGCCGTGGCGATGATGAAGCGGGTGGCGGCGGAAAAGGGCCTGGGCGAGATCCCCATCACCCTCCACCTCGACCACGGGGATTCCTACGCGCTTTGCGTTTCCTGCATCGAGACGGGCTTCTCCTCCGTCATGATCGACGGCTCACACCTCGCCTACGAGGACAACTGCGAGCTGACGCGCCGGGTCGTGGCGTACGCCCACCGGTTTGACGTAACGGTCGAGGGGGAGCTGGGGGTGCTCGCGGGGGTGGAGGACGATGTCTCCGCGGAAAGCCATACCTATACGAAGCCGGAGGAGGTCCAGGATTTTCTTGCCCGCACGGGCGTGGATTCCCTGGCCATCTCCATCGGCACCTCCCATGGCGCCTACAAGTTCAAGCCCGGCCAGAATCCGGAGATCCGCCTCGACATCCTGCGGGAGATCGAAACGCGCATCCCCGGCTTTCCCATCGTCCTGCACGGATCCTCTTCCGTTCCGCCGGAGGCGGTGGACACGATCAACCGGTACGGCGGCCGTTTGCAGGATTCCATCGGGATTCCCGAGGCGCAGCTTCGGGAGGCGGCCCGGTCGGCCGTCTGCAAGATCAACATCGACTCCGACGGCCGCCTCGTCATGACGTCCGCGATCCGGGAGGTCTTTGCCACCCGGCCCGCGGAGTTCGATCCCCGCAAATACCTGGGTCCCGCGCGGGAGGCCCTGAAGGCGATGTATCAGCGCAAGAACAGGGAGGTGCTGGGGAGCGCCGGCAAGGCCGCGGCGATCCTCGCAGCGATCGGGGGGTGACGATCAGACCTTAAAGGAGGGGACGGGATGCGCGCGGATCATTTTGCACTCAAGACGGTGGACGGGGTGGAGCTGTTCGTGTACCGGTGGCTTCCCGACGATCCCGCCGGGGCGACGGCCATGGTTCAGATCGCCCACGGCATGGCGGAGCACGGCGGGCGGTACGAACGCTTTGCCCTGGCGCTGACGGCGGCCGGCTGCGCCGTCTGTGCGCCCGACCATCGGGGGCACGGCCGGACGGCCCGGTCCGGGGACGACCTGGGCTATCTGGCCGATGCGGACGGCTTCAACCGGGTGGTGGAAGACCACCTGGCGCTGAACCGCCGCCTGCAGAAGGATCTCCCGGGACGGCCGGTCTATCTGTTCGGCCACAGCATGGGCGCCACGCTGGCCCAGGTTTACCTCAGCCGGCATGGCGAGACCCTGCGGGGGGCGATCCTGTCCGGGACGACGGCCCGCCAGGGGCCGCTCATCCTCTTCGCCCTCGGCGCGGCGCGGCTGGAGATGACGTTCCGCGGGAACCGGGAGCGCAGTCCGCTCTTGACGGCCCTGTCTTTCGGGGCCTTCAACCGGCCGTTCCGGCCGAACCGGACGGAGTTCGACTGGCTGAGCCGGGACGCGGCGGAGGTGGACAAGTACGTCGCCGACCCCCTCTGCGGCTTTACCTGCACGACCTCGTTCTTCCGCGACCTGTTCACCGGCGTCCAGGTCGCGCACGCTGCCAGAACATATGCCGAGGTGCCCGCCGGGCTGCCGATCCTCGTTTTCTCCGGCGATCAGGACCCCGTGGGCGGGTTCGGAAAGAGCGTCCGGCAGACGGTGGCGGCCTATCGCGAGGCGGGCTGCCGGGACGTCACCGGCAAGGATTATCCCGGCGGGCGTCATGAGATGCTCAACGAGACCAATCGGGACGCGGTCACGGCGGACATCCTGGCCTGGCTTGCCGCCCACCGCTGATCCGCCCGGGTGGTTTTTTAAGCGGACGGAATGACGGCCCGCGGGTGAGCCCGCGGGCCGTCCGCGTTTCTATTCGCCGAGCTTCGGCGGCGGCTTCACCAGCGCCGTGATGAAGGTGGAGATCGCCACGACGGCGGCCCCGACGATGAAGGGGATGTAGTAGGTCCCCGTCATGTCCTTCAGCCAGCCCCCGACGAACGGACCGGCGAATCCGGCGAGTCCCCAGGCGGTGAAGAGCAGCCCGTAATTCGTTCCCTGGGAGGTGGGGCCGAAGTACTGCAGGCACGTGGCCGGGAACAGGGTGAACATCGAACCGTAATTCCAGCCGATCAGGGCCGCCACGATCCACAGCGCCCAGTAGACCGATCCCGACGGATACAGAAGCAGCATGGCCACGACCTGGAGGAGGAAGATCCCCACGAAGGAGGCCCGTGTCCCCGCCTTGTCGGCGACCAGGCCGATCAGGATCCGCGAGATGGCGTTGAAGATGGCGAGCCAGCTCGCGGCGCCGGCGGCGACCATCGGAGAAAGCCCCTGGTCGATGCCGTGCCCGGCGATGTGGCCGATGACCATCAGGCCCGCGAACGCCGCGCAGAAGTAGGCGACGTAGAGGAGCCAGAACTGGGGGGTGCGGAAGGTTTCCTGGTAGGTGTAGTCCCGCGTCTTGCGGGCGGCGGTTCCCGGCGCCGGCGCCGGGGGCGTCCAGCCGGCCGGCGTCCATCCAGCCGGCGGCACGGGCAGGCAGAAGGCGGCGAAGACCGCCATGATCCCCATGGCCGCCCCGACGTAGATGAAGACGTAGCGCCAGCCGATCGTATCGATGATGTACGTCGCCAAGGGCGCCATGATGAAGGAGCCCAGCCCCAGGCCCACGACGGCAAACCCCGTGGCGAGCGCGCGCCGGTCCGGCCACCACTTCGGGGCCGTGGCGATGGGGGGGAGATAGACCAGGCCGCCGCCGAAACCGGAGACGAGGCCGTAGGTCAGGTAGAGCTGCCATTTGGCCTGGATGTATCCGGACAGAACAAACCCGATCCCCAGGATGACCCCGCCCGTCAGGACGACGACCTTCGGCCCGAATTTGTCGCTCAGGCGTCCGGCCGGGTAGGTCGTCAGGCCGAAGACGAGGCAGCACAGGGCGAAGGCCAGGGCAATCTCCGCCCGGCTCCAGCCGAACTCCGCATTCAGCGGTTTGATGAAGACGCTCCACGCGTACAAGAGGAGACCGCACGTCGTGCTCCCCAGAACGCCCCCCACGAGGGGAAGCCATCTCGGCATGACCCCCTGATTCTCCTTCGCCATTGCTGTCGTCCCTCCTTCGTGATGAATGTGTGAATGCCACGTGCGGAAAATCCGACGTCCGCGGGCACGACCATCGGGAGATTCCATATTGCGGTTCAATCGACTGATGGAATAAAGAATGGTCTTTGAAAAGTCAAGCAAAAACAAATCGCTGAGCGTATGGATTGACTATCCGCTCCGCCGTGCCACGCGGATCAGACGGCGGATCCCGAGGACCAGGCCGATCAGGATGAAGAGAGCGGCGCCGAAGACCGTCCAGGTCAGCCAGGACCCGTGCGCCAGGAGGTCGACGGGATGCAGGCTGGGCTCCCGGACGATCCGGCCGAGTTTTCCCCGGTAGGCCTCCGGGATGTCGGGCCGGCCGTCGCCGTCGGCATCGGGAAACTGCCTCAGGTAGGCCACGAACCCCGCCCACTGCTTGAGCTCCTGGATCCCCGGACGCGACGGGTCCGCGTCGATCCGCATGTTCGCCAGGTTCTCGACGGGGCGGCCCCGGCGGTCCTTGGGAACGATCTTCAGGATCTGCCAGGTGAAGTCGCCGACGAGCTTGAGGAAGGCGGCGTTGTAGAGGTTGGCCGCCACGCGGTACAGCGCCCGGTTCCGGCCGGAGGTGTCGAGCGGTTGCCATCCCCCCTCCGCCGAACCGATCCGGATGTCCGTCACGCGGTCGAAGATCAGGCGTTTCGGGTTGTAGGTGAACCGGACGCCGGAGACTTGGAGAAAGTAGGGATCGCCCTTGAGCGGGTAGATGCTCGCGAGCACCTCGAGGGCCTTCTTGATTTCCGCGCCGGTGAGGTAGACCGCGATGACCGGGTAGCCCATCGTGTCGTCCATCCCGAGGCCCAGCGGGATCGTCCGGAAGACGTCCGTCACGGCGAGCGCGCCGGTCCGGCCCTTCATCAGGTCGTCGCGGATAACGCCGTTCGATTCGACGGCCATGACGATCCTCGTCGCGGGGTCCGAGGGATCGAAGGCGTGGCGGTTCGCCATCCAGACGAGGGCGTCCGCCATGAGGTTGCCGAGGTTGGATTCCTCTTCCTTCAGGGTCAGGTCGAAGGCCGTCTCCGCGATGACCTGGCGGAAGGACAGGCCATTCGCCTTCAGGACGTTTTGGTCGACGAGGTCGGCAAAGGCCTCGATCCGCCGCTGGATCGCGGGATCGGCGGGGATGCGCGCGTCGATCGGGACCGACCGGTACGCCCGGACCGCGATCCGTCCGTCCCGGCGCTCCAGGTCGAGAACGCCGGCCCAGCGGCCGTTGGCGCCGGCCTGAACGATCACCGTGTCGCCCACGCGGAGCGGCGTCTCCACGCGGGTGTGGCTGTGGCCTCCGACGATGACGTCAATGCCCGGCGCCTCCCTGGCCAGGGCGACGTCGTCCAGCGGTCCGGCCACGCGGCCCAGGCCGCCGTGGGACAGGCAGACGACCCAGTCCACCTTCTCGGCGTTCCGGAGGCGGTCGATCATCCGGCGGGCGGTCTCGACGGGGTCCGCGAAGACGAGCGGTTTGGCGAAGGGCGCCATCTCTGCCGCCCCCCGGCCGATCAGGCCGAAGACCCCGATCCTCAGGCCGTCTTTGACGAGGACGGTGTAGGGCTTCACGAGGCCCTCGGCGAACCGCTCGGCCAGGGCGTCGTCCCGGGGATCGCCCGGGCTGAAGCGGAGGTTCGCCAGGACGAGCGCCGGCAGGCCGTCCGCGGACCGCGCCGCGGCGAGCATCTGCGCCACGCCCGCGGGCTTCAGGTCGAACTCGTGGTTGCCGAAGGTGGCGGCGTCGTACCCCATCGCCTTGAGCAGCCGGAGTTCCGCCGCCGCCTCCCGGCTGATCGTGTGGAAGAGGGACCCCATGAGAAAGTCGCCGCCGTCGAGAACGAGCACGGGGTGAGGGCTCGCGGCCTTCTCCCGGGCAATCGCCGTGGCGAGGCGCGCCCAGCCGCCGACGGTGCGGTCGGCGCCCGTCCGGTCCGGCCGGTAGTCGATCTCCGGGCCGAATCCCAGGAGGTGCGAGTGGAGGTCGTTCGTGTGAACGATCCTCACGGCCTTTTCCCGCGCGTCCAGCGGCGCGGCGCCCCACAGGGCGAGCACGGCGATCACACTGAAGACACGCGCCATCGTTCTTTTCATCGCCTCCTCCCGGCGGGTCGGGAGCCACGGGGGCGGTGTCGCGCCGTGGCGGCGTTCACGGGGTGTGGATGCACAATCCCTATCCTTTCCGCCCCGGGAGGTTAAGTGCGAACGGCCCCGGCAGGACGCCCCGGATCCGGCCGGGCCGCGCCGTCGAGCCCGGTCGCCGGAGACGGGCAGGTTTCAGGCCCGCATCGCGGTGGACAAACCCCGGACCGTTTGATACGTTGGGCCACCGATTGCGGAGGAGGGAAAATCATGAGCAACCAGTATGAGCGTTTCATCGTGCGGAAACCCACGTTGGTCAGTGAACTGCCGGATCACGACTTCAGCCAGGCCATCCCCTACCCCGTGCTGATGGGCAAGGAGCTGGTTCCGGAGGCCCGGGCCTGGGCGCTTTACCTCTTCATCAAGGAGATCACCCAGGAGCTGAAGGACCTGGCCATCGGGACGGACCGGGCGACGCCGCACAAGCACGCCTTCGACGAGATGTACCTGATGATCGGCGAGGAGAAGGCCATCACGTTCGAAGTCCTCATGGGCAGCGAGACCTACCGGGTCGAGACGCCGGCCGCCGTCTATATCCCCCGTGGCGTTCCGCACGGCATCCGCCCCGTCGATGCGACGGTGGGGAAAACGGGCGGCTTGATCCCCGTCTGCCTGAACGGGGAGTACATCACCCTGCCCGTTGACGAGCCGGTCTAAGGCGCACGCGAAGGCCGACAGCGACGCCCCTTCAGGACGTCCCGGGCCCGGGATGTCCTCCGTGCGCAGGCCCTTGTGTCGTCCCGACCCGCAAACGGCGGGTCAAGGCACGATTAACACCCGCCGTCGCCGCCGCCGGAGCTGCTCGCGGCCGCGGAGGCGTCTTCCGCTTGCGCGGCCGCCATGGCATTGGCTATCGCCGCGGCGTCGACCGACGCTTCGACATCGCCCCCGGAAGGCGCATCCAGCAGGGCAACGGCACAGGGACCCGTCGGGTCTTCTTTCAGGCATTTTTGAAAGATCTCGATCGCCTTGTCCCATTCGCCCCGATCCTGCGCATCGAGGCCCTCGCCGAAGTACATAAGCCCCTGATAAGACTGGGTTGAATAGCGACTGATCGTTTCCTCTTCTTTCTGGGAGAGCTGAATCCCCAGATCCTTCAGAATGCCAAAGGCAATCGCTTTTTCGATCTTGAAGAATTCCTTGACAGGCCCGTTCGCGTCCTGCTCGCCGATTTCCCCTCCCGTGGGCACGTTCGTCAAGAGGCCCTTCACGTCCATCTTGTCGTTGCCGGCGATCATCATATTGCCCGTCACGATCTTTCCTGCACCCATCAGTCGGCCTACCCGTGGCGCCGTCCTCTCATCCACGATGCCGCTCCTGCCCAGGCGAAGCTCTTCCAAAAGCTTTTGAACCCGAATGCGCTCCACTACCTTCAGGGATTGCGCCTTGCCCAGATCCGTAATCAGCATGGCCGCAATCGCCTTTTGCAGGGGCTTGGCCTGCTCGGTCAACCCCTTGTCGCCGAAATAGGTCACGGCCAGCGTGTTGGGATCTCCCGGGGTGGCCTTGAGAGCGGTCTGCAGCGCGGTTTCGTTCATCAAGGCTTCCTTTGCCTTTTGGGCCGCGTCCTTGTACAGGGCGAGCGTGATCTGCTTGCGGATCACGGCGGAGAGGTTGGTGTCCGGCTCTTTTTCCACGTAGGGTCGCCAAACCTGCAGGGCCTTGTCGTATTCCCCTATCATGTTATAGGCGAGGCCGAGATTGACGCCTGCCACCTTGTCGCTGGGATAGAGCTGATGAGCCTTTTCCAGCGGGGCAACCGCCTCCAGCGCTTTCTTCATGCGCAGATACGTTTCCCCGAGACCCTTCAGGGCTTCCGCGTTGTTGTCGTTTTTCTTCAATACCTCTTGAAAGAGGGCGACCGACTCTTCGTACCGGCCGTCGTGCATGGCCTTGGTGGCCTTCACGTGGGTTAAAATCGTCTGACAACCGGAAAGCAACAAGATGATCAGAAGCGCCATACCGATGCAACAGGCTGTCTTTCTCATCGCAGAGACCTCCTTTCTTCCTTGGGTTGGGGCTTTCTCACCACTCCGACCCGATGATATTCGTTGCCAGTTTCTCCTCCAGCGTCGATCGGTCGCCGATCTTGCCCGTGGCCCGGGCTGCGGCGATGACCTCGCCCGTCTCCGTATTCACAAGGCGGACCTGGATCTTGATCCGGCCTTGAAATGAAAGAAACGATCCCAAAACCAGAACGTTCGCACCGACAATCTGTCCTGCGCGCGTTGCCGCTCTTGCGCCGAAAGGGTCTGACGTCTTCAGGGCGAGTCCGTCGACGACCTCTTGCAAACGATCCCTGTTGACAATCTCCACATGCGGGCCCTTGGATAGGCGCTCCGCAACGCCCGCCGCAATCCCCTCGCCCCATTTTCCTGGACCAGTGCGCTCCTTCAGGTCCTCGAACGGAAAGACGGCAAGGCGATGAGGTGCCCCGTTTTTCCGGGTCGAAACCGTGTCGGCGCGATCGCCCGCTTCCGTTTTCCCGGACGAGCCCTGTTTGACGGCTGCGCTCGCCCTGGCGGAATATCGTTGTCTGAACCCCGAGGCGATCCCGTCGACCAGCGCCTGCTCAAGGTCAAAAAAATCCTTTGCCTCTCCCGAGATTTCCTCGGCCGCCAGGACATGCCCCGTTTCCACCTCGGCAATCCGGGCATCGATCCTCACCTGGCCCTCGACGACGGCGAAACTGCCCAAGACCAGCGCCTGCACCCCGAGGATCCGGCCGAGTCTCTGTGCGGACTCAGAATCGACAAGTCCCGAGGCATTCAGCCTCAGTTCGGAAAGAAGGGCCTCGATGCGGGTGCGCTCGATCACCCCGAAGCCCTTCGCCTGGCTCAGACCACAGACCAGCGCATCGGCGATTCCTCTGCGGAACGGTTCGAATTCAACGGGATCTGTCAGAGATTCGTTGTCGAAAGCCAGGACGGCAATCCGGATTTCCGACAGATCCTCCGCACACAGCGATGCCTGCAGACACAAAAATATCGCCAGGATGACTGGCAGGAACAAGCGAAACGGTGGCGCGGCAAAATGCATGGATGTCTGTCCCAATGGATGAGAGTGTACGATAAGCCCGACGGTTATGTCAACGAATGTCCGGCAGGGCGCGTCTGCGGAGACCTTTGCCGCGGGTCCGTCATCGTCCGCTGCCCCTCAGTCCGCGGCCGGCAGGACCGCTTCGATCACCCCGCCGCCCAGGACCTCGTCGCCCCGGTAGAGGACCACGGCCTGGCCCGGGGTGACGGCCTCCTGGGGCTCGGCGAAGTCGATCCGGATCCCCTCGCCCTCCGGCGTGATCCGGCCGGGAACGGCCCGCTTCCGGTAACGGATCTTCACATCCGCCTCCGGCGGGCAGGCCGGAACAAACCAGTTCATCCCGCCGGCGACAAGCCCCGGCGCCCGGACCTCCGCCCTTTCCCCCACGACGATCCGGTTGCCGGCCACGTCGATGCCGGTGACAAAGAGGGGGCGCGGGGCGCTGATCCGGAGCCCCGTCCGCTGGCCGATGGTGTAGTGGATCGTCCCCCGATGCTCGCCCAGGACGCGCCCCCGCCGGTCCACGATGGGGCCGGGACGGACGTCGCCGCCCCTTTCCCGGATTAGTTCGCCGTAGCCGCCGGCGGGGACGAAGCACAGGTCCTGGCTCTCCGGTTTCTCCGCGACGGGAAGCGCCGCTTTCCGGGCCAGCTCCCGGACATCGTCCTTCGTCAGGTCGGCCAGGGGAAAAAGGATCGAGGCCAGGTCCGCGGCCGGAATGGGATAGAGGAAGTAGGTCTGGTCCTTGCCCCGGTCCCGGGCGCGCAGCAGGCGCCATTGCCCGCCGGTCCCCTCGATCCGGGCATAATGTCCCGTGGCCAGGAAGGAAAAGCCCAGGGCGCGCGCCTGCGCAAGCATTCGGCCGAACTTCAGATGCCGGTTGCAGTCGATGCACGGATTGGGGGTCCGGCCACGGAGGTATTCCCGGACGAACCTGTCGATGACCTCCGTCTCCAGGGCCTGCGCGAAATCCATCACATAGTGCGGGATGCCGATGGCGTCGCAGACCCGCCGCGCATCCTCGATCGCCTCCCGGCCGCAACAGCGGACGCGCTCATCCACCTCACGAATCCCCAGGCACATCGTCACGCCCGTCACCGCATACCCCTGTTCCTTCAGGAGCCAGGCCGCCACGGACGAATCGACGCCCCCGCTGATTGCCACCCAAACCCTTTCACGAGACGGCACCGCTTTCATCCTCCCTGTCAGGCCGGGATCCCCGACCGGCACGGAGCGGGGACCGCGGCGCGCGGAAGCGGGGCCTCGCGCCTGTCCCGGCTGCCGTTCCGGAAACGGACCCGCTGGGTGAGAAATTCAATATGCCCGCGGTTTTGTCAACAACTATTTCCGCCGGGGAGCCTCGGGCAGGGCCGGGGCTGTTCAAATCGACGGCCGCGGTCGTTTTCGGTCTCGCGCCGCGTGAAATTTCCCCGTGCGCCCTTGACAGCGCCCAATCCATGCATAAATTTCAGGTTATTCCGGCAAGGCGTCGGCCGCTGCCAACATCATCGGATCATCATTTTCATCAAGGAGGTAGAAAGGCATGAAGGTCAGACCACTGCATGATCGCGTCATTGTGGAGAGGGTCGAAGAGGAGCAGAAGACGGCCGGGGGCATCATCATTCCCGACACGGCCAAGGAAAAGCCCCAGGAGGGGAAGGTCGTCGCCGTCGGCCCCGGTCGAACGGACAAGGACGGAAAGCTGATTCCGATGGACGTGAGGAAGGGGGACCGGATCCTGTTCGGCAAGTACTCCGGCACGGAGATCAAGATCGACGGCACGGAATACCTCATCATGAGGGTCGACGACATCTTGGGCGTGCTCGAATAACCGTTGAGGAGGGACGCATATGGCTGGCAAGGAAATCAAGTATGAAGGCGTAGCCCGGGAAAAGATCATGAAGGGCGTCGATACGCTCGCCAACGCCGTCAAGGTCACCCTGGGACCCCGGGGACGCAACGTCGTCATCGCGAAGTCCTGGGGGGCGCCGAACATCACGAAGGACGGCGTCACCGTGGCCAAGGAAATCGAACTGGAGGACAAATTCGAGAACATGGGCGCCCAGATGGTGAAGGAAGTGGCGTCCAAGACCTCCGACACGGCCGGCGACGGCACCACCACCGCCACCGTCCTGGCCCAGGCCATCTACCGGGAGGGCTCCAAGCTCGTGGCCGCCGGCAT
The DNA here is from genome assembly GCA_035358035.1 of Syntrophales bacterium. Lineage (GTDB taxonomy): Bacteria > Desulfobacterota > Syntrophia > Syntrophales > UBA2251 > UBA2251. The sequence continues at coordinate 17,914 of DAOPOS010000026.1, read as the reverse complement.
GAACCCCATGTCGCTCAAGCGCGGCATCGACCGGGGCGTCGGCCTCGTCGCGGAGGAGCTCAAGAAGCTCACCAAGACCATCAAGGACAAGAAGGAGATCGCCCAGGTCGGCGCCATCTCCGCCAACAACGACAGAACCATCGGCGAGATCATCTCCGAGGCGATGGAGAAGGTCGGCAAGGAGGGCGTCATCACCGTCGAAGAGGCGAAGGGCATGGAGACCACCCTCGATATCGTGGAGGGGATGCAGTTCGACCGCGGCTACGTCTCCCCGTACTTCGTCACCGACGCTTCCAAGATGGAGGTCAACCTGGAGGACCCCTACATCCTGATCTATGAGAAGAAAATCAGCGGGATGAAGGATCTCGTGCCGCTCCTGGAGAAGATCGCCCGGATGGGCAAGCCGCTTTTGATCATCGCCGAAGACATCGAGGGCGAGGCCCTGGCCACCCTCGTCGTCAACAAGCTCCGCGGGACCCTCAAGGGCGCCGCCGTGAAGGCCCCCGGCTTCGGCGACCGCCGGAAGGCCATGCTGGAGGACATCGCGATCCTCACGGGCGGGCGGCTGATCTCCGAAGACCTGGGCGACAAGCTCGAAAACGTCTCCCTGGAAGACCTGGGCCGCTGCAAGAACATCAACATCGACAAGGACAATACGACGATCGTGGACGGCTTCGGCAAGAAGGACGCCATCCAGGGGCGGGTGAAGCAGATCCGGGCCCAGATCGACGAGACCACCTCCGACTACGACCGGGAGAAGCTCCAGGAGCGCCTGGCCAAGCTCGTCGGCGGGGTAGCGGTCGTAAAGGTCGGGGCGGCCACCGAGATCGAAATGAGGGAGAAGAAAGCCCGCGTCGAGGACGCCCTGAACGCCACGCGGGCGGCCGTGGAAGAGGGGATCATCCCCGGCGGCGGCGTGGCCTTCCTGCGCGCCCTGCCGGTGCTGGCGAAGGAAAGGTTGGACGACGACGAGGAGCAGCAGGGCATCAACATCGTCAAGCGCGCCCTGGAGGAGCCGCTGCGGCAGATCGCCGTGAACGCGGGCTTCGAGGGGTCCATCGTCGTGGAGAAGGTCAAGGACGGCAAGGGGAACTACGGGTTCGACGCCGACCGCGGCGAGTACGGCAACCTGATCGACGCGGGGATCATCGACCCGACGAAGGTCGCCCGCCTGGCGCTCCTGAACGCGGCTTCGGTCGCGGGTCTGCTGATTACGACCGAGGCGATGGTTGCCGAGAAGCCCAGGAAGAAGGCCCCGATGGCCATGCCCCCCGGCGGCGGCATGCCGCCCGACATGGGGGATTACGACTACTGATCCCGGCCGAACCTCCGGGCGGCACACCGTGCAAAAAGGGGACGGGCCCGTGGGTCCGTCCCCTTTTTGCATTCAAGACCCGTGAAGGCGTCCCTCCGATTTGCATTCACGGAGGGCCGTGTCCCCGGTCGTGGACGGCCGCGCCGCCCGCGGCGCGGGACACCCCCGGGACGGATCCGCTTCCGGCCCAAGGCCGCCTGACGGCGCATCCGGACACCGGTTCGGCGGGTCCTTACGCGCGTGACAGCGTGGCGATCGCCTCGATCTCGACCAGGGCGCCCTTCGGAAGGTTGCCCACCTCGTACGCCGCCCGCGCGGGATACGCGTCGGTGAAATACCGCGCGTACACCTCGTTGACCGCCGCGAAATCCTGGATGCTCTTGAGGAGCACGGTGGTCTTGACGACGTCCCGATAGCCGAGCCCCGCGGCCGCGAGAATCGCCCCGATGTTCCTGAAGACCTGCTCGGACTGTTCGGCGGCGGTGCTGCCGACGATCCCGGACGTCTCCGGATCGAGCGGAATCTGCCCGGAAATGAACAGCAGGTCCCCCGCCTGAACGGCCTGTGAATACGGGCCGATGGCCTTGGGCGCGTTTTCTGTCGCAATGATCTGTTTCATGTCGGTTGTCCTTTGGATGTCAGTATTCGATGGCGCTACCCGGCTGCAGGACCGGCGGCTCCGCGTCCACCGAATCGGGATACTTCAAGCCGGTGCCGGTATTGAGCAGCACCACCCGTTCGTTCTTGTCGATCCAGCCCTCCCGGACCAGCCTGCGTGCGGCGGCGAGCGTCGCGGCGCCCTCGGGGCACACGAACAGCCCCTCCCGCCGGCCCAGGCACGCCTGTGCCTCCAGGATGTCCTCGTCGCTCACCGCGACGGCGCATCCGTTCGTGGCGTAGATCGCGTCGAGCACCAGGAAGTCGCCCAGCGCCTTCGGCACGTTGATCCCGAAGGCCACGGTGGCCGAGTTTTCCCAGAACACCGATTCGGTCTTTTTGGCCTGCCAGGCGCTGACCACCGGGGCGCACCCGCTCGCCTGCACCGCGACGAGGCGCGGCATGCGGGAGCCGATCCAGCCGAGCTCCTGCAATTCCCGGAGCGCCTTGTAGATGCCGATGATCCCGACCCCGCCGCCCGTCGGATAGAGGATGACCTCGGGCACATCCCAGCCGAATTGTTCGGCGATTTCGAGGCCCATGGTCTTCTTCCCCTCGATGCGGTACGGCTCCTTCAGCGTCGAGGCGTCGTAGAGTCCCTGGTCCGCCACGGCCCGGCCGACGATCTTTCCCGCGTCGCTGATCAGGCCGTTCACCAGGTACAGGGACGCGCCCGCGATGACGCATTCCTTGCGGGGGATGGGGGGTGCGTCCTTCGGCATGACGATCACCGCCTGGATCCCGGCCGCCGCGCAGTACAGCGCCCAGGCGCCGCCGGCGTTTCCGTTGGTCGGCATCGCCAGCGCGGTCACCCCGAGCTCCTTCGCCATGGAGACGCCCACGGCGGCCCCGCGCGCCTTGAAGGTCCCCGTGGGGATGATTCCCTCGTCCTTGAGGTACAGATGGGTCAGGTCCATCTGTCCGCCGATGTTCCGCAGCCTGAGGAGCGGCGTCATTCCCTCGCCCAGCGTGACGATGTTCTTGAAATCCCGCACCGGAAGCAGTTCCCGGTAACGCCAGAGGTCGTTTCTCCGCTGGGGCAGGGATTCTTTCGTCAGGGCCTTTCCGGCCTTCTTGAGATCATATCCGACCAGGAGCGGCGAACCGCAGGTGCAGAGCTGGATCTTCCGGTTGGGTTCGTATGTGGCCCGGCACTTCGGGCAGGACAGATGGCTGACAAACATGCTTCCGCTCCTTTTTCCTGAAAATTATGATTCGCTCACCAGCTCGACGTGCCGGACTTGGTCCAGGTCCCGTTCGTAATAGCGGGCGCCCGCCATAAACAGCGCGGCCGCGACGAAACCGAAGACGGGGAGCACGAGCAGCGCCTTCTCCAGCCCGACATGGTCGGAGATGTTCCCGATGAGCATCGGGGACCACGCGGCGCCGAAGACGTGCTGACAGACCACGCACAGGCCGTAGGCCAGCGCCCGGAGGCCCGGGTGCACCACGTCCTGGATGACCGCCGCCGCGGGGGCGAGAAACGCCACCGACAGGATGCCGAATCCGATCATGAACCACCGGAACAGCCCGCTTTGCGGCATCAGGAAGGCCGCGGCGAGCAGGAGCGCCGACAGGAGCGAGGTGACCGCGGAGAACACCATGCGCGCGTTCGTCCGCCGCTTCATCCAGAGGTCCGCCAGATAGCCGCCGAGCGGCGCGCCGACGAGCAGGAGCATGGCCAGCATCGCCGTCATGTTGCCGGCCTGCTGTTCGTTCATCCCGTGAAACCGGTTCAGATACGAGGGAAACCACGTCATGATCGGGGTCGTCACCGCGATGTTCATGGCGAAGGCCAGATAAACGAACCAGATGGTGGGGATGCGCAGGAGTCCCTTGACCGAAATCCCAAGCCCGCCCGATTTCGGGGCGCCGGCCGCAAGCGGCCCCTCGAGCGGCACCGTCTTGTAGTCCCGGGTGAACCAGTAGCCGATGGCCAGCAGGAGGCCGGGGATGCCCACCAGGCCGAAGGCGTGCTGCCATCCGTAATGAAGCCCCACGTAGCCGCCCACGAGAAATCCGACGGCCGCGCCGATGGGCGCAAAGGCATCCCAGACCCCCACGGCGACCGCGCGCTTCGCCTGCGGGAAGGAGGCCGCGATCATGGCGACGGCCGCCGGCGCGTAGCCGGCCTCGCCGATGCCGGTGAACGCCCGCGCGATCAGCAGTTCGTTGTAGTTTCGTGCGAAGGCGCACAGGATGGTCGCGATGCTCCAGGAGAAGACCATGATGGAGATCATTTTCCTCCGGCTCCACCGGTCCACCATCAGGGAGAAGGGGAGCACGAAGACCGCGATGAAGAGCGACACCACGCCCGTCAACGATCCCAGCAGGGTATCGGAGAGTCCCCACTCCTGTTTGATGAACGGAATCAGTGAAGCGACGATCATCCGGTCGGTGTAGTCGAACGCGTACGTCAGGCACAGGAGAACGAGGATGATGTACGCACTGGCCCCGCCGGGTCGATACGCCGCCAGGGGTGTTCCTGAGCCGCTGTTTTGGGACATGTCACAATCCTCCTTGCCCGCAATGTTCGCGTCACTGGCACAGATAGACGTCGATCGGGAAGTCGATCCCCAGTTTCTCGAGCCCGGTGTCGGTGACCAGGTAGATGTCCTCGGGCATGTTGCCCAGGTAGACGAGGTCGTTGCCGAAGCATCCCACCTCGACGCAGACCACCATGCCGGGCTTCAGCTCGGTGACATCGTCCGGGGCGAACCACGGCTGCTCGTGATTGAGCAGGCCGATGCCGTGCCCCACGAAATCGATCGGGACCGCCTGGTTCCAGTCCTGACGATAGGTCTCCTTTTCGGCCAGTTTGAAGATGTCGCAGCCCCGCATGCCCGGAACGATGTTTTTCACGGTGTTGAGGTAGGCGTCGCGCCCCCATTGCGAGAGGTCCGCCAGTTTCGGGGGCAGCTTCTTCCCCACGTAGAACGAGCGCTGGAAGTCGGTCCAGTAGCCCTTGTAGGTCGGGCCGCTGTCGGCGAATCCCTGGTCCCCCTCCCGGATCACGCGATCGTAGAACGGCGTCGTGACCAGGCGCCACTTGCCGGGGCCGTCGCTGCCGCACATGAAGAGCGTGACGTTCGTGATGTCGATGGCGTCGTACATGTCTTCCTTGACGTATTCTTCCCAGATGGTGCGGTGGATGTCGCGTTCGGTGGCCCCGGGCCGGATGGCCCGCCATCCCGCCGACAGCACCCGGCCGGCCTTCTCGCAGGTGGTCCGCATCAGGTCGATCTCCCAGGGGGTCTTGATCATCCGCTGTTCCCAGACCGCCTGGTCGGCGCTCACGAAGGTCGCGTTGGGGAGCGCGTGTTCGATCTCGCGGATCTCGTCGACGGACACCTCGTGCACGTATTCCGGGCCGTACTCGAGGCCGAGGACCTTGTTGTCGAGGTGGAGGTTCTTCACGGCGTCGACCAGCACGTCGATGAACCGGAGCGGCAGACGCCAGATCTTGATCTGGCTCCAGGCGCGGATGTCGCGGATCCAGGTCGTGCGGCGGACGCTGTTGGACAGGACGTTCTCTCCGACGAAGACCGGATCGTGCTCCTGCGAGACGATGAGGCAGTGGCGCCAACGGTGGCTGTAGCGGATGTTGGACTCGCGATAGCCGCCGTAGTAGTACTTGTTGTCGTAGGAAAACAGGATCATCGCGTCCAGGCCATGCTTCGCGAGGGTCCGTTTCGCGGCGGCGACCCGGCGGTCGAACTCCTCCTTCGGGATGTGCGGGGAGAAATCCTCCATTGCCGTGGAATCGCTCCACGCCACGCCTTCGCGCTCCATCTGGTGGTCCTTCGACAGCGCTTTCGTCTTCTTCATGGGTCGGCACCTCCTTGTCGTGCGTGCGTCGATGTCGCCGTAGGGATAGCACGGGGGAGGCGCCGTGTCAACAAAATATTGTATATTTTAAAATATATTTTAATGTTTAAAAATAATTTGTATTCGTGCAAAAATATGCTATCATTGCCGCGTTTGGAAGCGGGTCGATTTTCCCGCCGTCCGGGTCGGGGAGACCCGGGCCGGACGGCAGGGCCCGGGCGGGCGCCGGCCCGCCGCGGTGCGGGAGGGAAGCGGGTCAAACCATGGATGGACAAAAGATCGAAGCGGGCGAGGTCCTGAAGACGATCAAACTGACCGCGCAGGACAAGGAGATCCTCCGGAGCATTGCGCCGATCGTCGGCGGCATCGCAGAGCTGTTCGGCCGGAACTGCGAGGTGATTCTCCACTCGTTCGAGGATCCCGGGCATTCGGTCGTGGAGATCGCCAATGCGCACATCACCGGGCGGAAGGTCGGCTCGCCGATCACGGACCTCGGCCTGAACGTGCTCATGCAGTCGTTCACGAGCCGGCAGGACGTCGTAGGCAGCTACTACACGCGGACGGAAGCCGGCAAGCTCTTCCGTTCGATCACCATCCTGATCCGGAACGGCCGGCAGAAACCCATCGGCATGCTCTGCATCAACCTCGACCTGAGCGCCCCGCTCATCGATTTCGTCCGCGATTTCGTCCCCGGGGCCGAAGACAAAAACGAGACGGTCGAAAGCTTCCCGACGGAGATCAACGATCTCGTCCGCAAGTCCCTGGAGGACAGCATCACCCGGATCAACCTGCTGAAGGGCGTTTCCGCGGCCGGGAAGAACCGGATGATCATCGCGGAGCTCGCGGAGAAGGGGGTCTTCGACATCAAGGGGGCCGTGGAGATCGTGGCCGGCGAGATGGGCGTCTCCAAGTACACCATCTACCATCGTCTCCGGGGACTGAAGAAGGCGTAAACGTAAATATGCATTAAAAAAAAGCCGGGTGGGGTGGATTTCTCTCCCCATCCGGCTTTTTTCGCTTCGGCGCCGCCGTCCCCGTTTTACGGGCCGGCCGTCGCGAAAACGCGCCGCCCCGGGACGGATCAAGGCCCCGGGGCGGCACGAAGGGTGATGTCAGATCGCGAACGCCTCATCCGGGATGCGGATGCAGCTGATCTCGTCCTGGACCAAGATGTCGCACTTGGCCGGCACGAGCGCCGTCGTCCGGTTGATGTAGAACTTCGCGCCCTCGATCTTCCCGGTGTAGAAGGCCTTGTCCGACCCGGACGGATTCGCCGCGAGCTTTTCGGTTGCCGTGTTCGCCATCCAGAGGTGGAACCAGCCGCACAGGGACTCGGACAGGCAGTGGAGGAAATCCATCGCCGCGATGAGCGGCACGAAGGGGTTCGACCGCATGAGCTTGCTGAACTGCATGGCGGCGCCCGCGCAGGCGTTGAGCGCCTTCTCCACGGTTTCGGCCTCGGCCTTGAGGGCCTCGTTCCCCTTGGCCTTGGCGATCTCGGCCTGGGTCTCGCCCAGGAGGGTCATGAAGTACAGGCCCTTCTTCATGCCGAGCTTCCGGCCCAGCAGGTCGAGGGCCTGGATGCCGTTCGTCCCCTCGTAGAGGCCGTTGATCCGGTTGTCGCGCATCAACTGCTCCACCGGATACTCCCGGCAGTAGCCGTAGCCGCCGTAGGTCTGGACGGCGAGCGAGGTCACGACGTCGCCCATGTCGGTGCAGTAGGCCTTGACGATCGGGGTGAGCATCTCGATCATGCCCTGCCACTTGTCCTTGTCGGCGTCCGTCTCCGCGACCCGCAGCCGGTCCATCGCGTAGTAGCAGTACAGGGCCAGGGCCTTGATGGCCTCGGTGATGGACTTCATCTTGAGGAGCATCCGGCGGATGTCGGGGTGCTGGATGATCGGGCAGGCCTTCGCGTCGGGGTCCCTCATCTGCATGACGTTGACGCCCTGCACGCGCTCCTTCGCGTAGGACAGCGCGTGGAGGTACGCCGCCGTGGACAGCGCGACGCCCATCGTGCCGACCCCCTGGCGCTCCTCGTTCATCATGTGGAACATGACCTTCATGCCTTCCCGCTCTTCGCCCATGAGCCAGCCGATGCACTTGCCGTTCTCGCCGAAGTTGAGCGTACAGGTGGCGTTGCCGTGGATGCCCATCTTGCTTTCGATTCCGCCGGTCACGACGTCGTTGGGCTCGCCCAGGGACCCGTCCGGATTGATCCGGATCTTGGGAACGACAAAGATCGAGATACCCTTCGTCCCCGGGGGGTCGCCCTCGATGCGCGCCAGGACCGGGTGGATGATGTTTTCCGTCAGGTTGTGGTCGCCCGCGGAGATGAAGCACTTCGTGCCCGTGATGGAATAGGTGCCGTCGGGATTCTTCCTGGCGGAGGTCTTGAGCGCGCCCACGTCGGAGCCCGCGCCGGGCTCGGTCAGGCACATCGTGCCCGTCCAGGCGCCGTTGTACATCTTCTCCAGGATGAGGTCCCGCAGGGGGTGCTGGAAGAAGTCCTCGACAAGCCGGGCGGCGCCGTGGGTCAGCCCGGGATACATGAGGAAGGCCTGGTTGCCGGCCAGGAACATCTGGGAAACCGCGGCGGCGATGATGGCCGGGAACCCCTGTCCGCCCACGTCGGGGCTGTCGGATACGGAGAGCCACCCCCCCTCCGCATAGAGCTGCCAGAGCCGGTGGTACGCCTCGGGGACGGACACCTTGCCGTCCTTGAAAACCGCCTCCACGGGCTGGCGGTGAACCTCGTCCGGGTAGGACGGGGCGATATCGTTTTCCGTGAACTTCGCCGCCTGGTCGAGAACCATGTTCACCATGTCGGCGTCATGATCCGCGAAAGGCCCCTTGCCCAGGAGCTCGTCCCCGATGCGGAACACCTCGTGCAACAGGAACTGGAGATCCCTTACATCGACCCACTGACTTGCCATAATTCTTTCCTCCTCCAAAAAACGGTTAAATGGGCCCCTCCTTTAAGGAGGGCGGACTATAGGCCAAAATAATTGAAATGTCAACAGAAAACAGATTTCTCCGGGGATCCGCGCGGGGCGCGCGGCGGGGCGGGACCGCCTCCGGGCTCTCAGGCCGGGGGCGGATTTCCGTAGGTCCGCTCGAAGAGCTGCTCCCGGACGGTAATCCCCCACTGGTCGCCGTTCTGTTCCCGGGCCAGACGAAAGCCGCAGCTTTCATAGAGCCGGCGCGCCGGGTCCAGACCGGCGAAGGTCCAGAGGAACGCCCGGTGGAAGCGGGGCCGACAGAAGGCCTCCGCCGTCTCGAAGAGCCGCCGGCCGACGCCCCGGCCGCGACAGGCGTCGTCCACGATGAACCAGTGGAGGTGGGCGCCTTCGGCGGGCGTCTCGCCGCCGTCCGCCGCGATGCCGCCGACGATCCGCTCGCCGTCCACGGCGATCCAGAGACCGTCGTGGCGTGCATCGAAGCGGCCGAGAAAATCGGCCATCCCCCGGGCGACCCACCGCTCGAAGTACAGGCCGAATCCCCAGTGACGGCTGTAGTACGTGCCGTGCAGTTCCGTGATCCGGCCGATGGCGCCGGGGAGATATCCGGAAACGATGCGGACGTCCATGTCTATTCTCCTTCCGTTCGTGGGGCCGTTCCCCACCGCTCGTAGGTCAGGATCAGCAGCAGGCCCGGCAGGGCGGCCGCCGTGCAGACGACGAAGAACAGCGGCCAGCCCGCGGCGGAAACCAGGTATCCCGTCGGCGCCCCCGTGACGTAGCGGGTGACCGCCATGAAGCTGCTCAACAGCGCGTACTGGGTCGCGGTGAAGTTCTTGTTGCACAGGGCCATGAGCAGGGCCGTGTAGGCCGCGGTCCCCATGCCGCCCGTGAAATTTTCCGTTCCGATGACGACGCTCAGGGCCCAGAGCTGGCGGCCGGTGTATTCCAAAAGCACGAACGTGAGGGTCGAGACCGCCTGGAGGAGGCCGAAGACGACGAGGGAGCGCTTCAGGCTCCAGCGGGCCATGAGCCCGCCGCCGACAAGCCCGCCGACGATGGTGGCCGCCATGCCGAAGCCCTTGTAGATCGTCCCCAGCTCCGTCCGCGAGAAGCCGATGTGCTGAAGGATGTAGGGCGTCGTCATCTGGGCGGCGGCGACGTCGCCGATCTTGTACAGAACGATGAAGAAGAGGATCTCGATCGCCCCCGGCCTTTTGAAGAAATCGATGAACGGGAGGATGACGGCGTCCTCCAGGTTCCGGGGCGGTTCGACCCGCTGGCCGCGGGAGGGATCCGTCAACGGTTCCGGGGCGAGAAGGGTGGCGATACAGCCGACGGCCATGACCGCCCCCATGATGATGTAGACCGCCTTCCAGGAGAGGTGGTCGGACAGGATGAGCGCCAGGGCGCCGCTGATCAGAATGGCCAGGCGATAGCCCATGATCCAGACCCCCGCCCCCGCCCCTCGTTCCGCGGGCGCGAGGAGTTCCGTCCGGTAGGCGTCCAGGACGATGTCCTGGCTCGCGCTGAAGAAGGCGAGGCCCACGGCGAGGAAGGCGACCGTCACCGGCCGGGAAGCGGGGTTGCTGAACCCCAGGGCCGTGATGACGACGATCAGGGCGAGCTGCGCGATGAGCATCCACCCGCGCCGGCGGCCCAGGAAGGGGGGAACGAAGCGGTCCATCAGGGGCGACCAGAGGAACTTCAGGGCGTAGGGGAGGCCGACCAGGGAATACAGGCCGATGGTCCGGATGTCGATCCCTTCCGTCACCATCCAGGCCGTCAGGGTCGTACTGCACAGGGACAGCGGAATGCCGGAGGCGAAACCCAGGACGAGCATCAGGGCCATCCGGCGGTTCGCGTAGATCGCGATGGATTCGATCAGGGTCCTCTTCAGCGTCATGGGACGGCCCGCCGCCCGCGACGCGGCGGCGTCCTTTCCTGGCGGTGGCGGCGCGCGGCGGCCGTCAGGGCGCGAAAGACGGCCTGCTGCTCCACCCGGTCCGCCATGCGTTCCGCGTGCCACTGGAGCCCGAGGAGGAAGCGGCCCTGGCGGTCCCAGTCGGAGCCCCGCGCCGGTTCGACGGCCTCCACCACCCCGTCGTCGGTCCAGGCGGCGGCCTCGAGGCCCCGGCCCGGATGCCCGGGATGCACGGCCTGATGGTGGAAGGAATTGGTTTCCAGGCGGCCTCCCGGCGGCCTCCCCACCACCCGGGCGATCAGGCTGCCGGGCTTCAGGGCGACGGGGTGCAGGTAGGCCGTGTCTGCCGCTTCCGGTTCGGTCGCGGCGACGATGCGACCGCGGCCGGAGCCGGGACGACCCCGCCGGTCGTCGGCGGCATGGGGCAGGGGGAGGCGCCCGCTCAGAGGTTGCCAGTCGGACCGGAGATCCTGGATCAGCCCCCCGCCGCGGGCCAGGGCGAGGAGCTGGCAGCCCCCGCAGATCGCCAGGACGGGCAGGCCGGTCTCTTCGAGGACGTGCCGGGCCAGCAGGAAGTCGAAGCGGTCCCGCCGCTCCGTCACCAGTTCGTTCTCCGGTTGCGGCCGGCCTCCGTAGTGTTCCGGGCGGTAATCCGCGCCGCCGATGAACAGAAAGGCGTCCAGTCCGGAGACCGACCGGCGCAGGACCCCCGGGTCATCCACGATCGGCAGGCACAGCGGGACGCCCCCCGCCCGGACGACGGCCTCGATGTAGGGGAACGGAACGCGCAGGGCCGGGGCCGCGGCTTCGCCCGGCGGCTCCCAGGACATGTTGAGACCGATGAGCGGTGCATTGCGGCCGGAGTCGGGCAGGGGCATGACGGGCATCCCGGGTTCTGGATTCACGGCACGGATCGGTTGCACTATAGGAAATCCCGACCGGGATGTCAACGCCGCGGCGCCGCTTTCACGGGGAGCCGTGGGCATCTGCACCGCTTCCAGCCCGTGATGCTCACCCGAAGGCCATGGAGAATCGCTTGAGGCCGGTTGTTGCCGACGCCTGCCGGGTCACACTTGCCCGCCGCTCTGAGGATCAATGATGGCCATTTGAATGTCCGCCCCGTATTTTCTCGACAAACTGGATTGATCTTCTGACGCATCCCTCATCAAAGCGCGAGCCTTCATCAAAAATATCACGCAGATTTTTCTACGGTGATTCCGAGCCGCTTCATGCGCTTAATCAAGGTTGTTCGTTTCAGTCCGAGGAGCGCTGAGGCGCCATCGCTTCCCCCGATTTTCCCATGGGTCAGGGCGATGGTCTTCCGGATATGCTCTTTCTCGAGTTCAAGCAGGGTCTGAGGCCTGTTGTCAGCCTCCGCCATCGTTCCGGAAGGTCCCGGTGCAAGGAATTTGATTCTTGGCTCGCCCAGGATCACCGCCCGTTCCATCATGTTCGCCAGCTCCCGGACGTTTCCGGGCCAGGGGTAGGCCTGCATCTTTTCCATTTCGGAAGCGGAGATGTCCGGTTCGACCCTGTCATATCGGGCGCAGAAAAGCTTCAGGAAGTGGGACGCCAGCGGGGGAATGTCCTCTTTTCTCGCCCGGAGGGGCGGGACATCGATGGGAAAGATGTTCAAGCGGAAAAAGAGATCGGCCCGGAATCGCCCTTGGGCAACCTCGTCCGCCAGATTTTTGTTGGACGCCGTGATCAGGCGAAAATCCGAATGCAGGGTCCTGGTCCCGCCCACCCGCTGATATTCCTTTTCCTGAAGAATGCGCAACAGCCGGCTCTGGGTGGATAGGGGCAATTCGGAGACCTCGTCCAGAAAAATCGTGCCGTTGTCGGCCAGTTCAAAGCGCCCCTCTTTGGTCCGGATCGCTCCTGTGAACGCGCCTTTTTCATGGCCGAAGAGTTCACTGTCGATCAGGGTTTCCGGGAGAGCGGCGCAATTGACGCGAATGAAAGGTCCCTTGCGGCGTGAGCTTGCGCGATGGACGGCCCGGGCGACCAGCTCCTTTCCGACACCCGTTTCGCCGTTGATGATTACGGTTGACTGGGTCAGCGCCACTTTATGGATCAGTTCATGCAGGTCTTCAACGGCCTTGCTGACCCCGATGATCTCGTCAACGGGCAGACATTCCCCTCCCCTGTCCGGGTCCTGTCGCTGTTCACGTCTCGCCTGGATCTGCAGTCTGGCGATTTTGTCGTAGGCGTGGACGCGGTCGATGGAGACGGCAATCTGGGAAGCCAGGGCCGACAGTAATTTGAGCCCGTCGCGATCCATATCCGTAAAACAGAAGCGACCGTCCTGATACAGCGCACCCATGGACCGCCCTTCTTCAATCATCAGGGGAACGGCGATGACGCGGCGGAAGCTCTGCGCCTCAGGATCCTCCAGCTCGCACTGAATGATCCCGCCGTCGTTGCTGTCGGCGGCCGTCCGGACGATATCGATTATGTGCGAGAAGGTTGCGTCCGGGATATCTTCCGGGATCAGATTTCTCGAGGCGACCATGTTCAATTCCCCTGTTTCGCCATCCTTGATGAAGATTGCGGCCCGCTCGGCCCCGGTCAGCCGGGAGACGGCGGTGATGATTTTGATGATGAGCCGTTCGGAATTTTTCTGACCTCCCAAAACCCCGCCCATCTCGATGACCAGATCGAAGAGGCGGTCGCTTTTCGCGAACGGCTCCGGAGGGATCAACGGCCTCATATCGGAGGGAAAGACGTCTTTGGCGATGGGTTTTAAAAAATCCCACGCCTTGCGGCATTGGATCTCCGCCTTCTGCCAATTGTTCATCTGCAGATAAAGACGGGCCAAGTCGATGCGGATCTTTGCCCTTTCCAACGTGGCGCCGCTCTTTTCCACCATTTTCTTCAATTGCAGGAGTTCCTGAATTTTTGTCTGCGGGGGATTGTCGTCTTCCATCAACTGAATTTGCAGCCGGCGTATGGTGGCGTACACGAGCGGATTGAGTTGCCCCTTTTTCAACTGGTACAAGTAGTCGACCACGGGTCCCAACTCGACGGGCGACATGTTATGCCTCATGAGTCTGTATCCGGCATCGAAGACATGGGGGGTGTTCAGGGTATGATACCAGCTGGACTTAGGGATTTCCCAAAGCACCTTGAAATGTTCCGCCGCCCGATCAAAATGCCCCTTGATGCATTCGATATCCGACAGACCGATCCCCGCAAGAACCTCGGCCATGGGAACACGTTCCCGCTGGGCTAGCGCCAACGCCTTTTCGAAGTAGGTCTGGCTGTTTTCCAGCTGTCTGATTTCCAGCAAAATGGTCCCCGTTGTTGTCAAGGCATACGATGCCAACGGCCAGTTGCTGTTTTTTTTTGCCTGATTGTGAATGGAATCTGAAATGCCCATGCCGCGGTGGGGCATGCCCATCTGCGTGTAGCACAGGGCAAGGTGGAGGGCGGTCAGGAGCGAGAAATCATCGGCCGCAATGGAATCCAGCTTGCCCAGGGAATTCTCGTAGGACTGGATTGCCCGGCTTAAGTCGCCTTTAATCCAGTGGGAAAGCCCCTGCAACTGGAGCGCTCTGCGATACAAGGCATCGTCCTTGAGTCGACCGACCATTTCCCATCCCTGGTCGAAGTGGTAGAGGGCCTTTTCGTACTGAAACGACATCCAGTAGTTCTGTCCGATCAGCAATTGCAGAGAGGCCTGCGTCTTGAGATCGGTGAAGCATGCGGACATGTCCAGCGCGAGCGAGAGGAAGCGGTCGATCGCCTTGAGATTGGGATGGAGCAGCGAAAGCGAGGCACGGCGTTCCACGGCCCGGATAAAGATTTCGTAGGTCCCGATGTCCGGTTGTTCGGTATTGTCCAGGACCTGATCGGCGATGAACTCCAGCAGGTGGTTGTACAGTCTGATCGCTTGCGAGATGTGATGGTGTTTCTCTTCAGAAATAGCCGCCCGGTAAATGATCTCGATATCCGACTTGCGAATGCCCGCCAGAAGACACTTTTGCGCTATATCGATATAATGCGCCTCGCTCTCCGGCAGTTTTTCAATGAGGATGTCAATGGCTTCCCGATAATGCCGCGACAGGGTTTCCCCTTCGATCTGGCGGAGAATCTCTTCCCGGGGGAACCTCGGGGTCCATTCATAGCACCCGTTCCCACCGCTTCTCGCTCCAATCCATCGCCTTTTTTCAAGAAAGACGACGGCATCGACGATTCGTGACGGCAGCCAGTCCGGCCGCCCTGAAAACCAGTCCACGGAGAAATAGTCGTTGAAGGCGGCAAATCTGTAAACAATGTCCTTTAACTCCTCGGACAGTTGGAACAACGCGACATTTTTTTTCGTCATAACGGATTTCCCCCGTTTTGTGCGGCGGGATGGATCCTACTGCGCATCCAAAAGCCTGTCAAGGCTTCTGTCGCTATAGTAACAAGTGCCACTATGGGGACGCGATGTAGATTTCGAATGAACCGCCATGTGACACATCCAATCGTTATAATTGACAAATTTCTATTTGCCCCTTTGGTATTATTGTTGCCTTTACATTTCCCCGTCGCCTGGGAACGCCTTCAAAAGGTCGGCAAATGCGGACGGAGCCGGTGGCCCTTTCTGACGGATCGGATCCAAGCGTTTCCTGTGGGAAGCATGTTGGGGGATGAAAAACGATTGCAAGGGAATCCATGAATTTGAAGGGGCAGCTCCATGTCCATACGACTTTTTCCGATGGCAGGCTCACCATTCAGGAAGCGGCCGATGTCTACGAGGCTCTTGGGTTCGATTTCATTGTCATTACCGACCATGATCATCTCTTGAGGTCCGGTTATCGGGAAGCCGTTGAGGGGGCCAGATCAAGTCTGCTCGTTTTTTTCGGCATCGAGCTCACGTTGCATACCCGCTGGGGTTATGTCCATGTCAGTCAAATCGAGGGTGAAGAGGAGGTCCTTTATATTTTCAACCATCCATTCGAATACGGCCTATCCCTGAAACAGTGCAGGGAATGCATCGAGGATGTGACACGGATCCATCCACTGGATGCCATCGAGGTGTCCCATCAGGGTTTTTACACGCCGCTGTTCGATAGCGAATCCATCCCCTACCCGAAGGTGGCGACCGATGATTCGCACGCCCGGTTGGGCTGCGGTCGGGCATGGATCGAGGTGGATTGCGAGAAAGACAAGGATGTCATTTTGAGACACATCCGGAAAGGCCGGTTCAAGTATCGTTTTGTTAAAGGTTAGCCTGTTATGGCGGCGAAACCATGTGAACAATAAAGCGGGAGGCGTGAAACATGAAAAGGGTTGCTATCTGTGCGGTGGCTCAACACGAGATCAAGGGCAACATCTGGTGCAAGCGTTTTCAGGATATGTTGCTGGACATCCTCGAAGAGCTTCAGGGAGAAACAGGATTTACCTTTGGCGGTGAAAAAGGTGTGAAGAACATCATTACCTGTTCCGATGATTTCTTTGATGCCAGAACAATCTCCGACAATGCGGTGAACGATGTCGTCGGCGCCGGCAATTACCGGGGAGAACAAAAAATGGCTCAGGAGGGGCTCAACGCCATCGGCTACGCAATGGCCGTGATCCTATCCGGGCACGATGACGTCATTTATCTGGCCGGACATTGCAAGGAGTCGCTTACGGCCAGCAGAAACCAGATAGCGAACATGGCGTATGATCCGTTTTATGGTCGTTGCCTGGGGCTGGACTATCTCAACACCGCAGGGCTCCAGGCCAGAGCCTACATGGAGAAAACCGGGATCACCCAGGAACAACTGGCCAAGGTGGTGGTGAGGGCGCGTCAATGGGCGTCCAGAAATGCGTATGCCAACGAGAAAACGCAGCTCGATCCGGGCGATGTCCTGTTTTCCCCCGTTCTTTGTGATCCGATCAGGAGCCTGCACGCTTATCCGGTATCGGATGGTGCGGTCGGGATGCTGCTCGCGTCCGAGGAAAGGGCCCATGAATTCACGGACAACCCGGTTTGGATCACCGGTTTCGGGAACTGCATGGACGACTATTTCATGGGTCGGCGTGATCTCGCGAGCAGCCCCGCCCTGAAGAAAGCGGCCCGTCAAGCCTATCAGATGGCCGGTATCCGGAAACCGCCGAAATCGGTCAATCTGGTGGAAGTGATGGATTGTTACGCCCATCAGCAACCGCTGTGGCTTGAGGGGCTGGGCCTGTGTGACGAAGGCAAGGGCGGCGATTTCATCGATGAATATGGTCCCGCCCGATACAACGTCAATCTCTCCGGCGGTATGCTGGCGGGAAGGCCCCTCATGATCGGCGGTTTATACGGGGTGGCCGAGGCGGTTCTTCAACTTCAGGGGCGTGCCGGTGAGCACCAGGCGGCCGACGTGAGTTGCGCCGCTGTCCAAAGTACGACGGGCGGGGCGGGACAGTTCCAGACGGTTGCCGTACTTGAAAGATAGGGGGTCTCAAAATGACGCACAAGAAGAACAGAAACGTAGGGATCGTTGGAATCGGGATGACGGAAATATCCAGCCATAAAGAAGACCAAAACCAGCCCGAGATGATCAACGAGGCGGTCAGGGCTGCCCTCGCCGATGCCGGCATCACCCGGGACGATATCGATTGCGTTGTTCACGGAAACATGGAGCTGTTTGAAATGATTCATCAGCCCGACCTGTGGCACATGATCGGGACGGGTGCCCTCGGCAAGCCCCAGTTCAGGATTACGACCGGGGGGACGACCGGGATGACCCTGATCGCCGCCGCAGACAACCTTGTCGCATCCGGAATGTATGATGTCGTGATGGCCATCGGCTTCAATAAGCTGCAGGAGGCGGGGAGTACCACGGGCGGCATCACGAATATGGCGGATCCTCTTTGGTATCGGCATTTGCAGACCGGTGCCTTGACCAGTACTTCGGCCAATCTGAGCATTGAAGAATTCGGTAAAGCGCGGGCGAGAAGGGCGGCCATGAAGCATCGCATCATGATGGATAAGCATGCGAGCCTCAACGAGCGGGCGCACAGAAGATTCGGGCTCGAATACGATCAGATGGAAGACCTGATGAAAAATTCGCCTCCGCTGATCGGTGAACTGCGGCTTATCCACATGTGCTCACAGAGTGACGGCGCCTGCGTCATGATATTGGCTTCGGAAGAAAAGGCAAAAAAAATGAGCAGGAAGCCGGTTTGGATCCGAGACCATATTGCCGTTCACCGGGAGGAAACCGCCTCCAACGCCTATTTCCCCATCCTGAGTGAAACCTCCCAGCG
>DAOPOS010000025.1:0-35817 GCA_035358035.1 Syntrophales bacterium | reverse complement strand
CGATGTGGGTTTGGCCGCCGACTTTGTACATCAACCTTCCGCTTCTGCCGAACTTCGACCAGCTCAACCTCGCGTCGCTCAAGCTGTGCATCGTGTTCGGCGCCCTGTGTCCGCCGGCGGTTCTGGAGCGATGGCGCGCCAAGCTGCCGACGACGCGGTTCATGAACTACTACGGGCAGACGGAGATGAGCCCGCTGGGCGCCTGCCTGCAGGACGAGGACTTCCAGGCGCGGCCGGATTCCATCGGTCGATCCCATGTTCCGCTGGAGCTGAAGGTCTTCGGTCCGGACGACCGGGAACTCCCCCGGGGCGAGGTGGGCGAGCTTGTCGCCCGCGGCCCGGCGATCATGCGCGGCTACTACAAGGAAGAGGACAAGACGGCCTCGACCTTCCGGAGCGGCTGGCACCATACGGGGGACATCGTCCGGATGGACGAAGAAGGCTTCATCTACTTCGTGGACCGGGCCAAGGACATCATCAAGACCGGCGGGGAGAACGTTTCCTCGCAGGAGGTGGAGGCGTTCCTGTACAAGCACCCGAAGGTGGCCGATGCGGCGGTCATCGGGATGCCCGATCCGGTCTGGTCGGAGGCGGTCACGGCGATCATCGTTCCCATGCCGGGCCAGACCGTGGCCGAGAAGGAGATCATCGACTTCTGCAAGCAGTCCCTGGCCAACTACAAGGTTCCGAAGAACATCCTGTTTGTCGAGGCCCTGCCGCGCAACCCGAGCGGCAAGATCCTGAAGAACGTCCTGCGCAAGGAGTGCGAGGAAAAGCTCGCCGCGAAGGTGTGAGTCTGAAGGGGGCGGCACCCGGGAGGTGCTGCCCCTTCTTCGATCTCGATCCAGATTGAGAAAAAGGAGGTTTTCAATGTTTCAGGAATACTTCACCGAAGACCATCAGATCTTCCGGGGCGCGGTCCGCAAATTCGTGGAGAAGGAAATCAAGCCCCACGTCGAGGCGTGGGAGGACGAGGAGCTCTTCCCGATCGAACTGTACAAGAAAATGGCCGACGCCGGCCTGCTGGGGATCGGCTACCCGGAGGCCTACGGCGGCGTCCCCTGCGACAAGTTCATGCATGTCGCCTTCACCGAGGAGATGATCCGCAGCGGTTCCGTCGGCCTCGTCTCCGGCCTGGGCAGCCACTCCATCGCCATGCCGCCGGTTCTGAACCTGGGCACGGAGGAGCAGAAGCAGCGTTTTCTCGTTCCGGTGCTGGCGGGAGACAAGGTCGCCGCCCTCGGCATCACGGAACCGAACGCCGGATCGGATGTCGCCAATCTCCGGACGCGGGCCGTCCGCGACGGGGACAGCTACATCGTCAACGGCGCCAAGACCTTCATCACCAGCGGCTGCCGGGCCAACTTCATCACGACCGCCGTCCGGACCGGCGGCCCCGGCCACAAGGGGATCAGTCTGCTCGTGATCGATTCTTCCACGCCTGGCTTCAGCGTCTCGAAGAAGATCCGGAAGATGGGCTGGGCCGCCTCCGATACGGCGGAACTGTCCTTCGTGGACTGCCGGGTCCCGGCGGAGAATCTTCTAGGTGGCGAAGGGATGGGCTTTTACGGCATCATGATCAACTTCCAGAACGAGCGGCTCGCCCTGGCCGTCATGGCCCATGCCGTGGCCGAACTGGCCCTGGAGGAGTCCATCAAGTACGCCAAACAGCGGGAGGCCTTCGGGAAACCGCTGACGGGCTTCCAGGTCATCCGGCACAAGCTCGTGGACATGGCGATGAAAGTCGATGTCGCCAAGGAATACAACTACCGTCTGGCGGCCAGGATGGAGGCGGGCAAGGACTGCGTCCGGGAGGTTTCCATGGCCAAGAACTTCGCCTGTTCGGTCTGCGATCAGGTCGTCTTCGACGCCGTTCAGATCCACGGCGGATATGGCTACGCCCGCGAGTACCTCGTGGAGCGCCTCTACCGCGATTCCCGCATCCTGAGCATCGGCGGCGGCACGACCGAGATCATGAAAGAGATCCTCACCAAGATCATCCAGCTGTAATCCGGCACGAAAAAAAACGCCGGACCCGCGCCCTAAGGGGGGCGCGGGTCTGGCGTTGACGTTTCATCCTATTCCCGGAACATCATCGTCAGTTCCAGCACTCCGGTGTCGATCGTCGTCTCGATATCCGCCCCCAGTTTCTCGAAGACATGGAGCATGGGCTCGTTCTCCGAAATCACCGAGGCCGTGAACCCCAGGAGCCCCTGACGCTTGGCGAGATACGTCAGGTAGTGCAGCAGTTCCGTGCCGATGCCCCGGTTCTGGCTGTCGTCGCGGACCATGAAGGCCACGTCCGCCGTGTGGGTCTCTTCCACGATGACGTATTCCCCCACGCCGATGAGGAGGTCCTTCGGACCGTCCTGCCCGAAAACCATGATCACCATTTTCTGCGTATAGTCGATGGCGACGAACTCCTGGAGCCGGTCATGGTGCATGTCCTTGCGCAGGGTGATGAAGCGGCGATGCATGCTGCGGTCGGACAGGGAGTAGATGAACTCCTTGAGCAGGGGCTCGTCGCTGATCTTGACCGGACGGAGGAAGATCTCCGCCCCCGTCTTCGTCGTGCGATAGGTCTCGAGTTCCTCGGGGTATTCGCCGCCCTTGCCGGGAACGAACTTCTGGTCCCGGTAGATCAGGCCGCCCTGCCGCGCCTCTTCGATGAGCGCCGGGCGGAAATCGGGATGGGCGATGGCGATGAGTTCCATGGCCCGCTCCCGGATGTTCTTCCCGTGCAGGTAGGCGATGCCGTATTCCGTCACCACGTAGTGGATGTCGCCCCGGATCAGGGAGGTCCCCACCCCCTCCTTGAGGAAGGGCACGATTCGCGAAACCCGGCCGTGGTCCGCCGTGGACAGGAGGGCCAGGATCGTCCGTCCGTTTTTCGCGAGTACCGTGCCCCGCATGAAATCGGCCTGGCCGCCGATCCCGCTGTAGAAGGTCTTGCCGATGGACTCCGCCGTGGCCTGGCCGGTCAGGTCGATCTCCAGGCCGGTATTGATGGCCGTCATGTTGTCGTGCTGGGCGATGACGAGGGGGTTGTTCGTATAGTCGATGGTCTTGAACTCGATGAAGGGATTGTCGTCGATATACGCATAGGTTTCGCGGTGTCCCATGCAGAAGGCGGCGATGGTCTTTCCCCGGTTGATCGGCTTCTGGGAATTGTCGATGACCCCCTTCTTCATCAGCTCCACGATGCCGTCGGACAGCAGTTCCGTATGGACGCCGAGGTGTTTCTTGTGCTGCAGGTTGGAAAACAGGGCGTTCGGGATGATCCCGTACCCCACCTGGATCGTATCGCCATCCTGGACGAGTTCGGAGATGTATTTGCCGATCCGCTGGGCGGCCTCGAAATCCACCCCTGCCTCGTATTCGAGGAGGGGCTCGTCATGGGGGATGATGAAATCGACGTCCTCGATCCGGATGAAGCTGTCCCCGTGAACCCGGGGCATGTGCCGGTTGACCTGGGAGATCACCAGCCCCGCCGCCTCCGTGGCGGCCTTGACGATGTCCACGCTGACGCCGAGGCTCATGCAGCCGTGTTTGTCCGGCGGCGAGGTCTGAATCAGGGCCACCTCGATCGGGACCATGCCCCGGCGCATGAGATTGGGAACCTGGGACAGGAAGACCGGCGTATAGTCGGCCATCCCCTTGTTGACCGCGTCCCGGGTGGGGTGACCGATGAAAAAGGAGTTGTGGCGGAAGTTTTCCTTGAACTTCACATCCGTGTAGGGGGCGACGCCCAAGGTCCAGACGTGAAGCACCTCCGCGTCGAAGAACGCCGTCGGGTGCGATTCCACGTACTGGATCAGGGCGCGCACCAGATACTGCGGCTCGCCGCAACCCGTGGAAATGAAGATTCGGTTCCCGCGGCGGATCCGGCCGAACACCCGCTCTTCCGATGCGAACTTTTCCGGATAGATCTCCCGCCAGGGATTGAGCGTCAGTCCCGTGTCGTCTTCCATAAGCCCCGTGCCCCTTTTTTATATCATTCTGATGGTGCTGGATAACACGAAACCCGATCAATATCAATTTTCTGTCGTCATCGCGACCCGAACCGTTTCCCCATTGCAATTTTCGCAAGACCTGTCATATAGAACGAAAAAAAAAGGGGGAGGGGAGAATGAACTCAGCGGATCTATATCAGGAACTGGCGCAGAAGGTCGGCATGGCGCACTCGGCGATCGTCCCCGACCTCTGGCGGATGATCTGCACGGAGGAGGAGGCCCGGATCGTCAACGCCATGCCCGGGACCGCGGAAAGCCTGGCGGAGGCGTTCGGCAAGCCGGTCGCGGAGATGCAGGCACTCCTCGATGAGCTGTACCACAGGGGTGTCGCGTTCGATTATGTCAAGGACGGCCGGCAGTTCTACCGCATGCCCCGGCACATCATCCAGTTTCACGACGCCACGATTCTCTGGCCGGAGGCCTCCCAGGCGCTGCTCGATCTCTGGGTGAAATTCACGGAGGAGGAGTACCCGTCTCTGCCCGCCCTCGTGACCCAGGCGGGCCTGCCTTCCTTTTTCCGCGTCATCCCGGTTGGCGAGGCCATCACGTCGAAAAGCGAGGTCCTGCCTTATGAGGATGCCGCGAAGATCCTGGAGAACGCCCATAGCCTGGCCGTCACCAAGTGCACCTGCCGGTTCGTCATGAAGAAGTGCGACCGTCTGCTGGAGGCCTGCATTCAGCTCAACCGGGGCGCAGACTATGCCATCAAGCGCGGCACCGGCCGCCGGATCGACGTCGCGGAGGGCAAGGAGATCCTGAAGCAGGCCCGGGCGGCGGGCCTCGTCCACATGACGGAAAACAAGGCCGGCATCGGGAACGTCATCTGCAACTGCTGCGATTGCTGCTGCATCGGGATTCCCTTCGCCAAGAACCCCGCGACCCGGGGCGTCATTGCGACCAGCCGCTACCGGGCCGACGTCGATGCCGGGAACTGCACGGCCTGCGGCCTGTGCATCGAGGTCTGTCCCGTGGAGGCCATCTCCGAAAACGGCGCGGATGCCGTTACGGTCGATCCGGCGCTCTGCATCGGCTGCGGCCTGTGCGCCTTCGAATGCCCGGTTGAGGCCATCGGCCTGAAGCAGGTCCACCCGGCAAGTTTCATTCCGGCCTGATGACCATGCGCATCGCGGTCTTTTCCGATACCCACGGCAACAAGAACGACATGCGGGACGTCGTGCATTCGTTCGGTCCGCTCGACCTGGTCCTCCACCTGGGAGACGGGGTCCGGGACGGCGGCCTGGTGGCGCACGAGGCGGGCCTTCCCTTTCAGGGCGTCCAGGGGAACGAGGACTACGGGTCCGATCTTCCCGGCAAACTTGCGCTCGACCTGGACGGCTGGCGCTTCCTCCTGGCGCACGGCCACCACATGAACATCAATCCCTACCACCCGGCGGCGGTCTGGCAGCGGGATCTGCAGGAGATGGCGGATTGGGCGAAGGGGCAGGCGGCCGATGTCCTCCTCTTCGGCCACGCCCACAAGCCCGTCCTGCAGAAGGAAAACGGGGTCGTCCTGTGCAATCCCGGCGACCAGTACATCGGCGCCACGACCGGGGCGTCGTTCGCCCTCGTGGTCCTGGAGGATGGGACGGCCGACTTCCGGATCTTCCGGAAAAACGGGCCGGGGGTCTGGGATCCCCTGATGGAACTCCGCCCCGCCCGCGCCTGAATCGCCGCGAACAGGCGCCCCGCCGCGAGCGGACCAAGCGGCCGCCGGAGGCGACGGCGCCTTGGAAGACAACCGCGACACGGCCCGTTATTTCGGGGCCTTTTTCCCGCGCCGGCCGGTCTTCGGGGGGGCCGGGGCAAAGAGGCTGTTCACCCCGCCCAGCATGAAGGCGGCCGATTCCTCCGCTATCTTCAGGACCTCCGTGGCGTGATCCTGCCAGAGCAGGTAATGGCAGGCGATCCGTTCGTAGATCCCGACGATGCAGACGGCGATCAGTTCCGGCGACCGCTCCGTCGCGAAATTCCTGCCCTGCCCCCGGCTGATCCGGATGATGGCATCCTTAATATCCGACGTCAGTTTGACGAAGACGCGCTTGCGCTGTTCCTCGACCTCCACGCTCTGGCCGACCGATTCCCGGAAGAAGATGGCGATCTTCTCGGGATGCCGCAGACAGAAGTCCCCCAGGAACGCAAAGGCGACATTCCGGAAGCTGTCGAGAGAAAATTCCGACTTCTGATATTCTTCGCCCACGGCCTTGCGCAGATCGTGCCCGATCTCCTGCATGAGCTTGATCAGGAGCTCTTCCTTGTTCTTGAAGTAAAAATAGACGGCCCCCGTCGAGACCTCCGCCAGATCCGCAATCTCTTCGATGCTCGTCTGGTGGTACCCCTTCTGCCCGAACAGCGCTTCGGCCGCCTTCAGGAGGGTGTTGCAGCGGTTTTCCTTTTCCCGGAGACGCCGCATCGACCGCCTCGGCACGGCGGCGTCGCCTGTTTTGCCGGTCCGGGTCATGGGGCTAAAATCCCTCCAGGCGGGCGATGATTTCATACATGACCTCGTCCGCGCCCGCGCCGATCGACATGATGCGCGAATCCCGGAAGTAGCGCGAGATCAGGGTTTCGTTCATGAAGCCCATTCCCCCGAACATCTGGAGGCAACCGCTGGCCACCTCGGCGATCAATTGTCCGGCGAACAGCTTTCCCATCGAGATCTCGCGCGTGACGTCGCGCCCCTCCATCTTCATCCGGACGATGTGGTAGGTGAGCTGCTTCAGGCATTCGTTCTTCATCAGCCAGCCGGCCAGGCGATGGCGCAGCACCTGCTTCGTGATCAGGGGCTTTCCGAAGACGATCCGTCTTTTGAGGTAATCCACCGTCATGTCGATCATGTCCTGGACGCACACGTGAACGCCCGGCAGGATGGTGAACCGCTCGTGCTGGAATTGCTTCATCTGGTAGATAAAGCCCTCGCCCTCGTCGCCGATGAGATTTTCCACCGGCACCGCCACGTTGTCGAAAAAGAGCTCCGCCGTGTCGCTGCTGCGCAAACCCAGCTTGTCGAGCTTCTTGCTGACGACGAAGCCCGGGAGGTCCGTCGGTACGACGAACAGGCCGAAGGAATGGTAGCCCGCGTCGTCTCCCGTCTTCGCGAGCAGCGTCAGAAAGTCCGCCTGCGTCCCGTTGGTGATGTAGGTCTTGGAGCCGTTGAGGAGGTAGTGATCCCCCTTGCGGACCGCCCGCGTCTTGATGGCGAAGACGTCCGAACCGGCGTCGGGCTCCGTCACCGCGATCGCCGCCACCATCTCGCCGGCGATCGCGCCCCTCAGGTATTTGTCCTTCAGGTATTCGCTGCCGAAGGCGTCGATCGCGGGCGTCGCCATGTTCGTCTGCACGGCAATCGCCGTCGAGACGCCGAACCCGTGAATATGGCCGGCCTCTTCGAGGAGCACCGTTTCGTACCAGTAATCGAGCCCCTGTCCCCCGTATTTCGGGTCGTACCGGATCCCCAGGAAGCCGAGCTCCCCCATCTTCCTGAACAGGTCGTGCAGGGGAACGGTTTTCTCCTCCCATTCGTCGATGTAGGGGTTGATCTCCCGGTCGACGAACCTCCTCACGGATGCCCGGAAAGCCTCATGCGTCTCGTTGAAATACATGCATTCCCTCCCTTTCAAAGGATCGGCCGCCGGGGAAAAGGGGCGCTTCCCCGGCTTCCCACCGTCAGCCCGTGACTGTTTTTCCCCCGGCCCTTCGCCGCTATCCCTTTGTCCTCAAGGCTTTCTTGTCCACTTTCCCGACGGCGGTCAACGGGATGGCCGCCATGATCTCGATCACCTTGGGGACCTTGTAGGGCGTCAGGTTCTCCCGGCAATGGTCGAGCAGGTCCTTCCGGACGGCTTCCGCATCATTGCCCGCCGCCTCGCCGGTGAGCTGGATCACGGCCTTGACGACCTGGCTGTCCGGCCGCTTGGGATCCGTCGTGCCGACGACGGCGCAGAGCTGGACGGCCGGATGCTGGCTCAACACCTCCTCCACCTCCCGGGAGAACACCTTGAAGCCCCCGACGATGATCATGTCCTTGGTACGGTCGGCGATGTAGAAATACCCGTCTTCATCCATCCGGGCCACATCGCCGGTGTAGAGCCACGTTTCATTCTGGAAGGACCGCAGGGTCCTGGCCGTATCTTCGGGCTTGTTGTGATACCCCTTCATCACCTGGGGGCCGTGCACGATGATTTCTCCGGCCTCTCCGACCGGGACCTCCCGGGCGCCCGTTTCCACGTCCACCAGCTTGAGCCGGGTGCTCTGCAACGGAATGCCGACGGAGCCGATCTTCTTTCGCCCCCGGAGGGGATTCATGGTGATCACGGGGCTGGCTTCGGTCATGCCCAGGATTTCCACCACCTTCCCCTTGCCGACGATGGCTTCGAGGGCCGTGATGGCCTCCTTCGAGAAGGGGGCCGCTCCGGAGATGCACACCTCGCACCTGGAAAAATCGATCTTCGCGAAGGCGGGATTGTCCATCAGCATCTGGTAGAGGGAGGGCACGTGCAGCAGGATGGCGGGACGGTATTTCGCAATCTCCGCGCAGACGTGATCCGTATTTCTGGGATCGGGGATCAGGCACTGGGTATAGGCGGCGGACATCGTGATCAGGCCGAAATAAAGCCCCGCCTGGTGGAAAAAGGGGAATCCCGAGCAGGCGACCCCGCCGCCCATTTTCAGGTTGAACCAGGTGACCGCCTGCGTGATGTTGGCCACCATGTTGCGATGGGTCAGGACCGCGCCTTTCGGCAGGCCCGTCGTTCCGCCCGTATACTGGATAAGGCAGGAATCCCCCGGATCGATCCTGATCCCGGACAGGGGCGGCTGATCTTTCCGGAGCACGTCCATGAAAGGGAGGACTTCCTTGCCCGCGATCGGCGCCATCCGGCCGACGGGAACCTTTTTCAGGGCCTTGGCGAGCACGCGCTTGTACGCCGGGAGAAAGTCCGTGACATTGGTGACCAGGCAGTGCTTCACGGACGGGATCTCGTTGCGGATCTTCTGGACGCGCTGCTCGAAGATGGCGTCCAGCGTGACCAGGGCCTTGAGGCCCGAGTCGTTGATCTGATGGGCCATTTCCCTGGGCGTCAGGAGCGGAGAGACGCCGCTGGCGACGCATCCGGCACGCAGAATGCCGGCCAGGGCGATCAGATACTGGGGCGTGTTGGGCAGATTGATGCCCACGACGTCTCCCCGACCGCACCCCCGGGCGGCCAGATAACCCGCCACACGGCCGCTGAACCGGTCCAGGTCCCGGTAGGTCAAGGTCGTGCCGAGAAAATGAAGCACGGCGCGATCCGGGTCGTGGGCGATGGCCTTTTCGAGGAGATCCACGTAGCTCTCGTCGGGAATCGTCATCTCCGGCGCGACCCAGGGATCATAGGATTTGAGCCACGGCTTGGCATCGTACGCGCTCACGGCACATCTCCTTTCTGCATGCAGAAATTCCATACCCTGTGGATGTTGTCGGGAGGCGTTGGCCCTTGTCCGGCCCCTAACGCCCTGCGTCTGCCCCGGACGCCAGCGACTCCGGCATCTCGATGACCCGGGCCCGCAGATATTCGCCCAGCGTCTTCGCCTGGGGATCGCTGCGGACCGAGGCCGCCACGCCCTCCCCGAGCACGCCCCTGATGTAGAAATTCACCGCCAGCAGATTCGGGAATTCATACCGCTCCATCTCGAAACCGCTCAGGTCGCGCAGAAGCTCCTTCAGCCTTTCGGTCGTCAGGAATTCCCGGAGGAAAGCGAAGGCCTCCGGCGTCTTGGCCCAGACCCCGAGATTCGCGTTGCCGCCCTTGTCTCCGGAGCGCGTGGCGAAGACGCGCCCCAGGGGCATCCGGACCGTCTTCCCCCGCGGCGCCGCCGGCAGATCGATCTTCGGCGCTTCCGGCGCGGGCGCGGAGGGATCCGGCGGCACCGATTCCACCGTCCAGGTCTCGTCCCTCAGCAGGACGGTCTGCCGGATGTGCTTCGTCGCGACGAGCGTCGGCCAGTGGACGATGGCCGGCCCGCCCTTGGTCGGCGGGGCCGTCGCCGTAAAGCCGGGGATGTTGGCCAGCCCCAGCTCCACGATCTTGGCCGAAAATTTCGCGACCTTTTTGCGGTCCGGATCCATCACGGACAGGCGCAGGTAGGCAAAGGCCTCGTCGTTCGTCTGCGGGTCTTCCTTGTCGGAGCGGATCAGCTGGACATGCTCCACCGCGAACTGCCCGCGGCCGCCCAGGGCGTCGAACAGGGCGTCCTCGAAAATCTTCGCCTTCTTTTCGATGTCGAGGCCCGTGAGGACGACGGTCATCGAATTGCGGTAGTTGCCGGCGTTGTTGATGCAGACCTTGGTCGTCGCGGGGGGCGGCTCGCCCTTGACGCCGGCGATCCTCGTCCGGTCGGGTCCCTCCTGGGAGATCCCGATCGTGTCGAACCGTGCGACCACGTCCGGGGTCAGATATTTCGGGTCCCGGACCTCGTAGAGGAGCTGGGCCTTGACCGTATCGACGGACACGAGTCCGCCCGTGCCGGGATGCTTCGTGATCACGAAGGCGCCGTCCGCAAAGATTTCGGCGATGGGGTAGCCCACCTTCAGAAACGAGGGCACTTCGTCGATGAAGGAGTAATTGCCCCCCGTCGCCTGGGCGCCGCACTCGATGATATGGCCGGCCACGGCGGCGCCGGCGAGCCGGTCCCAGTCGTGGCGCCGCCAGCCGAACCACCAGGCGGCCGGTCCCATGACGACCGCGGCGTCCGCGAGGCGCCCCCCGACCACGATGTCCGCCCCCCGCTCCAGCGCCTCCGCCACGCCCCAGCCGCCCAGATAGGCGTTTGCCGAAATGGGCATGGCGCCCGCGTCCTTCAGGGCGATTCCCTTGTCCAGGTGGATGAACGCCTCCCCCTGCGCCTGGAGGTCCGCCAGCCGCCCCATGAGGTCGTCGCCCTCGATGCAGGCGATTTTCGGATGCAGGCCCAGCGCGTCGGCGATCCTTTTCAGCTCCGCCGCCAGGCCCCGCGGATTCAGGCCGCCGGCGTTGGAAACCACCCGGATGCCCTTGTCCAGGCATTCGCCCATGACCTCTTCCATCTGCTTGAGAAACGTCGGCACATAGCCGGTCTCCGGCTTCTTCATCTTCTGGGCGAAGAGAATCGCCATCGTGAGTTCCGCCAGATAATCCCCCGTCAGGACGTCGATGGGACCGCCCTGCACCATTTCGCGGGCCGCGGCCAGCCGATCGCCGAAATACCCACTGCAATTGGCGATGATGACCCGGTCCCTGCCCCGTTGACCCGTTGCGCCCATGCTCTTCCCCCCTGTCCGTGATCGTTTTATCGGCCTTTGAAAACGGGCGGCCGCTTCTCCATGAAGGCCACGATTCCCTCCATGGCGTCCTCCGTCGCCGCCACCTCCTTGAGTCTTTCCGAGAGATAGTTGAGGGCGTCCGGCAGCGGCAGGTTCGCCATCCCGTAGAACGCCTGCTTCCCGATCCGCATCCCGATCGGGCTCTTGGAGGCCAGGGTTCTGAGCACCCGGTCCACCTCCTCATCCAGTCGGTCGGCGGGCACGACCCGCGTGACGAGCCCCATGGCCATGGCCTCGGCGGCCGTCATCCGCTCGCCCAGGAGGATCATCTCCATGGCCTTCTTCTGCAGGACGTTGCGAAAGATGAGGGCGCCGATCATCATCGGCCACAGGCCGACGTTGACCTCCGGCGTGCCTAACCGGGCGTCGTCGCTCGCGATGACGATGTCGCAGGCCAGCATGAAACCCATCCCGCCGGCCAGGCAGAACCCCTTCACGCGCGCGACCGTCGGCTTGGGAAAACGGACGAGCTTGTCGAGCAGGGCGGCGTAATCAGCGAACAGGTCCCGGCCTTCCGTCGTCGTGGCGCCGCTGAGCTGCGCCCCCGTGCAGAAGGCCTTGTCCCCCGCGCCCGTGACCGTCAGGACCCGCACGCGCTCATCCCGCTCCGCCTCGTCCAGGGACGCGTGAAACAGCCGGATCGCCTCCGGCGTGATGGCGTTGCGCTGCGCCTCGCGATTGATCGTGACCGTGCCGATGCCGTCCTCGACCCGGTAGAGCAAATGCCGTTCGTCCATCCTGTGGCCTCCTTGCGGGATCATGGGGGCGCGCCGGTTGCGGCCTGGCGGCCCTCCCCCGGCGCGTCGGTCTCCGCTTCCTTTTCGATGTCCACGAGAATCCGCCCGGGCATCACCTTCTCGCCCTCGGCAACGTTGATCTTCGTCACCCGGCCGGGAAAGGGCGCCGTCAGCGTGGTCTCCATCTTCATGGCCGTCAGGACAATGACGGCCTGACCCTTGCACACCCGGTCGCCCTCGCTCACCGGGATGCGCACCACCACCGAAGGCATCGGTGGCGTGACGACCTGGGGGAGATTCTCCCGATCCGCTTTTTTCCTTGTTTTCCGTTCGGCGACATCCGCGTCCTGAACGGGGTAGGGAACGCCGCGGATCACGACGGTCTTTTCGCCGTCCCCTCCCCAGACAAAGGCGTTCACGCCGAGGCCGTCCACCGTCAGGTGCAGGTGATGGGGGGAGACGGCGCCATGGCGGACATGAAGCGTCTGCGTTCCCGTCGTCACGGTCAGGCGGTCGGCCCCTTCCGGATCGGCCGTCCAGACCGCCAGGTCTTC
Source organism: Syntrophales bacterium (assembly GCA_035358035.1). Taxonomy (GTDB): domain Bacteria; phylum Desulfobacterota; class Syntrophia; order Syntrophales; family UBA2251; genus UBA2251. The sequence continues at coordinate 23,177 of DAOPOS010000025.1, read as the reverse complement.
GTCCGTCTTGAATCGGTATTGCATGCGTCGGGTTCTCCTTCGTGAGAGGTCCTGCGGCGCTTAGGCCCGCTGCCGCTGCCAGTTGCCCAGGCGCTGCCAGGGCGACGGATATTCCCCCGCCGGCAGCCCCGGGGCCGGGGTTTCCCTCCGGCCGACGAGATCGTCGGCGATGTAGGCGAGGCGCGCCAGGTCCGTCTCCGTCCGGGCGGGCTTCCAGTCGGAAAAATGGGCGGGGACGAAATCGGTGAACGTCTCGCCGGCGCGGAAGGCGTCCGAGCGAAGGACATCCCTGAGGAAGGGGATGGCCGTCCGGATCCCCAGGATGACGTAGCGCTCGAGCGCCCGGAGCATGCGCGCGATGGCCGCGTCGCGGTCTTCGCCGTGGGCCACCAACTTCGACAGGATGGGGTCGTACTCCACGGGGACCTGAAATCCGGCGTAGATGCCGCAGTCGTTCCGGATGCCCGGCCCGGAGGGTTCCTGCATGAACACGATGGTTCCGGGAGAGGGGAAGAATCCCTGCTCCGGGTCTTCCGCGTAGATGCGGCACTCGATGGCATGGCCCCGCCCGCGGATCTCCTGCTGGGTGAGGTTCAGGGGAAGGCCGGCGGCGATCTCGATCTGGCGCCGGACGATGTCGATGCCGGTCACCATCTCCGTGATCGGGTGCTCGACCTGGAGGCGGGTGTTGACCTCCAGGAAATAGAAGCGGCCGTCCGGGGCCAGCAGAAACTCCACCGTCCCCGCATTCACGTAGCCGGACGCCCGGGCCGCGGCCACGGCCGCCTGGCCCATCCGCTCCCTCAGCTCCGGCGTCAAGGCGGGCGACGGCGTCTCCTCGATGATTTTCTGGTGGCGCCGCTGGATGGAGCACTCCCGCTCCAGGAGATGCACCACGTTTCCAAGGCCGTCGGCCAGGATCTGGAACTCGATATGCCGCGGCCGCGCGAGGTACTTTTCCAGATAGATGGCCCCGTTGCCGAAGGCGGCGGCGGCCTCGCTCGCGGCGGACACGCAGGCGGCGTGAAGCGCATCCCGCGCCTGGACGATCCGCATGCCCTTGCCTCCGCCGCCCGCGGCCGCCTTGATCAGGACGGGGTAGCCCAGCCGGTCCGCCTCGCGCGCCAGGGCGTCGGGATCGGATTCGGGGCGGTTCATGCCGGGGATGACGGGCACGCCGCTTAGGATCATCGTCTCCCGCGCGACGGTCTTGTCCCCGAGCGCGCGGATCACGCGCGCCGGCGGCCCGATGAACACGAGCCCCTCCCGTTCGCAGCGCTCGGCAAAATCCCCGTTCTCGGCCAGGAATCCGTACCCCGGATGAACGGCCTGCGCCCCGGTTTCCCGGGCCGCCGCGATGATCCGGTCGATGTGGAGGTAGCTCTCCGACGGATCGGCCGCCCCGAGATGGACGGCCTCGTCCGCGTCCAGGACATGGACCGCCTTCCGGTCCGCATCGGAGTACACGGCCACCGTGCCAATCCCCATCTCCCGGCAGGTGTGCAGGATGCGCCGGGCGATTTCCCCCCGGTTCGCCACCAGGATCTTCTTGAACATGCGCGCCTCCCGTTCAGCGGTTGCGGGTTGTCCTCACGCCCTACATGCGGAAGATGCCGTATCCGAAGACATCGTCGCGGATGGGGGCGTTCAGGGCCGCGGATATCGCGAGCCCCAGCACGTCGCGGGTGTCGGCCGGATCGAGGATGCCGTCGTCCCACAGTTGGGCCGTGCTGTAGTAGGCGTTGCTCTCCGTCCGGGCGGCGGTGACCACCGGGTCCCGGATCTGCGCCGTCTCCTCCTCCGTCAGGGGCGGTTTCCCCGCCTTGGCGAGCTGGTCGTTTCTCAGGGTGACGAGGACGCCGGCGGCCTGCTCCCCGCCCATCACGGCGATCTCCGCGTTGGGCCACATCCACAGAAAGCGCGGGGAATAGGCCCGGCCGCACATGGCGTAATTGCCGGCCCCGAAGGAGGCGCCCACGATCACGGTGAACTTGGGCACGGTCGCCGTGGCCACGGCGTTCACCATCTTGTGGCCGTTTTTCGTGATGCCAAGCCGCTCGTACTCGCTGCCGATGATGAATCCGTTGATGTTCTGGAGGAAGATGAGGGGGATCTGGCGCCGGTCGCACAGCTGGATGAACTGGGTCCCCTTCAGGGCGCTGTCGGGGAAGAGCACGCCGTTGTTGCCGAGGATGCCCACGGGGTAGCCGTGGAGGTACGCCCAACCGCAGACCAGGGTCGGCGCGTACAGCTCCTTGAACTCCAGAAATTCGCTGCGGTCCACGATCCGCGCGATCAGCTCGCGCACGTCGTAGGGCACCTTCAGCTCGCGGCTGACAATGCCGTAGATCTCCTTCGGGTCGTACAGCGGCGGCGCCGGTTCGTGCATCGGCAGGCGGGCCTTTTCCGTCCGCGGCAGGGTTTCGACGATGTTGCGCAGGATGGCGATGGCGTGCCGGTCGTCCTCGGCATAGTAGTCGGAGACGCCGGATTCGCGGCAGTGCAGGTCCGCGCCCCCCAGTTCGTCCGCCGTCACCTCCTCGCCCGTGGCGGCCTTGACGAGGGGCGGCCCTCCCAGGAAGATGGCGCCCGTGCCCTTGACGTGCACCGTTTCGTCGGACATGGCGGGCACGTACGCGCCGCCCGCGGTGCAGAGCCCCATGACGGCCGTGATCTGGGGAACCCCCATCTTGGACATGATCGCCTGGTTGTAGAAAAGCCGGCCGCCGTCATCGAGATCCGGAAAAACCTCGGACTGCAACTGCAGGTAGCCGCCCGCCGAATCGATCAGGGTGATCGCGGGCAGGCGATTTTCCATGGCGATCGTCTGGCAGCGGAGACTTTTCTTCACCGTCAGGGGATAGGTGGCGCCCCCCTTGATCATCGCGTCGTTGCCGGTGATCAGGACCTCCCGCCCGCCGACGACGCCGATCCCCGAGACCAGCCCCGCCCCGTGAATCTTGCCGTCGTAAAGCCCCCGGGCGGCCAGCGGGGCGATTTCCAGAAACGGGGTGTTCCGGTCCAGCAGCAGGTCGAGCTTCTCCCGCATGGGCATCTTCCCCTGGGAGGCGAGACGGGTGCGGGCCTGCGGCGAGCGGTCCTCCCGGGCAATCCGGAGTTCCTCCTTCAGCGTCGCGACCAGGGTCTCCATCGCGTCGTAATTCTCGCGATACGCCTCCGAGCGGGGATCGATTCTCGTCTCGATGACCTCCATAAGCCCTCCCTGTGGCCGACGAAATGGGTTGAATCTGTGGAAATCGGATGCCGGAAAATCCCCCCGGCCCGTTTAACGGATCCGGGGACTCAAGGGGCGAAAGGATATGGCGATCGATAAAGCCGTGAAGGTTCTAAAACGGGATTATCAAGTTCAAAATCTGAACCTGATTCGGTTCAATAATTGAATTCATATTTCATGTCAAGCGATTTTCCGGAAGGCCATGTCCGTCCCCGGCGGGGTTCGTCGTCGGGCGGCCGTCTGTTGTCGCGACGGCCGCTCCGGGCGGGCTTCAGGGGGGCGAGGGGGGAGCGGGACGCGATCAGGCGGGGGGCAGGCCCCCGCGGAACATGAAGTAGGCGGCGCCGACCAGGCAAAGCCCCGCCCACAGGTAGTCCCATTTGAGCGGCTGTTTCATGATGAGAAAGACGAATCCGGCGAAGACCGTCATGGTGATGATTTCCTGGATCACCTTCAGTTGACCAAGGTTGTAATGGTGGAACCCGATGCGGTTGGCGGGGACCTGGAGGGTGTACTCGAACAGGGCGATGCCCCAGCTCAAGAGGATGACGACCAAAAGCGGCCGGCCGTTCATGTACTTGAGATGGCCGTACCAGGCAAACGTCATGAAGAGGTTCGAGAAAAACAAGAGCACGACGGTTTTGAACACCGGAAACGGACTCCTGGGCCAGGGTTTTCGTCCGATCGCGCGCCCCCCTCCCGCGTTCTTCCGGCGGCGCACACGCTCGACGCGGGGAGGTATAGACAACAAGCCCCGGGAAATCAAGCAGAAAATAATCCCCGACCCGGCCGCCGGCCCGGACGGTCCCTCCGTTGGCGCGCCGCCGGACGGTCCGTCTTCGCATCGCCGGCGGTCATGCCGGGCGTTTGGCGCCCGGGGTTGAGCGGAGGTCTTGACAACGGCGCGGGGATGCGTCTATTGAAAATGTTCAGGATCCTCGGGAGGGATCGGGGTCCCGGGACCCGGATCGTGGGCGTCGTCACCGTGGCCGTTCGCAGGCCGGAAAGGGAGAGAGCATGTCCGTCAGACCCGCATGGTGGCTGGCCGTTCTGGCCAGGATCTGGCCCTTGACCTGGATCAGCGCGCGCATGACCCGCTGGCCCGTTGTCGGCCGGGTGGTCGCCTGGGGCAGCCTGCCCCTCTTTACCGGGAAAAACCTCAACATCACCTACCTCCCCGTCAACGAAGAGGTCGGCGGCAGGGCCAGCACCCTCCTGCCCCGCCAGGTCGTGGAGGCGCTCATCCGCCGTTCCTCCCACCGGGTCCTCATCAACCGCTGCACCTGCCGGGACGCGAAGCCGTGCCGCCGCCATCCCGTCACGACGGGCTGCACCCTCCTGGGGGAGGGGACGAGGGAGATCGATCCCCGGATCGCCCGCCACGTCACGGTGGAGGAGGCCGTGGCGCATCTGGAGTCCGCCCTTCGGGAAGGGCTCATCCCCATGACCGGACGCGTCCGGATCGACAACTTCATCTGGGGGGTGAAGGACCGGGGGAAGCTGCTGACGATCTGTTACTGCTGCCGGTGCTGCTGCACGATCATGAATTCCGGCCGTTATCTGCCGGCGGAGGCCCAGGCGGCCATTCATCCGCTGGCCGGGCTCGCGGTCACCGTCGATCCGGACCTGTGCGTGCGGTGCGGCGCCTGTGTGGAGGAGTGCTTCATGGAGGCGATCCGCCTGGAGGACGGGGGCATTGTTCACGACGCCGCCCTGTGCAAGGGCTGCGGCCGCTGCGCCGCCGTCTGCCCGCAGGCCGCCGTCCGCGTGGCGGTGGCGGACGTGGATCGCGCCGTGGCGGAACTGATGGGGCGGATCGACAGCCTCGTCCGCTACGAATGAGGCGCGGCGGTCAGACGTTCCGCGACATCGAAGTCGCCCCCCGTTTTCCCGAATCCCGCATCCCCGTGTTCTCCCGCTCCCGGCCCTCCCTTGACACGGCTGCATCCCGGACTTAATATAGGGCCATGCCTCAGCGAGCGATGCGTGTCCACCGGTTTACATCCTGTCAACGGTTAGGGAAGAGATGAAGGAGGGGACCATGAGAGCATTCGCGGACAAGCTGATCGACATCCTGGAACGCCACACCGAGGAAGTAGCGCGACAGTGGAGCAAGGCCGTACGCTCCAACCCCCGAACCCCGTTCTACCACGCGTTGTCGGAAGCGGAATATGTCCAGTGGGGAATCAGCTTCTACGAGAACCTGCGGAAGCTTTACTTCTCCGCCCGCCCCTACCCGGAGGTGGACGAGTTCTTCTCCCATCTCGGGCAGGAGATGTTCGACAAGGGCATCCCGCTCGAAGAGGCCGTTTACACCCTCATCCTGCTTCGCCGCCACATCTGGCTGTTTGCCGATTTCAACGTGGTCTTCGTGACCACGCTGGACATGCATCAGGCGGTGGAAAGCATCAACCGGACCATCCAGATGTTCGACCAGGGGATCTTCGTCGTGACCCGGAGGTACGGAGAACTGGCGAAGTCCCGCTGAACGTCCGGGGCCATCCGATGCCGGTGCGCGAGGCCTCCTGCCCGGCCGTGATCCGCGCGCCGGAAGGCCGTCGGAGGGTGCGCCCGCGACCGTCCTGACGTTCGGCGTCCCGGCGCCCTTAGTCCCGCGCCAGAAGGTCGTAGAGGCGGATCAGTTCTCCCACGCTCCAGGCTTGGTCGATGCAGCCGTCGGGACGGTGAGGGGCGTCTCCGCTGAAGATTTCGGAGACGCCGCCCATGCCCGCCTCGGGCAGATGCGCCTGAAGAAATGCACGCAAATGACGGAGGAGAAACGTCCGGGCGGCGGGCCGGTCTTCGGCCACCCGCAGGGTTGCCTCCCCGAAATGTCCGAGGAGCCAGGGCCAGACCGTTCCCTGGTGGTACGCCCCGTCCCGCGCGGCCGGACCGCCGCTGTAAACGCCCCGGTACGCGGGATCCTGGGGGGAAAGGGTGCGCAGGCCGCACGGCGTGAGCAGGTGTTCGGTCACCGTGCGCACCACGGCCTTCCATTTGAACGGGTCCAGGGGCGAGAAGGGGAGGGAAACGGCCAGGATCTGATTGGGGCGGATGGCCCGATCCAGCCGGTCCCGGGCGTAGACGTCGCCCAGGTACTGTTCCGGTTCGAGCCAGAAGGTATCCTGAAACGACTGGCGGATCTTGCGGAGCATGCCCTCGAGGTCGATGCCCTGCCTCCCGAACCGGTGGGACAACTGTTCGGAGAAGGCGAGGGCGTTGTACCACAGGGCATTGATCTCCACGGCGCAGCCGTCACGGGGCGTGACCGGCCGGCCCTCGATCTGGGCGTCCATCCACGTGAGGGCGTCCTTCCCGTCGCCGGCGTGCAGCAACCCCCGGTCGTCCATGCCGATGTTCAGGCGCGTGCCGTCCAGGAAGTGCGACAGGATCCGCGTCATGACGGGCCAGAACCTCAGGCGGACGCGTTCCGGGTCTCCCCCGTACAGGAGGTACTGCTGAACCGCCCAGAAGAACCACAGGGAGGCGTCCACCGTGTTGTAGGGCGGATCGCTTTCGTCCGCGGTGAAATAGTTGGGCAGGAGGCCGTCCCGTTCGTGGTCCCCCAGGGCGCCCAGGATCGCGGCGCCCTCCTCAAACCGGCCGCGGCAGAAGGCGATCCCCGGCAGGGCGATGAGGGTGTCGCGACCCCAGTCTCCGAACCAGGGATAGCCGGCGATCACGGCCGGCCGGCCGGCCGGGGTCGTCACGAGAAATCGCCCGGCGGCCCTGAGAAGCCGCTCCCGGCAGGACCGGTCTTCGTCCGCCCAGGCGCCGGCTGACGCATTCTCCGTCCCGGGCGGGGGAGCGGTTCTTCCCGGCGCCGGCCCCCTCCCGCACATCGCCGCTGTCCGCCGTCCGCCTGCTTCCCGCTGCCAGAGGCGGTGCAGCGCCGCGCTGCCGGGCGTGGTCGCCGCACGCACGACAACGGCCTGGCCGGTGCGAACCGGCACCTCAAGGATGCCGGGCGTGAACAGATCCTCATGCCAGTCGTAGCCCCGTTCCCGCTCGCGGACGTATTCGAAGTTTTCATACCAGACGGGGGCCGCGATGAAGCGGCCCTTCCGGTTGGTCTGGAGATACAGGGGGGGCATGCCCTGATAGGGGGTCATGGAAAATCCGTTAGGCGCCGGCTCTACCCCGGCCTGCAGGAAGGGGTTCCGGCGGCTCAGCGCGTGCCGGCCCCGGTAGGCGAGAAAGGGTCTCAGGCGCAGCACGGCGCCGGCCGGGCCGGCCTCCAGGTCGTAACGAACGAGGACGGCATCCTCCCCGCCGACCATCAGGACGGATTTGCGCAGGCGGATCGTTCCACCGGCCGGGGCGCCCCCCTGGCCTCCCGGCGGCGTCCCCGGGCCGGGGAGGTCCGCCGTGAAAAGAAACGCGGGATAATCGTCCAGGATAAATTCCCTGAGCAGGACCTTGTCGGGAAAGAAGGTCCCCGGGTACTGATGGCCGGAGAAGAAAATCTCCCGTCCCCGCAGCCGCAGGGAGTCCTCGAATTTGGATAGCAGGACATACCGGCCCGGGGGAGACGCGAGGTTCGCGACGAGCAGCCCGTGATATTTGCGGGTATGGCAGTCAAGCAGGGTGCTCGAGGCGTACCCCCCCCGTCCGTTGGTCTCGAGCCATTCCCGTGTGAGGAACGGTTCGCTCGCATCGGGTCCGGTCCAGGGGGGCAGGGCGATGTTCATCATGACGGGATGTCCTTCTGAAGCCGGCCGGCCCGCGAGGCGTTACGGCAGGGGAAGCACATCGACTCCCGGCGGCGGTTCGAAGTTAAACAACCGGTCGGGGAGGCGCCGGTCGGTCTGGATCTGCGTCAGTGAAAGACGGGTGACGTTTCCGTAGGCGTCCACAAAGCGGCAGCGGATGACCAGGTGACGTTCCGGATCGACCGTCACGACGATGTCCGACGCCCCCGTCTCCCGGCCTTTCGGGGTCAGGAGGAGCAGGTAGTTCCCTTCCCGGTCTTTGCCGGACGGCTGGGCGAAGCGGATCTCGAAGTCTTCCATGAGCCGGGAGAATCCGGAAAAAAGCCGGACGGCCGTCTGGGATTTCAGCAGCGTTGCCGTCTTCTGCGTATAGGCGGCCCGGTCCTCTGGGATATACAGCCAGGCCTGTCGGTGATTGATGATCAGTTTCTTGGCCCGGGGCTTGTCATAATCCCAGAGCATCCGCTGGGGCTTTTTCCAGGAGAGGGTTCCCTCCTCCCGATCCGTGCGCTGCATCGCGCTGAGCGAGATCTCCTGGACAAAGCGCGCCCGGAGATCGGTCATGCCGTCATATTGCCGCTGAATGCCGGCGATGACCTCCGGCAGGGGCGGGAGATCCGCCCCGGCGGCACGGGTCCCGGTCAGGGACAACGCCGTCATCGCGATCACCAGCAGGGCCCGTTGAAGGGTCCATGTCCCCCGAGCGGTCACGTTCCGGTCCTTTCTTTTCCGGTCGTCAAATATCGTGCCTGCGTCTTCAGAAAACGGCCCTTTCCGGCCACTTTTTTTGTGAACGTTAATATCCTGGGCCCGAACAGGGCGATAAATGAAGGAATTTCAGCCCGTATAATCTAACTGATTGATAATATTGGATATTGCTGTTGCCCAAACCTTACGCAATGTGGTAGAAAAGTGTCGCAATTGCAGACTTAGGGCAGTTATGCACATTGTTATCCACAACCTTTTCCACAGGACTGTGGATTGCGCGCCAAGTCCCCGTATCAACGGCTGTATCGCCCCCGGTATCAGGGGCGTGCTGGGGGTCGGTCTCGCATTCCCTATGCGATCTGCATCCGCCAGCCGAAGGGATCGTCCTTCTCGCCGTATTGAATCTGAAGGATCTCGTTGTAGAGCCGCTCCGTCAGCGGGCCGGTCCGGCCGCCGTTGATCACGTGCTCCTGGCCCCGGTAGTAGATCTGGCCGATGGGGGACACGATCGCCGCCGTTCCGGAGGCAAAGGCCTCCTTCAGATCGCCGCTGGCGGCGGCCTCGATGACTTCAGCGATGGCCACGGGCCGTTCCGCCACAAGGCCGCCCCAGTGGCGGGCGATCTGGAGGACGGAGTTGCGCGTGACGCCGGGGAGGATCGATCCGGCGAGCGGGGGGGTGACCAGTTCGTCCCCGATGACGAAGAAGATGTTGCTCGTTCCCACCTCCTCCGCGTATTTCCGTTCGATGGCGTCCAGCCACAGGACCTGGGTATACCCCATGTCCGATGCGATCCGGCTGGCGTAGAGGCTGGCCGCGTAGTTCCCGGCGGCCTTGCAGTTCCCCATCCCTCCCCGCACGGCGCGCACGTAGTCCTCGCTGACGAAGATCTTGGTCGGCGCGAAGCCTTCCGCATAGTAGGCGCCCACGGGCCCGACCACGATGAAGAAGAGATACTCCCCGGCCGGATGCACACCGAGCGCGGGCTCCGTCGCGATCATCGTGGGGCGGATGTACAGGGAGGCGCCCCGGCTGTGCGGGATCCAGTCCTTCTCCACGCGGACCAGCGTCTTCAGCGCGTCGAGAAACAGCGCGGGGTCGACGGGGGGCATGCAGAGCCGTTCGGCGGAGGCGTTCATCCGGCGGATGTTTTCCTCCGGGCGAAAGAGGTAAATGGCCCCGTCCCGGCCGCGATAGGCCTTCAGCCCTTCGAAGATCTCCTGTCCGTAATGCAGGCACATGGCCGTCGGGTCCAGGGTGAGCGGCTGGTAAGGTCCGATCATCGCATCGTGCCAGCCGGGCGCGGTGTTGTATTTCAGGGTGAACATGTGGTCCGTGAAGAACTTTCCGAATCCCAGCTTGGCTTCGTCGGCGGGCTTCGCTTTCCTTTTTTCGGGGGGAAGCTCCCTGATCGTGATTTCCATACCTATTCCTCTTTTCTTCGATATCTCCCTGACGGGATGAACCTGCACGGTTCCCTGCATACCACTAAATCAGCGCGCGATCAAGGGTCCGATACTGGATGGCCTCGGCGACGTGGGGCGGGCCGATGTCCGCTTCGCCCTCGAGGTCGGCGATGGTTCGGGCGACCTTGAGGATACGCGTGTAGGCCCGGGCGGAGAGTCCCAGGCGGTCGACGGCCATCTCCAGGAGGCGCTGCGACTCGGTGTCGAGGGCGCAGAACGCCTTCAGTTGCGGGTCGGTCAGGCGGGCGTTCGTGAAGAGGGGCTGATCGGGGAGGCGCTCCTGCTGGCGCCGGCGGGCTGCCTCGATCCGCGCCTTGATGGCGGCGGAGGGCTCGGCCGTCTGGCGCGTTGCCAGTTCCCGGTACCGGACGGCGGGGACGTCGATGTGGATGTCGATCCGGTCGAGCAGGGGCCCGGAGATCCGCCCCTGGTACTGGCGAATCTGCTGCGGACTGCACCGGCACGCCCGTCGGCGATCCCCGTAGAAGCCGCAGACGCAGGGGTTCATGGCCGCGATCAGCATGAAGCGGGCGGGATAGGTCGTCCGCATCAGGGAACGGCTGATCGTGACCGTCCCGTCTTCCAGGGGCTGGCGCAGCGACTCGAGGGTGTTCTTCCGAAACTCCGGAAGCTCGTCGAGAAAAAGCACCCCCTGGTGAGCGAGGCTGATCTCCCCCGGATGGGGAACGTGCCCGCCGCCGACCATCCCGGCGTCGGAGATGCTGTGGTGGGGGGCGCGAAACGGCCGGGTGGCCAGAAAGGCCTGCCTCCGGTCCAGAAGGCCCGCCACGGAATAGATCTTCGTGGTTTCAACGGCCTCGGGGAACGTCAGGTCGGGGAGAATGGTCGGCAGCCGCTGGGCGAGCATCGTCTTTCCGGCCCCCGGCGGACCGATCATCAGCACGTTATGCGAGCCCGCGGCCGCCACCTCCAGGGCGCGCTTGGCCTGCTCCTGGCCCCGGATATCCTTGAAGTCGAAGGGGTATTGGTGGCTCTGGCGGAAGACGGCCGCCGCGTCGATGGACACCGGCTCGATCGCCCCGCGGCCGGAGAGGAACTCGACCACCTCGGCCAGGTTCCCCGCGGGCATGACCGCGACCTCCTGAACCATGGCGGCTTCACGGGCGTTTTCGATGGGGACGATGATGCCTTTTTTCCCCGAGGCCCGCGCCTGGAAGGCGGCGGAGAGAACGCCGGGCACGCCCTTGACCGACCCGTCCAGGGACAGTTCTCCCACCAGGAGATAGTCCTGAACCGGCTGGGGCTCCAGGGTCCCGTCGGCGGCGAGAATGGCCACGGCCATCGGCAGGTCGAATCCCGTCCCCTCTTTCTTGATGTCGGCCGGGGCCAGGTTGACCGTCACGTGAGTCTTCGGGAACGGGTAACCCGAATTCTTGATGGCCGCCTTGATGCGGTCCTTGCTTTCCCGGACCGCCACGTCGGGCAGGCCGACGGTGGAGAACTGGGGCAGGCCGGGAGAAATGTCCACCTCGACGGCCACGGGGCAAGCGTCCACGCCGATGATGGCGCTGCTGAAGACCTTGACGATCAAGGGTGTTCCTCCTGCATCGCGATGAGGACGACCAACCAGGAGATGATGAAGGTACCTATAGAAGATGATTTGTGTTTTGGCAAGAAATTTATGGTTGAAAATCTTTTTTCCATCCACCTTGACGACGCCGGGGGGCTGTGCTAAGTTTCGCCCCACACGCACGCGGACCCCTTCTTTACCCTTCGACACCGCCCCGTTCCCGGCAGGCAGGGGGAAGGGCGGTTCGGCAAATCTCCGCCTCCGCGGCGACGGGACGAAGGCGCCTGTCCCGGCGGGGGCAACACGGAAAGGCCATCATGCCAACGTTGTCGCATCTGGATGAACAGGGCCGGGCGCGCATGGTCGATGTAAGCGTCAAGGAACCCACCTTGAGGCAGGCGACGGCCGGAGCGCAGATCCGGATGCGGCGCGAGACGGCCGCCCTGATCGTGGCGGGTCAGATGCCCAAAGGCGATGTCTTTCAGGTGGCCCGGATCGCCGGCGTCATGGCGGCGAAAAGAACGGGGGACCTGATTCCCCTGTGCCATCCCCTGGAGCTGACGGACGTGGATCTGAGCTTCGCCGTGGACGCCCGGGAAGGGACGGTGAGCGTCGAGGCCACGGTGAAGACGATCGGAAGGACGGGGGTGGAGATGGAAGCCCTGACGGCCGTCAGCGTTGCGGCCCTGACGATTTACGACATGTGCAAGGCCGTGGACCGGGGAATGGTCATCGGGGAGGTCATGCTGTTGCACAAGCGCGGCGGGAAGAGCGGAGAATACCGGCGGGGCGGCGCCGGAAAGGGATCGGGGCGGGAATGAACGGGGACACGCACAGAATCAGGCGGGCGTTCGTGATTCCCCTGACGGCGGTCCTGATCCTGATCATCGGCCTGCTGGCGCTTTCTCTTTCGGGCGGGACGCCGACGGAGCGGATCTTTCTGGCGTTGGTCCTGATTCCCCTGGCCCTGGTGTGGAGCGAGTCCCTCTCCCGGCGGGTGTCGATCGGGGCGGATGGAATCACCCTCCGAAAATTCCTGAGGCCCAGGACCCTGCGCTGGGAAGACATCACGCATGTCGGCTGCCTTGTGTTGCGCAGAAAGGTGTACCTCCTGCTGACCACCGGCCGCGGGTTTCACATCCTCTCCAACGAGTACGAGCGATTCGCCGATCTCGCCCGGGGGATCGCGACGCATCTCGACCGCGAGAAAATCGAGGCGGAGGTCCTTCAGCAGGCGGAAAATCCGACGCGGAATCCCGCCAACATCGCGGCGGCCTGGGTGGCCGCGGCGGTTCTGGCGGTCCTCGTCTATCTTAAATTGTTTCCGGCATAGGTCTGGCCGGGCGGATCCCATTCGGAAAGGCGCCGCTATGAAAACGAACACATCAAAGGCCGCGAAGTCGTCCAAGGCGGCGAAGCCTCCCTCCCGGGTGGAGAACCTGCTGGAAAAAAAGATGCAGGACATGACGCTGCTCCTGTGCGACGAGGGGAACGGCCGCAGCAGGCTCTACGAAGAGGTGATGGCCATGGTGGAGCGGAGCCTGTTCAAGATCGCCCTGGAGCGATCGAATCACGTCAAAAGCGCGGCCGCTACCTATCTGGGCATGAACCGCAATACCTTCCAGAACCGGATGAACAAGCTGGGATTGAACGGACAGCCGGAGTGAAGAAACGGCCGCCTTTGAGCGCAATGCGATGACGTCGGGGTGAATGGCATGCAGGAACAGAACCGTCTTTCCCCACAGGTCGAGAGACTCCTCGCCCGGGGGGTGCGCATGCCGCTCCCCCAGACGGTGGAGATCGGTGAAGAGGTCGATCCCGGGAGGATTTCGGGCGATGGTGTTGTGCTCCATGCCGGAACGCGGATCTCCGGCGCCCGGACCCTGATCGCCGCCCGATGCCGCCTGGGGCAGGAAGCCCCCGTCAGTCTCAGCGATTGCCTGCTGGGGCCCGGGGTGGAGCTCAAGGGGGGATTTTTCAAGTCGTCCGTGTTCCTGGAAAAGGCCAACCTGGCGAGCGGCGCCCAGGTGCGGGAGGGGTGCCTCCTGGAGGAGGAGGCGAACGGCAGCCACACTGTCGGTCTCAAGCAGACCCTCCTGTTTCCCTTCGTCACCCTGGGGAGCCTGATCAACTTCTGCGACTGCTTCATGGCGGGCGGGACCAGCCGGAAGAACCACAGCGAGGTGGGCAGCTCCTATATCCACTTCAACTACACGCCGCAGCAGGACAAGGCGACCGCGTCCCTGTTGGGGGATGTTCCCCGGGGCGTCATGCTGAAGGCGCCCCCGATCTTCCTGGGGGGGCAGGGCGGGCTCGTGGGGCCGGCGCGCATCGGCTACGGGACCGTCATCGCCGCCGGGACGGTCTGGCGGGGCGATTGTCCGGAGGGCGGCGCGCTCCTGTCGGTGACCGGCCGCGATGTCCGCCGATCCTTTACGCCGGGCCTGTACGGCGATATCCGCCGCCGCGTTCTCAACAATCTGCATTATATCGCCAATCTCCTCGCGCTCCGCCAGTGGTACCTCCACGTCCGTCAGCCCTTTTTCCGGGGACAGGACCTGGGGGCGGCGCTCTTCGACGGGGCGACACAGGTCCTGGAGTCGGCCTTGGCCGAACGCATCGTCCGGTTCGAGGCCCTGGCCGAAAAGATGGAGACATCGCTCCGGGGCCTGGAGTCCCGGGCGGACGCGACGGCGTGCGCGCCCATCGTCCGGCAGCAGCGCGCCCTCCTGACCGGCTGGCCCCGGCTCAAGGCGCTCCTGACCTCGGGCGGGGAGGCATCGACGGCGCCGGAGAGGCGTGAGGCGTTCGTGAATCGCATCGCCGAGTCGGCCGGAACCTCCGGCTATCTCGCCGCCGTGCAGTCCCTCGACGCACCGACGGCGGCGGCCGGAACGGCCTGGCTGCAGGACATCGTCGACACGGTTGTAGACCGGTCTCTGTCGATCCTTCCGGAATGCCGCTGAAGGGGGGATACATTTTTGTCGTGACCGTTCCGGGAGGGACAATTTCGTTTCGGGTACACCCCGCCCCGCCCCTGCTTTCCCGCTTTCCAGACCGGGCCCCGTCAACGGGGGCCGCAAGAGGGCGCTCCGCCCCCGGCCGCGCCGCCCGTCACGGCGGGTTGGCGGGCGCGGGTGGTACGTGTCTTGCTTTTCTGGATCCCAAGATTCGCTGACGGCCATGTTCCGCAACGCGGCCGGACATGAAAGGACAGAGGGACTCGCGTTGATCACCCGTATCGTTCGCCGGCTCAAGGCGTGGCGCGTTTATGTCGGACGAAATCCCCAGGGCGTTTCCGCCCCCGCCATCATCCTCCTCCCCGTTTTCAACGGGGTTTTTTTCTGCGGTTTTGCCGGCATCCTGGCGATTCGTTCGCCCGAGCCGCCGGAGGATGATGCTCGCTTCCCCGGCCGGGACGTCCTGCCGCGCTTGACGCGGATCGCGCTTGAGCTGAAGCGCAACGGGCTTGAAACGGTTCTTGAAGGAAGCGTAAGCCCGGGGGAATATCTGACGCCGGAGGCGGGTGATCGCGGACCCGATGGTCAGGACCCGTCCGGTCTGGAGCCGCTGGTCCGGCGCTTGAAGGAAACGCGCTTCTTTCAGGCGCTTTTTTTTGATCCGGATCGCGTCCAGGCTTTGAACCGGCTGGTCGCGGATCTGAAGGCGTTCCTGGCCGACGAGGAGCGCCTGCTGGAGGAGGCCGCCGGACGGTTCCGGACGGAGACCCTGGAGATCGTCAACAGCCGGCTGGTGTCCCTCAAGGATGCGGTGTGGTCCCTGGAAAAGGACGTCCTGGAGAATGTCGGGCGGATTGCGGCCCTGGCCGGTTCGGGCCGGGACGTCGACGTGGCCGCGTTTCGCAAGCTCCACTACCTGAACTTCCTTCTGAACGGTCTCGACCGCCTGGAGGTGCGCGGACGGGATTCGGCGGGGATCCAGATCTCCTTTTCCCTGCCCGATCCAGAGGACTGGCGCCGGATCCGGCGGGAGCTGAAGGCGCGGAACCTCGACGAGGCCTTCCGGAAGCGGTCGGCGCCGGGAGATCTTCTCCCGGGATCCATCTCCGTGTTCCCGCCCGACGGGGACGGGGATCCCGCAGGCCAAGCAGGCAGGACCGTTGCCTTCACGTTCAAAACGGCCTCGATCATCGGGGAACTGGGGCGGAACGTTCGGGACCTCCGTCAGGCGATCGCCGGGGACGAGATCTTACAGCTCGTCGTCCGTCACCCGAGCGCGGCGGAGCTTTCCCTGGCGCATACGCGCTGGGCGTCCGTCGGGTCCATTACCGTCGAGAACTGCCATCCGGTCAACAACTTCGCCCCGCCGTCTCCCGACGCCGGAACGGAAACAACCCGTCCCCGTCCGGGGCGGGCCGTCGGGTCGATCAGCGTCGTCCTGAACGGCGACATCGACAACTACGCCGCGCTGAGGGACGCGCTGGAGGCGCGGGGAGAGGCCGTTGCCGCGGAGGTGACAACCGATACGAAAATCATCCCCCTCGAGATCGAGCGGTATCTGCGGGCGGGGGACGACCTGGCCGGGGCCTTTCGCCGTGCCGTCGCGGGCTTCGAAGGCTCGCACGCCATCGCCATGACCGCGGACTGCGCACCGGGCAAGGTTTTCCTCGCCCTGCGCGGCAGCGGCCAGTCCCTCTATGTCGGCCTCGCCCCCGACCGCTACCTGTTCTCGTCGGAACTGTACGGTCTGGTGGAGGGGACCGCCACCTTTCTCAAGATGGAGGGGGAGGCGTTCCCCCGCGGCGGTGGGGCGGAGATGCCGACGGGACAGATCGTCATCCTCGATCAGGCGTCGCCGGGCGGACTGGCCGGCCTCCGGGTCCTGGGGTATGACGGAACCCCCTTTCCCCTGACGGAAGACGATCTCCAGCGGGCGGAGATCACCACCCGGGACATCGACCGGGGGGCCTATCCCCACTATTTCCTCAAGGAGATCGAAGAGTCCGTTCTGTCCGTCCGGAAAACCCTCCTGGGGAAATACTGCCGCACCGCGGATGCGAAGACGGGGCCGGAGGTGCGCTTCAATCTGGGCGTGGATATTCTCCCGCAGCCGCTCCGCGGGCGCCTCGAACGGGGAGAGATCGGCCGGATCGTGGTGATCGGCCACGGCACGGCGGCCGTGGCCGGCCAGGCCGTCGCCGATGCCCTGGCGCGCGATCTGAAGGGAAGCCGGATCGGCGTCGAAACCCGGCTGGCCTCGGAGCTGAGCGGGTTTTCGCTGGAGGATGACCTCACCTCCGCGCTCGTGATCCCCATCACCCAGTCGGGGACGACGACGGACACCAACCGCGCCGTGGCCCTGGCGCGGGAGCGGGGGGCGGCCGTCATCGCTATCGTCAACCGCCGTCAGTCGGACATCACCACGAAGGCCGACGGCGTTTTCTACACGAGCGACGGCCGGGACATCGAGATGTCCGTGGCCTCGACCAAGGCCTTTTATTCCCAGATCGTCGCGGGCCGCGTCCTGTCCCTCTGCCTGGCCCAGCTTCTGGGGACGCTGACCGACGCCGCCATCGACCGCGAGCTGGCCGTCCTGGAGCAGGCGCCGGAGATGATGCGGCGGGTCCTCGAAAGAAAGGACGAGATCCGGGCGGCCGTCGATCGGCTGGCGATCCGGAAGTCCTCGTGGGCGGTGGTCGGCAGCGGCCCCAACAAGGCCGCCGCCGACGAGGTCCGGATCAAGTTGAGCGAGCTGTGCTACAAGACCATCTCGACCGACGTTGTGGAGAACAAGAAGCACATCGACCTGTCGGCGGAGCCGCTGATCCTCGTCTGCGCGGCGGGGAGTCCGGAGGCGGTCATGGGCGATATCGCCAAGGATGCGGCCATTTTCAAGGCCCACAAGGCCGCCGTGGTCGTCTTCGGCGACGAGGGGGACGACCGCTTCGACGGCACGGCGGACGCCGTCATCCCCCTTCCGCGGGCCCCGTGGCCGCTGCCGGTCATCCTGAATACGGTCGCCGGCCACCTGTGGGGCTACTTCGCCGCCCGCCGGATCGACGCGGACGCCCTGTTCCTCCGCGAGTTCAGGAGCCGGCTGAACCGGCACATGGCACAGGGCCGTCGGGAAGGGCAATCCCTCTTCGAGATGATGGCGGACCGGGGCTATCGCCAGATGGTGCGCACCTTCGCGGCCGGTTTTCAGGAGCGCCGGCGGGCCGGTTCGTTTGCCCTCCTGAGCGTCGGGACCATCGCCGACCTCGTCCTGCTTTTGAAGTACGCCCTGGGCAAGCTGCCCCTGGACGATTTCTGGGAGGATTTTCCGTCTGAAGGGGAGACCGCCTCGCCCGTCGATCTGCTCGATATCGCGCTCGGCCACGCCGTCGACGAGCTGTCCCGGCCGATCGATGCGATCCGTCACCAGGCCAAGACCGTGACGGTCGGCACCAGCCGGAAGGAGCTGTTCCACCGGGGGGTGATCTTCGATCTCCTGAAGGAACTCGGCTTCTCGCTGAAGGGGCTGGTGAGCAAGAACATCCCGGAGATGGTCCGGATTCAGAAGGCCGTGGCCGCCGTGACGGGCTACACCTTGTACGACATCGAGCCCCTCGACGGGGAGGGGCGTCCCGACGAGCGGTCCCTGATCCGCATCCGGCAGCGCGGCGGCGTGGCCCTGAACATGGCGTCCCGGGCGGAAGGGGCGGCCGCCCTGATGGGGACCAAGCGCACGATTCTCAACACCGGCAAGATCTATGCGGGCTATGGAAAATCCGACGGCGCCCCGCTGGTGATGATCCCCCTCTGGGGGGAAACGCGCGGGGTGCGGCATCTGCTCCTCGTCCACGTGCGTTTTGCCGACGCGCTGTCGACGCAGGAGAAGCGGGAGATCCTGGGGGTCCGCTACCAGGATCTGAAAAACCTCGTCAACGAGTACAACCTGCCCTGGGAGGATCGCTACCTCGAGGACCTCCCGATCGGCGTTCTTCTGGACGAGGCGGTCGAGGTGGTTGCCGGGCAGATCCGCGCCCGGGTCGGGTCGGCCGCCGGGGCGGAGAAAAGACAACCCTTCAGTCAAGAGGAGTCTCTATGAAGACCAAGTTCATCTTCATCACCGGCGGGGTCCTCTCCTCGCTGGGGAAGGGCCTGGCCGCGGCGTCCATCGCGGCCCTGCTCGAGTGTCGGGGTCTGAGGGTATCGAACCAGAAACTCGATCCCTACATCAACGTGGACCCCGGGACGATGAGCCCCTTCCAGCACGGCGAGGTCTTCGTCACGGACGACGGGGCGGAGACGGATCTCGATCTGGGCCATTACGAGCGGTTCTGTTCCACCCGGATGAGCAAAGCCAACAACCTGACGACGGGGCAGGTGTACTTCTCCGTGATCACCAAGGAGCGCCGGGGAGACTATCTGGGCAAGACCGTCCAGGTCATCCCCCACATCACGAACGAGATCAAGGAATTCATCAGCAGGACCGCGGCGGGATACGATGTCGCGATCGTGGAGATCGGCGGCACCGTGGGCGACATCGAGAGCCTCCCCTTCCTGGAGGCCATCCGCCAGTTCCGCAACGAGGTCGGCCGCCAGAACGCCATCTTCATCCACCTGACGTGGGTGCCCCTCATCAAAACGGCGGGCGAGGTGAAGACGAAGCCCACCCAGCACAGCGTCAAGGCCCTGCGGGAGATCGGCATCCAGCCGGACATCCTGCTGTGCCGGTCCGAGCAGTCCCTGACGGAGGACATCAAGGCGAAGATCTCCCTGTTCTGCAACGTCGAGGTGGGGGCCGTCTTTGCCGCCCGGGATGTCTCCTGCATCTACGAAGTGCCGCTGAATTACCACCGCGAGGGGGTGGACCGTCACATCGTCGACCTCCTCAACATCTGGACGGGCCAACCCCATCTCGAGGCCTGGGAGGGCGTGGTGGACAGGATGACCCACCCCGCCCACGAGGTCACCATCGCGATCGTGGGGAAATACGTGAACCTGACGGACTCCTACAAGAGCCTGAACGAGGCCCTGATCCACGGGGGGATCGCCAACGACTGCCGGGTGCAGCTGCGCTTCGTCGATGCCGAGCGGATCGAAAAGGACGGCGTCGGCCACCTGCTGGACGGCGCCGGCGGGGTCCTTGTCCCCGGCGGGTTCGGCGACCGGGGCATCGAGGGGATGATCCTGGCCGCGCAGTGCGCCCGGACCCGGCGGATTCCCTACTTCGGCATCTGCCTGGGCATGCAGATGGCGGTGGTCGAATACGCCCGGCACGTCTGCGGTCTGAAGGAAGCGAACAGCTCCGAGTTCGACGACGCCACGCCGTATCCGGTCATCGACCTCCTGCCCGAACAGCGTGAAGTGAAGGAGAAGGGCGCCTCGATGCGCCTGGGGGCCTACCCCTGCGTGCTCGATGCGGACTCCCTGGCCTTTGCCGCCTATGGCGAGGACGAGATCAGCGAGCGCCACCGCCACCGCTATGAATTCAACAACGACTTCAAGGACCGGCTTGTGGGGAAGGGACTGAAAATCACCGGCGCGTCGCCGGACGGGCGCCTGGCGGAGATCGTGGAACTGGGCGACCATCCCTGGTTTCTCGGCTGCCAGTTCCACCCGGAATTCAAGTCCCGTCCCACGGCGCCGCACCCGCTGTTCAGCCGCTTCATTGCCGCGGCGCTGGCGCACAAAGGCCTCACGGACTGATCCGCCCGCCCGCCTCCGCATCGGCCTGTCCCGCCCGGGCGGGGGGACCGCCGGAATCCAACGGCTAGACGTCGTAGTGGCCGGAGGCCTCCGGCTGGTAGAGGGTCTCGGTGATCCGGAAGGTCTTCATCCCCGACGGGACCTCCCATTCGATGACGTCGCCCACCCGATAACCCAGGAGCGCCGTGCCGATCGGGGCGAGCACGGAGACCCGGTTCTTCTCCAGGTCGGCATCCGCGGGAAAGACCAGCGACAGGACCATTTCTTCCCCGGAGGTTTCGTCCCGAAGGCGCAGTTTGGTGTTCATCGTGACCACGTCGGCCGGAATGTCCTTCGGTTCGACGATCACGGCCCGGTCGAGTTCCTTCTCCAGACGGTCGATCTGCGCTTTCCGCTTCGGCGACGACGAGCGGTGGGTCTGAATGAGGCTCTCGATCCGCTCCAGATCGAAGCTGGTCATGTACACGGTGCGTTCGGCCATGGGTCTTCCCTCCTGGGATCTTCGGTTTCGTTTGGGGCGCGGCGTGCCGGCTTACCCGCGTTGACGTTTGATGAACGAGACGGCGTTCCGGAACAGGGCGAGTCCCATCCCCGTTTCCGGCAGGTCTTCCCGGGTCCAGCGGGGGTGGTTCGTGCGGTGGAGGTAGGCCTCGGGGTGGGGCATCAGACCGAAGATGCGTCCCGAGGCGCTACAGATGCCGGCGACGGCGTCGACCGAACCGTTGGGGTTGTCGGGGTAGTCGAGCGTGGCGGCGTCGCCGTCGGCCGTGCTGTACTTTAGCGCAATGCAGTGCTCCCGGTGAAGCCTCGCGAGAATCTCCGCGCTTCCGGGGATGAACTTCCCTTCCCCGTGGCGGACGGGGAGGTAGAGACCGGTCAGGCCTTTCGTGTAGACGCAGGGGGAGGCGGGATCGACCTTGAGATGGACCCAGCGATCCTCGAATCGCCCGGAATCGTTGTACGTCAGCGTGACGGTCTGGGCCCGCTCCGTCACGTCGAAAGCGGGGAGCACCCCGAGCTTGACGAGAAGCTGAAAGCCGTTGCAGACCCCCAGGATCAGCTTTCCGTCCGCGATGAAGCGGGAGAACTGGTCGTAGAGCCGCGCCGCGGCGTTCGCCGCTCCCGCTTCGCGAACGCGGGTTTTTGCATGCAGGATCCGGTTGGCCCCGGCCTTGGCCGAACCCAGGTCGTCCCCGTCCAGAAATCCTCCCGGCAGATTCAGAAAATCATAGTCCTCGAGGCGCTTCTCCCCGCAGAGGAGTTCGCTCAGGTGGACGATTTCCACTACCTCGGCGCCGGCGAGACGGCAGGCGTGGGCCATCTCCATCTCGCAGTTGGTTCCGTTGCCGGTAAGAACGATGCATCTGACCGTTGGGGCCATATCGTTTGCTTCTCCACCCTTTGAGGCCCTGGGAACCGCGCGCCCGCCGCGCCGGACCTCTTTCGACCCTGGGCCGCCCCGCCGCGGGGCGCCCCTTCAGAAATTCAGCGGGCGCTGCCAGGCGGCCTTGAGGTCGCCGAGCGCCTCGTCCAGGAGGGCCTCTCCCCGCAGACCCCGCAGGCGGAAACGCCCGTTCTCCGTGACCGTGCCGATCCGGGCGGCGATCTGCCCCCGGAACTGTTCGAGGAACGCCGCCTCCCGGTCCGGGGAAACCGTCACGACGAACCGGCTCGGCGTCTCCGAAAAGAGGAGGGCGTCGTTCCGCCCGACGCCTTCCACCGGGACGGTCGCGAGATCGGCCTCCACGCCCAGCCCGCCGGCAAACGCCGTCTCGGCCAGGGCGACGCCCAGGCCGCCGTCCGCGCAGTCGTGGCACGAGGCGACGAGGCCCAGCCGGATGGCCCGGGCCAGGGCGTCGTAGCGGGCCCTGGCCGTCTCCGGACGGACCCGGGGGACGGTGTTTCCGACAAAGCCGTTCAGGGCGTACCACTCCGATCCGCCAAGCTCATCGCAGGTTATTCCCAGGATATACACCCGATCGCCCGGTTTCTTGGCGTCCATCGTCACGGCCCGGCGGACGTCGTCGATCCGGCCGAAGACCGAGAAGAGCAGGGTCGGCGGGATTGAGATCTTCGTGTCGCCGATGGCGTAGTCGTTCTTCATGCTGTCCTTGCCGGAGATGCACGGCACGCCGTAGCAGGTCGTGACATCGTAGAGGGCCTCGTTCGCCCGGACGAGCTGGGCGAGCTTGTAGGCACCGTCCGGCGTCTTTTCGGATTCCACCGGGTCGCACCAGCAGAAGTTGTCGAGCCCCGCGAGGTGCTCCAGCGTCCCGCCCACGGCGACGGCGTTGCGGACGGCCTCGTCGATGGCGGCCGCGGCCATGGCGTAGGCGTCGAGGTCGCTGTAGCGCGGACAGATCCCGTTGGCCACGACGACCCCCGCGAAGGTGTCGAGGAACGGCCGGATGACGGCGGCATCGGACGGGCCGTCGTTCGCGGCGCCGACCAGGGGCTTGACGACGCTCCCCCCCTGGACCTCGTGGTCGTACTGGCGGACGACGGACTCCTTGCTGCAGATGTTGAGCCGCGCGAGCATCGCCTTCAGGGCCGATCCCAGGTCCGCGGGCTCCGGGAAGTCCGGCTCCGCGTGGACCGGCGGCGTCCATCGGGCCGAGAGATGGAGCTGCGGGACGCCGTCGTGGAGGAAGTCCATGTCGAGGAACGCCACGGTCTTCTCGCCGTACCGGATGTGGAACCGGCCCGAATCGGTGTAGCGCCCCAGGTCGGTGGCCTCCACGTCCATCTTCGCGGCCAGGGCCAGGAAGGCGCCGAGCGTCTCCGGAGGCACCGCGACGGTCATCCGCTCCTGGGACTCGGAGATGAGGATCTCCCAGGGATCGAGGCCGGCGTACTTCAGGGGCGCCTTCG
>DAOPOS010000024.1:15089-41172 GCA_035358035.1 Syntrophales bacterium | reverse complement strand
GAATGATGGCCTGAAACTGGCCGTAGGAATCATCGACGACCGACTGGAGGAGGGCCTTTTCCTCCTCCGTCATTTCCCGCGTCGGCGAGCCGATATCCTTGAACCTGCCGCTCTTGATCACGAACGTCTTCAGGCCCACCTTGTTGAGCAGGCCCTCCACGTTGGCGTAATGCATGATCGCCGACAGGCTGCCCGTGATCGTCCCGGGACTGGCCACGATCCAGTCCGACGCGCAGGCAACCAGATAGCCGCCGGACGCCGCGACCGATCCCATCGACGCGACCACCCGTTTTTTCTTTTTCAGTTCGAGAATGGCATCGTGGATTTCCTGCGAGGCGACCACGCCGCCGCCGGGGGATTCGATGCGAACCACGACCGACCGGATACGGTCATCTCGGCCGAATTCCTCGAGCTGCTCGACGACCTCAATGCTGTCGGTGATGATCCCCTCGACGCTGACCACGCCGACCTTCGGACGGAACGACAGGGAAGATTTCGGGTTGGCGACGAGACCGGACAGGCGGACGAGGGCGGCCAGACCGACCGCCAGGATCAGCATCAGCACCACGCCCCATATCAGCGGATGTCGTCTCATGCCTTACCGCTCAGACGCGTTCATGAATCGCTGCCGACGATCTTGACATCGGCGAGGGCCTTTCCCAGACTGGAGCCGATATTTTCACGGTTGTTGAGATATTGATGCCCCGAGCGGCCCGCATCGGTCGTTCCGGACTCGAAATCCTTGATGCTGAGGCGGATCTTTTTGCCCTTCTGGTCGATATTCTTCACCACCGCGGAAACCGTGTCGCCCACGTTGAAAATCTCGGACGGGGTTTTGATGCGCTTGGAACTGAGCTCCGAAATGTGAACGAGTCCCTCCACCCCCTCCTCGATTTCCACGAAAATTCCGAAATCCGTCATGTTGGTGACCCGGCCGCTGACGGTCGATCCGGCGGGAAATCTCTCGCCAAGCTCCTCCCAGGGATTCTTCTCCAGTTGCTTGATCCCAAGCGAGAATTTCTCGTTTTCCACATCGATATTCAGGATGACGGCCTCGATCTCCTGGCCTTTCTTGTAAAATTCGCTCGGGTGCTTGACCCGCTGTTTCCACGAGATGTCCGAAACATGCACCAGGCCGTCGATGCCATCCTCGACGCCCACGAAGATTCCGAAATTCGTGATGTTGCGGATGACGCCCTTGACGATCTGGCCTTCCGGGTATTTCTGCTTCAGGGATTCCCAGGGATTCGGGGTCGTCTGCTTCCATCCCAGGGAAATGCGCTTCGAAACCGGATTAACGTCCAGAATCATGACGCGGATGACCTGTCCCAGGGACAGGACCTTCGTCGGGTGCTTGATCTCGCGCGTCCAGAACATTTCCGAGATGTGGACCAGGCCCTCGACGCCGTCTTCCAGTTCGACGAAAACGCCGTAATCCGTCAGATTGACGACCTTCCCCTCGACGACGCCGCCGACCGGATAGCGGCTCTGGATCTGATCCCAGGGATTGTCGATCAGTTGTTTCAGGCCGAGCGAAACGCGCTCCTTTTCACGGTCGAAGGACAGGACCTTCACCGTGATGCTGTCCCCGCGCGAAAACTTGTCCGCGGGTCTCGACATGCGGCCCCAGGAAATGTCCGTGACATGGAGGAGGCCGTCGATTCCGCCCAGGTCGATGAACAGGCCATAATCCGTGATGTTCTTGATGATCCCCTGGACGATCTTGCCCTCCTCGAGCGTCTCGAGGGTGTGCTTTTTTTCCTCTTCCCGCTCCTTCTCCAGAATGGTGCGCCGGGACAGAACGACGTTGTTGCGCTTCTTGTCGTATTTCAGAACCTCGAACATCAGGGTCTGACCGACATAGCGATCCAGATCCCGAACGGGTCGGATATCCACCTGCGAGCCGGGCAGAAAGGCGGGAATGCCGATGTCGACGGAGAGCCCCCCCTTGATCCGTTCCTTGATGGTCCCCTGAACGGGCATGTTCTGCTCGCAGGCCGCCTTGATGTCATCCCAGACCTTGATCTTGGTGGCCTTGTCGCGGGACAGGACCAGATTCCCGTCCCCGTCCCGCCGGTCCACGAGAATTTCCAGCTCGTCGCCAACGGAGATGCCGATCTTCCCTTCCGCATCGATGAGCTCCCGGAGCGGAATATACCCCTCCGTTTTCCAGCCCACATCCACCATCACGACATCGCTGCCGATCTGGACGACCTTGCCGGTCACGACTTCGCCGATCTGGACGCTTTGCAGGCTCTGCTCGTATAGCTCGCGGAACCCCAGATCCTCTTCGCTCCGGGTCGCCGGGGTGGATTCCGCCCCCGTATCGATGACGTTTTCTGCTTCGCCGTGCGGCATTTCGCTGTTGTCGTTAACCATTAAAGCCTCTCCCCCCCGATGTTTGTTGAATAAACCGCCGTTAGCCTTGGAGAACTAGCATACTGCCGCCCAAATAGCAAGAAATTAGGCGGGAAAAGGGGAGCGGGATCCTTAAAGGGCTTCATCTCCCTCCAGACGCCCCCGGATAACGCCCAGAATCGCCTCCGCGACCTCGTCGATGCCCAGCCGCGTGGTATCGATGACCACCGCGTCCGGAGCGGCCCTAAGCGGGGCATGAACGCGCTCCCGGTCCTGCCGGTCCCGGAAAATCAGATCCTTGAGAATCTCGTCGTAATCGACCGCCTCGCCCTTTGCCCGCAGCTCCCGATAACGGCGCCGCGCCCGTTCCTCGGCGCTGGCGTCGAGAAAGAATTTGATATTCGCCTCCGGAAAGACGACGGTCCCCATGTCGCGCCCTTCGGCAACCAGCCTCCCGGAACGACCGCAGCCGCGCTGGATGTCGATGAGAAAGGCCCGGACCGCCGGTTTCGCGGATATCCGCGAGGCGAGCAGGCTGATGGCCTCCGACCGCAATTCGCCGGTCACATCCCTCCCGTTGACCTGGACCCGCTGCTCCGTTCCGTCCCGCACCAGGGAGATGGCGGTCTCCGAAAAAAGTTTGGACAGGCCTTCGTCGTCCTCGGGTGACAAATGCCGACGCCGGAGTTCGACGGCCACGGCCCGATACAGGGCCCCCGTGTCGAGGTAGGCGAAGGAGAGGCGCCACGCGACGGCCTTGGCGATCGTGCTCTTGCCCGAGCCGGCCGGGCCGTCGATGGTGACGATCGGAGCTTTTTTCTGCATGCAGGAATGTCCTTCATCGCCAGAACGCCCGCCGGACGGGCCTCCGGGGACCGGATGCGATCCCGTGCGCGATCGATGGGGAGCCGTCATACGTGAACACCTCACCGCACGCGGTGCGACCCGCGCGCACCGATGGGCGTTTACGGGCCTGCTTAGCATACTCGCGGCGCTTATGACAACCGCGCCGTGGGCCGCGCCCCGGGCGTCCTTGCCATTTTCCCGCAAAAAGGTTATGGTCGCGCATCGCCCCGTTTCAACCCGTCCGATGCAAGAGGGGATGGCATCATGACAGCAGATCGGCTCCAGGCGTTCAAAAGAGGCTTCTGGCCCATCCTTTTTCTCACACTGCTGGTCCTCGCCTCCCTGCCCGGCGCGGCCTCCGGAGCCTTCACCCTGGCGGACGAAAAGAAGCTCGGCAAGGAATTCTTCGACAAGCTCAATCAAAATGGCGCGATCGTCCAGGACGAGCGCATCGGTCTGTACATCCGGAACCTGGGTTCGGAAATCCTCGCGCACAGTCAGCCGGCGCCCTTCGACTTCACCTTCTCGGTCATCGACAGCTCCGCCGTCAACGCTTTTGCGACACCGGGGGGATACATCTACGTCAACCGGGGATTGGTCAACCTCGTCAAGACGGAAAGCGAACTGGCGGGCGTCCTGGCCCATGAAATCGCGCACGTGAACCGGCGTCACATCGCGGAGCTCATCGCGAGATCGAAAAAAATCAGCATCGCCACGCTGGCGGCCATCCTGGCCTCGGCCTTTCTCGGGGGCGGGGGGGAGCTTTCCGCGGCCGCGATCGGTTTCTCGATGGCCACGGCGACCCACCTGAATCTCAAATACAGCCGCGAGCACGAAGAGGAGGCGGACCGCCTGGGCATGGCCTATCTGGCCGGGGCGGGCTACAATCCCCGGTCCATGCTCGATTTTCTCAAATCCATGCGCCGCTACGAATTTTACTCCAGCAACACCCCCTCCTATTTTCTGACCCACCCGGGGACGGATGAGCGGATTCGCTATCTGGACGGCCTGCTGCTGACGACCTATCGCCACGAAGGCCTGGAGGACCGCCATGGACAGATCAAACGAGTGAAATCGGCCCTGGCCGCCCGCGGCCGGATTTCCGACTCCCTGATTCGCCAGTACCGCGAGGACGTGCAGGAGCACCCCGGGGATGTGGACGCCCTGTTCGGCCTGGCCCTCCTCCTGGACCACGCCGGCCAGACGAATGAGTCGCTGGCCATCTTCCGGCAGGCGCTGGCCCTCGCCCCCGCCGATCAGGAAATCCGGCTCCAGATGGGCCGCGCGCTCTTGAACGCCGGCCAGATCGAATCCTCGGTTGTCCTTTTGAGAGCGGCACACGAGCAGAACCCCGCCGACCCCTCGATCCTGGAATCCCTCGCCGAGGCCTACGATACCCAGGGGGCGTTTGCCGAGGCGCTTTCGCTCTACCGGGAGCTCTCAAGGCTTCAGCCCGAGAACGTCGACGTCCTCCACCGGATGGCGATGAACTGCGGCCGCCTGGGACAGCACGGCGAATCGCATTGGCTCTTCGGGCGCTACTTCAAAAGCAAGAACCGGGTGGACAGCGCGGAATACCATTACCGGCAGGCGCTGCGATACTACACGCCGGAAAGCGACCGCGGCCAGGAAATCCGGCGGGAACTGGAATCCCTGAAAGCCTCCTGAATCCGATGCGCAGACTCGACCGGCTTCTCGTCCCCTTCGATACCAGGTCAAACTGGAACATCCGGTACGGGATTCAGATCGCCCACGCCTTCCACGCGCACGTCCATTTCATCCATGTCCGGCCGACCTATGCACGCATCTTTCCCTTCCGGCCCCCGGACGGATCCGGGCGCACGCCGTCCGGCGCCTTGGCGGAAGAGGAGCAAGGGCGAATTCGTGACCGGATGCGGCGCCACCTGCGGAAATTCCCGCTGACGGGCATATCCCATACCCTGACCGTCCTTCACGGCATGCCGGCCCGCGAGATCCTGAACGCCATCGGAGAAACGGAGCCGGACCTCGTGGTCCTGGGGACCGAGGGCATGATGACGTTCGAGGACATCCTGATGGGTCTGTCCTCCCTGAAGATCATCGAAAACTCTCCCGTTCCCGTCCTTTCGATCCGCCCGGACCTCACACCGGCCTCCGGATCCTCCCGGCCGCTCGACGCCGAGCCTCCCGCCCTGGGCCTCTATGCGATCCGCCGTATTCTCGCGCCGACCGACTTCTCGCCCGCTTCCCGGGAGGCCGTCATTTACGCCGGCGCCATTGCCCGCTATCTTCACGCGGAACTGCACCTCCTGTTCTCCACCGCGGGCCGTAGAGACGTGGAAGCGCCGCCGGGACTTGGCGCGCACGAAAACCTGCAGCGCCTCGCACAGGAGCTGACCGCCCTCTATGGCGAACTGCCGCTCGTGCCGCAGGTTTCGAGCTTAGACTCGGTCAAGGCCATCCTGGACGCGACCCGGCGCATCGGGATGGACCTGATCGTCATGTCCGTCCACGGCGAGAAAGGCACGCGCTTCCCCGTCGGGAGCACCGCCCGTAGAATCATCCAGCGGGCGCGCTGTCCGGTCCTGACCCTGCATCCGGGGATGAAATCCTCCCGGCTGGAAAACCGGTATCACCGGGTCTTCAAGACCCTCGAGATTGCCGACCTCACCCAGAGTCGCGATGGCGCCTCTCTCCCCTTCGGGCCCGGCGCTCTTTCGCCCGGAGAGACCCGGTCCGAGCTCTTTCTCAAGCACTATTCCCCGGAGGGTCTCCTGAGCGTTCTGGAGGCGTACGGAATCTTTCCGCTCCTGAGAAAGAAGGGGTTCGACGCCCTGCAGGTCAGATTGCAGATGACGGATCCTTACCGCCAGCGCGTGCGCGTGATTTTCGACGGGAAGGAGGACGAGGATCACCTCATCGCGGAGATCGTCATGCGGGAAACGGCGCTGTCGGCGACCGGCACCGGCGGCATGCCGCCGCACAGACCGTTCAGCGCGCTGATAATCGAATGGCTCTACCTGCAAAATCCGCGGGCTGCCTTTTCCCCCGATCGCCCTCCCCTTCCCGGCCAGCGCTTCCCCGGACTCCGCATCGGTCATGAAATCCTCGAGCTCCTCATTTTCGCGGGACGCCGGCTGGCCAAGGACGCCGTCACGATCCGTGCCGCCCATTTCCACAGCGCGAAAATGTACCATCAGCAGTTTTCCTGTCTGGATCCGCGCCGGGAGGGACAACTGATCGCGCTCATCCGCGATACCGAGAACGATCATCTGGCCGACGTTTCGTGGGCGATACACCTGGGTTGCCTGCGGGATGACCGCACGGGAGCCGTCGTATCCTGGGATCCGGACCTTCAGGTTTTCGCGCTCACCCAGGATTTGCAGAACCATTTCCTGACGGACGCTTACCATGAATCGGTCTGGCGGGAAGTGTCGGCTTGCCGTTTCAGCATCGACTGGGATTGTTTTCAGGACCGCTATTCCAGACACTCAAGGGAAGGGACCATCTCCGGCTTGAGATAACGCGGTCAGGGAATGTCTCCGGAGGCCACGGCTTCCTTCAGCAGGACGACAAGGTCTTCGTCGAGATGTCCCTCCCGGGCCATTCGCTCCATCAGCGCCATCGACTCCTCCCGCGTTTTCATGGTCTTGTAGGGGCGATCCCGCGCCGTCAGGGCTTCATAGACATCCGCCACGGCAATGATCCGGCTTTGAAGCGCGAGGGCGTCCCCCCGTTTGCCATGGGGATAGCCCGATCCGTCGAGCTTCTCGTGGTGGGAAGCCGCGTATTCGGGGACATTCCGGAACTTCTTGGGAAAAGGCAGCGGTTGCAGGATCTTTTCCGTCATGAGGGCGTGCTGGTTGACGATGGACCGCTCTTCGTCCGTCAGCGTCCCCCGGGCAATCCGGAGGTTTCTCATTTCATCCTCCGTGACCAGGGGGAAGGTGCCTCCCCCCAGTGCGCTTCCCCGCCGGTCGCCGATCGCCTTCAGACGGGACAGCAGGGCATCGTCCAGCCAGGTTTCCCCGCCGTTGATCCGGGCGAGCAGGTCGAGGTCCTCTTCCACCGCGCGCAGGAACGGATCTTCAACGGACGCCGGACCGGCCGCGGTTTCCAGGCCAGCGGCGGCGAGCCTGTCCCGCAAACGGCCGATGAGATGATCCCGCTTGATGACCTCCGCCCGGGTCCGGATCAGCTCGAGACGGTCGACGATCGTTTCGAGCCGGGTCGCCTTGTCGACGATGTGCTCCGGTGTCGTGATCTTGCCGATGTCGTGCAGCCAGGCCGCCATCCGGAGCTCCTCCATCCGATCGGCGTCGAAGGCGACGCCGGCGAAGGGTCCTTTCGTCGCCTCGTTGATCTTCCGGGCCAGACGCACGACGAGGTCGGCCACCCGCCGGACGTGACCGCCCGTGTAGGGCGATTTCTCGTCGATGGTGGTCGCGATGGCGGTGATGAAGGCGTCGAGGAGATGCTGCAGGCTTTGAATCAGCCTCCGGTTGGTCAACGCGACCGCGGCCTGTGAGGCCATGGCCTCCGTGATCTTTTCGCTTTCGTCGCTGAAACCGGCGACCTGGCCCGTCCGGGCATCCACGGCATTCAGGAGCTGGAGAACGCCGATGATGTCCTGTTCGTGATTGTACATGGGCACGACCAGCATGGAGCGGGAACGGTACCCCGTCTCCTGGTCGAAATGGCGCGTTCCCTGGAAATCGAAACCGGCCGCGGTGTACACATCGTCGATATTGACGGTTTTCCCCGACAGGGCGGCATAGGCGGAGACGTTCTGATCGTTGGACCGGCCGTCGGGCAGATGCATGGGAATCGGCGGCCACGTGATTTCGCCCCCGGCGCCCCCCATGCGGACCCGGAGCGACTCGTTCTGGACGATGGCAAAATTCAGGTGCCGCCCATCGTCGGAGAGGATGTACAGGGTGCCCCCGTCCGCCCGCGTCAGCCACCGGGCCTCCTCGACGATCATCTCCAGCAGACGGTCGATGTCGTGCTGCGTCGACAGGGCGATGCTGATCTGCGTCAGCTTTCTGATCCGTTCGAATTCCAGACCGGCCGTCTTCATGGCGCCTCCGCAAACGCGATCCGACGCACATTTTCTTGCATTTCGGCCTTCATCGCGGTATGACACCCCCCACGAAACGCACTCAATCGTCCGCCGTCGGGGTTAAGGGGATCATGGCCTTTCCGGAAATCAAGGCGCTGAACATCAAGGGCTTCCTGGACGACACGGAGGCGGCTCAGCTTTACGAACGGGCCAGGCTGGCCGCGCCGCGGGGCCCCTGTCTCGAAATCGGGAGCTATTGCGGCCTTTCCACGGCCTATCTGGGAACGGGATGCCGTGAAGCGGGAGGGGTGCTCTTCTCCATCGATCATCACGCCGGATCCGAGGAGCAGCAGCCTGGCGAGGCCTATTTCGACCCGGACCTCGTCGACCCGCGCACGGGAGAAATCGACACGTTTCCGCATTTCCGGCGGACCCTCCGGAGCCTGGACCTCGAAAACACCGTGATCCCGATCACTTCCCGCTCTGAACTCGTGGCGCGCCACTGGTCCACGCCGCTGTCGCTTGTCTTCATCGACGGCGGACACACTTTCCAGGCCGCCCTGACCGACTACGTCTGCTGGTCGCCTCATCTGATGCCCGGCGGATATCTCCTGATCCACGACATCTTCCCCGATCCGAACCAGGGGGGACAGGCCCCGTTCTGCATCTACAGGCTGGCCCTCGCCTCCGGCCTTTATGAGGATTGCGGCACGGTCGGGACCCTGGCGATTCTCCAGCGGCCCCTCGGGAAGGATCTGACGGCCGCCGCCATGAACCAGTGGCAGGCGCTTGCGACGGCTGGCAAGGCCAAGCCCTCCGATCCTTGAGGCTTCCTTTTCCAGCGGTCTCCCGGCATGAAACCGCTGCGCCTCTCGAGCCCCCGACCCCGTGACCTTCCGGCACCGCCGGTGGCGTCTCTCAGAGGGGATGAAAATCGACGCGGTTGTTGTGTGTCCAGTACCAGCGGCAGCCGTCGTCTTCGCGGGCCTGCTTGATGTATCCCGCTTGCACGAACCGCTGCATCGCCTTCCGGATGATCTCCTCATTTCCACCCGTCGCTTCGACCAGCCGGGCGCAAAGCTCCCGCAGGGACGCCTCGGGGGAACAGGGGCCGGGCAGCCGGCCGTAACGCTCGATCAGGTCCTCCGAAAGCAGCTTGAAGACGAACTGGGTCCGGAAGAAACCCTCCACGTGAAGATCCTTCTCGGGCGGGTTCGTCTTTTCCCAGTATCCCCGGATCTGCTCCTCCCACGCATCGTTGATCTCGTTCTCGAAGTCCGTGACGAATCGCGTGATCTCCTCGGGGGAAATTTTCGATGTCCGGACGATGGCGCTGTTGGCGTCGTAGCGGTTCCAGTCGTCGGTCAGGATCTCCAGATCGAATTGATCGACCTCGTCACGAACGGTCGTTCCCGGGAACGGCGCCAGGTAGTGATAACCGTACATGGCGCCCAGGCTGTCCGCAAAGGCCTGCGTCTCCTTGAGGGTTTCCGGGGATTCGCCCGGCAGCCCCACGATAAAGGACGTATGGACGACCATGCCGGCCTCAAGGCCGAGGTTCACGGCCTCGCGGACCATGTCCAGGGTGATCTTCTTCTTGATCCGGTCGAGCATCTCCTGATTTCCCGATTCGACCCCGTAGCTGATGCTGTCGCACCCCGTCTCGCGCATCATCCGGAGCATCTCGCGATCGACGGTATTGGCCCGGGCAAAGGCGCTCCAGGTGAACTTCAGGCCCCGCTTCTGAATCTCGCCGCAGACGGCCTTGACGCGCTCCCGATTCGAGGCGAACAGATCGTCGGCCACGTTGATCCGGTCGATGCCGTAGGACAGGATCTCCTCGATCTCATCGACGACGAGCGAGGGATCGCGCTTGCGGAACTTCTTGCCCACCATGCGGCGCCCCTGGCAGAAAATGCAGGCATAGGGGCAGCCCCGCCCCGTGATGATGCTCACGGGATACCCCAGGGCCTGATACCGTGACATGGGCAGCAGATGCCGCGCCGGGAGCGGCAGGGTATTGAGATCCGCGATCAGTTCCTGGGGTTCCGTCAGAACGATGTCCGGCCCCTGGCGGAACGCGATGCCTCGAACGCTCTCCCAGCCGCGGCGGTCTTCCAGCCGGGGCATGAGTTCGGGGATGGTTTTTTCCGCCTCGCCGCGCACCACGACATCGATCTCGGGATACGCCGTCAAGGTCTCCCGCTCCGAGAATGACACGTGCGGGCCGCCCATCAGGGTGACGATGCGCGGATCGTGGCGCTTCACCGTACGCAGGATCTCGGCGGCCCCGATAAAATTGAGCGTCACGGAGGTCGCCCCGACGACGTCCGGCCTGAAACGGTCGAGCTGCTCCTTCAGCTTTTCGGGCGTATAGCGATTGACGATATAATCGAAGATGCGGACGTCGGCTCCCGCTCGCTCGAAGGCGGCGGCCACATAGGTAACGCCCAAGGGGGGTGCGGGCGCTTCTTCCAGGGGATAGGGTGGCGCAATGATGGCGACTTTCATAGGGGTCCGTTTTCCTTATGCATTCAAATTTTGAATCTGCCGCTAGTCCCCGGGTCGGGGGAAAAGGAGGGCGCGAAGCCAGCCCCGCAGGGTATTTGCTCCCATCCGGGACCGGTCGATTTCGTCAAACTGCACGGCGAGTTCCGCCGGATCCGCGAGCCATTCCGCGCGCGTTTTCATCTCCCGCCCCGGATCGATCTCCTTCACGACGGTGGCGGGGTTCCCGGCGACGATGACGTTATCCGGCACGTCCTTCGCGACCACGGCACCCGCGCCCACAACGCTGTTCTTCCCGATCCGGACACCCTTGCAAACGATGGCGCTGTCCCCAATCCAGGCGTTGTCCTCGATCCGGACCGGCGCGGATTGCCCGACGGACCGGCCGCGATCATAGATGTCGTGCCAATCGGAATCCGTGATAAAGGCGCCCTGGGCCATCATGCAACTGTTGCCGATGCTGATATCGCTGCCGGCGCTGATCCTGACACCGGGACAGATCAGGCAGTAGTCCCCGATGCGGATGCGTCCGTTTCCCTCGATCGTGGACCAGACCGTCAGGCGAACGCGCTGATCGGGCGTCGCGATGACGTGGGGATAATCTCCGAGGCTGATCGGTCCGCCGAAGACTTCCACGTACCAGGGCCTCATGAAGACACCGCCCTTCCCCATCCGTGCGAATTGAGGCTTCAGGAAGTGCTGCGCATACCAATCCTGCCAGCGGAGGTCCCAGCGCTTCAGGGTGTAGGGGCGATGATCCCTGAGCACGGTTTACCTCGTTTCGGAGAGGGAAACGCGCGCATCGACCTTGTACATCCCGGTGTGGGGGGTCGAGGGGAACGCCGCCGGCAGGTCGCGCAGCAGGTCCCCGGACAGATACCCGTTCCGCTCCCAGAAATCATGCCGGAAGAGCCCGGCCGCCGGCGTCAGATCCATCAGGGCGTCATAGGCCAGCAACACGGCCGCCGCCGTCCAGGTGGTCTTCTCCTCGGGCCAGATGACCCGGTCGGGAAACGTGACCCCCATCCAGTAGGATCCGTCGTCGAATTTCTTGTCATGGAGCCAGTTGAACACCAATTCGGCCTGGGTGTAATCTCCGATGGCCTCCAGGGCCAGTACGAGCTCCGATGTCTCGGCCATCGTGACCCAGGGACGATCCGAAACACAGCGGACCCCCCATTCCGGAACGACGAACTTTTCCCAGTGCTTTTCCATCCGCTTCATGGCGGCCGCACCGGTGATCGCGCCGCACAGGACGGGGTAATACCAGTCCATGGAGAAGCGCGACTTGATCATGTTAAAGAGATTGGGCCTGTGCCGGATGGCGTCTCCCAGCTTCGCGACCGCCCGCTCCCAGGCGGGCTTCTTTTTGCCCAGGAGGCGCGCGACGGCCAGACCGCACTTGAGACTCATGAAGATCGAGCTGCACCCCGTGAGCAGGGCCATCGGATCGACGACGCCCGCCTCGCTCTTCGCCCAGTAGATCTCGCCGGAATTGGCCTGCATCTGCACGGCGAAATCGATGCCCGCCTTGAGGGCCGGCCAGATCTCGCGAAGGAAGTTCCGGTCCTCCGTGATCAGATAATGATGGAAGGCCCCGACGGCGATATAGGTGGACATGTTGGTGTCCCGCGTCCGGTCTTCCGGGCGCCCGTCCCGGTAGGCGGCGCACCAGCTCCCGTCCTCCTGCTGGTTCCCGACCAGCCAGAGATAGGCCCGCTCCGCCTCCGGCAGGCAACCGGCCATCGACAGCCCCATGGCGCTCTCGATGTGGTCCCAGGGATCCGTCTTTCCATCGAGCGACCAGGGAATCTCCCCGTTCATCTTCTGGACGCGCTTGATGAAGGCGGCCATCGCGTCGATTTCAATGGGGCTCAGCGCCAATTTGCGGGAGACGTTCAATTCCATAACGGTTATCCTTTTTTCAGATAGATCACGATGCTCTTGGAGAGAACGGGGTTGAGCAGCGCGTCAAGCCAGCGAGTGATCAAGGGACGCTTGATGATGTCCCATTCCAGAAATCTTTTATAGAGCCTCACGGGCCAGGAGGACTCGTTCTTGTGACCGACGGCGCATTTGAGCCACCAGTAGGGAACGTGCAGGGCGTGGCGGTAATCCAGCCCCCAGCAGGTGGTTCCCGCCGTCACGAGCATCCGGGTGAGTTCATCCTTTCTGTAGATTCGGATATGTCCGCCGGGCTCGTGCCAGTAGGCGTCCGAGAGCGCCCAGCATATTCTCTCCGGCCAGTATCGGGGCACGCTGACCACCAGGTCGCATCCGGGTTTCAGAACGCGCACGAGTTCGGTGATGGCCTTCCGATTGTCCGGAATGTGTTCCAGCACCTCCGAACAGATCACCAGGTCGAATCCGGCGTCGCCAAACGGAAGGTTCGTCGCGTCCGCCCGGGCGATCAGCCATGCCCCGTGATCCGCCTCCTCCTCGCACATCAGATGGAGGGTGTAGGCGGCCCGGCGCAGATCGTCCCCGTTGAGGTCCACGCCGACCACATCGATGCCCGCCGTCCGGAACGCCGCGCCGAGGTGGCGACCGGTGCCGCATCCGACGTCCAGAACGCGCATGCCCGGGCGCAGTCCAAGCCGGCCGAGATCAACGGTCAGCATGGATCGCTTCCCGGTAGACGTCCACGGTCTTTTCGGCGGCATGCCGCCAGGTGAACGCCTCATGAACCCGCTTCAGCCCGGCATGTCCCAGCGCGCGACGGCGCTCGGGATCATCGAGCAGGTCCACGATCGCCTCCTCGAGCGCCTTTCGGTCGCCGGGCGGGACGAGTATCCCGGCATCCCCGACCACCTCCGGCAGCGCCCCGCCCGTGGTGCTGATCACCGGAACCCCGCAGGCCATCGCCTCTCCCGCGGGCATGCCGAACCCCTCATAGAGCGAGGGGATCACGGCAACGGTGGCTTCGGCGTAGTAGCGTGCGAAATCCTCGCCGGGAATCCGACCGGTGAAATGGACGCAATCCTCGACCCGCAATTTGCGGACCAGGCGTTCGATCACGCCATCGGGCTTCGGCTGTCCGATCACGGTCAGGCGGATGAGGCGCCTTTTCCGGATGGAGGCCACCGCCTCCAGGAGATACCGGAGCCCCTTCAGGGGCGTGTCGGCGCTGTTGGTCACGATGAGGTGGTCGCGCTGGCGTTCGACATGATCGAGGGGGTAGAAATAATCCATGTTGATCCCGTTGGGAACCACGCGGAATCTCTGCGAGGGAATCTCGAAGGCATCGCTGATGTCGCGCTTGGAGCATTCCGAGACCGTGATGATGTGCGACAGGCGTCGGGAAACCTTCTGTTGCATGCGGATAAAGGAATACCAGCGCCGGACCTTGATTTTCCTGTACCAGGGTCGGGCCGACTGGATGTCAACGTCCCGGTCCACCGTGATGGGATGATGGATCGTCGCCACCGTCGGGTATCCCAGACGGGCGAGATCCCCGATGCCGTAGGCGAGACACTGGTTGTCGTGGACGACGTCGTAGTGCGGGCGATGCCGCTTGAAATGGCGACGGACGCGCATCCCGAACGTCATCGGTTCCGGAAAGCCGCCGGAACACATGCTCAGAAATTCGACCTGATTGATCGGCGACTTCAGGTCCCGCAGGCGCCGGACCCTGAACAGGTGGTCAGGGTTGTACAGGTCGAGGCTCGGAATCTTGTGGAGACGCACCCCTTCGTCCAGGACCGGATACGGCGGCCCGGAGATGACCTCGACCTGATGCCCGAGTTCCTTGAGGGCATGGCTCAGGTAATAGATATAGACCCCCTGCCCTCCGCAGGTCGGATTGCCGCGGTACGTCAGGAGGCAGATCTTCAACGGTGTGCGTGTGCTGTGCCCGGTGGCGGGACGGTTGGCTTCCCTTGGCAACGTCTGTCTTTCCTTCCTCAAAGTTGAATTTTCTTCAGGAGCGCCTCCGCCCGGGCGCCCAGGTCGGAGATCTCGGTCCCGGTCAAGCCGGCGCCGGCGGCAATCCTTCCGGCCTGGACGGACGACACCAGATCGGCCGGCGCGTGCGCGTCCGTATTGACGATCAGGCCCGCGCCGTGGCTGCGCGCAAGCTTCGCCACATGTCCGTTCGCCAGGGCATGGCCCCGTCGCGCGGAGAGCTCCAGGGCGATTCCGTTCCGGGCCGCCAGGAGCGCGTCTTCCTCGGCGATCAGGCCGGGATGGGCCAGAATGTCGATATCCGCCAGGAGCGCGGCATGGTTCGTTCCGGGGGCGACGGGCTCCGCGAGCGTTTCTCCATGAACCACGATGATCCGCGCGCCCAGCTTGCGCGCCTCGGCCGCCAGCGGCGCGATGTCCCCGGGCGGAACGTGGGTCAGCTCGATGCCGGGAACGAGCCGCATCCGATAGGAAGGCTGAAGTTTACGGCAGACTTGAACCAGGCGGGGGATGATGAAATCGACATTGGCCGCATCGCCGTGATCCGTAAAGGCCAGCCCCCGATATCCGGCCACCTCCGCCCGGCGCGCGAGTTCGGAAGGGATGAGTTCTCCGTCGCTGAAAATCGTGTGCGTGTGCAGATCAATCATCGCCGCGCTCCGCTTGCATGCC
Source organism: Syntrophales bacterium (assembly GCA_035358035.1). Classification (GTDB taxonomy): domain Bacteria; phylum Desulfobacterota; class Syntrophia; order Syntrophales; family UBA2251; genus UBA2251. The sequence continues at coordinate 25,844 of DAOPOS010000024.1, read as the reverse complement.
GCCGTTCTCGCTCCACGTTCAGATCCGCCGCTGTCCGCCGCGGGAATGTGCATTCTGGGTTGTCGGAAGTGATGCACTTAACAAATTTAATCTTTTCGGTCAACAAGGAACTGTGGGCTCATTCTCAAGAATTTTTGCCCGCAGGGGCCGGTGGCGAGGCCGCGTCGGCCCATCCCCGGGCCGGGCCCCACGGATCGTGAAAATGCGGCGCAATCTTTGACACGCAACCCACATTTCGCTATAGTGCGCTGGAAATCACCTTCCGGTTGGGAGACGCCGCCCATGCGAGGATTGCCATGAACGTGGATACCATGCGGAAAATCGATCTGTTCGTGGGCGTTCCCCTCTGCTTTGTCGGAACCCTGCTGGGCCATCTCAATCCCCTATCCCGGCGCTCCAGGCCGGTGAAAATCCGGCGCGTTCTTTTCATCGAGCTGTCCGAGATGGGCAGCGCGATCCTCGCCGACCCGGCCATGAGAAAAATCCGGAAACGCACCGGCGCGGAGCTTTACTTCCTGATTTTCCGGTCCAGCCGGCCGAGCCTGGAGCTTCTTCAAACGGTTCCGGCCGAACATATCTTCACGCTCCGCGGCGAACGCCTTTCGACGCTCGCCTGGGATACCGCGCGTTTCGTCCTCTGGACGCGGCGTCAACGGATCGACACGGTCATCGACCTCGAGCTTTTTTCGCGCATCACGGCGCTTCTGACCGCCCTGAGCGGCGCGGCGCGGCGCGTGGGGTTTCACCGCTTTCACACCGAAGGCCTCTACCGGGGCAATTTCCTGACCCACCGGGTCAGCTACAACCCGCACCTTCACATCGCCAAGAACTTCATCGCGCTCGTCAACGCCGTGCTGTCGCCGACACCCGAGCACCCCTATTCCAAGACCGTGATCGGCGATGACGAACTCATCCTGGCCAAGGCCGCCGTGACCGACCCTCAGCGAACGGCCGTTCGGGACCGGGTCCGCGAGCGGTACCCCCTCTATCGCCCCGACGTTCACCGGCTGGTCCTGGTCAATCCCAACGCCAGCGCCATGCTGATCCAGCGCCGCTGGCCCCCGGATCACTTCCGCCGCCTGATCCAGACGATTCTCAAGCGCTACGAAGACATTCTGATTCTCCTCACCGGCGACCCCGGAGAGGCCGCCGAGACCGAAGCGCTCAAGCGGGCGGTCGACCACCCCCGCTGCGTCAATTTCGCGGGCGGGGTTGTCTTTCATCAGCTCCCGGCCCTGTACGACATCAGCGCCTTCATGCTCACGAACGATTCGGGGCCGCCGCACTTCGCCGCCGTCACCGACATGCCGACCTTTGTTCTCTTCGGACCCGAAACGCCGCACCTGTACCGATCGCTGGGACGGACAACACCCCTCTATGCGGGGCTGGCCTGCTCTCCCTGCGTCAGCGCCGCCAATCACCGCAAAACCTCCTGCATCGACAACCGGTGCTTGCAGGCCATCACGCCCGAGCAGGTCTTCGAGATCCTGGAGCCCGTCCTGGAAAGCGGCCTGGGATAGCGATCCGGCGTTGTCGATGATCCTTGTCTTTTGAAGGGATTTCGTGCTACTTTCCCGCCCGGGTTGCCTCGGATCTCCCCTCGCCCGGCAATGCCGGCACACCCTAGACAAGGAGGTTTGTATGCGTGTCGTGGAATGGAAAAAGGAGCAAACCGTCGCCGTGATCACCATGTCCCATGGCGAAAATCGTCACAACCCGGTCTTCGTGGAGGCCATTCTCAAGGTCTTCGACGAGATCGAACAGGACCCGTCCGTAACGTCCGTGGTCATCACGTCGAACGACCCCAAAAACTGGTCGCAGGGAATCGACCTGACCTGGATCATGTCCGCCTATGGAGAAAAGCGGCTGCAGGAGATCAAGGACTTTATGTACGGTCTCAACCGGATGTTCAAGCGGATTCTGCTTCTCCCCATGCCGGTGATCGCCGCCATCAACGGGCATGCCTTCGGCGACGGCGCCATCATGGCCTGCTGCTGCGACTTCCGCTTCATGCGCGCCGATCGCGGCTTTTTCTGTTTTCCCGAAATCGACATCAGCATCCCCTTTCTTCCGGGCATGCTCGCCATCGTGAAGAAGGCCTTCCCCTATTACAAGCTTGAGGAAGCGGCCTTCAGCGGCAAGCGCTACGGGGGCGCCGAACTCGAGGCGCATCATGTTCTCGTCAAGGCCTGTGCCGACTCGGAGGCGTTGCTCGCCGAATCCATCGCGTTCGGCATGACCTTCAACAAGAAACGGCCGATCTACGGGGAGATGAAGAAGCGCTTCCACAAAGAGATCATCCGCACGATCGACACGGAAGACGCCGCCTACATCGAACCGCTGGCCCTCATGATGTAGCCGGCCGACGGGCGGCGCGGGAGGATCCGGAGTTTCCGCCCGCCGCCCGCAACCGTCCGGGGTTTCCGGCGGCCGGCTTTTGCGAAGCCGTTCCCGCTCTGTGCGCGAGTCCCGCTTTAGACGCCGATGAAGACGCTCATCCCCCGCTATATCCTGCGTGAAATCGCCGCCCCCTTCGTCCTGATTCTGTTCATCCTGACGTTCGTTCTGCTCATGGGAAAAATTCTCCAGATCATGGACATGATGGTGAACAAGGGGATCCGCGTCTTCGACATCGTCCAGCTTGTCTTCTATCTGATGCCGTCCCTTCTGGCATTCACGCTTCCCATCTCCCTGCTCATCTCCATCCTCGTCGGTCTGGGTCGTCTGTCCTCGGACAATGAAATCCTGATCTTCAAAGCCTCGGGTTTGAGCCTTTATGCCTATCTCGTGCCGGTGGGCCTCCTGTCGCTGATCGTTTTCATCCTGACCCTGACCACGACTGTTTTTCTCGTTCCGTTCGGTAACGCCTCCACGAAGCACCTGTTGTTCACCATCGCCCAACAGAAAGCCAGCGTCGGCATCCAGGAAAAGGTGTTCAACGACGATTTCAGCGGCCTGCTCCTCTACGCGGACCGTATCCCGGTTCACGGCAACACCATGGAGGGGGTGATCGTTTACGATCATCGCCTAACCGGCGAACCCAGCACCATCGTCGCGCAACGCGCCTATCTCGTTTCCGATCCCCGTACCCAGGCGGTCACGCTGCGGCTCGAGAACGGCAGCACGCATATGGTCGACCTCCGCCAGAAATCCTATCGCCTGTTGTCGTTCAGAAACTACGACGTGAATCTGGACATCGCGGCGGCGCTCCAGAGCGACCGGGACAAGAAGGCGGAGAAGGAGATGACCCTGGGAGAACTTCTGTCGCGCGCCCGCGGGCTGGACATGAAAAGCCGGGCGGCCAGGGAATTGATCATCGAGCTTCACCAGCGCCTGACCATTCCCGTTTCCTGCCTCGTCTTCGGCCTTCTGGCCATTCCGCTCGGCATCCGGGCCCAGCGCACCGTCAGGTCCCGCGGTTTCACGACGGGTCTGGCGGTCGTGGTCCTCTATTACCTGCTTCAACTGGGCGGGGAGGCCCTGGTGGAGACCGGCCGTCTCGCCCCGGTCGTCGGCACCTGGGCGCCCAACGTCCTCTTCGGGACGGCGGCGCTGTACCTGTTCATCCGGGCCGCCCGGGAAGAAACGCTGCTTCTCCGGCAATGGGCCGACCGCCTCGCTTCCGCAATCGCCCGAAACCGGAAACGGAGTTGCACCCCATGATGCTCCTCGACCGCTACCTCGTCCGGGAATTCACGCGCTGGTTCGGCCTGATCCTGTCGGTCTTCGTCCTGATGTACCTGCTCGTCGATTTCTTCGGACGCCTCCGGATGTTCCTGAGCAACAACGCTTTACCGTCCCAGATGGCCGCCTATTTTCTCTACAACCTGCCGATGATCGTTTCTCTGACCCTGCCCGCGGCGGTTCTGGTCGCCACGCTGCTGACCCTGGGGACCCTATCGCGACACAGCGAAATCATCGCCATGAAGGCCTGCGGGGTCAGTCTGTATCGTGTCTTTCTTCCGATCGTCCTCTGCGCCGGAGCGCTCAGCATCTTCAATTTCCTGAATGGAGAGTTCCTCGTTCCGGAGGCCAACCAGCGCGTGGAGCAAATCAAGCGCGTGGAAATCCAGAAAAAGGAGCCCCGGGGCACGTTCAAGCGCAATGAGTTATGGTATCGCGGTGAAAAGGGGATCTATAACTTCAAGGTCTTCGATGCCGGAACCCGGACCCTGCACGGCATCACGATCAATCTGCTCGATGCCCGCTTTCGCCTCACGAGCCGCATCGACGCGGAATGGGCGGAATGGAGGGAGGGCCGCTGGCTATTTCACAACATGATGATCGCCCGCTTCGCGGACGTGGAGTTTCCCGAACTCACCTGGGCGGAGCAGCAGTCCGTGGATCTGCCGGAATCCCCGCCGGATTTCCAGGTCGTTCAGAAAGACGCAAACCAGATGGGCTACTTCGAGCTCCGCGCCTACGTCCGCAAGCTGCGCACCGAGGGCTATGACGTGACGCGATACGCCGCCGACCTGCACGGGAAACTGGCTTTCTCCCTTGTCAGCCTCATCCTGGTCCTGATCGGGGTATCCTTTTCCGTGATATCGGAGCGCGGCGGCGGCGCGGCCCGGAGCATCGCGTCCGGGATCGTCCTCGGGTTTTCCTACTGGCTGCTCCACGCCTTCGCCCTGTCCCTGGGACGATCGGGAACCCTTCCGCCGCTGTTGGCCGCGTGGACGGCCAACCTCGTTTTTGTCGTGATGGCCGTGTTTCTGGTCCGGCGCGTCCAGACCTGACGTCTCAACCGGACTAATAGCGGTAGTGGTCCGGCTTGTAGGGCCCCTCCGGATCGATGCCCAGATACGCCGCCTGCCTTTCGCTCAACTTGGTCAGGCTGACCCCCAGCCTTCCCAGGTGCAGGCGCGCAACCTCCTCGTCCAGTTTCTTGGGAAGGGTATAAACACCCGGACGGTACACTTTCGTCGCCAGTTCGATCTGGGCCAGAACCTGATTCGTGAAGCTGTTGCTCATGACGAAACTGGGATGCCCCGTTGCACAGCCGAGATTCACCAGGCGGCCTTCGGCCAGGACGATAATGGTCCGTCCCGATTTCAACGTCCACTGATCGACCTGCGGCTTGATGTTCCGGCGCTTGCAGACCTTGCTGCGCTCGAGATAGCGCATGTCGATCTCGCTGTCGAAATGGCCGATGTTGCAGACGATGGCCTCGTCCTTCATCATCTCCATGTGCCGCCCCGTCACGACATCGCAGCATCCCGTCGCGGTGACGATGATATCGGCGCTTTCGACCACCTCCTCCAGACGGCGGACCTCATAGCCCTCCATCGCCGCCTGCAGGGCGCAGATCGGATCCACTTCGGTGACGATCACCCTGGCGCCGAAGGCGCGCATCGACTGGGCGCAGCCCTTCCCCACATCTCCGTATCCGCAGACGACCACCTTCTTGCCGGCAATCATGATGTCGGTGGCACGCTTGATCCCGTCCAGCAGGGATTCGCGGCACCCGTACAGATTGTCGAACTTGGATTTGGTCACGGAGTCGTTTACGTTGATGGCCGGGAAGAGCAGTTCCCCCGCCGCCGACATCTGATAGAGGCGATGGACGCCCGTCGTGGTTTCTTCCGAGACGCCGCGGATGCGTTTCGCCGCCCGCTGCCAGCGACGGGCGTTCTTGTCGCGGCCCCGGCGGAGCCGCTCGTAAACGATGTCCATCTCCGGATTGTCCCATACCGTCTCCAGACGCTTCGGATCCTTCTCGATCTTGACGCCGTGGTGGACGAACAGCGTGGCATCTCCGCCGTCATCCACGATCAAATCCGGTCCGGTGCCGTCGGGCCAGGTCAACGCCTGCTCGGTGCACCACCAGTACTCCTCCAGACTTTCCCCCTTCCATGCGAAGACCGCCGCGGACCCGGCTTGGGCAATGGCGGCCGCGGCGTGGTCCTGGGTCGAGAAGATATTGCAGGACGCCCAGCGGAGATCGGCGCCGAGTTCCTTGAGGGTTTCGATGAGCATCGCCGTCTGGATGGTCATGTGCAGGCTGCCGGTAATCTTCATCCCCCGGAGGGGTTTCTTCTTCCCGTATTTCTCCCGAACCGCCATCAGGCCCGGCATCTCCTTCTCGGCCAGCACCATTTCTTTTCGTCCCCAGGGGGCCAGGGAAAGGTCGGCGACACGATACGGTTGCTTTGGATCAACCTCCATGAATGACATGGGCAACACTCCCTTCACGTGAGATAAAATGCATGCAGCACGGGGGTCCTTTAACATCAATCCCCGTTCACGATCAACCGATTTATGCGGAGAGGGGGGTTTCCGGAGGCGCCGCGATTCCACAGGAGATGATTTGCGTGAAGGCCTCTTCCACCGTCAGGTTCACGTCGATCACCTCCGTCGCCGGCACCACGAGATAATAGCCCGAGGTGGGATTCGGGGTGGTCGGGACGAAAACGTTGAGACAGGGGGAATCGATTTTCCCGGCCACTTCACGGTTTCCCGGTCCGGTGACGAAGGCCAGGGTATAGACCCCCGACCGTGGAAATTCGATCAGAACGACCCGCTGAAAGCTTTTCGTCCGGTTTCTGAAAAAACTGTCGGAAACCTTTTTCGCTGCCAGATAAATCCCCCGGACGAAGGGAATCCGTTCCAGCAGGCCTTCGCCGTACCGGACGAGATGTTTGCCCAGATAGCTGCGCGTTGCGGCGCCGCAGAGGAGGATGAACGTCACGGTCACGATCAGGCCCAGTCCCGGGATATGAAAGCCGATCAGGGTATCGGGATGGTAGGGCGTCGGAATCCAGTCGAGAAAGCGATCCATGACGCCGATCAGAAAGGCGAGGATGTACAGCGTGATCCCGATCGGGATGATCACGGCAAGGCCTGTGATGAAGGCCAGCTTGAGCTTCTTCTTCATTCCGTACGGATCGCGTCCTGCGGGTCGAGGGATGTCAGTTCCGCTTCTTGCGCGGCCATTTCTTGATGCGGTTCTTATCGTCGAGCAGGACGCAGCGAGGCGACCACTTCGCCGCATCGGCATCGTCCACGAGCACGTAACTGGCGATGATGATCAGATCGCCCCGAGAGACTTTGCGTGCCGCGGCTCCGTTCAGACAGATGACGCCGGAATCCCGTTTTCCGCGGATGACGTACGTGGAAAAGCGCTCCCCGTTGGACACGTCGTAGATCGCCACCTTTTCGAAGGGAAGAAAATCGGCGGCCTCCATCAATCCTTCGTCAATGGTAATGCTGCCTTCATAGTGCAGATCGGCATCGGTGACCGTCGCCCGGTGAAGTTTCGATTTCAGCATGAATCTTTGCACGTCTGTTCCCTCCCCTCGTTCATTAATGGCCCTTAGACAGGTTCAAGGCCTCCCCGAACACGTGATTGTCGATCAGCCGCGTCTTTCCGACGCGGACCGCCATGGCGAGAACGGCCCCCTCGGAAATGTCGGGCACATCCTCAAGGGTCTGGCTGTCGCAGATCTGGATGTAATCGACGGATACGAAGGGATGCCCTTCGATGAACGTCCGGATGTCCCGAATCACCGTGGCGGCATCCCTCTCGCCTTCCTGAAACCTGCGCTCCGCCATCTGGAGGGATCGGCTGAGGGAAAGCGCCGATGGCCTCTCCGCCGCGCAGAGATGGACATTTCGCGAACTCATGGCGAGCCCGTCGGCCTCCCGGGTGGTCGGCCGGCCGACGACGTCCAGATCCATGTTGAGATCCGTGACCATTCGTTTGATCGCGGCCAGTTGCTGAAAATCCTTCGTACCGAAGACCGTGACCTGCGGCTTGACGATGTTGAAGAGCTTGGCGCAAACGGTCGTCACGCCACGGAAATGGCCGGGGCGCGAGCGGCCGCAGAGATTCCGCGTCACACCTTCGACGTCCACATAGGTTTGATATCCGGGGGGGTACATCTCGCTGTTGTCGGGAAAGAAGATCACGTCGACGCCCACGCCTTCAGCCAGTCGCCGGTCCCTCTCGAAATCGCGGGGATACGTGTCGAGGTCCTCCCGGGGCCCGAACTGCGTCGGGTTGACGTAGATGCTGACGACCACCCAATCCGCCCGCCGCCGGGCTTCCCGCATCAGATCGAGGTGGCCGTCGTGAAAATATCCCATCGTCGGGACAAAGGCAATGCGCTTGCCCGCGCCACGGGCGGCATCCGCGAAAGACTTCATTTCCTTGACGGCGTGGATAATCTGCATCCGTTTTCGCTGCCCCGGGTCCAAAAAAAAGCCTCTGCGTCGCTGACGAGAGGCTGATCGTATCGGCTATCACGATTTTAAGGCTCCCGACCCTTCCCTCAGGTCAGGTACCCACCTTCCGTCCCAGTCCGCGACAAGCGGATCCAAGCGGCGTTTCGCTCCCTACCAGAATGATTTCTCCCTGTCAAGAATATTTATTGCCCGTCAGAACATCCGTCAATAAGGCGTATTCTTCGGGTGTTAGGGTTTCGGCCCGCCGGCGGGGATCGATGCCGGAAGCCAGCAGTCGGCTCCGCAGATCGTCCTCGGACAGGTTGAGCCAGCCGGTCTGCCTCAGATTGTTGAACAGGGTCTTGCGCCGGTGGGCGAAGGCGGCCTTGACCAGGGGGAGAAAAGAGGTTTCGCGACGCATCGGACACTTCGGGCGGCTTCTCATCCGGAACGTCAGCACGGCGGACCGGACCCGGGGGGGCGGGAAGAAGCATTCCGGGGGGACCTCGATCTCCGGTTGCATTTCGGCGTACATGTCCAAAACGACGGACAGAATCCCGTAGGCCTTCGTGCCCGGTGGCGCCAGCAGACGATCCGCCACTTCCTTCTGAAACATCAGGATCATCTCGGCGATCAGATGTTTCTGGGCGAGCATCATGAACAGGATCGGGCTGGACAGGTGATAGGGGATGTTGCCGACGATCTTGACCTTTTCGGATTCCCCGCCGGTTCCGATCAGACTGGACAGGTCGCAGCGGAGGATGTCGGCCTGGACGATCTCGACATTCCGGAAGGCTCCGAGGCGACGTTCGAGCACCCGCACGAGTGCCGGATCGATCTCCACGGCCACCACCCGCCCGGCCCGGCGGGCGATCGCCTCCGTCATCAGCCCCACCCCGGCCCCGATTTCGATCACGGTCTCCCCCACACCGATGCGGGCCTTCTGGACGATCCCGCGGATGACCCCCTCGTCCTCGAGAAAGCACTGCCCCAGCGATTTTCGCGGTTGAATGCCCTCCTCGCGGAGGATGTCGCGCAGACGTTTCATGGCCTTCGATCGCTTCCGATCCGGGTGAACAGGTAACGCGCGAGGAAAAAGCCCGGAACGGCGAAGAGCGGTGCGAGGAGCAAACCGCCCGCGATAAGCGGGAGGAGAATCTCACCGCCCAGCGAAAGCAGGGCGTCCAGGGTGTAGCTGTCCAGGGCGGGCATCGTTCCCGGCATGCCGAGCAGGTACCGTCCGAGCTCGTATTCGGCGACATAGAAGAAGGGGATGGTCAGGGGATTGGAGATCAGCCAGGAGGCGAGATAGGCCGCGGTGATGTTCTGCCTGAACAGGACCCCCAGGGCGATGATGATGGCCGTATGGAAGGGAATGGTCGGCGTGACGCCGACGAAGATCCCCAGGGCGAAACCGAGAGCCAGGGCGTGGGGCTCCCCTCTCAGACTCAGGCACCGCCGGTACCAGCCCTTCAGCTGTTCCTGGATGAACATCCCGCCTCCGGACCCGCATCGAGCGGCCAGCGTGAAACGGCGTTCAAATCGTGACTGTCCGCCCTCCCCTCGCGGAGCAGGTGATCCCCGACGACGGCGATCATCGCGGCATTGTCCGTACAGAGCACCGGAGGGGGGATGAAGGTCTCGATGCCGCGTGAAGACGCGTCCGCGACGAATCTTTCCCTGAGGCGGCTGTTGGCGGCAACGCCGCCACAGACGACGACCCGGCGCACCCCCTGGTCCGCCGCCGCCTGGAGGGTCTTTTCCACCAGGACATCGCAGATCGCCTCCTGAAAGCTGGCGGCGATGTCGGCCAGGGCCTCGCCTTCGGGGAGGGCGGCGCGCTGCTTCAGATGCGTCAAGAGCGCCGTCTTGAGCCCGCTGAAGCTGAAGTCGGGACTCCCCCGCATCGGACGCGGAAAGGCGATCCGGCTGCAGTTCCCCTGCCTGGCCAGACGGTCGACGACGAGTCCTCCGGGATAACCGATGCCGAGGAGCTTCGCCGCCTTGTCGAAGGCCTCGCCTGCCGCGTCGTCCCGCGTCTGCCCCAGCGCGATGAAACGGCCGAAGCGCTCGGCAAGATAGATATGCGTGTGACCGCCGGAGACGACCAGGGCAACAAAGGGAAATTTCGGCGGCCGGTCCAGGAAGACCGCGGCGATATGACCTTCCAGATGGTTGATCCCGACCAGGGGAATTCGGAGGGCGTACGCCAAGGCCTTTGCGGCCGACACGCCGACGAGCAGCGAACCCACCAAACCCGGCCCCCGGGTCACGGCAATGCCGTCGATCGCATCCAGGGTCACCCCTCCGGCTTCGAGGGCCTCGCCGATCACGGGCAGGATGGCCTCGATGTGCTTCCGTGAGGCGATCTCGGGCACGACGCCCCCGTACAGGCGGTGCACGTCGATCTGAGACGCGATGACGTTGGAGAGCAGGTCCCTGCCGTCGCGCACGACGGCGGCCGCGGTCTCGTCGCAGGAGGATTCTATGCCCAGAACGAGCATGGCGGTTTTCCCCGTTGGCTTTTTCTTTTACAATTCCGGTGAATGCGTATATAGGAATCGCGGGGCTTTGTAAACCCCGTTTTCT
>DAOPOS010000024.1:0-14989 GCA_035358035.1 Syntrophales bacterium | reverse complement strand
GGCGCCGGTCTGTGCCACGAGGACGTCGCCGCCTTCGTGGTCCGGGAGGGACCCGAACGCGTTCGGGAGCTGATCGATTGGGGGGTCTCGTTTACGCGTTCCGACAGCGCGACCGCCGCCGCCGTCTACGACCTGGGCCGAGAGGGCGGCCATTCCATGAGGCGGGTTCTCCATTCCGACGATCTCACCGGGAGGGAGATCGAGCGGGCCCTGATGGCCAAGGCCGCTTCGAAGCCGAACATCCGGATCTTCGAGAACTATTTCGCCATCGATCTGGTCCGCAAATCCAAATTGACCGGCGTCCGTGCCCCGGGGGCGGACCGCTGCCTCGGGGCCTATGTGTTCGATGTGAACCGGCAGCAGGTCCACCGCTTCCGGGCGAAGTTCATCCTCCTCGCGACCGGGGGGGTCGGCAAGGTCTACCTGATCACGACCAACCCGGATATCGCCACCGGCGACGGTGTCGCCATGGCCTACCGGGCGGGCGCGCGGATCGCCAACATGGAGTTCATCCAGTTCCACCCGACCTGCCTGTACCACCCCGACGCCAAGGCCTTTCTGATCAGCGAGGCCGTGCGCGGCGAGGGCGGCATCCTGAGGCTCAAGAACGGCTCGTCCTTCATGGAGCGGTACCACCCGCTGAAGAGCCTGGCCCCGCGGGACGTCGTCGCCAAGGCCATCGATACGGAACTGAAAAAATCAGGCGACGAGTACGTCCTTCTCGACATCACCCACCGCGATCGCGATTTTCTGAAGTCGAGGTTTCCCAACATCTACGAAACCTGCCTGGAGTTCGACATCGACATCACCCGGGACCCGATCCCGGTCGTGCCCGCGGCGCATTACCTCTGCGGGGGCGTGGTCGTCAACGCCTGCGGGGAGACCAGCATCGAGCGCCTGTTCGCCTGCGGGGAAGTCTCGTGCACCGGCCTGCACGGCGCCAACCGCCTGGCGAGCAACTCGCTGCTCGAGGCCATCGTGTACGCCCACCGCGCGGTGGAACGCATCGCCTCCGTCTACCGGACCGTGGAGATCGACGCCCTGCCCATTCCGCCCTGGGACCCCGGCGGGGCGACGGAAAGCGACGAGTCCGTGGTCGTGTCCCACAACTGGGACGAAATCCGCCGCTGCATGTGGAACTATGTCGGCATCGTTCGCTCCGACAAGCGGCTCGAACGCGCGGAACGGCGCATCGAACTGATCAACCGCGAGATCGACGACTATTACCGGAATTTCATCATTACCCGGGATCTTCTGGAATTGCGGGACATCGCCACGGTCTCCTCCCTGATTGTCCGCTGCGCCCGCATGCGAAAGGAGAGCCGAGGGCTCCACTATAACCTGGATTATCCCGAACGCAACGATGCCGAGTGGGCCAAGGACACCGTGATCTGGAAGCCCTGACCGGACGGCGGGCACGGCGGACCGACGCCCGTCGCAGGCCCGTCCGCTGTGGGGTCCGCCCTGCCCCTACCAGGCAAGCTCCGCCCGGCCCTTGACGCTGGTCAGGACGAGGCGGAGGGGGATCAGGGCCTCGCCTTCGGCGGGGGGATGAAATTTGACGCTGTAGAAAATTCCGTAATAGGGCCTGACGTAGGGATAGAACGCCAGCGTGGTCGCGCTGAGATCGTCGATGCGCCGGATCTCCCGGGGGGTTGTTTTGCGCCCCTGCCCATCGACGAGGAAAACGGTCCAGGTGGAGCGCGGTCCGTCAAGGTCGTTGTCCGTCTTCTCCGGCGTGTAAACATAAAGCTTGAACTCCAGGAAATCCCTGTCAGTGCTTTCCGCCGCCTCTTCCCTCATCCGGATGGAATCCTGCCCCCAGTCGTGGTTCCGCGCGTATTCCTGAACATACGCCTTCCGGAATTCGGGGCTCTGCAGCGTGGCGGCGACGCGAATCCGCGTTTCGAACTGGGAATAAACCGTCTGCTCTCGCGTCCAGGCGCTCAGCGCCTGGAAATAGGCCGGCGACAGGTCCCGGTCCGAAGCCATGTCGACGTATTCACGGACTTCCCCGCAGCCGCACAAGACGACGAGGACCAAGAAAGCCGCGAGTCTCCACCCTTTCCCTGCCCTCATGTTCCCTCTCCGAAAGCGCGCGCGAAGATGAAATCGACATGACGCAGAAAGTTCTCAATCCGGAAGACGGCCTCGAGATCAGAAACGGTCAGCCGCCCCATCACCTCCGGGTCCCCCTCCAGCAAGGCCTGAAATGATTGCCCCTTGTGCCAGGATTCCATGGCGTTGCGCTGCACGATGGCATAGGCCGCTTCACGCGTAAACCCCTTCTCGATGAGCTTGAGAAGGACCTTCTGCGAAAAGATGACGCCGTGGGTCATCTCCAGATTCTCACGCATGCGTTCCGGGTAGACGACGAGCCGGTCGATCATGCCGGTGAAACGGCCGAGCATGAAATCGAGCAGGATGGTGGCGTCGGGGGCCATGACGCGTTCCACGGAAGAATGGCTGATGTCGCGTTCGTGCCAGAGGGGAATGTCCTCGAGCGCGGCGATCGCATAGGACCGCATCAGGCGCGCCAGCCCCGAAAGGTTCTCGGACAGCACCGGATTGCGCTTGTGCGGCATGGCGGAGGACCCCTTCTGCCCGGGCGAAAAATACTCCTCTGCCTCCCGCACCTCGGTCCGCTGAAGCAGCCGGACCTCCTGGGCGAACTTGTCGATCGAGGAGGCCGTGATCGCCAGCGTCGCAAAGTACTCCGCATGGCGGTCGCGCTGTACGATCTGCGAGGCGACCGGTTCGGCCTCGAGTCCCAGCTTACCCAGCACATGGGCCTCCACCGCGGGATCGATGAACGAGAAGGTGCCGACGGCCCCGGAGAGCTTGCCCGCGCTGATGGCCTTTCGGGCCCGTACGAGACGTTCCCGGTTGCGGCGCGTTTCCGCATGCCAGAGGGCCAGCTTGAGCCCGAAGGTGATGGGTTCGGCGTGAATGCCGTGGGAACGACCGATCATGAGGGTCCGGCGATGCTCCAGGGCCTTTTCCTTCAGGACGGCCAGCAGAGCATCCATATCCTCCAGGAGGAGGTCGGCCGCTTCCTGCATCTGCACGGCCAGCGCGGTGTCGAGGACGTCCGACGAGGTCATCCCCATGTGAATGAACCGTCCGTCCTCCCCGACGTGCTCGGTAACGGAGGTCAGAAAGGCAATGACGTCATGCTTGGTCGTCTTTTCGATCTCGTCGATGCGATCCACGTCGAAGGCGGCCCGCTCCCGGATGGTCTTCATCGCGTCGGGAGGGATCTCGCCGCGTTCGGCCAAGGCCTCGCAGGCGAGGAGTTCGACGTCCAGCCATTTCCGGTATCGATTTTCCGGGCTCCAGATGGCCGCCATTTTTTCTCGGGTATAGCGGGGAATCATAGACCGCTCCTTTTTCATCTCGTCAGGACTTGCGCGACCTTATTAGTATGATTTCATCAATGTCGTCAAGGTCTTTTAGATTGACAACGGAGGCCGATCCCTTTATCGTGTGCAGGATCGTTTCGGACGCGGTTCATCGCCCCTTCGAACCCCTCCGAACCCCCTCTATCCAGCCAGAAGGAGGCGCGCCATGCAAACGGGATCTCCGGCGGAGTGGGAACGCAAGATCGTCACGCCGGACTATATTTTCGAGAAGATCGACCCGGGGATGAGCATTTTCATCGGCACCGGCGTCGCCGAACCGCGCACGCTCACCAAGCACCTCATGAGCTCGGAGGCGACCAACCTGACCGATCTCGAACTGGTCCAGCTCGTGAGCATGGGGGACGTCATCTCCATCCGGGACGAAAACAACAAGGACAAGTTCCGCCTGCGGACGTTCTTCTCGGGCTGGCTGGCCGGCGAGGCGATCACCTCGGGGGCGGTCGACCTCATCCCGAGCCGCTTCTCGGACATCGGACGCCTGATCCTGAAAGGCGCCCTGCGCATCGACGTCGTTTTCGTCCAGATCACCCCTCCGGATGCGGCCGGCTACGCCAGTCTGGGCGTCTCGGTGGACGTGGCCAAGATGGCCATGCAGCGGGCCAGCCTCATCGTCGGAGAGATCAACGAAAGCATGCCGCGGACCCTCGGCAACACCTTCGTCAACGTCCGTGATTTCCATTATCTCGTCCGCTCCACCGAACCGCTCATCTATTTCCCCCGCTGGCCGTTTGACGACGTCATGGACAAGGTCGCGGCCAATGTGGCCTCCATGATCGAGGACGGCAGTTGCCTGTCCATCTATTCCGGGTCCTTCTTCGAGGCGCTGGGCAAGCACCTCGCGCGCAAGCGAAATCTGGGCGTTCACTCCTACTTCTTCACCGACGTGCTCATGGACCTCGTCAAGTCCGGCGCCGTCAACAACAAGAAAAAAGGCTACTTCCAGGACAAGTGCCTGACGTCCTACGCCCAGGGCACCCCGGAACTGTTCCGCTGGATGCATGAAAATCCGCTGATCGAATTCCAGGCCATCGACGTCGTCTCCGATCACCTGAGGATCAGTCTCAACGACCGGTTCATGGCCATCCTTCCGGCGAGAAAGATCTCCCTGACCGGCAACGTGGCCCTCCACGTCGGCAAGGGCAACGTGACGGCCGGTCCGGGCCAGGCGCAGGATTTCTTTTCGGCCGCCGAGCACTCCCGCGGCGGCAAGAAGATCATTGCCCTGCCCAGCCGCAACCTCAGGGGAGAATCGAACATCGTCCTGTCGGTCGAAAATTATCCCAACCAGTTCACCAATTCCGATACGCTCGACCTGATCGTTACCGATTACGGCGTGGCGTCCATGATCGGCCGGACGGTTCGCGAACGCGCTCAGGCCCTGATCGACATCGCGCATCCGGCCGATCGTCCCGAACTCATCCGGCAGGCCAAGGGCGCGAACATCCTCTATCCGGACCAGATCTACATCGCCGAATCGGGGCACCTCTACCCCGAAGAGGTCGCCTGCACGCATACCTTCCGCGGGGACCTGACCGTCCGGTTCCGGGCGATCAAACCCTCCGACGAAGAGGAGATGCGCCGCCTGTTCTACCGATTCTCCGACAACATGGTCTATTATCGCTATTTCACCTCCATCAAAACGATGCCGCACGGAAAGATGCAGGAGTACGTCAACGTCGATTTTCGCCGGTTCATGGCCATTGTGGGCCTGATCGAGGAAAACGGGGTGGAACGCATCATCGCCGAGGGCCGGTACGTCCGCCATCAGGACCGCCCCTACGCCGACACGGCCTTCATCGTCGACGAGAAGTATCAGGGTCGCGGCATCGCGACGTTCCTTCTAGAATTGCTCATTAAATACGCCCAGGAAAAGGGCATCCAGGGGATCACGGCGGACGTGCTCGCCGACAACAAGCCGATGCTCAAGGTTTACGAGAAGCTCCCCTACCCCATCCGAGCCGTCATGGAGTTCGGCATCTATAACCTGACCATTCCCTTCTCCGAAGAGGCGTAAGTCCGCAGATGTTTCTTGAACAAAGGCCCTTTCAGTGCTACATAGCCCGTGGCCGGGCGGGTGCGCCGGGCCGGCCCGGAGATCCCGCATTTCGAAGGTGAACCATGATGAAGAGACTTTTCGCCGCCGTCGCGTTCGGCCTGATCCTGATGCTCCCCGGCGCCCTGATCGGGGCCGCGGAGCAGAAATCCATCGCCGTCCTCCCGTTCTCCGTACACAGCGCGGAATCCCTGGACTACATCAAGCTGGGCATCTGGGAGATGCTCGCCTCCCGTCTTTCCGCCGATGAGCGCCTGGCCGTCGCGAGCCGCGACCGGATTCAGGACGCCCTCAAGAATTTTGCCGGCAAGGAACTTTCCCAGGCCGATGTCTACGAGCTCGGGAAAACGATGAAGACCGACTTCGTGGTCTGGGGCAGCATCACGAAGATCGGCAGCAGCCTGAGCATCGACGGCAAGCTGGTCGACGTCGCCGCCAGCAAGTCGCCCGTGGGTGTCTTCGTCCAGAGCCAGACCCTGGATGACGTCATTCCCCGGATCTCCGATTTTGCGCAGCGGATCAATACGCACATCACCGGCGCCGCGCCGGAACCCCCGCCCGCCGCCGGAACCCCGCCCGAGACCCCGGCCCGGGTCGCGGCTCCCCCGGCGGCGGGAGACGCCCGCGAGGCGGCCATCATCGCCGGCATGCGCACGAGCAAAAAGGGGACGTTCACCGCCGCGATCAATCCCGATTTCATCAACGCCGCCCAACCCCTCGACCGCAGAGGCTTCTGGATGAGCCCGACCTCCCCGACGGAATTCAGGGGGATGGACATCGGCGACGTCAACGGCGACCGCCAGAACGAGGTCGTCCTCATCGACAACTCCAACGTCTACATCCACCAGAAAACGGGCGCCGGCTTCAAGCTCCTGCAGAAGATCCCCGGCAAGCGCTACGACCGGTATCTCGGCGTCGATATCGCGGACATCAACCGCAACGGCGTCAATGAAATCATCGTCACCTGTCTCCGACAGACCCGGCTCGCGTCCTTCGTGATCGAGTTCAGGGAAGGCAAGTTCGCGTCGATCGCCGAAGATCTCCCCTGGTTTCTCCGCGTGGTCGGCACGACCTCCGATTCGCTACGCCTGCTGGGGCAGGAGATCTCCCCGGAACATCCCTTCGACACGCCGATCCATCAGATCCTCTGGGAAAACGGCCGATACCGGGAGGGACAGCGGATGAAGATCCCCCAGGGCCTGTCCGTCTTCGGCCTGGCCCTCGACGACCTGGGGCTCGGCTCGGATGAAAAGATCATCGCCATCGACGAGTCCGACTACCTGTGCATCTACGAACAGACGACGAAGCCCCTGATCAAGCTGGCCGTGTTCGGGGGAAGCAAGGAGCGGATCTTCAAGAGCGACGAGGTGTTCGGCGGCAGCAACGTTTCCATCGACCTGTCTTCCATCCAGCCGAGCGCGTATCAGGACGAGGGGCGGGAACGGTATTTCATCAATCCGCGGATTCTCATCTACGACACCAACGGGGACAAGAAACCCGAAATCATTCTCGTCAAGAACCTGTCCTCAACCGGACGGACCTTGAAGAATGTCAAGTTGTTCACGTCGAGCGAGGTCTACGATCTCGAATGGGACGGGCTGGGGCTGATCGAAAACTGGAAGACGCGCAAGATCAGCGGTTACGTCGCGGACTACCAGTTCAAGGACATCGACAACGATGGCCAGAACGAAATCGTTCTGGCCCTGGTCCAGTCCGTCGGCGCCACGATCGGTCAACGCAGCGTCGTCGTGGCCTACAAAATGTCCGCGCAGCCCACGCCGCCTCCGGCGCAGCAATAGGGGGTTGACAGGTTCCGGCCGATCTGTTATAGGTCGACCCGCGATTGGCGGTGTAGCTCAGCCGGTTAGAGCATACGGCTCATATCCGTAGTGTCCGGGGTTCGATTCCCTGCACCGCCACCAGGAAGACAAGGACTTAGAAACGTTTCTAAGTCCTTTTTTTGTTCTGGGGCCGCCGGGTCATGAACCCGCGTCCCGGAAGCCCGCAGGCCGGTCAGGGAGGGGAGATGAGCGAACCCGACCGGAGCGTTCCGGTCCACGTGTAGGCGGGATGGATCGACGAAAAGGTCTTCACCCCGCGCGACGCCTTGTCGTAGATCCCCTGGAAGCTCCTCCCGTCTGCGCTGACGCGGAACATGAACGGACCGCACCAGTTTCCCTCGGGACCGGCGCCGGTTGCGTCGTCGTTTTCCCACCAGAAGCCGTAGATCACCCCCTGGGAGAGGGCGCCGATCACCTTGCCCCCGGCGTAGTTGTACGTCCCCCAAACGAAGGCGCCGTCCTGGTTGAGCGACAGGGTTCCGAAGTTTGTCTCCCAGAGGCTCGTGCCGGACTGCACCGCCCCCGCCGCAAAGCCCTGCGTGGCCGCAAAAACGATCGCGGCGGCCAGGACCCATCCCCAAGGGTGTCTTTTATGCATGATTTTACCTCCCGGATTTCTGCCGTTGACGTTCCGAATCGCCCCGGCGGGGGCGGGCAGCCCGCCCGACATCTTGATTCGCGCCGCTAATATAAAGAAAGCGGGACCGGCAAGTCAACGAAATTGTCTCGAGGTCGCTTTCCGGGATTCCCTTCGGTGCAAGGCCCGCGCGGGAGCGCAGAAGGGGATTGACACCCGGGTTGCCGTGTTGTATCGACAGTCCCATGAAACGGGACCGCTTCAGGGACGTGTCCACCCTCACCGCCGAGGGCTCCTCCACCCGCCGGATCGATCGCTTCGATCCGGGTCCGGGGATCCGCAACCCCCACCTCCAATCGATCCTCGCCAGCCTGAAACTGCGCGTCCGCGGAGCGAATCCCCTGTCCGCAGCGAGGGAACTCATTCTCGACGCGGGCGGCGGGGTCAGGCTCCAGGGATTCTGGTCGCGCCATGATCCGACCGGCCGGGGGCTGGTGGCGATGATCCACGGCTGGGAGGGAAGCGCCGCGTCCGCCTATATGCTGTCCTGCGGCCGGACCCTCTTCCGGGAGGGGTTCGACATCTTCCGCCTGAACCTCCGGGACCACGGGGACAGCCATCACCTAAACGAGGACCTCTTTCACGGCGCCCGCATCGACGAGGTCTTCCAGGCCATGACCGCCGTCGCCGCCCTCTCTCCCGGAACGCCCTTTTTCATCGTCGGATTCTCCCTCGGGGGCAATTTCGCCTTGCGCATTGCCCTCCGTGCCGGCAACGGGTCCCTGCCGACCCTGCGGAGAATCTTCTCGATCAGTCCGGCGCTCGACCCCTACAAGGCCACCCTGGCCATCGACCGGGGACCGGCCCTGTATCGCCGCTATTTCCTCCGCAAGTGGAAGCGCTCCCTCCGCAGGAAGCAGGCCCTCTTTCCCCGGCGCTACGATTTTTCGGCGCTCCTGTCCCATTCAACGCTCATCGGGCTCACGGAAGCCCTGATGTCCCATAACCCGGACTACGAGAATTACATCGACTATTTCCGCGATTACACCCTCACCGGCGCCGTCCTGGCGCCCCTGTCGGTACCGGTGACCATGATCACCTCCCGGGATGACCCGGTCGTTCCGGTGGAGGATTTTTACCCGCTCGAACACACCCTTCGGGCGGAGATCCTCATTCAGCCCTATGGAGGCCATTGCGGATTCATCCAGCTCTCCCCTCCGGGATGCTGGTATGAACGGTGGATCGCGTCCCGGATGGGCAACGAACTCGACGCGTCGCCCAGCCGCACTCACCGGAATGCGGGGGGGCTTTCCTGATGGACCGGGGCCTGCCGCCGGACCGGGAGGGCTTCGTGAACAGGATCGTCTCGCGACTGGGCCTGTGCGAACTCGACTACCCGCCGCCCCCCTCGTCCGTCGTCGCGGACCCGGTCCTCGCGGCCGGGGTCCTCTTCCTCCTCTCCTTCCGGACCGGTTCTCCCTCCCCCGGCCCGGAAGGCGGCGAATTCGTCCTGCACCTGATCAAACGCTCGGCCACGGTGGCCCAGGGGGGCGACCTGAGCTGTCCCGGGGGCATCCTCGATCCGCGCCGGGATCCTTTGGGGCGATGCCTCCTCCCCCGCCTCTTCCCCATCATCCCCCGGGCCGTGAACCGGGAACTGGCCCGCCGGGACACCGCCACCCGCCGCGCCATTCGCCTGTTTCTGGCCAACGCCCTCCGGGAAAGCTGGGAAGAGGTTCGCCTGCGCCCCTGGCAGGTTCGATTTCTCGGCGCCCTTCCCCCGTACAGCCTGCTGCTTCTGAAGCGCAGAATCTTTCCCGTCGTCGGCCTGCTCGACGGAACCTGGCGCCCCCGCATCAATGCCGAGGTGGAACGGATCGTCGAGATCCCGCTCCGCGCCTTTTTCGATCCGGCCAACTACGCCTGGTTC
Source organism: Syntrophales bacterium (assembly GCA_035358035.1). GTDB lineage: Bacteria > Desulfobacterota > Syntrophia > Syntrophales > UBA2251 > UBA2251. The sequence continues at coordinate 5,166 of DAOPOS010000024.1, read as the reverse complement.
GATTTTTCCCTGCCCGACCGGGTCTCCGACCGCAGCGGAATGCCCGCCGAGTTTCCCTGCCTCCTCTATCGCGAAGCGGATGGCCGCCAGGAAGTTCTCTGGGGGGCGACCTTCAACATCACGATGACCTTTCTCAAGATCGTCGCCGATTTCGAGCGCCCCGCCATCGCGCCGGACCGGGTCGTTCGTCGTACCCTCCCCCCCGGATACCTCCAGGGGCGGAACCGGTCCTGACGGCTTCGCCCCTTTTCCCTTGACAAGGACGCCGGCAAGCGGATAGCGTTCAGGCGTCATCCGCCTGCCGGCGTCCCTCACCCGCGCCTGCGCCGCGGCCAGATCAATCCGCCGTCCACAGGACGGCTGCTCCCCGGAACGGAATGTTATGAGCGAAACGACAGACACCCCGTCCTGCGGCGCCCGAATCGCGGAGCGGGCCCGGTCCCTTCCCCCGTTCATCGTCATGGATGTCCTCGAGAAGGCCCAGGAAAAGGAAAAGCGGGGCGACAGCGTCATTCATCTGGAGGTCGGCGAGCCGGACTTCGACACTCCGGATTGCATCAAGGAGGCCTGCTTCCGGGCCGTCCGTGAGGGCAGGACGCACTACACGCACAGCCTCGGCCTGCTCGAACTCCGCGAGGCCGTCTGCAAACACTACTGGCTGACCTATCGCGTCCGCATCTCCCCGGACCGGATCATCGTCACCTCCGGCACCTCGCCCGCGATGCTCCTGATCTTTGCCGCCCTGCTCGAAAAGGACGACGAGGTCATCATTTCCGACCCCCACTACGCCTGCTATCCGAACTTCATCCGGTTCTTCGACGCCCGTCCCGTCAGCGTCGACGTGTCCGAAGAGGAGGGATTCCAGTACACGCCAGACGGGATCCGAGAAAAGCTGAGCGCGCGCACGCGGGCCATCATGATCAACTCCCCCTCCAACCCGACCGGAAACCTGCTCGGCGCCGACCGGATGGCGGACATCGCCGCACTGGGCCCCCCCGTGATCTCCGACGAGATTTACCATGGCCTGGTGTATTCCGGAAAGGCCCATTCCATCCTCGAATACACCGATCGCGCCTTCGTCCTGAACGGCTTCTCCAAGTACTACGCCATGACCGGCTGGCGGCTGGGTTATCTGATTGCCCCGCCTGAGTTCATCCGGCCCATGCAGAAAATTCAGCAGAACCTCTTCATCTCGGCCAACGCGTTCGTCCAGTGGGCGGGCGTGACGGCGCTGACCTCCTGCGGGCAGTGCATGCGCCAGATGAGAAACACCTACGACGAGCGGCGGCGGTACATGCTCGACCGGCTCCGCGGGATGGGGGTCGGCGTCCGCGTCGAACCGACCGGGGCCTTCTATATCTTGGGAAACGTCAAGGCCTTCAGCGGCGACTCCTACCGTTTGGCCTTCGACATCCTGGACAAGGCCGGTGTCGCGGTGACCCCCGGCATCGACTTCGGTCAGAACGCGGAAGGGTACCTCCGCTTCTCCTATGCCAACTCCCTGGACAACATCACGGAAGGGATGAACCGCCTTGAGCGCTACCTCCAGAACCACGGGCCCGCAAGCCCTTGACGCCCGTCCCTGCCGCGCGGTTGTTTTCGATTTCGACGGAACCCTGGCCAGATTGAACATCGACTTCGCCGCCATGCGGTCCGACGTCCTGAAACTGACGGCCCGGCATGGACTCGACGTGGAAGCCATTCGCGACCTCCCCGCGCTGGAGCTGATCGAGCAAGCCCGGGCGACGCTCGCGGCCGTTGAACCGTCCCGGGCGGAGGCCTACGGCTCCGCGGCCCACGCACGCATCATGGAGATCGAGTTGGCCGCCGCGCGCGTGGGGGAGCTTTTCGGCGGCACGCGCGAGCTCTTGTTTGCGCTCCGTCGCCGCCGGATCGGGACCGCGATCATCACCCGCAACTGCCTCCCCGCGGTGCGGACGATCTTCCCGGATCTCGACCGGTTCGTGGATGCCGCCATCAGCCGGGAGTTGACGCCGCGCGTCAAGCCCCATCCGGACCATCTCCGCATGGCGCTCGCCGTCCTGTCCGTCCCGCCGGACCACACCCTCATGGTGGGGGACCATCCCCTGGACATGGAGGTGGGACGCGAGGTCGGCGCGTTCACCGTCGGCGTGCTCACCGGGTCCGGCAACCGGGCGGAGCTTACCCGCGCCGGGGCGCGGTGCATTCTGGCGTCGGCGTCGGACCTTCTCGGCCTCCTCGACCGGGCCGTGCAGCCCTGAACGCCCTTCCCTCGCCCGCCCGGCCGGTGCGTCCGCACCGGCTTTTTGATTGACACAAACTCGCCGTTCGTGTTTTATTGAGGCGCGGAGCCCTTGCGCTGCGCCGATTTTAGGCCACGGAGAATCAGAGAGATGTCAAAGGATCTGGGGGTGAATGCGCTGGCGACATGGCAGGAACGCTACCCCGAAAAGTTTGCCGATCTGGACCCTATTTTCAGCCATATCCGCCGGGGCGACCGCATTTTCGTCGCCTCCGGATGCGGTGAGCCCCAATACCTGGTCCAGGCCTTGACGAACTTCGTCGAAACCCATCCGAAGGCCTTCTTCGACGCGGAAATCATTCACGTCTATTCCTTCGGCATCGCCCCCTACACCAACGCGAAATTCAAACGGAACTTCCGCCACAATTCCTTCTTTATCGGCAACAACACCCGGGACCCGGTGAATGCGGGCGCCGCCGACTACACGCCGATTTCCCTCTCGGACGTTCCGGCCCTGCTCTACCGAGGCCTCATCCGCATCGACGTCGCCCTCGTCCAGACCTCTCCGCCCGATGAACACGGGTACATGAGCTTGGGCGTCAGCGTGGACATGGTCAAGGCGGCGACGGAAGTCTCCAAGCTCATCATCGCCCAAGTGAATCACGAGATGCCGCGCATCCACGGCGATGGATTTATCCACATCGATGACGTGAACTTCATCGTGCCCCATGACGAACCGCTTCTCGAGGTGTCGGGAAAGACCCCCTCCGGCGTGTCGGACCGCATCGGAAATTTCGTCGCCCGCCTGATCCAGGACGGGGACACGATTCAGGTGGGTTTTGGCAGCCTGCCCAACGCCATCATGGCGAACCTCTACGGCAAAAAACACCTGGGCGTGCACACGGAACTCCTGAGCGACGGGCTGGTGGACCTCATCAAGGCGGGCGTCATCGACAATTCGCGCAAGACGCTCGGACGCGGCAAAACGGTGGCGGCCTTTGCGATGGGCAAGCGCGACACGTACCGGTTCCTCCACGACAACCCGTCCGTCCTCTTCCGGACCATCGACTTCACCAACAACCCCATGACCATCGCCCGGCTCGACAACATCGTCGCCATCAACAGCGCCCTGGAAATCGACCTGACCGGGCAGTCGACGTCCGAATCGATCGGGGGCCGTTTCTACAGCGGCATCGGCGGCCATTACGACTTCATGCGCGGCGCCCATTACGCGCGCAACGGCAAGACGATTCTCGCCATGAAATCGACGGCCCGCAACGAAACCTACTCCCGTATCGTCCCCGCTCTCAAGGAGGCGGCCGGGATTACGCTCAACCGGGGTGACGCCCATTATGTCATCACCGAATACGGGATCGCATATCTGCACGGCAAGAACATCCGCGAACGGTCCATGTCCCTGATCGCGATCGCGCACCCCAAATTCCGCCCCTGGCTGATCGAAGAGGCGAAGAAGCGCGGGCTGATCTACAAGGATCAGGCCTTCATTCCCGGAAAGCGGGGCGAATATCCCGAGCAGCTGGAGACCTACCGGACGACGCGGACGGGTTTGCAGATCTTCATCCGTCCGGTCAAGATCAGCGACGAGCCGAAAATCAAGGATTTTTTCTATTCGCTTTCGGACCGCAGCCTGAACCGGCGCTTTCTCTCCCAGCGCAAGGACATGCCCCATGAACGCCTGCAGGACTTCGTGGTCATCGACTACACCAAGGAGGTCCTCCTGCTGGCCGTGACCGGGGATGAGGAAAACGAGCTCATCGTCGCCGTCGGCCAGTACGGCGTGGACGAAGCCACGCACTCGGCGGAGGTCGCGTTTGCCGTGCGTGACGACCACCAGAATCGCGGCATCGGCAGCGAACTGCTCTCCTACCTGACCTACCTCGCCAAGCGGGAAGGTCTGCTCGGTTTTACGGCCGAAGTGCTGGTCGACAACAAGCCCATGCTGCATGTGTTCGAAAAAGGCGGCTTCGACATCAAGAAAAAAACGGAAGCGGGCGTCTACGACCTGCATATGGCCTTCCAAGGGTGATTCCCATGTCCGACATCCCTGATGATGACATCCGGCATCTGTTCGAACCCCGGTCCATCGCCGTGATCGGCGCCTCCCGGGAGCGGGGGAAAATCGGCTCGGCCGTCCTCGGAAACATCGTCTCCGGGGGCTACGCCGGACGCATCCTTCCGGTCAATCCGGCGGGCGGCGATATCGAAGGCCTGCGCGTCTATCCGCGGGTGGCCGACATCGAGGGCGAGGTGGACCTCGCCATCCTCACCATCCCGGCCCGGTTCGTCTTCGACGCCGTCTGTCAGTGCGCCGACCGAGGCGTGAAATACGGCATCATCATTACCTCCGGGTTCTCCGAAATCGGCAACCGGGAGGAGGAAAACAGGATCATCGCCTATGCCAAGGGGCGCGGGATGCGGATCGTCGGGCCGAACGTCTTCGGCATCTATTCCTCCGCCGTCAACCTGAACGCCACGTTCGTCGCCGGGAATATTGCCCCCGGGCACCTCGCCATGATCACCCAGAGCGGCGCCCTGGGACTGACCATGATCGGACAGGCCGAAGTGGAAAATATTGGGATGTCGGCGATCGTGTCCGTCGGCAACAAGGCCGACATCGACGAGGCCGACCTCCTGCAGTATCTTGCCCATCACGACGACACCCGTGTGATCCTGATTTACATCGAAGGGGTCCGGAACGGCGAGAAGCTGGTCCGCGTCCTGAAGCAGACCGCCAGGCTGAAGCCCGTCGTGATCATCAAGTCCGGCCGGTCGTCCCGCGGGGCGATGGCGGCCGCCTCCCACACCGGATCGCTCGCGGGCGCCGACGACGTCTTCGACGCCATCATCCGCCAGTGCGGCGCACTCCGGGCCGAGAGCACCAGCGAAGCCTTCGCCTGGAGCAAGTTCCTGGCCGACAGCCC
>DAOPOS010000023.1:38940-43465 GCA_035358035.1 Syntrophales bacterium | reverse complement strand
GACGTCGTCCTCATGACCGATCCCGGCTATCCCGCCTACCGCGCCAGCATCCTGATGGGCGGGGGAGAGCCGTACAACGTCCCGATCCTCAGGGAAAACGGCTATCTGCCGGTCTTCGCCGACATCCCCGGCGATATCGCGAAGCGGGCGACGGCAATGTTCCTCAACTACCCCAACAACCCAACCGGGGCCTGCGCGACGAAACCCTTCCTGAACGACCTCGTGGCGTTCGCGCGCCAGTTCGACATCGCCGTCTGCTACGACAACCCCTACAGCGAGATCCTCTTCGGGGGTCAGGAACGGATCAGCTTCCTCATGGCGGCGGGCGCGAAGGACGTCGGCATCGAACTCAACAGCCTCTCGAAGCCCTTCAACATGTGCGGCTGGCGGATCGGCATGGCCGCCGGCAACCCCGACCTGATCGCCGCCATCAGCAAGGTCAAGGAGAATACCGATTCCGGGATCTTCAACCCGATCCAGTACGCGGCGATCCACGCCCTGGCAAACAACGCCCCGGCCGTGGAGGACATGCTGGCCGTCTACGCGCGGCGTCGGGAACGGGTCCTGGCCGCGCTCGCCAGGATCGGGATCGCGTTCGATCCGCCGAAGGGCACCTTCTACCTGTGGGTCCCGGTTCCCAAGGGGATGACCTCCCTCGAGTTCACGAACCGCCTCTTCGACAAGACCGCCGTCGTGGTGGCGTCCGGCACCGCCTACGGCCGGTACGGCGAGGGCTTCGTCCGCATTTCGCTCACCGTCCCGGACGACCGCCTCACCGAGGCGATGCGCCGCATCGAGCAGGAATTCGCCTGAAAACAGGCGCTCTCCGCCGTTCGCACGCGCCGGAACGCGGGTATCGGATCCGGCTCCGTATCGCCCTCCTTCGCGGGGTTGAAATCACCCCCGGGGTGCCGCGTCCCCGCCAGCTTTCCGCATGCATCACCTCCTTACGACAAGATCCCGGCTGATTCTCCCCTGTCTTTCCGCTTGCCAAGGGGCGGGCCGGCTGGTATAGAGGCGCGCGCTGGAGGAATGGGGATGGAAATCGGAATCGTCGGCCTGCCGCAGAGCGGGAAGAGCACCCTTTTCGAGATCATGACCGGCGTCCGGGGACGGGACGCGCACGGGGAGGCCTGTGTGCGCGGCCAGGCGTCCGTGCCGGACGAGCGGTTCGACCGGCTGGTGGAGATCTTCCGCCCCGTCAAGGTGACCCCTGCCAGCGTCCCGTTCGTCGACATCAACGCCGCCGGGGAGAAGGCGTGGAACACGATCCGCCAGAACCTGAGCGGCGCCGACGGCCTTATCCACGTCGTCGACGGGTTTTCCGCCGCCGCGGCCGGCGAGATCGCGGGCCGCTACCGCAAGCTCGCCGACGAGCTAATTCTGGCGGACCTCCTCATCGTCGAGAATCGCCTGGAGCGCCTGGGCCGGACGCCGGCGAAGGCCCTCCGCCCGCAGGAGGCCCTGCAGCGGGACCTCCTGCCCGGCCTCAAGGCCCACCTGGAAGCGGGCCGTCCCCTCCGGGAGATGAACCTCGCGGACGAGCAGGTTCTCGCGCTGCGCAGCTTCTCCTTCTGGACGATCAAGCCGGAACTCGTCGTGATCAACACGGGCGAGGACGTGGCGGCGGTCGAGCCCGCCGCCCTCGCGCTGCCGGCCTCGCAGCCGCAGATCCGCATCTGCGCCCGCCTCGAAGCGGAGATCGCGGCCCTGCCGGCCGGCGAGCGTCAGGACTATCTGGCCGCCATGGGGATCGCCGCGCCGGCCTTCACGCAGGTCATCCGCACCGCCTTCGCCATGCTCGCGCGGCATGTGTACTTCACCGTCGGGGAGGACGAGGTCCGGGCCTGGGTGATCCCCGTCGGGGCGAAGGCGCCGCAGGCGGCGGCGGCCATCCACCAGGACTTCGAGCGGGGCTTCATCAAGGCCGAGGTCGTGGGCTACGACGAGTTCCTCGCGCACGGCGGCACCCTGGCCGGGGCCAAGGCCGCCGGCCGCCTCCGCCTCGAAGGCAAGGACTACGTCGTCCGGGACGGCGACATCATCTCCTTCCGCTTCAACGTCTGAACGCGGCGCCGACCCTCATTTTCCCTGGACCATCTTCGTGATCTCCACGACGATCTCGGGGTTCGCCAGCGTCATGACGTCGCCCACGTCCGTCCCGTTGGAGATGGCGCTCAGGACGCGGCGCATGATCTTTCCGGACCGGGTCTTGGGCATGTCGGAGACGATCCAGACCTTTCTCGGCCTCGCGATCGCGCCGATCTCCTGAACGATCGCATTCTGGATCTTCTTGGCGAGCGCATCGCTCGGCGTACAGCCGGGTTTCAGGGCGACGTACAGATCCGGCTCCTTGCCCTTCACCTCGTGCTTCACCGCCACGACGGCCGCCTCCGCCACCTCCACGATGGTCATGGCGGCCGATTCGATCTCCTTCGTCCCCAGCCGGTGACCGGAAACGTTGATCACATCGTCGATCCGGCCGAGGATGCGGACATAACCGTCGGCGGCGACAACCGCGGCATCGCCCGTCATGTAGGGCCAGTCCTGCCACCGTTTGCTTTTGGGATCCTTGCCGTATCTCGAATAATACTGATTGACGTACCGTTCACGGTCGCGCCAGATGGTCTGGAAGCTGCCTGGCCACGGATTCTGGATGCAGATGTTCCCCGCCTTTCCGGCGCCCGGGGGGACGACTTTCCCTTCATCGTCGAACACGATCGGGTGAATGCCCGGGACGCCCGGTCCGGCGCTCCCCGGCTTCATGGCCTGGATGGCCGGCAGCGTACTGCACAGGAACCCGCCGTTTTCCGTCTGCCACCAGGTATCGCAGATGGCCGCCTCCCCCTTGCCGACAGTATAATAATACCACTTCCACACCTCGGGCTCGATCGGCTCTCCGACCGTGGTCATGTGCTTGAAGTGGTAGGTGTATTTCTGCGGCTCGTCGGGCCCCAGCTTTCTCAGGGCGCGGATCGCGGTCGGCGCCGTATGGAAGATGTTCACGTCCAGATTCTGGGCGATCCGCCAGGGCCGGCCCGCATCCGGATAGTTCGGCACGCCCTCGTAAATGACCGAGGAGGCGCAGATGGCCAGCGGACCGTAGACGATGTAGGAATGGCCGGTGATCCAGCCGATGTCGGCCAGGCACCAGTAGACGTCCTCCGGGTGGATGTCCTGAACGTATTTGGAGGTGCCGGCGACGTAGGCGAGATACCCGCCCGTGCTGTGCTGCGCGCCCTTGGGCTTCCCCGTCGTGCCGCTGGTGTACATCAGGAAGAGCGGGGCCTCCGCGGGCATCTTCACCGGTTCGATCCGGGCGCCGTAGTATTGCTTCAGCAGGTCATTGACGAAGAAGTCCCGGCCCTCGACCATCGGGGTCTCAGCGGAATATTTGCCGGGATACCGCTGCCAGACGAGCACCTTCTCCACGGTCTGGTCTTCCCGGGCGGCCTCGGCAACGGCCGTATCGGCCTTCTCCTTGTGGTCGATCAACTGTCCGGCCCGGTAATAGGCGTCCATGGTAATCAGGACATGGCTGCCCGAATCCACGATCCGGTCCGCGCAGGCCTTGCCGCTGAATCCACCGAAAACCTGGGAGTGGATGATCCCGAGCCGCGCGCAGGCGAGCATCGTGACGGGCAGTTCCGCCACCATCGGCATGTGAAGCGTGACGGTATCTCCGGCCTTCAGCCCGCAAAAGTCCTTCAGGACGGCCGCGAACTCGTTCACCCGCACGTAAAGCTCCTGGTAGGTGATGTGCTCGACCTTTTCGTCCTCGGGCTCGGGCACGAAGTGGATGGCCGTCTTGTTCTTGTGCCGGGCGAGATGCCGGTCGATGCAGTTGTAGCTCGCGTTGATCTTGCCGCCGACAAACCACTTCCAGCAGGGGGCATCGCTCGTGTCCAGGGTCGTGTGCCAGTACTCGTACCAGGACAGGAGATCCGCATATTCCTTGAAACAGTTCGGGAAGTTTTCCAGGCTGAACCGTTCGAAGACCTTCGGATCGGTCACGTTGGCCTGGGCCACGAACTGCGCGGACGGGTAGAAGAGTTGCTCCTCCCCCCAGTGTACGGCAATTTCGGCTTCCGACGTTTCCGTGACTTCTTTTTCTTTTCCGCTCATACATACCCTCCTTTCCTTGTTTGATGCCTGAAACAGTGGGAGTTCGAATGGGGTGAACGCGTTTTGAAGGACAACCTGAAGCGGGTTACACAGCGCAGCGCCACAAAATGCAAAACCCCGCTCTCAGGCTGAGAATCGGGGTTTCGTTTTTCCGGCCATGGCACCCTCCCGGGGGCAGGGTCATAAAGGGTGAACACCTAAATTCATCGGGCCTGATCATAACCTGAAAATTTTTAAGATCAAGGGATTTTTTTGTCAGAGCATCTTCCGGGCGATTCGGCGGAGGACGGCGCCGGCGGGCGTTTCTGCGCTGCGCAGGGCCGCGTGGGGACAGACCTCGCTGCAGCAGAAGCAGCGGATGCAGCGGTCGTAGTCGAAGACGAGGGCCTTGTCCCGGGTG
>DAOPOS010000023.1:0-38840 GCA_035358035.1 Syntrophales bacterium | reverse complement strand
CGGCTGCCGATCAGGACGCCGATCGGCCGGGGCGTGCCGCCCTTCCCCGGCCCCTCCCCCTCCATCGCGAGGACCCCGTCGAGCACCGTGAACGCGGGGTTCAGCCGCCGGCAGATCTGCACGTGCAGGCGGGCGAACATCTGCCGGTCCACGCCGGTGCGCATGTGCCACTCCGGCTTGCGGTAGCCGACGACGCAGCCGAAGAGGTTCTTGACCCCCAGGGTCAGGAGCATGGCGTTGTGCGTCTTGAGCTTGGGCAGATTGAGGATGACGTCGGCCTCGACGGCCTCGCGGGCGATCTCGATCGACCCGAACGGGGGCCCCACATCGACCGCAACGGATTCCTCAAAGGGCCGGCATTCCACGGGCAGGTCCTTCAGGGCCTCCCGGAGGCCGCCTTCCTTCAGGATGCGGGTGAAGGCGCCGATGGCGGGGCTGTCGGCCACGAGCGGCCGGGCGCCGCGTTCGAGGACGTATTCGACCGCCGCCCGGACGAGCGAGAAGTGCGTCAGAACGGCCTCTTCCGGCCGCGCCGGGGAGAGCAGGTTGGGCTTGACGAGCACGCGGCTGCCGCGGGGAATGTCCCGACCGCCCAAGGCGTCGAGGATCCCGGCGAAGGTCGCCGTCAGGGCGTTGTCATAGGCGGCGTTGCGAATGATGACGGTGGGCATGCCATCGACCCTTTCTACCCGGAACCGCCGGTGAGCAGGAACGCGGCCCAGTAATACGGGTGCGGATATTTTTTCCGGGTGGCGAGCTGGGCCTGTCGCAAGGCCTCCTCCCGGCTCATCGTCGACAGATTGGCGTAGAACGCCACCATGAGATCCCGGGTGGCCTCGTCGTCCACCTGCCAGAGGCTCGACACCAGAGAGCGCGCCCCGGCATAGAGGAAGCCGCGCGTGAAGCCGACCACCTCATCGCCGGTCGACACCTTTCCCAGGGCCGTCTCGCACCCGCTCAAGGTCACCAGGTCGGCGTTCAGAAACAATCGGTACAGATCTCCCGCCCTCAGCAGCCCGTCGCCGCTTCCGTCCGCCGCGAGCAGCAGCGCCGAGTCGAGCGGCCGATCCGGATCGAAGAGCCCGTGGACGGCCAGGTGGATGACGGCATAGTCGCCGGCCAGATTCATGAGGTTGGCCCTGGAGGCCTCGCCGCGCAGAAGCACCCGGGACTGGGGAAGGATCTTCCCGATGGCCAGGGCCTCGTCCTGCGCAAACCTCAAATCGTATTTCGGATCGCTGAGCTTCGGATTGCCAAGAATCAGGGCGCCCCGACGCTCCCGCGACGTCCGTTCCTTGAGGAAACTCAGAACGCTGGCACTGGGCAGCATCCGGATGCTGAAGCGCTCGATCAGGGAGGCGTTGCCGTCGGAAAGGGCGGCAAAAGGCAGGTAGTGCAAGGCCCCGTGCGGAACGATGATAAGTTTCCCCGTCCGGATGGCCGGCACCACCGGCGCCAGGAGCTGCCGGTAGAGCGTCCGGCCGTATCGGTCGACTTCCCGCGGATCACGGGCCGCGATCTGCTTGCGGAAGACGTCCACGCTCCCTTCCAGGTTCTCGGCCGGCAGCTTCTGCGCCCCGATCGTCCGGCCCGTCAAAATGAAGGCATACCAGTCCCGGCCTGTGGAATAGTATTCGAGCAGGGTCTCGTCGTCCTTCAGCCTGCTTTGGATCTCGGCGGTGGACGGAATCGTCACGGAAACCAGCGCCGCCAGATCCGGCGCCTTTTCCTGCAGGTCCTTTCTCAGCGCCAGGACGACCGAACGGGTTTTGCTTCGGTCCGCCAAATCCTGACCCTGCGCGACGACGGTGAGTTCATTTTCCGCCTTGTCCAGTTCGGCCAGCGTCGTCCGGACCTGCTCCGCCCGTCCGCCGTGCGAAGGGATGATTTTTTGCGAAGCCAGCAGGTCCACCAGGGCGCGGGCCTTGGCGCGCTCCACGCAGGCAAAGGCTTCCGCATGACGGCCATCCGCGAGAAGCAGGGCCGTCAATTGCGCGTAGACCTCCTGCTTGTCGCCGACGAAGCCGATGCGTCCGGCCTCGGAATGGATCGAGGCACGCTGCCTCTCGATGACGTCAACGGCCTTTTTGAGCAGGGCCTCCGCCTCGCTTTTCCGGCCTTCGGCCAAGGCGATCTTGGCCCGGTCCAGGAGCACGATCCAGTAGATGCCGCCGATCTGTTCGATCTGGGGGTGCCCCAGGAGCCGATCGTATCCCTCCCTGGCGTCCTGGACGCTTCCGGTCTCGTAAAGGCTTTTCGATAGGATGAAGAGGTTGGGAATCTCCTGGAAGGTCTGATCGTAGAAGGCCGTGATGGCGCCCGTCACTTTCGCATCGGGATGACGGATCGCGGCCAGCGCGGAATCGTATTCCCTGAGCGCCATGTGAATCCGCGCCAGGGCGCTGTATTTTTCCGGCCCGTTCATGACCGTGATGGTCACGCCCTGCAGGAATTGAACGATCTTCTGCGCCTGGACGGCATCGCCCGCCAGGGCGTAGGCGACCCCCAGGATGTCGTAGGTGTTGATGAGCTGAGAGGTATAGAATCCCCCCTTGTCGCGTCCGCCTTCGTGCAGCAGCTTGTAGGCGAGGCGACCCTCTTCGATGGCCTTCCGGGGTTCGCCCTGATCCAGGTAGACCTGTCCCCGCAGGATTTGCGGATAGACGGTCAGGTCGGTGCCGACCAGCGTCCGGTCGCCTGCGTCGATTTGTTTCTGCAGCAGATCCGTGACGGCGAGCGCCTTTGCATAATCGCGAATCCCGACGTAAGAGGCGGCCAGAAAATAGAGCTGGGCGGACGGAACCGTTTCGCCCGCATCGAGACTGGGCTGGAGCATCCGGATGATCTCATGGATCTGCTGTTTCTGGGCATAGCTGGCCAGTTGGATGTCCTTCGACAGGGAACAGCCGGCGAGGGCAACGGCGCACAGGACGATGGCCCACCTCACGCAATATCGCTCAAACATCCCTTCTCCCCTTTCCTGCGTAGCGCGTCGCTTCGCCCATGCCCTTCCTGACGCCGCCCCGCCGCCGCGTCGCACGTCTTTCCGGCGTGCGATCCCGGATGGGGGCCGGGTTATCTTTTGAACTCGAGTCCCGAGAGCTGATACCCCTTCTCCTTGAACAATCTCAGACAGGCATCCGCAACGGTTTCATCGTAGAGGGTTCCTCGATGCGTCTCAATTTCCTGCAAAGCGATCTCGATCCCCAGCCCGGGACGGTAAGGACGGTGGGAGGCCATCGCCTCCACGGTGTCCGCCACCGCCAGAATCCTCGACTCCAAAAGGCTTTGATCCTTTTTTAAGCCGTTCGGATATCCCGAGCCATCCACCCTCTCGTGATGCTCCAGAACCATCCTCGCGATGGGCCAGGGGAATTCGATATTCTTCAGGATGTCATAGCCCGACTGGGGGTGGGTTCTGATAAGACTGAATTCGATGTCCGTCAGCCGGGTCGGCTTGCTGAGGATCTCCGCGGGAACGGATATCTTGCCCAGGTCATGGATGATCGCGGCCATGCGGATGCTGTCGATCACGGTATCGGAAAGGTTCATCTCTGCCGCGATGGCGCAGGACAGATCCGCCACCCGGCGCTGATGACCCGCCGTGTAGGGATCCCTCGTCTCCACCGTCACGGCAATGGCCTGAACGGTTGCGCCCAGGGCGCTCCGCAGTTGGGCAAAGCTCTCTGCCAGGGACGCTTCCGCTTTCTTGCGCTCGGTGATATCCGTGAAAAAATTCAGGGTGGCCGCTCTCCCGTTCCAGACAATCACGACGGCATGAGAATCGGCCCACTTAACGGTGCCATCCTTGCAAAGCGCCTTGAACTGCTTGACGGGCTCCGTCTCTTCCCCCCGCATCCGTTTGGCATGGGCCTCCATCATCTTTTCGCGGTCCCCGGCGTGGATCAGCTCGGCGAAGGGTCTGAAAAGCAGTTCCTCCTCGGAATAGCCCAACAGGACGAGGGTTGCGGGATTGACATATTTCAGCGTGCCGTCCTGGGCAATCAAAATGGCCTCTTCCGCATTTTCCACGACCAGTCGATATTTTTCCTCGCTTTCCTGCAAAGCCTTCTCCGCCTTCTTGCGGTCGGTGATGTCCCGGGTGATGTTCAGGATATGGGGAACGCCTTTGAGATCGATGACGGACGCCGACATCAACCCGTGCCGGACCTCGCCGCTCTTCATACGAAAATCGGCCTCAAGGTTCGAGACCTTCCCGTCCCGCTTCAATCCCGCCACCAATCTCTGCCGGTCATCCCTGCGGATCCAGATCCCATACTCGCCGGAGGTCCTTCCGATAATCTCCTCTTCCGTATATCCGGTGATCCGGGTAAAGCCCGGATTGATGGAAACGTACAGGCCGTCTTCGAGCCGATTGATGTTCACGGAATCCGGGGTGGTATAAAAGGCCTTGCGGAATTTCTCTTCACTTTCCACGATCGCTTCATCCGCCCGCCGGCGTTCCGATATGTCCCGCGTGACGCCCAGAATGGCCACCGGCTGCCGATGTTCGTCGCGGATGAAGGAAAGCTTCACCTCCGTCCAGACGGTGGTCCCGTCCCTGCGGATCATCTCCAGTTCGAGCGTCCGCGTGATGTCGAGGTCCCTGTCTTCGGATTTTTCCAGTTCCAGGACCTCCGCAAAGCTCTTCATGGCCGCATCCCAGGAGGCAGGCGTCAACGTTTCAACGGGCGGTTGTTTCAACACCTCTTCCGGTTCGTATCCCCTCAGGCTTTTGACGGAGGGGCTGACATAGAGGTATTGCAGATTCATGTCCAGGACAAAGATGACGTCGCTGACATTATCGGCGAGCAGGCGATATTTGTACTCACTTTCCCACAGAGCCGTTTCGACCCGCTTCCGCTCCGTCATGTCGCGGACGATCATGCTGGTCTTGGGCCGGCCGTCGCGGTCGATGAAGACGGAGGTGGAGACTTCACCGGGGAACCGGGACCCGTCCTGGCGAAGAAAGGTGAGTTCCCCGCGAAACCGGCCGGTGCGTCGCCTTTCCTCGAGCGCGGCAGGCAGGCGCGGATCCGTCGAATCCATCAATCCTGCCCGGCCGATTCGGCAGATCTCCTTTTCGCTGTGTCCGAAGATGCGACACGCCTCGGGATTGGCCGCCAGGATCCTTCCATCCGGGGCGGTCAGCAGAATCGCGTCGATGCTGTTGTCAAAGAGCGAACGATACCGGTTCTCGCTCTGGCTCAGCGCCTCTTCCGCCCGTTCGCGCCTCAGCCGGTTGACCATCAGCACGCCCAGAAAGGCGGTTCCCGCGGGATAGATCAGCAGCACCGGCAGGGCGATGTGTGACAGGACCTTGAGCGCCGTCGCCCAGGGGAGCGTGAGCATCAGGCCCAGCATGGCCAGATGAACGACGAGGCCGAAGAGGTAGAGTTCACGCCAGGAAGTCTCGGTGAGGGAGCGATCGCGAAAGTACCGCCAGGCGAGGCCGATCGCGCCGGACACGAGGATCACGGAGACCCCGGTCCAGACGCCCGCTCCGCCCTGAAGGAAACGAAACGCCGCGGTGATCGCCACCGCGATCGCGGTGGGCAGGAACCCGAAGAAAAGACCGGATATGCCGAGCAGCACCGAGCGTGTGTCGAAAACGATGCCGGACCCGAATGCCCAGGGCGTCAGCATGACGGCGATGCCGACCGCGCCGAGCGCAACGCCGATCAGCGCCTGCCAGAGCAATGCCTTCCCGATGCGCCAGCGGCTTGCGGCGACATCGAACATGAAGGCCACCCCGAGCAGCAGGACGGCGTTTTGAAACAGACCGACAAAGGACGCATCATTCATCGGGTTTCTCCTTTCCGTCTTCCCTTCGGCTGTTCACGTCACGGGCCAACTCTCGCCGGCATGACGGACCTCTCCGTCGGGCCATCCCCCGTGGGACTCACACGGAAGGGGCTACACCCGGGCGAAGGCGCTCCGGATGGCGGCGATGAAGGTCCGGCGGTGAAAGAGAAAGGCCCCGATGTGCCCCGTGTTCAGCCACTGGAGATGGCTCCCGGGCCAGTGGTCGTGAAGGCGCTTCGCCGCCGCCGGGGGGATGTAGGCGTCTTTCCTCGCCGCGACCAGATAGGCCGCCTCCGGCCGGGCCGGCGGGGGCAGGCGGCGCAGGTCCGACAGGTCCAGGAGCTTCCGCATGAATTCAATGGCCGGTCCCCGTCCATCGAGCTGGCGGTTGAGGACGTCCCAGGCGAGGTAGTGTTTGAGCACCCCCTCCGTAAAGACCGCGCTCGCCGAGTTCGGTGTGATGAAGGAGGCGATCGCCATGGGCCGCTCGGCGAGAACGCCGACCTGGGCGGCCATTCCGCCCCCCATGCTGACGCCGGACACCCCGATCCGCTCACAGCCCGCCTCGCCGAGCCAGCGGACCAGGGCCCGCCCCTCCAGAACGGTGGCGCCCCCCATCGCCCACAGGTCGCTGAAGCGGTTGAGCATCTTGCTGTGCTGGTCCGGCGGGCGCCGCCGGCCGTAGAAGGGATTTTCGAGGAGGAGCGAACCGATGCCCTCCCGCGCGAGGGGCAGGGCCAGGGTTCGGCGCCGCCGCTCGAAGCCCTCGTCCCCCGTGGCCGCAAAATGCACGCAGACCGGGGTCCTCGCGTCCGCGCCCCGGGGCAGGATCCGTTCCACATAGGCCGTGCGGCTGGCCTCCGGGAAGCCCTCGCCGGTGAACGGGCTGGCAAAGGACCCGGCCTGCAGGACGGCCCCCGGCGCGTCCCGGGGCGGCTCCCAGTCGATCCGGATCGCCGGCGCCGGCGTTTGGACGAGGCCCTCCCGGGCCAGCCGCTCGAGCAGCGGCAGGTCGCCCCAGCCGTCGCGGAAGAAGAGGCGTTTGTTGGACTGGCTCGCGTAAAGCCGGTCGAGCACGCTGGCGCCCATGGCAGATTCTTCTATGAGTTTGAGGTGTTCTTTGCTATAAACGGACCCCTCGGGGGTTCGCGTCCGGAATGAACGTCAAGCGGCCGGTCCCTGAGAACGCGCAATCCCCGTTTCATCACCGGATCGGTTCCGGCCGCCGCCCCCCGAAGATCGCGTCGGGGCGAAGATGACCGGAAACGCGCACTTATGTGGGCCATTCGTACGTGACCGCGGGGGGTTTGTCAACCACAATTCGGGAGGGACGGCCGTGGAGGGATGTCGCCGGAGACATGAAACCGCGTGGGACGGCGTGGCGTGGCGCGACGCCGTGGCGAACCATCCGGACCTCCTGAGGGCGGAGAAGAAGCGCTCCGGGCGGATCCTGCTCGGAACCCTGTGCGCCCACGCACCGCCCGAGATCTTCCATGCCTTCGACGTTGTCCCCATTCGCCTGTGGGGGGCGGGCGCCGACCCCGGCGGCGCGGACCCGCTGCTGCAATCGTTCATCTGCCCGCCCGTCCGTCAGATCATGGCGATGGGCCTGGCCGGCCGCTACGACTTCCTGGACGGCCTCGTCCACGCCTATTCCTGCGACGCCGCCTGCGGCCTCTTCAACATCTGGCGGCGCAATCTGCACCCAAAATTCGCCTTTCAGCTCAGCCTGCCCTACATGGACACGCCGGAGGCGCTCGCCTACGCGCAGGTGGAGTTCCGGCGACTGATCGCGGCCCTGGAAACCCTGACGGACAGGGCGTACGAGCCGGAGCGCCTGCGCGCGGCGATCGGCCTGTACCGGGAGGCCCGGGCGCTCCTGCGCCGGGCCTACGCGCACAAGCGGCAGGACGGCGGCCCCGCCTATGCGGACCTCTACCGCCTGAGCCTGGCCCTGCAGGTGTTCCCCGTCGAGACCGTCCTGCCGTGGCTCACGGCCTTCGACGCCGCGGCGGACGGACCGGCGGGCGCCAGCGACGCCGGGACGACGCGCCTGATGATCTCCGGGAGCCTCTGCGCCGACGAGGCCCTCTTCACCGAGATTGCCGCCCTGGGCGGGAACATCGTCGTGGACGACACCTGCATCGGCTACCGGACGCTCCTGGGCGAGGCGGCGCCGGAGGGTGATCCCCTGACGGCCCTGGCCCGGCATCACCTCGCGCGCCCGCCGTGCAGCGCCCGTGCCGACTTTCCGGCGCGACGCGCCTACTTCCGCGAACAGATCGAGGCCTTCCGCGTGGAGGCGGTCGTCTTCATCCACCAGAAGTTCTGCGACGCCCACCTGGCCGACCACCCCTTCCTCAAGACGGTCCTGGAGGAACGCGGGATCCCGTCCCTGCAGGTCGAACTGGAGGGAGAAGGCCTGACCGGCCAGATCCGGACGCGCCTGGAGGGATTTTTCGAGATGATCGGGAAAAACGGGCCTTAGACAACAGGAGACAGGCGGCTGATGCCGGGGAAAAGGCGATCGGCCGGAGGTCGACGGTCAAAGACGGAAGGGGCGCAAGCGGCGGGGAGAAAGCGAACGGCCGGGGGCCAGAGGTCTAAAACAGGCGGGGCGGCGGCCCGCATTCGCGGCGGGAGACAGACGGGGGAACCGATGGACGCACAGAAGACGACGAAGCGGCTCAAGGCGAACACCGCACTCCGCGAGATCATCGCCGAATTCTACGCCGACGGACACCGCGCCAAGGCCGAGGGCCGCCCCGTGGGCTGGATTCCGCCCATGAACGGGCTGATCGAGCTCTTCTACGCGATGGACATCCACCCCATCTTCCCGGAAAACTGGGCCCCCGTCTGCGCGGCCATCGGCACAAACCGCGAGAACTTCGCCGCCTGCGCCGGGCACGGCTATGCGGACGACCTCTGCGGGTACTTCCGCAACAACGTGGGCTACGCCCTCGACGGCATCGATGCGCCGGACCAGCCCCTGGGCGGCCTGCCGAAGCCGGACTTCCTCATCTCCTTCGGGGCTGGCTGCATCCCAACGATGAAGACCTTCCAGGTCCTGTGCGACCACTTCGACTGCCCCGTCATCCGGGCGGACCTGCCCCAGGTGGCGATGGAGGACATCGGCGAGCACCACCTCCGGTACGGCGTCGCCCAGATCAAGCGCCTGATCGCCTTTCTCGAAGACCTGACCGGCCACCGCCTCGACATGGACCGCCTGAGCCAGGCCGTCGCCTGGACGGACGAGGCCTGCCGCCTCTGGGACGAGATCATGGCCCTACGCGCCGCCGTCCCCGCCCCCTTCTCCGCCGCGGAGATCGGGATCATGTTCGTCATGGTCACCCGCCACGGAACGCCCATCGCCGTGGACTTCCTCCGGGACGTCCTGGCGGAGGTGAAGGAGCGCGTGGCCCGGGGCGTGGGCGTCGTCCCGGACGAACGGCTGCGCCTGTTCTGGGACAACATCCCGCTCTGGTACAACATGAAGCTCTTCAACTACTTCGAGAAGTGGAACGCCGTCGTGGTCGCCGAAACCTACACCTCCGCCTGGACCCTGCGGATGGACCCGTCCCGCCCCCTGGAGAGTATCGCCTACAAGTCGCTCGTCTCCTACCCGCTCGTCTCGTGCGTCTCGCTCGAAAAACGCCTGGAGCTGATCCGCAAGGCGGTCCGGGAGTACAGGATCGACGGGGCGATCCTCCACTCCAACCGGAGCTGCAAGCCCATCTCGATGGGGCAGCTCGACATCCAGCGGATGCTCAACGACGAACTGGGCATCCCGGCGGTCCTGTTCGACGGCGACCACATGGACGGCGACAAGTTCGCCTTCGCCCCCTTCCAGACCCGCATCGACGCCTTCATCGAGATGCTCCTGGAGCGGCGGGCTTCCGCACACACGCCGAATCCCTGAATCAGATGATATGCCCGTTTTGAAGGATGGCCGGAAACGCGGCTTGCTCCTCCGCGGGCATATATTTTCATCTCCCATGAAATTCGTATTTGACAATCCTGCAAATCGGTGCCTATGAAGGGGCGTCCCCCCGTGGGGCGCTTCATCCATTTCCCTGATTCAAGAAACGATCGATCGGCAGGCGGGAAGCCCCGCCCTTTTTCGCGCGCGCGCTGCGCAGCCGCACCGTCGAGCAGGCGTCCGGACGACGCCGGACGGCAGGCACAACGGACCGATCGAGGGCTTTTCTGTGGGGTTCTTCACCCCGGGCGAGGAGGGAAGATGGCCCAGCATCCGATTCTCGAGCGTTACCTTTGGGCGGATTGTGGCCGTTCATGGAATTCGCAACAAAAGCAGGACCATCCCTGCGCGGGATCTGAAGATCGCCCTGGAGCGAAAAAACGAGTGGATGGGAAGGCATCGTCATGAAAAAGAAAACGAACTTTGATCGTTATCTCGAAGAGCAATTGCTGGATAAGGGCTTCGAAGAACGCTTCCGAAAGGCCGGCGAAGCCTGGGACGTGGCGCTGAAGATTGCGGCCTTGCGCAAGGATGCGGGGCTCTCGCAGAAAGAATTGGCCAAGCGTGTGGGTACAACCCAGCAACAGATCAGCCGCCTGGAATCACCGGCCTACGAAGGTCACTCGTTGAGCATGTTGCGGCGGGTCGCGGATGTCCTCGGCGCTACAGTACACGTCGAGCTCGAAGTCAAGACACCGCGACAGCGCCCGGGGGTCGCGGAGCCGCAGAAACGATACGGGTCAAAATAAATGAAAGAATCTTTCTACGCCCATTCCAAAGACGGCGAGCCGCCGGAGCGATGGCAGCTTCTTGAAGAGCATCTGACACGAGTGGCTGAAATGGCAGCGATGTTTTCCCGAGCGTTTGGCTCAGAGAACTGGGCTGTGGTCGCGGGGCGACTCCACGACGTTGGCAAGGCCCATCCGGATTTCCAGGCATACCTGAAAAGATCTGGCGGCATCAACGCCTCGGAATACGATGATCCCGGTACAGGCTCCCACCCTAATCATTCGGGTGCAGGCGCGATCATGGCGTATGAGAGATGGCCCAATATCATAGGGAAGACTATCGCCTACCTTATCGCCGGCCACCACGCGGGCCTAACGGATTGGTTCGGCGGTCGAGATTCTCTCTTCCACCGGCTTGAAGCCGAGAAGGGCATCGCCGATGCTGTTCGCGTTTATGCAAAACCATCCATCGAGAATCTGCCTCCCAAAATGCAGCCCCCGGATTTCGCAATGCATTGCCGGAATCACGATGCCGTCGCCTATCATCTCTGGGTCAGGATGCTCTTCTCCTGTCTCGTGGATGCGGACTTTCTCGACACGGAAGCCTTCATGGATCCGGACAAACACGCCCGGCGGCCGACCTTCCCCTCACTCCATGATTTAAAATTCCATTTCGATTCCCAAATGGAAAAGATGGCCGTAGAAGCCCCGTCCACGCTCATCAATCAGGCCCGGGCAAGAATCCTTTTCGCCTGCCGGTCCGCTGGGGAACAAGCCCCTGGGCTTTTCTCTCTCACAGTCCCCACGGGCGGCGGCAAGACCTTATCTGGAACAGCCTTTGCCATCGGCCATGCGATACGCCATGGCAAGAGCCGTATTATTTATGTCATCCCGTATACCAGCATCATCGAACAGACCGCCGATGTGCTTCGCAACCATTTCGGTCTGGGAAACGTAGTCGAACACCACAGCAACATCGCCCCCGAGAGGGAGAAGGAGTCCCCACAGCTCGGCTTGGCTGCGGAAAACTGGGACGCGCCCGTCATCGTCACCACCAGCGTCCAGTTCTTTGAGTCGCTTTACGCCGCTAAACCCGGCCGATGCCGTAAACTGCACAATCTGGCCAACAGTGTGGTAATCCTCGATGAAGCCCAACTCCTTCCGCCGGAACTACTTTTCCCCTGTGTCGAGGCAATAAACAGGCTTATCTCCGACTACGGTGTGACTGTTGTCCTCTCTACCGCCACCCAGCCGGCCTTGCCCAATCTCTGCCACATACCGCGAGAGATCATTTCCGATCCCCTATCCCTTTACGAAAAACTTAAGCGGACAAACATCCTTCTTCCCGAGGAAATGAATGTGCCTCTCGATTGGCCCTCTCTCGCGGCGAAACTTGCCGAACTGGAGCAGGTGCTGTGCATCGTCAACACCCGCGCCGATTGCCATGCCCTCTGGAAAGAGATGCCCAAAGGAACCACCCATCTTTCGGCCCTCATGTGCGGCGCACACCGTTCCGATATCATCGCCGACATCAAAAAACGTTTGCCTTCCGGAGAAACCTGCCGTGTGATCAGCACGCAACTCGTCGAGGCCGGCGTCGATATAAGCTTTCCCGTTGTCTACCGCGCCCTGGCAGGCCTCGATTCGATCAACCAGGCCGCAGGACGCTGCAACCGCAACGGAGAAAGCCCCGAACCGGGCTCCGTGCAGGTATTCGTCGCTCCCAAGCCGGCGCCGCCAGGTTTGCTCCGCAAAGGGGAAGATGCGACTAGGGAACTCGCATCGGCAGACAGTTTCATCCCCGACAGACCGGACGCATTCCGTCGCTATTTCGAGAAATATTATTCAAGCATCAATGACACAGGAGAAAACTGGTGGAGGGAGAATCTCGTCAAGGACGTCAATCCGGACGGTCATGTCCCGTTCCGAACCGCGGGAAAAGAGTTTCGCCTGATCAAGGAGTTATCCGCTCCGATCATCGTCCGGTATAGGGGAAACGATCCATTGATTGACCGATTGCGGTTTGCCGGCCCATCCCGCGAAGTGATGCGGTCTCTCCAGCGCTACACGGTGAATGTCAGCCCGGGCATCGCCAAACGGCTACTGACTGAAGGTCGGGTCGAGGAGTTCCACGATGGTATCCTCGTTCAGGCGGACTCGACGCTTTACAGTCCGATCATCGGTCTTGATGTCTATCGCGAGGTTTACGATCCTGAAGATCTGTACGTTTGACCACTCATGAAAGGAGGCTGCCTATGAAAGGATTCTGCCTTGAAGTCAGTGGCGATTATGCCTGCTTCACCCGGCCGGAAATGAAGGTCGAGCGGGTCAGCTACGATGTG
Organism: Syntrophales bacterium; assembly: GCA_035358035.1. Lineage (GTDB taxonomy): Bacteria > Desulfobacterota > Syntrophia > Syntrophales > UBA2251 > UBA2251. The sequence continues at coordinate 25,986 of DAOPOS010000023.1, read as the reverse complement.
ATCACCCCTTCCGCGGCGCGCGCCATTTTCGATGCCATTCTCTGGAAACCGGCCATTTACTGGCAGGTGACGAAGATCGAGGTACTGGCGCCGATCAAGTGGATTTCTGTCCGCCGCAACGAGGTCGGTAAGGTTGCCGCGCCGCGATCCGAGGGAATCTTCATTGAGGATGCCCGCCAGCAACGTGCGGGGCTCTTCCTGCGCGATGTGCAATACCGACTCCACGCCGAGTTCATCTTCATTCCACCGGAAAGGCGCGGCAAGGTATTCAATCCCGTGCCCGAGTGGCTCATCGATCTTGATGAGTCGGCCGAGCTCAAAAAACCCGATGAACGAAAAGACGAGACAGAAGCCAAGTACGCCGCCATGTTCGAGCGGCGCGCCCGCAAGGGGCAGCATTTCCATCAGCCCTACCTCGGGTGCCGCGAGTTCGCTGCTGACGTGCGGCTGGTAGATCCCTCCAGTGAACCGGTTGCGCCTATTCCTGAAACTCGTGACCTCGGCTGGATGCTCTACGACATGGATTATTCCAATCAGGCGGACATCAATCCCATGTTCTTCAGAGCCAGGATGTCATCCGGCATTATTCGCATTCCGCCATCCGATAGCGAGGAGGTGCGCAGATGATTCTGCAAGTGCTCAAAGAATACTATGACCGAAAGGCTGCCGACCCGGACAGCGATATTGCACCGGAAGGCTTTGAAAAGAAGGCAATACCATTCATCGTGGTCATCAAATCCGATGGAGAATTTGTTAACCTGAAGTCTACCCGTGAGAAAGTAGGTGAAAGAAATGTTGCCAAACCATTCCTGCTCCCAAGGTCCATGACAAGAACTGGTAGCAAAAGCCATAAAACCACATTTCTTCTATGGGATCACATCGGCTATTTGTTTGGGTACCCTGAAAACGATCCAAAAGCAGACAAGCAGCATCAAACATGGCTGAATTTTCTCAACGCCCTCCCTGAAGATTTGAAGCAGGATGCGGGGGTTAAGGCGGTTCTGTTGTTTTACGAGAAGAACGGAATAGCGGCAGTTAAGAGTCATATTTCATGGCCCGAATGCGTGAGGATACCATCCTGCAATATGACCTTCAGCTTGGTCGAAGAGGAACTTCCTGTGCCTTGCCGTCCGGCAGTACAAAACTATGTACGGGCATCAGTATCTCGACCGACCGTTCCTGATAAGGGGGACTCCGCCGCTGCGAAGGTGTTCGCACATTGCTTGATAACCGGTGAATACGGCGAGATTGCCAGAATACATGGGCGCACCCCGATAAATAAGGATACCAAAAGCCTCGTAGCGTTCCAAAAGAACTCTGGTTACGATTCATTTGGAAAGAAGCAATGCTACAACGCACCTGTATGTAAAAAGGCTGAATTTTCCTATACAACCGGTTTGAACACCCTGCTCAAATCAAAAGGGCAGCGAATCCAGATTGGAGACACGGCTACTGTCTTCTGGTCGGAAAAAGCATCCCCTTTAGAACATGATGCATTTTTCTTCTTTTCCGAACCACCGAAAGATGATCCGGATAGCAACACGGAAGCCGTCAAGGCGCTATATGAAACAATTTGGAGCGGTGCCTACGTGGTACCGGATGACAGCACGCGATTCTATGTTCTTGGCCTTTCCCCAAACTCAGCTCGTATCGCTGTGCGCTTCTGGCATATCGGCACTGTTCGGGAAATGGGCTCAAGATTTAAGCAACACATAGACGATCTTGCCATTACGCACAGTGTCAAGATTGAATCAGCCCTGCCGATGCGAAGGCTTCTTCGTTCAATCGCTGTACAGGAAAAGGATGACAACATACCCCCAAAACTTGCAGGCGATGTGATGCGGTCGATTCTTGACGGAAGCCCCTATCCGGCCACGCTTCTTCAGGCCGCCATCCGACGAATCCGTGCTGAACAGGCTAAAAAGAATAAAAATACTGGTAAGCCGGAGCCCAATGTGCCGTATGAACGCGCCGCACTGATTAAAGCCTATTTGAACCGCTCGCTTCGTTTTCATAATCCAACAAATGAAAAGGAGATTACCATGTGCCTCGACCCAGAAAATACCAATATCGGCTATCGCCTTGGGAGGTTATTTGCTGCCTTGGAAAGATTGCAAATTCGATCAGCCACACAAAAAGGCGGAAAGGAGCCCAATTCAACAATCCGCGACCGCTACTATGGCGCTGCTTCAGGCACACCAATCACGGTCTTCGGAACATTGATACGTTTGAGCAAGCATCATCTTGCTAAACTAGAGAATGTTGGAGAGCGCATTAACTTTGAAAAATTGTTCGGGGAAATAATGTCTAGTTTTTCAGATTTCCCTCCACACCTCAACATGGCAGATCAGGGTCGCTTTGCCATCGGTTATTATCATCAGATGCAGAGCTTCTATGCCAAAAATAGTGACAATCATTAACAACCTAAACCCATTAGAAAGGAGCAACAACCATGAGTACACCGATCAAAAACCGTTACGATTTCGTTCTCGTCTTTGATATTCAGGACGGTAACCCCAACGGCGATCCTGATGCCGGAAATCTTCCTCGCGTAGATCCAGAAACAGGCAGAGGGCTGGTTACCGATGTCTGCATCAAGCGCAAGATACGCGACTATGTCATATTGTCTAAAGCTGGTGCACCATTTTACGATATTTGGGTGAAGTCCAAGTCGCTAACTCTCAATGAGCAAACAGAACGTGCTTATAAGGAGGGGGATGACGTTAAGAAAGCAGTGGTAGCCTGGAAATCGTGGCAAAAAGACAAGAAGAAGTATCAAAAACCAGAACGTCATTACGAGGATGTTGCACAAGACTGGATGTGCAAGCAATTTTTTGACATCCGCACTTTTGGTGCTGTCATGTCAACAAGCGACAAAGACGAAAAGGAAGGGGAGGAAGAAAGTAGCAAAATTAAAAAGACCGCTGGCCAAGTCCGCGGTCCAGTTCAAATAACCTTTGCACGGTCAGTCGATCCGATTGTAGCTCTTGAACATTCAATATCTGTTTGTGCAGCTCGAAAGGCTGACAAATCCGTGGAGAGCCAAATTGGTATTCAAGGCCGCAAGAACACTGTACCCTACGGCATTTACGTTGCCCATGGTTTTGTCTCCGCCCATTTGGCCAACCAGACCAGCTTTTCCGAGGAAGACTTGGAGCTCTTCTGGAATGCACTGATCAGTATGTTCGAACATGACCGGTCCGCCGCCCGGGGCCTAATGGCCACCCGCAGTTTGATCGTATTCAAACATGATACGGCTCTCGGAAATGCGCTGGCCCATAAACTGTTCGAACTTGTCCAGGTCAAACGCAAGACCGACCCTGCTATGCCGGCGAGAGAATTCAGAGACTACGAAATCGTCATCGATAAGGCGCACGTTCCCAATGGCGTAACGCTTGATGTAAAAGTGTGAATGCAAAGGACAGCCCACGGAAAAGCTGTCGAAAGGAGGGCCAACAGATGCCCCGAAAACCTGCCAAGCCGAAAACGGTGCTGAGCGCAGCAAATTTTGCCGCATTGGTGGAGGCCATCGCCAATGTCCACTTGCGGACACAAGGCGCCGCTGCCAAGGCAGTCAATGTGGCGTTGACGAGCCGCAATTGGCTGATCGGCGCTTATATCCATGAGTATGAGCTCAAGGGGCTGGATCGGGCAGACTACGGGGAACGTCTTTTCGAATTGCTCGCGCGCCGCCTCAAAGAAATCGGGATTCCCAATTGCAACCGCAGCCGTCTATACCGGTACCGTGACTTCTACAGGCTTTATCCGCAAATTCTGGCAGCTCTCCCACAATCTCAGACAGAACTGATCCAAGATTTACCATCTGATCCGAACATTGTGGCGACAGCGTCGCCACAATCAACGGTGCCCAGTGTGGCAACGCTGTCGCCACTTTCGGGAAAACTAATTTTGAATCGACTTTCTTACAGCCATATCGAGCTGCTGCTGGAGATCGACGACCCCCTCAAGCGCGCCTTATATGAGATCGAGTGCATCCGCGGCAACTGGTCGGTGCGGGCGCTCAAGCGCCAGATCGCTACGCTGTATTACGAACGTGCAGGCTTCTCAGACGATAAGGAGAAGGTCGCCGCACGGGCGCATGCGTTGGCCGAACAGGCCGAGCCGAAGCTCGCCATCCATGACCCCTATGTCTTCGAGTTTCTCGGTCTGCGGCCGAAAGATGCGGCAAGCGAATCCCGTCTGGAAGATGCCTTGCTCGACAAACTTCAGGATTTCCTGCTGGAGCTGGGGAACGGCTTCTGCTTTGAGGCGAGGCAGAAGAGCATCGTGATCGGGAAAACCCGCGGCTTCGTGGATCTCGTCTTCTACCACCGCATCCTCAAGTGCCATGTGCTCATTGAGTTGAAGGTGGATAAATTCCGGCACGAACACCTGGGGCAGCTCAACACCTACGTGACCTGGTTCCGCAGACACATGATGGCCGAGGGCGACAGTCCCCCTGTCGGCCTGCTGCTCTGCACGCAGAAGGATCATGCGCTTGTGGAATATGCTCTCGCCGGGATTGACAACCGATTGTTCGTGTCCAAATACCAGCTTGAACTGCCGAAGCGGGAAGATCTCCAGCGTTTTTTGGAAGACAAGCGCAGGGAGATGGCCGATATTGAATAACAAAAAGAGGTTTTATGTACGGCCCTGAAGACCTGATCCAGCTTTCCGCTTTGCAGCACATGGCGTTCTGTGAGCGGCAGTGCGCCTTGATCCATGTAGAGCAAACATGGCAGGAGAGCGGACGCACCGCAGAGGGCCGGATCATGCACGAGCGCGTTCACGACGAGGGCGGCGAATCCCAGGGTAATGTCCGAATCGAGCGTGGCGTGTCGCTCCGGTCGCTTCGCCTGGGGCTGATCGGCAAGGCCGACGTCGTCGAGTTCCAGCGGCAGGCGGACGGTTCCTGGCTGCCCTTTCCGGTCGAGTACAAACGGGGCAAGCCCAAGGCGAACGACTGCGACAAGGTCCAACTCTGCGCCCAGGCGATCTGTTTGGAGGAGATGCTCTCCGTCGACATCCCGGCCGGGGCGCTCTTCTACGGCCAGACCCGCCGTCGCCTCGATGTTGCCTTTGATGAAGCCCTGCGGAGGGAAACAGAGGAAACGGCCCGCCGGGCGCACGAGCTCATTACCTCTGGCCGGACTCCTCCGCCCGTCTACGAAAAACGGTGCGAGAGTTGTTCGCTCATGACCGACTGCCTGCCTAAAACGATCCAGAAGCGAAGGTCGGTGAAAGCATACCTGTCCCGGATTTTGAGCGAGCCATGAAAAAACACCTCAATACACTGTTCGTCACGACACAGGGCGCCTACCTCGCCAAGGAAGGGGAGACGATCGTCGTCAAGGTGGAGAAGGAAATCCGCCTCCGGCTTCCGGTTCACACGATCGGCGGCATCGTCTGCTTCGGGAATGTTTCGTGCAGCCCGTTTCTGATGGGATTCTGCGCCGAGAACGGCGTCGGCGTGAGTTTCCTGACGGAGCGCGGCCGATTTTTGGCGCGGGTGCAGGGGCCGGTTTCAGGGAATGTGCTGCTGCGGAGGAAGCAGTACCGGCGTGCCGACGACCTGCAAGCCTCCGCCGGAATCGCGAGAACCGTCCTGACCGGAAAGATCGCCAACAGCCGGACGGTTCTGCAGCGAGCGCTGCGCGACCATGCGGATAAGCTGGCGGCTGAAGAGGTATCCTTTGCGGCAAAACGACTGGGCAATTATCTCGATCTCCTGAATCAGGATCAATCGCTTGACGTCCTTCGCGGCTGGGAAGGGGATGCCGCTCACCTCTATTTCGGAGTCTTCGACCATTTGATCGTCGCGCAAAAGGGGGAGTTTTCCTTTCAGGAGCGGAACCGCCGACCTCCGCTGGACAACGTCAATGCCCTGCTCTCTTTCATCTACACGCTCCTGGTCCACGACATCCGCTCCGCCTTGGAGACGGTGGGGCTCGACCCGGCGGTGGGCTTCCTCCACAGGGACCGGCCCGGCCGGCCCAGCCTCGCCCTCGACATGATGGAAGAATTCCGTCCGTTTCTGGCGGACCGGCTGGCGCTGTCGCTGATCAACCGGCAGCAGGTACAGGGGAAGGGATTCCAGAAATCCGAATCCGGGGCGGTCCTGATGACGGACGAGACGCGCAAGACGGTGCTGGTCGCGTATCAGGAGAGGAAGCAGGAGGAAATCCTCCATCCGTTTCTGGATGAGAAGGTCACGATCGGCCTGCTGTTCCACACACAGGCATTGCTGATGGCACGGCACCTTCGAGGCGACCTCGACGGATATCCACCGTTTATCTGGAAGTGAGGAGTGCGCCATGCTTGTTCTGGTCAGCTATGATGTGGCAACGTCAGACCCAGGAGGCACGCGGCGTCTGACGCGCGTGGCAAAAGCCTGCCAAAATTATGGTCAACGGGTCCAATATTCTGTTTTTGAATGCATCGTCGATCCGGCGCAATGGGCAACGCTTCGCCAGAAGCTGATCGAGGAGATCAATCCTAAGGCGGACAGCCTGCGGTTTTATTTCTTGGGATCGAACTGGAAGCGTCGTGTTGAACACATCGGGGCAAAAAAATCGGTGGATCAGGAGGGACCACTGATCGTCTGAAGGACGCCGCGAACCCCAAGCGAACGCGATTTCCCGGGGATGTTCGCGACAGGCGGAACACCTCGGTTTATATCGTTTTCTAGATCACGATCCTTGACAACTTCATATCGTGCTGTCGGCTTGAAAGGACCTTCGCGAAAATAGATGCGTTTTGTTTTTGAATTCAAAGGATTATCAGTAGTATGTCGCCCCCCGCGCGGGGGCGTGGATTGAAACAGGCGATTGTGTTGACCGGCATCCTTTTGTGGATGGTCGCCCCCCGCGCGGGGGCGTGGATTGAAACTTCGCCACGCCGTTTGAGCCGGGAAGCGCGGCGTTGTCGCCCCCCGCGCGGGGGCGTGGATTGAAACATATTGTAAGGCGAATCGAAGGGGCAACCGTGGCGTCGCCCCCCGCGCGGGGGCGTGGATTGAAACTTGCATCCAGGTGGGGTGCTCTGACGGCAAACACGTCGCCCCCCGCGCGGGGGCGTGGATTGAAACCTATGCTGCGTGGGCGATGACGGTTCCGACTATCGTCGCCCCCCGCGCGGGGGCGTGGATTGAAACTATCTGTATTGAACAGCGTAGTTAAGGCGTCCATGTCGCCCCCCGCGCGGGGGCGTGGATTGAAACAGGAAAGGATGATTCAAAATAATCAAGGTTTGCGTCGCCCCCCGCGCGGGGGCGTGGATTGAAACAAAACTGTCTGCGCTTATTTTGATCAGAAAATCAGTCGCCCCCCGCGCGGGGGCGTGGATTGAAACAGCCAGGTGCTCGTCAAAATGGCGGACCTGGACCCGGAGTCGCCCCCCGCGCGGGGGCGTGGATTGAAACAGCCTCCCGTTTGCAGAGCAGATCGCGTTCTTTCGTCGCCCCCCGCGCGGGGGCGTGGATTGAAACTGCGACGAAAAGCTCCTCCCGCTCCTGCGGGCCGTCGCCCCCCGCGCGGGGGCGTGGATTGAAACGTCACCAAGTCGTAGGCGGCCCAGGCTGGGTTCGTCGCCCCCCGCGCGGGGGCGTGGATTGAAACATGAACGCGGCTATGACGTCTCCCGCTCGGCGGGTCGCCCCCCGCGCGGGGGCGTGGATTGAAACGTGGTCTTGGCCGGGCTCGTGGCCGCCTGGAGCGGCGTCGCCCCCCGCGCGGGGGCGTGGATTGAAACAAGTACTCCGCCGCCGCCACCGATGCCGAGGACGGTCGCCCCCCGCGCGGGGGCGTGGATTGAAACGAAGACAAGACCATCCTTCTGGTCAGTGACGCCGTCGCCCCCCGCGCGGGGGCGTGGATTGAAACAGGGCCGCCACGATCCGGAGCACCTCGTCCTTGGTCGCCCCCCGCGCGGGGGCGTGGATTGAAACGGCTACAACGTCGGGAAGGCCTATATGGAGCAGGGTCGCCCCCCGCGCGGGGGCGTGGATTGAAACCAACTGGTCATGGATGGGTTTCCCGGTTCGGAGAGTCGCCCCCCGCGCGGGGGCGTGGATTGAAACAACGCGTTGCATGAAACGACCTCCTGCATGAGAGGTCGCCCCCCGCGCGGGGGCGTGGATTGAAACGATCCGCTGGTCCAGGCGGCCCACATTACCCATAGTCGCCCCCCGCGCGGGGGCGTGGATTGAAACGCTGATTTCCGCATCCACCACGTCATTGTCGGGGTCGCCCCCCGCGCGGGGGCGTGGATTGAAACCGGTCAATGCCGTTCAGCCTGTCAGCCGCCGCCAGGTCGCCCCCCGCGCGGGGGCGTGGATTGAAACGTCAGCGTGTAATCGGTGCTCTGCTGAGTATCAAGTCGCCCCCCGCGCGGGGGCGTGGATTGAAACCCGTACATTTCGCGGTTACTGGCGGCAGCGTTGGGTCGCCCCCCGCGCGGGGGCGTGGATTGAAACAGCCGAAGATCCGTCTCGCTTTTCGTCCCGCCTTGTCGCCCCCCGCGCGGGGGCGTGGATTGAAACAACGCGTTGCATGAAACGACCTCCTGCATGAGAGGGTCGCCCCCCGCGCGGGGGCGTGGATTGAAACGGGATTACGAGGAAACCTTTGTGGGCGGTTGGAAGTCGCCCCCCGCGCGGGGGCGTGGATTGAAACTATCTTTCGATGTAAAGGTTTTGAGCAGGGCATAGTCGCCCCCCGCGCGGGGGCGTGGATTGAAACGGGATGCGAACCTTCAGGGTGCGGACCTTCGGGGTCGCCCCCCGCGCGGGGGCGTGGATTGAAACCTTCATATCTTCCTCCTATCCTTCCCGTCGCTCTGTCGCCCCCCGCGCGGGGGCGTGGATTGAAACAGGTAATCGCCCACCATGCCATCGGCCCCGTCCCTGGTCGCCCCCCGCGCGGGGGCGTGGATTGAAACACGCCCGGCCGGAGCGCATCCGGCCAAACAGGACGTCGCCCCCCGCGCGGGGGCGTGGATTGAAACTTGTTCCGCCTGCGCCCGTAGCGCACAAATGCCAGTCGCCCCCCGCGCGGGGGCGTGGATTGAAACAGCCGTAACCAAAAAAATAAAATTATCGATTGAAGTCGCCCCCCGCGCGGGGGCGTGGATTGAAACGAGATCGCGGGTCCAGTCGCCCGGATAAAACAAGTCGCCCCCCGCGCGGGGGCGTGGATTGAAACTGGCTTCGGAACAGCCTACGATGCAGGAACTGATGTCGCCCCCCGCGCGGGGGCGTGGATTGAAACTGTCCGATGTGGCAAAAGGTCCCTCTAATCTTGGTCGCCCCCCGCGCGGGGGCGTGGATTGAAACTCTTATGTTATCTAATCTGCTCGTGGACATCTCGTCGCCCCCCGCGCGGGGGCGTGGATTGAAACGTTTATATACTGGAATTCCGGGGGCAGGAAAAAGTCGCCCCCCGCGCGGGGGCGTGGATTGAAACGGCGACCTGTACTCCAAGCTCACCGAAGCGGAGGTCGCCCCCCGCGCGGGGGCGTGGATTGAAACGGCTGCTTATGATCCGACATACACAAATATTAAGTCGCCCCCCGCGCGGGGGCGTGGATTGAAACAAATGCTACCCCTTCCCCCGGATATGTCACGCTTCGTCGCCCCCCGCGCGGGGGCGTGGATTGAAACAACTGCTCCCGCCGCATCATCGACGCCCTCGGTTGTCGCCCCCCGCGCGGGGGCGTGGATTGAAACATGTCTGTGCTGAAAATACCGGAGTGCATGGCGGTCGCCCCCCGCGCGGGGGCGTGGATTGAAACTGGAGCCGCCCCTTGATTGCCGAAAAGTAAAGGGTCGCCCCCCGCGCGGGGGCGTGGATTGAAACGTCGCCTTGATCGTTCGTGGGTTGTGGTGCGGGTGTCGCCCCCCGCGCGGGGGCGTGGATTGAAACGGCAGTTCCCTCCACACTTCGGCCATGCAGGGGGCGTCGCCCCCCGCGCGGGGGCGTGGATTGAAACCTTGATTCCATCCCCATACGCGGCGTCCAGTTTTGTCGCCCCCCGCGCGGGGGCGTGGATTGAAACGACGGGGGTTGATCTTGGGGAGGGGATGTTTCGGTCGCCCCCCGCGCGGGGGCGTGGATTGAAACTTCTCAAACTCAAGGAGCATAAGACCGTTCGTGGTCGCCCCCCGCGCGGGGGCGTGGATTGAAACGTTGGATCTTTGATCCACTCCTCCAGGATGGCGGTCGCCCCCCGCGCGGGGGCGTGGATTGAAACTGGTGGGTGTCGTGCGGGTTGCGGCCGACGAGCTGTCGCCCCCCGCGCGGGGGCGTGGATTGAAACGATAACCTTCCGGTACCTGTATATCTTTCCCATGTCGCCCCCCGCGCGGGGGCGTGGATTGAAACGAAACGGGTGAAAACCTCCGCATAGGGCCGATTCTCGTCGCCCCCCGCGCGGGGGCGTGGATTGAAACTTGAAATCATAGACGAAGAAAGAACGAAAGGCGGTCGCCCCCCGCGCGGGGGCGTGGATTGAAACTTCTTCTTCGTGCCTTATCGTCTGGTGTGGGAAGTCGCCCCCCGCGCGGGGGCGTGGATTGATAAATTCACGGAGGGTAACAAATTTTCCGAGGCATCATTGCCTCGGTCTTGCTGAATTGGCGTTCCCATCGGAAAAGGCGGAATTGAAAAAACTAAGAAGATTGACCAAGCACGGCATGAATCTGTATTCTTATGGAGGTGCAGTCAATCGGAGGTGATTGGATGAAGCGTGTCGGACGCTATGCCGTATCAGGGATGATTGAACGCCAATACGAGCCGGGCTCACGGGGGAAAGTTCCCCGTAATTTGATCGGAATAAAAAGCAAGAGGGAAATGGGCAAGATCGAAAGCCGTGAGCTTCTACGCACTTTAAGAACACTTATTGACACTATTGACCAAAGTCACCGCTTCAAAGCGGCCGATCTTTGCGCTATGCATCGGGAATGGCTTGGTAACATATACGAATGGGCGGGAACATACCGGAAAGTAAATCTCGCAAAAGAGAATTTTACCTTTGCGGCGGCGCACCTGATTCCCCGTCTAATGGACGAATTCGAACGTCATTGCCTTGCCGTTTATACACCCTGCCGAACTGTTTCCGGAAACGATCTGATACATGCCCTTGCTGCCGTACATGTGGAATTGTTGCTTATCCATCCTTTTCGGGAAGGCAATGGTCGACTGGCACGGATGCTGGCGTCCTTGATGGCGCTTCAGGCAGGATTGCCTCCTCTTGATTTCGGTGGGGTAAAGGGCGGAAAGAAGCAGGAATATTTTACTGCTGTTCAGTCCGGACTTGATCGGAACTACGAACCGATGGAGAAGATTTTCGGCGGTGTGATCGAGCGGACCTTGCGCTTGCGGGATCAACGCTTCGATTCGTCCGAATTGTAGCAAGATGGTCGAAATCAGACAGAGGAACGCCTTCAATTGCCGATGAGGTCGCCACGTTCAGGAGAACTCCAACCTCGCACTCGTCGGGATCTTTGAGATAACGATTGGTCATGATGAGACTTTTCTTTTTCATGGAGTCATACTATCAGAATACCCTGGTCGATCAAAGAGAAAAATATCAGCATAGAAGGGTATTGTAGAGGTGAAGATGCGCATGTTCCCCCCCGCGCGGGGGCATGGATTAAAACACAATCCGAGGTTCAGTAAATAGCCGCCGCGATCCAATCGCCTCCGCTCAAAGCTCTATCTGCGTGCCGAGTTCAACGACCCGGTTGGGCGGGATGCCGAAATAGGCCGTGGGATTCCCGGCGTTTCTCGACATGAAGGTGAAGAGCGCCTTGCGCCAGCGCATCATCTTCGACCGTCCTCCCGTGAGGAGGGTTTCCCGGCCGAGGTAATAGGTCGTCTTCATGGGATCGGCGACGAGACCGTAACGGGAAAGATCCCTCATGATGCGGGGGATGTTGGGCGTCTGCATGTATCCGTACGAGGCGACGACGCGATAGAACCCCTGCCCCAGATCGTTGAGCCTGATCCGCTCATTCTCGGGAACATTGGGCAGGTCCTCGAAGCGGATCGAAAGAAGCACGACTTTTTCATGCAAGATATGGTTGTGCTTCACATGATGCAGGAGGGTGGGCGGGGCGCCTTCCGGGGACAGCGTCATGAAAACGGCCGTTCCGGGAACGCGCGGCAGCTTTCCGTTCGAGATCTCCCGGAGAAAGAGTTCCAGGGGCAATCGATCCCCCATCAACATCCGGGCGAGCTCCGCGCGGCCCTTTCTCCAGGTTGTCATGGCGACGGCGATGACGGCGGCCACCAGAAGAGGAAACCATCCCCCATCGCCGACCTTGAAGACATTGCCGCTGATGAAGGCAACATCAAAGGCGATAAATAGCCCCGCAAGGGGCAGCGCCTTCCAGGGGGGCCACGCCCAGCAACGGGTCGAGACCAGAAAATAAAGGAAAGAGGTGATGATCATCGTTCCGGTGACCGCGATCCCGTACGCCCCCGCCAGCGCACTGGATTGCTTGAACCCGACCACCACGGCAAGGCAGGCCACCATGAGGCTGTAGTTCACGAACGGAATGTAGATCTGGCCCTGCACGTCGCTCGAGGTGTGGACGATGTGAATCCGGGGACAGAGACCCAGCTGCACCGCCTGCTGCGTGAGAGAAAAGACGCCGGAGATCAACGCCTGAGAGGCAATGACGGTGGCGGCGGTCGAGAGGGCGACCATGGGATAGAGGAGAAGCCTGGGAACGATCCCGTAAAAGGGATTGGCATTCAATTCCGGATGCCCGAGGAGCAGGGCGCCCTGTCCGAAGTAGTTGCACAACAGCGCCGGGCCGGCAAAAGCGAGCCAGGAAAGCCGGATGGCGCTTTTCCCGAAATGTCCGAGATCGGCGTACAGGGCCTCACAGCCGGTAATGCAGAGGACGACCGATCCGAGAACAACGATGCCGTGGATGTGGTTGCGAACAAAGAAATCCACCGCATAGACGGGATTGACGGCCAGGAGAATCCGGGGCTCGTCCAGGATGCGGTTCAAACCGAAGCCGGCGATGGCGATGAACCAGATCATCATGATCGGGCCGAACAGCCGGCCGATATTCGCGGTGCCCCGGTGCTGCAAAAAGAAAAGGCAAACGAGAATGACGCACGTCAGGGGCATCACGAAGGGAGAGGCCGCCCGGGTGGCGACTTCCAGTCCTTCGATGGCCGAAAGGACGGATATGGCCGGGGTGATGACCCCATCGCCGTAAAGAAGGCCGGCGCCGAGAATGCCCGCCAGCATCAGCGTGGCCTGAAGGCGGGGGGAGACGGTCCTGTCGGAACCGGACAAAAGCCCGAGGAGGGCGAAGATGCCCCCCTCGCCCCGGTTGTCGGCGCGGAGGATGAAGGTGACATACTTGATGCTGACCACCACGACCATCGACCAGAAGACGAGGGACAGGACCCCCATGATATTGGCGGGATCGGGAACAATGGCATGCTTCCCGTGAAAACATTCCTTGATGGCGTACAGGGGGCTCGTCCCGATGTCGCCAAAGACAACGCCGATCGACCCGAACGCCAGGAGGAAGATCTTTTGGTCCAGCCACCGTGAGGGGGATTTCTTTTCGGACGGCACGTCCGAACCGGGGTCGTGAAGGGATGGAGAGGACATCGTGAACCTCCGGAGCATGATGATCGGGAGGAAGATCCTCCCGAATTCCTCCGGTCGGTTCTCCTCATCGATGCCGACGAAGTTAGCTGAAGGGCTCGGGCCGAAGAGGTTACCCTACGCGCGATGGCGATACGCCCCAGGAAAACGGTTCCTCCGCTCCTGAAAACCAGGATTAGGCATTGGGGGTGAATTTTAATCCTATTTTGGGGATTGTCAACCCTTTCATTTTTCACTTCATTTTTTAGCCGTTGACACGCCCAGGCTCTTGCCTTATATTAAATCCGTCCAAAAACAACATCTTACCAACGGAGTCGTCTCGCCCCTCGCGTGCGGGCCGGAGTCCCGGGTCATCCAGTTTGTAACCTTCCAGGCGTTCAGGCAGTCTTTTCACGAAAGGAGGTTTTCTATGGCCAGAAAAACCGTTGGTAAAGTTGCCCCCGGCGCACGCGCCAGAACCGCGAAGGCAAAACCTGAGGCGGCGGGTCCGTCCACGGCCTCGGCCCACCTGCTGCAGAGCGTTGTCCAGGGCTTCTCCATCCCCGCCTTCGTCATCGGCAAGGACCACAAGATCCTCTACTGGAACCGCGCCCTCGAACGGTTGACCCGGATTCCGATGAAGGAGGTGGTCGGCACCAACCAGCATTGGCGAAGCTTTTACGCGGAGCCCAGACCCTGCATGGCCGATCTGCTGGTCGACGGCATCGAGGACCGGATCCCCAAGTGGTACGCCGGCAAATACCGCAAGTCCGATCTGCTGGAAGAGGCGTACGAGGCGACCGACTTCTTTCCCGCCCTGGGCGAGAAAGGGGCGTGGCTCCGCTTCACCGCCGCCGTCATCCGGGACGCCGGGGGCAAGATCATCGGCGCCATCGAAACCCTGGAAGACATCACGGAGCGCATGACCGCGGAGCTGACGCAGCGCGAAGGCGAACAGCGGCTCATCAGCGTCATCGAAGGGTCGCCGATCCCGACCTTTGTGATCGGTCTCGACCACACGGTGCTCTACTGGAACCGGGCGCTGGAGAAGCTGAGCGGCATCCCCGCGAAGGACATGATCGGCACCAACCGGCACTGGCGCGCCTTTTACGCCAAGGAGCGCCCCTGCATGTCCGATCTGGTCGTCGATCAGACCCTCGAGACCATCCCGGAATGGTACGGGGGCGTCGCCAAGTCAAAGCTTTTGGAAGACACCTTCGAGGCGGAGGGCTTCTTCCCCGACCTGGGGAAAAGCGGCCGCTGGCTGCGGTTCACCGTGGCCCCCATCCGCAGCTCGCGGGGCGCGCTCGTCGGCTGCGTCGAGACGCTGGAGGACATCACCGAACGGAAGAAGGCGGAGCAGCTCCTCGTCGACAGCGAGAAGATCCTCCACAGCGTTCTCGAGGGGTTTTCGATCGCCGCCTTCGTCATCGACAAGCACCACAAGATCCTCTACTGGAACCGGGCGCTGGAACGGCTGACGAACGTGAAGGCCCGCGACGTGATCGGAACCGACCAGCAGTGGCGCGCCTTCTACGGGAAGCGGCGGCCCTGCATGGCGGACCTGCTCGTCGACAGTGCGATGGACAAGGTCTCCCACTGGTATTCGGGAAAGTACCGAAAGTCCGATCTCGTCGAGGAAGCCTACGAGGCGACGGACTTCTTCCCCGATCTGGGAGAGGACGGACGCTGGCTCCGCTTCACGGCCGCGCTCATCCGGGATGCACAGGGCGAGCTCGTCGGGGCCGTGGAAACCCTCGAGGACTGCACCGAGCAGAAGCTGGCGGAAAACAGCCTGAAGCGAAAAGGCAGGGGTCCGACCTGAGCGGTCTTGCGCAATGCCGTCCTGTTCTCTAACCGCACACCAAAGACGATCTCAAGGAAGGGGGTCCGGCCATGACAACGGCGTATACGACGAAGCTGATCGAGACGGTTGAGTACAAAGCCCAGGAAATTGCCGAGCAGTGGTACAAGAACGTGAAGATCAACCCCAAAACCCCGGTCTTCCATGCAATGCCCCGGGCCGAGGCGATCGAGCTGGCGCTGCTGTTCTACAGCAACTACAGGAAGCTCTTCGCGACCGACAAGCCGTTCGAGGAGGCCCACGTCCTGTTCGCGAAGTACGCGCGGGATTTTTACAACCGGCGCATCCCGCTCCCCCAGGCCATCTACTCGCTCATCCTCATGCGGCGCCACATGTGGCTCATCGCCGAATACGAGGCCGTCTTCGAAACGGCCGTCGAGCAACGTCACGCGCTGGAGAGCCAGAGCCGGATGATCCTGATGTTCGATTACGCCGAGTATGTGGTTATCCTGACCTACGACGAGCTGACCCGGAAGGAGGTCGAGGACAAGCTCAAATCCCTGAAGATCAAGAGCCCGTTTTCGAAGCTCTGGTCGACGGGATGAGGTTACCTCCGCTCCCAGTCCCGCACCGGACCCGGAACGATCGTGAACAGGGGGTGCGGCTCGGGCGAGCGCACCCGGCGGAGGAGGGCATGCCGGGCCGGATCGCGCACCGCGAGCTTGGCCTGCAGGTGCTCCCATTCGTAGAGGAGCTGGCCCTCGGTCTCGGCGATCTTCTGAACCGCTCCGGGCGGCCCGATCTTGGCGGCGTCGAACCGGTAGCCGCGGGCAGCGGCCTCCGCATGGACGCCTTCCAGATAGGCGGCAATCACCGCGGCCGGGTCCGGCCGGGCGCGAAAACGGATGAGCTGCGGATGCGCCCGGTAGCCGCGCGTCCGCCCCAGGAGCACCTGCTGGGCCAGCAGCGCCTCACGCCAGAGCGCCACGAGCCCCCGGGGATCGAGATACCGCGGATGGAGGGTCCAGAGGCGCATGGGGTCGTCTTTCGCAAACCGGGTTCCGCGCCCGTGAAGCACAGGCCCCGGACGAACCGGCCGGCGCGGGGGGCCGCCCCTTTTGAAACGGCCCCGCGCCGGGCCGAAGACAGCGGACGCGAATCGTTCGGAGGGGCCCTTCCGAACGCGGCCCCTCCGGGAAACGCTGAAACCTGACGGGCCGGAACGCGGCGGCACCCGCCCGCCGTCCCGTCCGTTACACCCACGCCGGATCGCTACACCTTGCGCCCGGCGTCCTTCCAGTATTCCTGCCGCAGGACGGACTTCTGGACCTTGCCCGCCGCCGTCCGCGGAAAATCCGCCACGAAGTCGACCGATTTGGGGACCCGATAGCCGGCCATCTTCCCCTTGCACCACGCGATGATCTCCTCGGCGGTCACCTCCTGGCCCGCGGCCAGACGGACGATCGCCTTGACGCTCTCTCCCCACTGTTCGTCGGGAACGCCCAGGACGGCCACCTCGGCGATCTGCGGGTGGTCGATCATGACCGCCTCGATCTCGGCGGGGTAGATGTTCATGCCCCCGCTGATGATCATGTCGGACTTGCGGTCCACGATGAAGATATAGCCGTCCTTGTCCATGTAGCCGATGTCGCCGATGCCCATGAAGCGCCCGTGGAAGGCCGCGCGGTTGGCATCGGGGTTTTTCTTGTAGCCCCGGGTCACCATCTGGCCGGCGACGACGATCTCCCCGACCTCGCCCCGCGGCAGGTCGTTGCCGTCCATGTCGATGATCTTGATCTCCTGGCCCAGGGCCGCCCGGCCGCAGCTCTCCGGGTACTTGAGGACTTCGTCGGGCTTGAGACAGGTGGCGACGCCCATCTCGGTGGCCGAATATTCACAATACAGCACGCCCTCCCCGAAGAGCTGGACCGCCTTCTCCCGGGTCTTCTTCGATGTCGGCGCCCCGACGGAGATGAGCGTCCGGACGCAACTGACGTCGTACTTGCCCGGCGAGGCCTCCAGGAAGGCCAGGATGAAATCGACCATGATCGGCGCCAGGGTCAGGTGGTTGATCCGCTCCCGATGGATGATGTCCAGGATCCCCACGGGGTCGAAGGGGGGCAGCGGGGCGATGTAGAGCGTGCCGCCGTGGAACAGGGTGGCGCCCCAGTCGTAGGCGATCCCCGCCGAACTGTACGACGGCATGGCCTGCAGGCCGTGGTCGTCTTCCCGGTAATTGTGGATGAAACAGATCTGGTTAATGATGCTGCCGACGGCGCGGTGACCGACGAAGACGCTCTTCGGCCGTCCCGTCGTGCCCCCCGTCTGGGCCAGGCCCGCAATGTCCCCCTCCCAGGCATCGACGTCCGGCTCCTGCTCCCCGCCCGAGGCGGAAACATCGTCGTAATTGAGCATGCCTTTAGGGATCGCCGCCCCCTCCGCCTGCATGACGATGATGTGCTTGGCCACGAGCTTGTCGCGGACGCCGGCGACGACGTCCACGACGGCATGGTCGACAAAGACGGCGACCGAATCGTTGAAGTTCAGGATGTACTCCACCTCATGGCCGACCAGACGGAAGTTGATGGGGATGAAGATTGCCCCCGCCTTGGTGATCGCGATCGCCACCTCGACACAGCGGTCGGAATTGTGGGCGAAGATCCCGATGCAGTCGCCCTTTTTCACGCCCAGGGCGATCAGGGCGTTGGCCAGCCGGTTCACCCGGGCGTTGAATTCCCGATAGGTGTAGCGCCGGTCCTTGTAGACCACGGCGAGTCGATCCGGAAACCGATCGGCGTTCCGGCGGAGGAACTCCCCCATGACCAGTTCCCTGGGATACTGATTGTCCTTCTCTTTCGCCTTGTACCAGTCTTCGACCATCTCACTTCCCTCCTTATTGTTTTTTGCATGCACACTCGCCGGCCCCACGCCGCGCCGGGGAACGGAACCCCGGCGCGGGGAAGGCCGCCTCCCCCCGTCTCGAAAAACTCACCCGGCGGCGCCCCGTCATGCCTGGAAACGAACCCCCCGGCACGACGGGGAACCGCCCTTCACACCTTCAAGATACGCCCCCGCGTGCCCTACGCCTGCACGCGCCAGAAACGAGCGAGTCCCGGCCTTCAGGACGCAAAGGCTTCCTCGGGGAGGTCGATCATGGAGAGATCCTCGCTCTTGATCGACGTCACCGCCGCGTCCACCTCCGGCAGGACGTGCTTGATGAAGTACCGCGCGGCCGAGACCTTCCCGATGTAGAAGGCCGCGTCGGCGTCGGCCTTCGCCAGGGCCGAGACCTTCGCCCCGTCCGAAAGGTCGATCCCCTTGCCCGCGGCGATCCCCTCCAGCTTCTCCCGGGCCACACCCGCCTCCCACAAAAGAAGCCACGCCATCACCACCTTCCCCATCAGCATCAGGAAGGGGTACGCGTTCCCCACCGGGATCATGAACTTCCCCGCCTTCGCGCTCCCCGCAAAGTACATCGCCATCTCCGCCAGCGTGTTCGCCGCCTTCTGGACGTCCGCCGCCAGGTCCTTCAAGGCCGCGTTCCCCTGATACGCCGCCACCGTCGCGTTCATCTCGCCCAGCAGACTCATGAAGTACATCCCCTTTTTCAGCCCCAGCTTCCGCCCCACCAGATCCAGGGCCTGGATGCCGTTCGCCCCCTCGTAGATCGAGGCGATCTTGACGTCGCGCAGGAACTGCTCCACGGGATACTCCGCACAGTAGCCGTAGCCGCCGTAGGTCTGGATGGCCATTTCCGTCACCCGGAAGGCCATGTCGGAGCAGTACGCCTTCACGATGGGGGTCAGGACCTCGATGATCCCGACGGACTTGTCCCGCTCCGCCTCGTCCGCCAGCGCATGCGCCCGGTCCGCGCAGTAGGCGGTGTAGTAGGTCAGCGCCCGGAACCCCTCGACGTGGGCCTTCATCCACAGGAGCATCCGGCGGACGTCGGCGTGTTGGATGATCGGCACGCGCGGGGCCTCGGGGTTCTTCATCTCGAGGAGCGACGAGCCCTGCAGGCGCTCCTTGGCGTAGTTCAGGGCGTGCAGGTAGGCAATGCCGCCAAGGGAGAGCGATTGGATGCCCACGCCGATCCGGGCCTCGTTCATGAGCTGGAACATGACCTTTATGCCCTGGCGCTCCTCGCCCAGGAGTTCGGCGTAGCAGTCGCCGTTGTCGCCCATGTTCATGACGCACGTGGCGCTCCCGTGTAGGCCCATCTTCTCCTCGATCGCGCCGATGGTGTAGTCGTTCCGCCGGCCCAGGCTCCCGTCGTCGTTGACGAGATACTTCGGGACGAGGAAGATGGAGATCCCGCCCGTTCCGGCCGGGTCGCCCTCGATCCGGGCGAGCACGGGGTGAACGATGTTGGGGACCAGGTCCTGATCGGCGCCGGTGATGAACTGCTTCGTTCCCTGGAGGCGGAAGGTGCCATCCGGCTTCCGGACGGCCTTCGTTTTCAGGTTCCCCACGTCGGTGCCGGCCCCCGGTTCGGTCAGGGCCATCGTCCCGCCCCACTCGCAGGCGTACATCTTGTCCATGTACTTGCGCTTCTGGGCCTCCGTGCCGTAGACCTCGATCAGGTGGGCCGCCCCCTCCGTCAGGTAGGGGTAGCACATCATCCCGAAATTGTGGATGAACCACTCCTTGGCCGCGGAGGACATCACCAGGGGGAACCCCTGGCCGCCGGCCTCCTGGGAGACGCTCATCGTGCTCCAGCCGCCTTCCTTGTAGAGCTGAAAGGGCCGGTAGAAACAGGGGGGCACCTTGACCTGGCCGTTTTCCAGCCGGCAGCCCACGCGGTCGCCCTCCGCCATCGTCGGAAAGAGCACCTCGGTGCCGAACTTCTCCGCCTCGGCCAAGACCATGTCGAAGGTCTCGCGCGAGAAATCCGCGTACTTCGCCGTCTTGCAGAGGTCCTCGATCTTGAGCAACTCGTACAGCACGAACTTCTGATCCCTGACGTCACAAATCAAACTCCCCATAACCTTCTCCTCTCCTTTTGTTATTTTTCGCCCCCAGCCGGAGCATGGACCGGCCGGGGTGAATGGGTGCCGCATTCCCCCATACGGGGGTGTAATCAGGCCGGCGCCTCCGCCGGCGCAACGGGCCCCGCGCCCGTCCCGCCCAGGTGACGGGCGAGGCGTTTGCCCAGCGCGGCGATCGTCCAGACCACGGGAAGCCCCAGGGCCTGGGGAAAGACGCTGGCGTCGCAGCAGTACAGGCCCGGGATCCGCGTGGCGAGGTTCCGGTCCACGACCTCGCCGATGCGGCAGCTCGCCGAGGGGTGGGCGCCCAGGGGGTCGAGGACGAGGATGTCCGACGCCCTGGCGCCGGCCTTCGTGAGAACCTGCCGGATGATCCCGACGCCCTTGTCCAGGCGCTTGCGGTCCGCCGGCGTGACGGGTTTGGAAAACGCGCCGCCGGGAAGGACCTCCCCGGAAATCTCGTCGCGGATCTTGACCATGATCCCGGAGTACCGCCAGAAGTGGGCGAACCTCGGCAGATGCCCCGGTCCCATGAAGGCGAGAAACAGCAGGAACTGGGACCAGTTGGGAAAGACGGGCAGGATCGCGATGCCGTCCGCCTCGTAGTGTTCCAGGGTGCCGACGGTCATGGGATTCGCCCGGGCGGTGCTCGTCCCCGGCACGATCCCGCCCACGAACTGGAGCCAGTCGCAGGCAAAGCCCCGCCCGGCTTCGGAGATGCCCGCGCGCCTCAGGAGCGCGACGTTGGCGACGCCGGCGGAGAGGACCACCGTCCGGCCTTCATACCGGACCGTCCGTCCGAACCGCCGGGCCGCCACCCCGACCGCCCGGCCGCCCTCGACCAGGATCGCCGTCGCTTCCGTGCGCAGGCGGAGTTCGGCGCCGGCGGCGATCGCCTCGTCGCCGTATACGCGGGCCGTGAATTTCGCCCCGGTCGGGCAGCCCAGCATGCAGCGGGAACAGCCGGCCACGCACTTGTCCGCATCGATGAAGTTCTCCACGCGGCGCCAGTGGAAGCCGGCGTCGTTGGCCGCGGCGAGCAGGCGCAGGTTCGCTGGCCCGATCAGGTCGTCGGGAAGGGTCTGGACCTTCATGTCCGCCCGGACCGCCTCGGCATCCGCCGTCAGATCGATCCCCTGCGGGGCGAAGATCGCGGCCGGGGGCGGAACGGCGCAACCGGCCGTCAGCGTCGAAAGTCCTCCGTAATTGTCGGCGAAGGTGACGAAGGACTTCTCCCGGCTGCGGTTCAGGCCGAAGTTCTGCAGGACGAGAGGGAGGGTCAGACTGGTGCCCAGCATCTCCGTCCGTCCGCCGCGCTCCAGCATCAGGACGCGCTTCCCCCGCCGGGCCATCTCCCGTGCGACGGTGGCGCCGCCGATGCCGGTGCCGATGACGATGACGTCGTATGCCATAGGAACTCCATTTGCGGCGGCGGGCCGAAGGGACCTCCCCCGGAATTGAATGCAAAAACCCCGCGTCGGAATCGCGGGCGGCCTTCCGGCCTCAGCCCGACGCCCTTCTCAGCTCGTCCAGGTCCAGGGGGACGGTCTTCGCCGCGTCCCGATACAGCGTCATGGCCTGCTCCGGACAGTGTTCCGTGCACAGGCCGCACCCCAGGCACGTCGCCCGGTCGTAGGTCCAGGTTTCATCGGCGACCCGGACCGCCCCGAACGGGCAGATCCGGGCGCAGGTCCCGCAGTGCTTGCAGTTGGCGTCGTCGTGTCGGACGGAATAGCCGGAATCGGCGCTCATCGTGAGTCCCGGATCGACGCGCTTCGCGAAGCGCGTCGCCCGCAGGCTCACGCAGGTGTCCGCACGGCAATTGCAGATGACCCCGGTCGTGCCCCCCGTCGCCACTTTGAAGAAGGCCTGCGTCAGATGGCCGGTGTGGCGCAAATCGCGGATGAGCGCCAGGGCCGCCTCCGGGGCGATCTTCCGGGCGTGGTACTTACGGCCGCAGCGATCCAGCCAGAACTGGGAGGTCCGGCGGCCGACGCTGAGGCAGGAATTGATCGTCTCCGCCGGGGCCTTCAGGGTGAGTTTGCAGGGGCAGTCCATGACGGCGATGAAATCCGCCTCCTCGAAAAGAATCCGGTGGGCGTAGGCGAACGGGATGATCCGCTTGTTGTGTTCGGAGTCGAAGTTGATGTCCGCGTCGAGCGTCAGAATCTTGCGGGCGTCGGCAAAGGGGATCACCTTGGCGTGGTAGCGGTCGAAAGACATCCGGAGGAACGGCCGCAGTGGGGTGAACCAGGTGAAGTAGCGTTCCAGGAAGCGGAAGGTGTGGTAGACGGCCCGGACGTAGGGGTGATAGAAGGCGTAATAGACGTAGTTGTGGACGGCTCGGTCGATGCGCCAACCGTGCTTCGCCATCAGGGCTTTCGTCGATGCTCTCAGCGCCGCACCCCCTCCGGGAATGGAAGACGGAAACGATGACGTCGGACGATGTTGCGGTAACGGCAAACCGGCTGCCGCCCCGGATCGCGACGGGGGTCGGATCCGGGGCGGTCGTCGGGCGGGTCATGCCTCAATAATTCTCGGCCTTCACTTCGAAGTAATCCTGGGGGTGCTGGCAGGTCGGACAGACCTTGGGCGCTTCTTCGCTCTCGACGATCCGGCCGCAGTTCCGGCAGCGCCACTTGATCTTGGCCTTCTTTTTGAAAACCTCGCCGTTGGCGATGTTCTTCGCGAGGGCGAGGTAGCGGTCCTCGTGGGACTTCTCCGCTTCGGCGATCTGCCGGAAGGTCTCGGCGACCTTGGGAAAACCTTCCGCGTCGGCGATCTTCGCCGCCTCGGGATAAAGCGCCGTCCACTCCTCGTTTTCTCCGGCGGCGGCGGCCTTCAGGTTGGCCAGGGTATCGCCCAGGATCACGGGGTAGGTGCCGGTGACCTGGATGGCGTCCTCGCCGATCAGATCCACGATGTGCTTGTAGAAGAGCTTCGCGTGCTCCTTCTCGTTGTTGGCCGTATCGGTGAAGATCTCCGAGATCTGTTCGTAGCCCGCCTTCTTGGCCACGCTGGCGAAGAACGTGTAGCGGTTGCGGGCCTGGGACTCTCCGGCAAAGGAATTCATCAGGTTGGTGCGCGTCTTGCTGCTCTTGAAATCCATGGTGGGTCTCCTTTCTCGAATTCGGATTGATCCTGGGGGTGCATGCAGCGCCGGCGTGTCCGGCGACCTCGACCCCGCTCGGCGTCACGGGGGTAATGTAATCCTCTTCCGGTTCGCTGGCAATCCTTTTGCGTGCATTTTTTCTTCTTCAGCCTTTCGCCTGCGCCCCTCCCTTAATGATCATGTAGGTCGCCAGCCCCTTGGCGACGAGTTCGTCCCGGTCGTTCCGGACCTCCACGTCGCCCAGGGCGGTTTTCGTGCCCTGATGGATGATCCGGGCCTCCGCGGTAATCTCCCCGGATGCGAAGGGCAGTACGTAATTGAGCTTCATCTCGACCGTCACAAAGGCGTCCCCCCGGTCCACCATGCCGATCAGGGCCATCGCCACGGCGGAATCGGCAATGGAAAAGATCGCGCCGCCGTGGGCGATGCCCATGGGGTGGACCAGCTTGCGGTCGAAGGGAAGCCGCATCCTGGCCCAGCCCTTGCGGGCATCCAGCAGTTCCATCCCCAACAGGGTCCAGAAGGGGGAATCCGTCTTCATCTTCTGCATCAGGGCCTCTTTCAGGGCCGGGGGCAACACGTCGTACCGCTCCATTCAAAAGCACTCCTTGAAATTGATTCGCGATCCTTCCCGCACGCGGGAATCGCGCCCCGCACGTGGAGGAACGGGGGTTCCGGCAAGCCTTATACTATCCCGACCGGTCCCCGTCAACACCGCGCTAGAGGGCCGTCGTCAGATCCCTGCCCAGGAGTTTGTGCAGGATGAACAGGGGGATCAGGACCGAGACGATGAGGACCGTGGCGAAGGCGGAGGCGGGCCCGAAATCGCCGCTGTTGATCCGCTGGAAGATCTCCACGGTCATGGTCGCCCAGGGACCGTAGTACAGGACGATGGTGGAGCTGAGCTCGGCCAGGGTCGTCACCCACATGATGATCGCCCCGGCGACGATGCCCGGCATCATCACCGGCAGGATGACCTTGAGAAAGGACCGGAACGGAGGAACGCCCAGGTTGACGGAGGCGTCTTCGATGTTCCGGTCGATCTGGTGCAGGAGCGCCGAGGTGGTCTTGATGGAGAACGGGACCTTGCGGATGAAATAGGCGAGCACGAGGATCATCCAGGTCCCCGTGAGGACGACGAGGCCCTTGTTGTACGTCACGGCGAGCGCGATGCCCTGGACGGTGCCGGCGATGGCCAGGGGCAGCATGGTCAGGACGTCGAGGAGGTAGCTCACGGTTCCCCGCCGGCGGACGAGCAGGTAACTGACGACGAGGCCGAAGACGATCCCGATGAGGGTGGCGGCCGTGGCGAGAAAAAATGAATTCAGGATGGGACGCGGGGCGATGGTGAAGGCCTTGATGAAATGATCCAGGGTGAACTGTCCGTAATACATGACCGGCCCGTGGGCCTTCGTGAAGGCCGCCACGACGACGACCAGGAACGGAAAGAGGGCGATGAAGACGAGGCCGGCGCAGAAGATCCAGATGAGGACGGTCGGGAGAAGCGACAGCCGTTTCACCGCCGTCCGCTGCACGGACGTGGTGGCGTAGGTTTTACGCTCCGTCCAGTACTTCTGCACCACCGTCAAGAGCAGCGTGAGCGACAGGAGGATCATGCTGAGCGCCCCCGCCATCGAGGGATTGCCCCCCATCTCGCTGATGAATTCGTTGTAGGCCTGGACCGACAGAACCCGGAAGTCCTCGCCGATCAGGATGGGCACCCCGAAGTTTTCGATGGACAGGTAGAAGACGACCAGGGCCCCGGACAGGATGGCCGGGGTGACGAGCGGCAGGGTGACGGTGAAGAAGGCCCTCAGGCGGGAGGCCCCCAGGCTCGTGGCCGCCTCCTCGAGGGAGCGGTCGATGGCGTTGACGGCGGACGACACCATCAGAAAGACATAGGGAAAGAACTGCAGGGTGTAGACGAGGACGATGCCCTTCCAGCCGTAGATCGTGGGCGCTTCCAGGCCGAAGCGGCCCAGGGTGTTGGCCAGAAGGCCGTTCCGCCCCAGGAGCATGATCCAGGCCTCGGCCCCGATGAAGGTTGGCAGGATCAGCGGCAGGGTTCCCAGCGTCTTGATGATGTCCTTTCCGGGCAGGTCGTAGCGGGAGAGGAAGAACGCGAAGGGAATCCCGATGACAAGCGCGAACCCCGTGGCGAGGGCGCTGACGAACAGGCTGTTGCGCAGGCAGCGCAGGTAATAGGGATACTTGAAAAAGGTCTGGTAACTGTTCAGCGAAAAGACGCCCGTCCCCGGGTCCATGAAACTCGCCTTGAAGATGTAGAGGACGGGATACAGGACGGCGAAGAACAGGACGATGAAGACCAGCGCCAGGATGACATTCCAGGTATTGAGGTAACGTCCGATATTCATGCTTCGGGCAGCGCCTCGGGACGCTGTGGGTCCGTTCAGGGTCCGTTCAGGGTTCGATCACGACCGGCCGCTCGGCGTCGAAGCCGAGACGGA